>JAIPJY010000095.1 GCA_021733925.1 Prosthecobacter sp. | reverse complement strand
CATCGCATGGGACAGCATCCGCCTGATTTGACGGGCAAACACACCAAAACCGCAACTCGCCCTCCGCCACTTTCGCGCCTCTCTCCCTGGCTACATCAAGGCTTGCCCCTCATTCGGCACCGCCTATGGGATGGCTGTGCATTAAAGATTATATTTATTACTTCGGATCAATCCTATGCATCACGGAGGTTGACCGTGAGGCAGAATTCTGCCAGCATTTGCCCCCATGTCTGACTCAACCAATCCGAAACCCGCCCGCAAACCTAATCCAGCCCTGATGAAACCCGTCCAGCCGGACGAGATTCTTGCCAAGGTCGTGGGTTCCACCCCGATTTCCCGCGGAGAGCTGACCAAGAAGCTCTGGGAATACATCAAGAAGAACGGTCTGCAGGACCAGACCAAAAAGACCAACATCAACGCCGACGAAGCGCTGAAGGCAGTCTTTGGCGGCAAGAGCCAGGTGACGATGTTTGAGATGACGAAGCTCGTCTCCCAGCACGTCAAGTAAGCCCGGCATCCGCTGGTTCCCCTGAATTTCGAGGGAATCTCGGAGGATGTGCGCCTATTTCAAAAACCCGCAGATCTTGCCGATCTGCGGGTTTTCTGCGTCTGGGTGGGGCATCGCCCGAAGGCAGCCGCACGAGCGCTCAAATCTCCCTTGCATCGCCCGCTCTTCCGCGTCATTTCAGAGGTATCTGCTCGTCAGCACCACACCTTGGCAACCACCGACTCTTCACGCACCCTTGTAGCCATACCTGCCCGCTGGGGTTCCACCCGCTTCCCAGGCAAACCGCTCCACCTCATCGCCGGCAAACCGCTGGTGCAGCACGTCTGGGAGCGCTGCCAGGAGTGTCGGCAGATCGACGACGTGATCATCGCCACGGATGACGCCCGGATTGCGGAGGCCGCGGCTGGATTTGGGGCGAAATTTGTCCTGACCGCGCCAGAGCATCCCAGTGGCACGGATCGCATCGCGGAGGCGGCGAATGCGTTTCCTGACCACCGGGTTATCATCAATGTGCAGGGGGATGAGCCGCTGATTTCCCCGGCGCTCATTGACGAGCTGGCGCGCACGCTACGTGACGATCCCGGGGTGAAGATGATTACCGCTGCGGCCCCGATCCAGGATGCGGCGCAGATCAGCGATCCGAATGTGGTGAAGGTCATTTTCGACACGCATGGGGATGCGCTGTATTTTTCGCGTTCGCCGCTGCCGTACCTGCGCAATCCTGAGGCCTGGCCGCGCAGCTACCGGCACCTGGGCATCTATGGGTTCCAGCGCAGCTTCCTCTTTCAGTTTGTCGCCTGGCCGCCATCGCGGCTGGAGCAGACCGAGTCTCTGGAGCAGCTCCGCGCCCTGGAAAACGGCTCCCGCATCCGCGTGGTGCTGACGGACGAGCTCTCACCCGGGGTGGATACGCCGGAGCAGGCGGACGCGATTGAAAAGCATCTTCAAAAACAATCTTCTTGAACTGAACCCCGACACCCTCCAACCGAGAGCATCCATGAAATACATTTTTGTCACAGGCGGCGTCGTTAGTTCACTAGGCAAGGGTCTTGCCGCCTCCTCACTGGGCACACTGCTCGAACTCCGTGGCCTGCGGGTCATCATGCAGAAATTTGACCCGTACCTGAACATTGACCCCGGCACGATGAATCCGTACGAGCATGGCGAGGTGTACGTGCTGGATGACGGGGCGGAAACGGACCTCGACCTGGGGCACTACGAGCGTTTCACCCACACGAATCTTTCCAAGCTGAACAACCTGACCTCCGGTCAGGTGTACCAGAGCGTGCTGGACAAGGAACGCGCTGGCAAATATCAGGGACGGACGGTGCAGGTCATCCCGCATGTCACCAATGAGATCAAGGCGCGCATGCATGAGGTGGCGGAGAAGATGGGTGGTGACGTCATCATCACTGAAATCGGCGGCACGGTGGGTGACATCGAAGGTCTGCCTTTCCTGGAGGCCATTCGTCAGTTTGGCCATGAGGTCGGTGCCGGCAATGTGCTCTACATTCATGCGACACTGGTGCCTTATATCAAGGCAGCGCAGGAGCTGAAGACGAAACCCACGCAGCAGAGCATCGCGAAGTTGCGGGAGATTGGTATCGCCCCGCACATCATTCTGTGCCGTACGGAGCATCCGCTGGATCTTGATGTGCGCGAAAAAATCTCCCTGTTCGGCAACGTGCCCATTGAGGCCGTTGTCGAGGTGCGGGATGTGAAGCACACGATTTACGAGGTGCCTTTGAAGCTGCATGAAGAGCGGCTGGACGACAACGTCTGCCGCCTGCTCAATCTCACCACCCCGCAGCCGGATCTCACCCGCTGGCGCAACTTTGTGCAGCGCGTCATTCACCCCACGCACCACGTGCGCATTGGTGTCGTGGGCAAATACATCGAACTGCAGGACGCCTACAAGAGCATCTACGAATCTCTCACGCATGCCGGTGCCTCCCACGACTGCAAAGTGGACATCATCCGTGTGGATGCTGAGAGCATTGAAAAAGCCGGGCCTGATCTGTATCTCACGGGATTGCAGGGAATCCTGATTCCCGGCGGCTTCGGCGACCGTGGCACGGAAGGGAAGGTGACTGCGGCGCGCTATGCCCGTGAAAAAGGCATACCGTTCTTTGGCATCTGCCTCGGCATGCAGATCGCCGTCATTGAGTTTGCCCGCAATGTCTGCGGCTTGAAGGGCGCCACCAGCACCGAGTTTGACAAGACCACTCCGCATCCGGTCATCAGCCTCATGGAGGAGCAGAAAAAGGTGAAGCAACTCGGCGGCACCATGCGCCTGGGCTCCTGGGTGACCGACCTTGTTCCTGAAAGCAAAGCCTTCGAACTCTACCGCAGCGCCACCATCACGGAACGTCATCGTCACCGCTTTGAGTTCAATTCCGAGTATAAGGAGCTTATGGAAGGGAAGGGAATGCTCATCTCCGGTACTTCGCCGAAGGGCGATCTGGCGGAAATCATCGAACTGCCTGCGCATCCCTTCTTTGTTGGGTGCCAGTTCCATCCTGAATTCCTTTCCAAGCCGAACAATCCGCACCCGCTGTTCTTTGGGTTTGTTAAAGCCGCCATGCAGCACCATGCGGTGGCCGATCCGGTGTGCTGAGTTAAGGCCGTCTGAAACAAACTCCGGCTTCGGTGCACTCCGTGGGTGCTCCAATCTGGTGAATTGCGTCAAAGTGGTCGATTGACCAACCCACGGGGTGTCTTGTAGTTTGTCTCTGAATTCAGCACTCGAAAATCATGCGCTCCTCCAATCCCACCCTCAACGACCACGTCTTTGAACGTTCACGCTCCGGCAATCCGGCTGATGGCGTGATGACGCTCAACGGCACCGTTCTTAAAACGGCCATTCTCACGCTGCTGCTGGTCACCTCGGCAAGCTGGAGCTGGAAGATCTTAATGGGTGGCAGCGCTCCGGAATGGTTCGGCTCCGCCCTGACGTTTGGCTGGATTATTCCACTGGGCCTTGCGTTGATCATTTCCTTCAAGCCTACGACGGCACCTGCGCTCGCGCCGCTGTATGCACTGAGCAACGGCGTCATCGTCGGCATCATCTCCGCCATGTATGAGAAGGCCTTTGGTGGCATCGTCCTCACCGCAGTCATGCTGACCTGCGGCATTCTGTTTGCCCTGCTGGCCGCCTACACGACTGGCATGATCAAGCCGACGGAGAATTTCAAACTGGGCATCTTTGCCGCCACGGGTGGGATCGCGATCTTTTACCTCGCCACCATGGTGCTCGGCATGTTTGGCATCCACATTCCCGGCTTGTTTGGCAACGGCTGGATCGGAATCGCTTTCTCCGGCTTTGTGGTCGTCATCGCCGCGCTGAATCTTGTGCTCGATTTTGACTTCATCGAAAACGGCTGTGCGGCCGGTGCGCCGAAGCACATGGAATGGTATGCCGCCTTCGGTCTGCTGGTCACCCTGGTCTGGCTGTACCTCGAAATTTTGCGCCTGCTGAGCAAACTGCGCAGCCGCGATTGAACAACCGTTTGTCTTGCGAACTCCAATCCTTTTCAAATTATGAAAACCACCCTCCTTTTCAGCCTTCTGCTGGCCAGCGCTACGCTGAGCCACGCCAATCCCGAAATCGCCACGGTCATCGATCAGGAATACGGCGCCGCCACCGCCGAAGGAATTCTGCTGCTGCAATCCACCGCCAGCGCCGCCGAACCGGTGCAATGGTCCGTTTTTGCGCGTGACCCCTTTCGTCCGGGGGAGCTCGTGCGGGCATCACTCACCTTGGTCAATGGCGCATGGGCACCCAAGGCCACGGGTGCCGGCCCCAAGCTGCTCGGTCGCGTGCCGCCAATGCCGATTGCATTCAACCGCGTCAGGCTTCGCTCGTCGGACGTGATTAAAATCGCGCAGCGGAATGCGATGCTGGCCAAAACCAACTTCGTCACCGCCTCGTATCAACTGGCAGCTGATGCCGCGACCGGAGCACCCCAATGGGGGCTGGCACTCAATGGCACGGAAGGCCGTGAAGTCGGTTTCATTGTCATTTCCGCCGAAACCGGCGCGGTCATTCATCAGCAGTGGAACAATGGTCTGGCCAGCAATGTGCCCGGCGGGCCGGTTTCTGCTCCAGAGCCTGATGGCAAAGGCGAGCGTGCTGCTGACAACGTGAAGCGCGCTGCCCGCAACGCCTGGGAATGGACTGGTGACACGGGTCTCGAAGTCGGCCACTTCTTCAAGCGTTTGTTCAGGAGCGGGAATTGAGTGGGGGAGGTTTGCTTCTCAGCAACTCTTACTGCGTGATGTTGAACAACCTTTTTGGTATAGCATTTTGCAAAAATGATTTCCGAAAAGAGGGCCATCTTTGATTGAGGCTGCGATGAGCGGCCGCTTTCGAGTATCTCTGGGTGTGCGTAGGGTGACAGGCTAGCGAAGGACCTCTCGCTTCTACGTTCGGATGTTCCAAGAATGCGTGAGGCTTACCGGCCTGCGAAAGCGGTAGCTGCGCTCGTTCCTCGCTGCGCGACCGCACTCCATATGGGCGCGTCCTCGACTCGATTCGAACAGGAGTTTCGGAAATCGCTATAACAAGATTGCGAGGGGGCTGGGAATGCTGCAGACCCCTCCAGAATGAGCTGAAGCTCATGAGTGCTTTGCTCAGAGTTCCACGGCCTGATTCATCACGGCGATCTGCACGCTGCTTTGGATGTTCCTGGCATCCAGCGCGGCTTTGAGGGCGCTGGAGCGATCGGGTTCGCCGTGGACGAGGAAGACGTTGCTTTTCGGGCCTTGGACGCGGTCAAACCAGCCGAGGAGTTCATCGTGGTCGGCGTGACCGGAGAAGGAGTCGAGGATTTCGATGCCGGCGTGCACTTCAAATTCGTCGCCGAGGATGTTCACGTGACTGTGCCCTTCGCGCAGCTTCCAGCCGAGCGTATTTTGTGCGCAGTAGCCGACGAAGAGGATGATGTTGCGATCATTGCCGACGTTGTTGCGCAGATGGTGCAGGATGCGGCCGGATTCGGCCATGCCGGAGGCTGAGATGATGACCGCAGCGCCTTTGAGTTTGTTGAGGTTCTTCGATTCATTGACATCACGCACGAGTTGCAGGCCCTCAAAGCCGAAAGGATCTGCACGCATGAAGGCTGCCTCACGCACGGTGGGTTTGAGTTCATCGACGTGAAGGCGGAAGATCTCTGTAGCCTTCACCGCCAGGGGGCTGTCCACAAAGGTGGGGATCTGCGGAAAGCAGCCCTCGTGGCGCAATTGATCCAGCGTGTAGAGGAGCTGTTGGGTGCGCTCGACGGCGAAGGCGGGGATGATGAGCTTGCCCTTCTGCTGCAGGACGCGGCGGATGATGTTGCAGATGTGGTCGTTGGAATCTGTGGCGAGTTCGTGGTGCCGCCCGCCGTAGGTGCTTTCCATGATGATGTGATCGACTTTCTCACAGGGTTCGGGATCAATCAGCAGATCATTGTTGGGGCGTCCGATGTCGCCGGAGAACAGGAGGCGTGATTTTTTGCCGGTCTCGCGATCATCGATGTCGAGAACGACTTGTGCGGAGCCAAGCACGTGGCCGGCGTCGATGAAGGTCATGGTGACGCCGTCGGAGATGATCATGGGGCGGTGGTAGCCCACGGAGACAAACTGCCGCATGCAATTCTCCGCATCGATCATGGTGTAGCTGGTTTCGAGCAGCGGGAGGTTGTCCTCTTTGCGGTGACGGTTCAGCCAGTTGATGTCGCTCTCATGAATGTGCGCTGCGTCGGGCAGCATGATGCTGCACAGATCGCGGGTGGCGGGAGTGGCGAAGATGTTGCCGCTGAAGCCGCGTTTGCAGAGGTGAGGCAGATTGCCGCTGTGGTCGATGTGCGCATGCGAGAGGACCACGACGTTGATTTCCTTGGGATCGAAAGGGAAGTCGCGATTGCGCTCGAAGGCTTCGCTGCGTCTGCCTTGGTACAGGCCGCAGTCCAGCAGGATGCGCTGACCGTTGACGGTGATGAGATGCTTTGAACCGGTGGTGGTGCCGGCGGCACCGCAGAAAGTCAGTTTCATGGTTGGGATGGTTGGAGTGCTGCCCAAAAGCGCAGTGTTTGAACAACGGACGTGCGGGGTGGATGCAACACAGCGAATTTATTCCGGCATGCCATTGCAAAGCCATCTTTTTATTATCCGAAGCGCTGTCTATCTGTGAAGAGAAGCGATGGAGGAACGCCGTGGGTTTGCAGGCATTTGTGCGATGCCGCTTTCGCGGGCCGGAGGGCGGGCTGAGGAGAAAGAACATGCTTTACCCTGCGAAAGCGGTGCTTCCGAGGCAAGGGTTGCCATTGCCTCTCAACCACCGCAGTCCGGGGACGCTGGCGCGTGTTTGCAAGCGCCAGCGCCTACGTGAAAGTGAAGCGTGCTGGGGCCGCAAGACACCACTGAGCGCGCAGTCTGATGGAGGCCAGTTGTGCGGCAACTGGCAGGGGTGCAAAACCGGTTGCGGCGCAACCGGTCAACTTTACTTCGTCAGGTATGCCTCGACTTCCGTGGTGAAGGCAAAAGTATTTGGATATTCACCGGAGAGTTTGTCGTGGTGATCCAGGTAGGTGATGCGGATGTAGCGTGCTTCGGCGTCGGGGAAGGTCAGGCCGGCGGATTCAGTCTTGGCGAGAGAGAATACGTGCTTGCCGACTTCGTGGAAAGTTTTGCCATCCGTGCTGATGGAGACGGCGACCGTTTTGGTGGAACCGACGTTGGGAACACTGACGCGGACGAGATTGATTGGTTTGGCCTGCTTGAGATCGATGGTGACGTGCTTGGGGAATGTGTCGGAGTTGCTGGTGGCGTAGCAGTTTGGTGGTGACTCCATGAGTGAGCCGTCGGTGAGGCCGGTGTCCCAGCCGTAGGTGTTCTTGTCGCTGCTTTCCCAGGTGCAGCCATAGGCGAGGTTGTCGCCGAGATCAGTATCCACAGGCCAGTGCGTGTGGAAGGCGGTGGCGGGCAGGCCGTCCTTGTTCATGAGATTGGCAATGGCGAGCTTGCTCCAGGCAAAGCGGGCGCGGCGTGGCTCTGGCACAGTGGCGGCGCTGATGAGGATGCTGCTGCCGTCGGTTTTGGCCTCGGCGGGATGGAAGATGCCGTCCTTTCCGGCGATCTCGAAATGCGTGAGCGGCTTGCCGTCTCGTGAGGCGAGGCCGTTGGCTGCGTGGTCAAACTTTACGCGGATGGCGCTGCCTTCGGTGGCGTGGCTGGCATAGAGCGGGCCATTGGGGTCGATCTCGCTGTGGCCGTAGTTCTTGGCCAAAGCCCAGAGTGAGAGGCGGCGTGCCACTTCCTTTTTGTGGGCGGGATGGATGTCCGGTATTTCGCCGATGTCTGAAATGGTGGCCATGCCGGTATGCGGGATGTTCAAACACTCACGCTGCGCCTGCCAGAACTGCGGGAGGATTTCAACGTCTTCCGCGCCATATTGCCATGGGGCGATCTGCACAAAGTAGAACGGGAGATCCGGCTGCTGAAACACGCTGCGCCATGAGGCGAGCAGGGCTTTGGTTTTCTCGGTGTAGGCAAAGCCTTCGTTGTGATTTGACTCACCTTGATACCAGATGGCGCCGCGAAAGGCGAAGGGCACCAGCGGATGGATCATGGCATTGTAGAGCGATGTCGGGGTGCCTTGATTGAGCGGCAGAGAGGCGGGCTGTGCTGGCATGGGAGGCACGACTTGTTTCTGGGCCAGAGCCGTGCGTGCGGCCTGCGTCCAAGTTTCGATGGCGGTGAGGTAAGCTTCATTCGTGCTGCGGTAGGCGTCACTGCCGGGAAGTTTGGAGCGGACGTCGGAGGTGAAGTCCTTCAAGGCGGGTACCGCATCAAAGCCCTCGATGCTTGTCCATGGCTCGATACGTGTGCCGCCCCAGGCGCTGAGAATGATGCCGACGGGGACTTTCAGTTCTTCCTGGAGACGTAGGCCGAAGTAATAACCGATGGCGGAGAATGAGGCGGCGCTTTCCGGGGTGCTGCGCGCCCAGGCGATCGGCACTTCATCCTGCGGGCTCAGCGCGACGGTCTTTGGCACTTCGATGAGGCGCAGATTCGGATGGGTGGCGTTCGGGATGTCCGCCGCAGTATCGGGTTTCATCTGCATTTCCCACTCCATGTTGGACTGACCGGAGGCGAGCCAGACTTCGCCGACGAGAACGTCCTGGATGGTGACGTTGCCTGCTTTGAGCGACTGAGGTTCGGCATTGGCGGTGAGGGGATCGAGTTTCACCATCCATCTGCCGCTCGGATCGGCCTTGGTGGATTTTTTCTGTCCGGCAAACTCGACGGTGACGTCTTCGCCTGGTGTGGCCTTGCCCCACACCGGCACGGGCAGGTCGCGCTGCAGCACCATGTGGTCGGTGAAGATGGAGGGCAGCTTGACCGCGGCGTGCGTGGGGGTCAGAACAGCGAGACAGGCGCAGAGAAGCAGCAGTTTCATGGTGGTGGGCGATTCTGGCAGGCTTGTGGATTTGCGCCACAGAAACGGTGGAATGATGCCGTACTCATTTCCTGCTTGGCTTTCACTGCACTGTCCTTCATCGTCTCAATACCCAACCATGCGCTTCATTCTCACTCTTGCTCTGCTCGTTCAAACTGCCACTGCTGCCGAGTGGACCATCTCCACCTTTGCCGGCAACGGCACCAAAGGCGGGAGCGGCGATGGCGGTCCTGCCACTGCGGCGCAGATCGACAACCCCTTCGGTGTCGTGCGCGGGCCGGATGGGGCGATCTGGTTTTGCGAATATACCGGGCAGCGCATTCGCCGAGTGGCGCCAGACGGAACGATCAGCACCATCGCGGGCACGGGAAAGAAAGGCTACAGCGGTGATGGCGGTCCCGCTTTGGAGGCGACTTTCAATCTGCCGCATGAGCTGCGCTTTGATGCGCAGGGGGATCTCTACGTGGTCGATATGACGAATCATGTGGTGCGCAAGATCGACATGAAAACGAAGATCATCACCACCTTTGCCGGTACGGGAGTGGCGGGTTACAGCGGAGATGGTGGTCCGGCGGCAAAGGCGCAGTTCAAGCAACCGCACAGCATTCAGTTCGGTCCCGATGGCAGTCTGTTTGTCTGCGACATTGGCAACAATGTCATTCGCAGAATCGACATGAGGAGCGGCGCGATCAGCACCTTTGCAGGCACGGGGAAGCCGGGCGCGACACCGGATGGCGCGCCGATTGAGGGCACGCCGCTGAAAGGGCCGCGTTCAATGGATTTCGACAAGGATGGCAATCTGTGGATCGTCACCCGCGAAGGGAATCAGGTTTTCAAATTTGATCTCAAGGCGGGCAAGATTCACCACGTCGCCGGAACCGGAGCCAAAGGATTTACGGGCAACGGTGGTCCGGCCAAGCTGGCGACGCTCAGCGGTCCCAAGGGGGTTTCGATTGATGCCGCAGGCAATGCCTGGCTGGCTGACACGGAGAGCCACAGCGTGCGCATGATTGATGCGAAGACCGGCAATCTTGAACTCATCGCTGGCACCGGTGAGAAGGGCGACGGCCCCGATGGTGATCCGCGGCAATGCAAGATGGCGCGCCTGCATGGCATCTTTTGCGATGCGGATGGAACCGTCTATATCGGCGACAGCGAAGCGCACCGTGTGCGACTGCTGAAGCAGAAGTAGCCGTGCTACGAGCGGTGAAATGCTGAAATCGAAAGATTTGCCTGCCGCAAGCGGGAGGCGATTTCATGCGTCATTTCCTGCAGCAGGGTGATCTTCAATGCTGGATTGCGTTCATTCAGGGCGTCGAACCAAGCTTTGGAAATGACGACGCATTCGACAGGTTCCATGGCAACGACATCCGCCGAGCGCGCAGAGCCGTCCAGAAAGGCCATCTCCCCCACGGTCATTCCTGCAGTGAGGACATCGATGCGTTTGCTCGTTTGATTCTCAGTGCGGATCTGCACTTCCACGGTGCCGCTGACTATGACAAGCATTTCAGTGGCCACGTCTCCGGTGCTGATGATTGTTTGGTCGCCCGCATAATGACGCCGAGGGAGTTCTTTCTCGAGAAAGGCGATGTCTTCGTGATTGCAGGGACGGAACAGGGTGCATGATTTGAGACTCAACGGCGTGTGCGGCCGCCAGGAGACTCCGCTGACTTCCAGCAGCAGCGAGTCCTCACAGTGCTCCAAGGCTGCATCCATGGTGGTGAAGATGTCGGCTTCAGCGATGCCGACGCTGCGCAGTGATGTCATGAATTTGGTGGAATGGCAGAAGATCACGCGTACGCTTTGGGCGGCAAGCCGTGAGCCAAGGTTGGCCAGCAGAATCAAACTCACCGAATTGGCATTTACGACCGCACGCAGGTCAAAAATGATGTGCTTGCAGTCTGACCCCAACTCCGTGGCTTGACGAATGACCGGTTCGATGGTGGTGAAGGTGAGTCCACCTTGCAGTTCCATGATCTGGATCAAAGAGCCGTTGGCGAGAAGCAGTTCACGCGCCTGCGGTGGCAGCCGCCGCCGCGATACGACCTCGCCGCCATGGTATTTGAGCCGGACGGCGGAGCGTGGAGTCGCGGTCGGATTCATCATGTGCAGGGCGAGTTCCCGCGAAAGATCCATGCAGACTTTGATGCCGCGATCGCTGTTGCCCTGCTTGTCCAACGGTGGTGAAAAAATGCCGATGCCCAGTTGTCCTGGCAGTACGGCCAGGATGCCGCCACCCACGCCGCTTTTGGCCGGCAGTCCCACCCGGTATATCCATTCGCCTGACCAGTCATACATGCCACAGGTGGCCATGACGCCGAGTACATTGTCCACGTATTCAGCGGCGATGGCCCGTTTGCGTGTCACAGGCTGAATGCCTTGGTTGGCGATGGTCGCTCCCATCAGTGCCAGATCCCGGCAAGTGACTTCCACGGAGCATTGCTGAAAGTAAGTTTCCAAGGTCTCTCCCGGATCTTCGTCCAAGATGCCAAAATTGCGCAACAGCCAGCCGATGGCACGGTTGCGGTGCCCGGTTTCACTCTCGCTTTGATAGACGGACTGATTGATCTCCAGGTTCCGCCCAGCAAAGCCGCTGAGGTATTCCACCACCCGGTGGATGCGGCTTTTGCCGTCTTTTTTCAGTATCTGGCCGGCGGTTGCGATGGCACCGGCATTGATCATTGGATTGAATGGTGCGCCGCTGCCCTCCTTGAGACTGATGGCATTGAAAGCTTCGCCCGACGGCTCCACACCGATGCGTGACAAGACATGCTCTTCACCTCGATCTTCCAGTGCAAGGCCGTAAACAAGGGCTTTGGAAATGGACTGGATGGTGAAGGGGTGCCTGGTGTCTCCCGCCTCATAGACGTGGCCGTCACGTGTGGCGATGCAGATGCCAAACAAGCGGGGGTCGGCCTTGGAGAGTTCAGGGATATAGTCCGCTACATGGCCTTCCATGCTGGATGCGTAGCGTGAATGAAGTTGTTCGACGTACTCTTGGATGGGAGAGAGCATGATTATTTATGAGCATTCGCCATGCCTACTGAGCAAATTTCTGAAATTGAGATATTTACAGGGGTTAATATCGGTTGGAAAAAATGCAGCACTCATCAAGTATCTCTCCTCACCACCATGATCACACTCCGCACCTGCCTACTCGCCCTTTGCCTGCCCATTATCGCTCACGCGGATCAAATCGTGCTCGTTGCCGGAGGTGGTACGCAGGATGCCATGGATATTGCGGCGACGGATGCTGTTTTGAAGGAGCCGTTTGGCACCGCTTTCGACTCAGGCGGCCACATGTGGATCATCGAGATGGTGTCGGGTAACCGACTGCTGCAGGTGGATGGTGGCGGCACGATCCAGCATGTGGCTGGACAATTGAAGCCGGGAGACAGCGGCGATGGTGGCCAGGCCATTCGTGCGCAGTTCAATGGTCCGCACAATCTGGCCATCCTGCCTGATGACAAAGTTTTGATCGCGGATACCTGGAATGGCCGGGTGCGGGTGGTCGATGTGAAAGCGCGCATCGTCTCGCCGCTCGAAGGGTGGCGTGCTCCGGCAGGCAAGGAGAAGGGGAGCGGCCCTTACTGCATCACGCTGAATTTTGAGGGCACGAAGCTGTACATCGCGGATTTGAGGCAGGTGCATGAGCTTGATCTCACCACGCACCAGAGCCGTGTCATTGCGGGCAACGGCAAGAAGGGAAGGCCTGAAGACGGTGCTGTGGCGGTGAATGCGCCGCTGTCTGATCCACGTGCCGTGGCGCCGGATCGGCAGGGGAACGTGTATATCCTCGAACGCGGTGGCAATGCGCTGCGTGTGGTGGATAAAACCGGGCACATCCGAACGGTGGTCAACGCCAGCGGCAAAAAGGGTGGAGAAGGGGACGGTGGGCCGGCGCTGGAAGCGACGATGAATGGTCCCAAGCATCTGTGTGTGGACAAGGATGACAGCGTCATCATCGCCGATGCGGAGGCGCATCTGGTGCGTCGTTATGTTCCAACGACCGGCATGATCGAGCGTATTGCTGGCACTGGCAAGCAGGGCAGTGCGGGAGTGGGCGGTGATCCACGGCAGTGCCAGCTTGCACGGCCGCATGGGGTCACCATCAAGCCGGACACGGGGGAGCTTTACATCACTGACAGTTACAATAATCGCGTGCTGAAGGTGGTGCGGCAGTAGGCGGGGTCTTGAGTTTCAAGTTTCAGGTTTAAAGTTTAAAGTTTCAAGTTTGGTGAGGCAAGGCGTGGTTGCGCGAAGCTTGGGCCATTTTTCGTTCTTCCTTGCGCCGTGTTATTTCAAGATCGGCTGCGGGCTGATCTTGAGCACCAGAGGGCGGTGATCGCTGGCTTTGATGAAGTCGGGCTCGGAGTGAATGAAGGAACTGCGGGTGTCGATGTGTGGGCGCAGGAGGCGGCTGGTGAAGCAGTAGTCGAGGCGCGAATACACGTCCGCCGCGTCCCAGAAATGGGTCCAGGCCTCGCCGTTTTCATCACGTAGCAGGATGTCCTGCATAGCGGTGTCACTGCTGCGCGGACTGCCCACGATTTCCGCCACGGCGGGGTCATTGCGTTGCGCATTGAAGTCGCCGTAGGAGAGGATGCAGGCACCGGGTTCCTTGGCGAAGATGGAGTCGATGTGCAGGCGCAGAAGCCGAGCCTCGTTGCGGCGCATTTCGGCCTGGTCGGCTTCTGCAACTGTGCGCATGGACTTCAGATGCACCCCCAGCAGATGGAGGTCAAAGGTGGGGGTGACGGCAATCGTCACATCGAGAACGCCGCGCTGAAACGGCAGCGTCTGCGCACCGATTTGATACGTGAGGGTGGTCTGCGAGTTGCGAGACTTGATGGGCAGCCGAGAGAGGATGGCCAGACGGCGCACGGGATCGCCGCCATGTGCCAGTTCGGTGTAAGGCAAGTCGACACCCGCAGCTTGCAGGCGCTGCTGCAACTCTGCGAGATCATCAGCGGTGCCAATCTCACACACGCCGAGGATGTCGGGGTGGATGGCGGCCAGGGTTTTCACCACCCGTGCGCGCTCACTTTCTGGCTTGGCGGTGGGAGGCAGGCCGCCGGATCGCTCCATGGTCAGCCAGTTTTTCAGATTGTAAGAGCAGAAGGTGAGGCGCTCCGGTTCGGCGGCAGACAGAAGCGCCGCCAGGGCAAAAAAAACGGCGGGTCCCAGGACCCGCCGCGTAAGCTGAAGAAGTGGCTGCATGCCAGCGGATGGAGTCGACTAGGTGTCTTCGACGTTGGCGACGGGCTGGCGCTTCTCCTGAGGAGGGGTGATTTTCGGGCGCTCGACTTCTTCCTGGGCGTTCTGGAGTTCGGCTTCGAATTCCGTGCGGGCTTTTTTAAACTCGCCCATGCTCTTGCCGAGGCTGCGGGCAAAGGTAGGGAGCTTTTTCGCGCCAAAGAGCACGAGAATGAGAATGCCGATGATGATCATCTCAGGCGTGCCGAGAGGTCCGATAGCGAGGATGGATGTGGGGTTCATATGGGTACTAGGTTTGCATTGTTCGTGGTGACGTGCAACGCGGACTTTATGTCGTTCCCAGTGGGGCCATGGTCCTTTGCGCGGAGTGAAAACGACCCGGCGGGAACGCCGTGGTGATGTCTTCTATGTTATTTAACGCCGCATCAGGCTGGAGGTTAGCAAAAATTCCACATTTTGTGCGATTTAGTCTCGGTATGCCGGGGCAGGAATGCCGAGAGCTTGCGTTGGACAGGTTCATCAATGGTTGGAATCAGCGATTAAACAAATCAGGCCATCCAGCGTCCCGGATGGCCTGACTTAAATAGAGAGTGCTTTTTAAGCCAGACGTGTCCGCGTGACGGACAGAAGCTGATTTGCACTTCAAACTTTGCTCTTGATTCCGCTGTCATGCTAGAGGCTAATCTACTAGAAGCAAGACCTAACCATGAAGAAGCTCCTTTTTTCGTTCGACATCGGCCATGCCAGCATTGGCTGGGCGGCTTTAGACACAACACATCCCCATGAGCCGGAGCTTCAGGGCTGCGGCGCGGTGCTTTTTCCAACGGATGACTGCCTTGCCAGTACCCGACGGCAGCTACGACGGCAGAGGCGCCACATTCGCAGCACCCGCACTCGCATTGCGCGGATGAAGAAACTGTTCCTGCATTTGGGCGTTCTGTCGCAGGCTGAGCTGGACGAACCAGGTGGCCCTTGGCCGTGGAAACTTGCGGCCCGTGTCCATGCAGGGGGAGATTTGCTTTCATGGCGTGAGCTATGGGATGTGCTGCGCTGGTATGCACATAATCGCGGTTACGATGGCAATCGGAAATGGAGCCGTGATGAAGAAGCGGATGCGGACGACACAGAGAAAGAAAAAGCTGCGAAAGCTTTGATGGAAAAGCTCAATAAGGCCACGATGTGCGAAACCATCTGCGCGAAGCTGCAGGTGGAACCGTGTTCGGAAGACAAGAAAACCTCATCCATTGCCTATAAGACGAGCAATGCCGCCTTTCCGCGAGATGTCGTTTTGCATGAAGTCATCGACCTATTGAACAAACACGTCAGCAAGCTGCCGCAGGTCACGCCTGCGCTGATCGCCGCATTGTGCGCCGAGGACAATTCACCTGTTGATGGCAGAGCCGTTCGGGATGTCTTCAAGGAACTTGGTTTTGACTCGCGCCTTCCAGGGCGCTTTGTCGGTGGCTTGCTATTTGGGCAGGCCGTGCCGCGTTTTGACAACCGCATCATTGGGGAATGTCCCGTCTCCGGAGAAAAACGTCCGTTGAAGAACTGCCGCGAGTTCCTGGAATTTCGCTGGGCGGAGATCGTGGCAAACATCACGGTGCGCGGGACCAAGGAAGGGGACAAAGAACCTCTAACGCCAGACCAACGTGCCAAGCTCGCGGAGATGGCACGGGAGGCCGGTGGATTCTCTGCTGCGGAGTTCAAAAAGGCGGTGCTGGAGGTCAGCGGTGCTGCCTTTTCCAATGCGGAACTGATGATGACCCACCCGGATGCGGAAGAGGCACTGGTGCTGGACCCTGCACGTCGTTTTGTGCGAACCAATGGTATGATGAAGGCCGTGTGGGATGAACTGCCACAGCCTTTACAGAAACGAATCACTGGCCGCTGGAACAAGCAACGCCGCGTTACCTGGGCATGGCTGCTGCAACAGCCGGAGACTCCCCATAATGTCGAAGCCAAGCTCAAAGCCGCCTGGCAGGACAGCAAGCGTAAGACGCGCAAAGGTGATGCCGAGCCGAAATGGGAAGACCGGGTGAAGCAGGGCATCGCGCCAAACTTTGCGAGTGGTCGTGCGCCCTATGGCCGCATCGTGATGATGCGCGCCGTGGATGAAGTCATGCAGGGCAGGCATCCGCGTGAAGCGGGCGGTGTTCTCGAAATCACTGAGGAACGCAAGGAACGAGAGCGGCAGAAGGAGATTGATGAACTCACGAACAACCATCTGGTTCGTCATCGCCTCAAAATCCTGCTTCGCCTCGTTGAGGACATGGTCAAGACCTATGCCGATGGCAATCCTGCGCAGGTGGACCGGTGCGTGATCGAGGTGGCGCGTGATCTGGTGGAGTTTTCTGGCAAGAGCAACCAAGACACCAAGAAATTACTCGATGTTAAACTCAAAAATTTCACAAAGGTCAGTCAAAAATTAATGGAAGATCTTGAGGGTACAAACATCCCGATTACTGCTGGCCTCATTCGGAAAGCCCGAGTTGCGGATGATTTGGGTTGGAAATGCCCATATACCGGGGCCTCATATGATGCGGTAACTCTGGCGAGAGGCAGAGTTGATCTGGATCATATAGTTCCTCGTTCTCAATGTCCATCGGATGCTCTGGAATCCTTGGTGATAACATTTTCGGAAGTAAATAAAATGAAGCGTGATCGAACCGGGCGCTGTTTCATTACAGAAGATCAAGGAAAGCCTGTGCCAAATTCCAATTTAACTGTGCGAACAATGGCTCAATACAAGACTTGCGTTGAAGCCTCTGGACTGGAACACAAGCCGAGGCGCAACCCTCGATTTCCGTTCGATGATATGGATACGAAGTTGCGGCTATGGAGGCGAAGAAAGAACCTTTGGCTCATGGATTATGAAGATAAAGAGTTCACCCCGCGTGACCTCACCGTGACCTCGCATCTCGTGCGCCTGTCCGCACGGCAGATCGAAAAACGCTTTGAGCATCTCCGCGACGCGGGCCGCATCATCTCCATTCCCGGCAGCGTCACGGGGGTCGTGCGGAAGTCATGGGGCTGCCTCGGCTGTCTGGCCCCGGCCTGCCCGGAAGTCATGGAGATGCGTCCCACGCAAGATGCGAACCGTCAGCTTATTCTTGATGCCGAGGGCAAGCCCAGTCTGAGCATGCAGGTGCGTCCCAAAGGCGAAATTCGTGCCATCACGCATCTGCATCATGCTCTAGATGCCTGCGTGATCGGCTACGCCAGCGTTTTGATTCCCAACAACGGCAGGCTTTGGAAGCAGATCGTGACGCGCAAGGTGCGTCCCCATGAACGCGCTGCATTCAGCCA
The DNA here is from genome assembly GCA_021733925.1 of Prosthecobacter sp. Lineage (GTDB taxonomy): Bacteria > Verrucomicrobiota > Verrucomicrobiia > Verrucomicrobiales > Verrucomicrobiaceae > Prosthecobacter. Next base: position 2,311 of record JAIPJY010000095.1, on the reverse strand, counting down.
GATGCACGGCTGGAACAAAATGCTGCGTCTTGCGTCACCGACGGATTCCCCCGACGAGAAAACGACGCTCAAGCTGCAAGTCGCGGACCTGCCGAGGAATTTCAAAATGCAGATCACCGAGCGCCTTAAAGAGCGTCGAGTCGTTCAACATGTGCCGGCGGACATGAGTGGCGCACATCTGGAGATGAACACCTGGCGCGTGGTCCGGACCGAGGGAGATCAAGTCATGCTCAGACAGCGCACCTTTGGACCGAAGGACATCGACCCAGAAACGGGAGCCCGCAAGCGCACCACCAAAGGTGCCAAAGAAAGAGCCAGCAAGCTCGTCGGTCTCAAGCCTGGCAAGCTCTCTGCTCTGCAAGGGGCGCTGGTGATCAGTGAGAACTACGGGGTGGCTTTGCATCCTGAACCAACCATGGTGGCTTTCCATCAAGTGAAGAAGCAGTTGGAGGAACTTCGTGAGAAGAATGGAGGCAAACCTGTTCCTGTACTGCGGAATGGAATGTTGATCCGCGTAGATAGCGGTGAGTTTGTAGGAGTCTGGAGAATTCGAAGCTGTAAACAAGATGCATCCAAAGGGGTTTTGGTAGACTTGACCTTTACGGACAGTGTGCCGCCACCAGCGTCCAAGGTCTCTTGGTGCAAGAAAGACGTGCGCCTCAGAACGTTGCTCAAAGCAGGAATGGTGGTTTTGGACTCGGGCTACTGCGGCGTCAAATCATAGCATTTTCGAGGTGCTACAAGGGGCACTTGACAGATAGGTTTATATTAGGGGCTTTAAGTGGTGCACCCTCTATGTCTTACCACATTGTCAGCATCGACAGTCCGCAATGCAGCTTGAGCTGCAAGGATGGGCAATTGACCTGCCGCGTGGATGGGGAAGAGAAGCTGCGGACGATCCCACTTGAGGATGTGGCGAGCATCATCATCACGAGCTTCTCTGCCTCGGTGCATAGCAAGCTGCTCATCGAAGCGGCACGGCATGGAATCGCCTTGATTCTGTGCGAGGCTTTCCAGCCGGTGAGCATCATGCTCCCGGCAAACCGCAGCACGGACACACTGCTTACTCGGGCCCAGCTCGATATTACCGGACGGGAGCGGGAGACGCTCTGGCGGCGGACGGTGAATGCCAAGGTAAAAAACCAGCTCCTGCTGGCGGAGCAACTGGCACCGAATGATTCCAAACTTGAGGAACTGCGAAAAATCTCTGCGGGTAGCCATGAGCACAAGGAGGCGATGGCTGCCCGCACACACTGGGGCATCTTTGGCCGGGCTCTGGGGGTGCCGGATTTCATCCGTGAACGCGAGCAAGGAGGCGTGAACTCTCTGCTCAATTACGGCTATGCCGTGCTGCTCTCCACGGTGCTGCAAAAGCTCTTTGGTGTGGGCTTGGACCCGACTTTTGGGATATTTCATGCCGTGCGTGAGCAGGCAACGCCACTGGCCTATGATTTGATGGAACCTTTTCGACCTTGCGTGGACTGGCGCGTGGCGCAGTGGGTGCGGAAGCATTCGAAGGAGACAGCAGATGCTGCCATGAGAGACAGTGCTCATCCCAAAGACCTTGAAGTGGACAAGGCCTTTCGTGCGTGGGTGACAGCCTTTCCGTTGGAGAAGGTGGATTATTTGGACATGACCATCGAAATACGCGGCGTGATCGAAGGAGTGATCCGCTCCTTTCGGCGTGCTGTAATAGAACACAAACCCACGACCTATCGCCCGTGGACACCGAACTCTATAAAATGGGCTGGCTGTTAGTCACCTTCGACCTGCCCACCCTCACCAAGAAGGAGCGAAAAGCAGCGCACGACTTCCGCGAATGGCTGAAGGACGACGGCTACTCAATGCTCCAATGGAGTGTGTATGTCCGGCCCTGCGTGACCTTTGCCCGGCAGGAGACGCATCTGGATCGTTTGAAGTGCCACCTGCCACCGGAGGGAAGCGTGAGGGCGGTCTTTGTGACGAGGTCACAGTGGGAACGATCCTTTGTCATGCACGGGCAACCCACGAAGGAAGGCGAGGAGCCGGAGGAATTGCCAGAACAGATTTTGCTCTGGTAGGAACCGTGTGAGATGGCCGGTTCGCAAAAAAGCAGGTCGATGACAGGCTTGGAATGTCTGTTTTCGCGCGGGCCTGCCATATGCTGGAGCCCTTATGGAATAAGGGCTCCAGCATTCTAGCAGGGGCAAGCTAATCTGCCCCCCCCGGGATTGGAATCAAGGCAAAGCAGAGTCCGCTGGGCGAAGAGCCCAAACCCAAATCTGCCCCCCCCGGGATTGGAATCAAGGCAAAGCTGGGGGCGATGCAGGGA
>JAIPJY010000094.1 GCA_021733925.1 Prosthecobacter sp. | reverse complement strand
GGGAAATGAGGCAGAAAGCAAGTTTGAAGAGCCATGCTCCTGCAACCCAAAAACCACCGCTTTGTTGTACCCCTTATGGCAGGTTTACAGAGGGCTCAAAATCCACGATGACCCGCCTTAACTGAGTGCCATTCATGCCCGGCATAAATGACAATTGGTTAATGCGTGATGCCGTGGTTTCCCTCTCTTCTTCAGGTCATTTCATGCATGCACCACCATCCAGAGCAGTCACCGGCGGAAGCAATGCTAATTCGACATGGCTGCTGCGTACACTCCGTCAATCACACTGCCACGGACTTTGTCAATTAGGGTCGCTTTTGATGTCAAATAAGGCACGCAGTACGGTCGCCAGATAGACAGCAAAAACGGTCTCAATAATTCCAAGCATGTCTTTAAACTCTTCAAAAGTACTGAAGCCAATTTTATATGCCTTGAGAAGAATCATGGCGACAATGGCGACAACAAATATCACGGGGAAAAACACGGTAACAAACACCGTTCTGAACTGAACTGGAGGGGCAGGTTCCAGGCTTGGTTTGGCAGGCAACACAAAAAGTGATACTATCGCAGTCGTATAAATGGCAAACATTGGGATGATGAGCGCCACGGTGGTTTTCATTTCATCATGCAGAAATCCGTTCGTGAATCTCAAAGTGATGACCAGTAGAATAATGGAGAATTGAGCCAGGATTAATCCTATGCCAACGCGTGTTTGAAGTTGTTCAGTGGTCATTTTGCCATGGGTTGTTGTTCCGCATCCATCCTTGAAACTCAGAAAGCAGCTTCCCAGCATAGGCATCCAACCGATAGCTTTGAGAACGATCAAATGGAATATAACCCGAGTCGGGATCAGGTGCGCGGCTGCCCATTCCTCCTGTATAACCACCTGTTACCCGAAGGGCTATTTGGGGTTGGTCACTGAGAAATCCAACGAACAGTTGGAAATCCAGGGTCAGTTGCTCCCATTCATTTGCTGTGGGACGCAGCTCGTTTCTCAAGGCATTTACATCTGCCAAAAGGAAGCTGTCATTGCGCCTTGTAACGATGAGAGCCTCTCTGGTCCGTGTGGCATAATATTGCTTCAGAAACGTTTCGATCCTTGAGATTGCCTCAGTCCGGCTGCTACTTGGAAATGGATCAATCATTGATCCGGAGCCAGAGCTACCGGTGTTCGTGGAGGCTTGCCCAGAAGGGTCGATGAATGCCTGTTCTGCGCTCCCTTTGCCGATGTTGCTGCACGATGCAAGCATGGCGGCAAGTGTAGCTAAAAATAGCCGTTGGAGGAGAGCTTGATTCATGGTTTGAATTTTAATGAATTCATCACGATTGGCCAGCATAAATGCTTAATCTAATAATTCTACAACACAATAAGTTAATAATTATTGAAAAACAACCGAGTTTATTCCTCGGTAAATGCGCAACTTCCCTGTTTGCGCATGAAAAACACTCGCATATCCCATCCATTCTTCAGCACGGAGAGTGTGTTTTGTAGTTCCACCACCAGGTGGTCAGGTTCCGTGCAGAGTCACGGCCAGCTTGCATGGGACTACAATCCATGAGGAAACTGAGGCAGAGCCAATCAGGAACCGATTGCATGGCGCACATCCGGCCAGACAACCTCCAAGCCTCCTCACATCCCCTTCCCTTCCACCACGCAGCGAAACCCATGGTTCGCATTCCCAAAGGAAACATCCGGCACGAGGTGCCCGCGGGCGGAAGGCAGAAGTTCTTCGCTCATGTGTGCCGTAGCCGCCGCGAAACGTGCGCTCCACCTTCGATGAACGTGTAGTGCGGATAGGCCGCATTCAGAGCCGTGTCACCGTAGTTGCCAAAACCCTCCCGCGCCGGCGGCTCCCACCCACGCAGCACTCCAGCAGAGCTGGATCTCTTCCATCTCCTCGCCTTGGCCATTCGCCATTTGCCGCTCGCCATTTTTGATCAATCCCGATAAAATCATCCTTTCCCAAGCTCATCAGCCCGCCACCCGCTCCTCACACCTCATGAACAGACTCCATCTCACCCTCGCAGCGCTCGCGGCATTCGCCTGCGGTCTCGTCTCCCAGACCACCGCCGTGAATGCAGCGGAAGCCGCGTCCGCACCCAGGCTCGGAGAAATCACCGCAGACGGGGACATCTACCCGCGCTGGACCATCCTCGGCGACTGGCGCGTCACCCACCCGAATTGGACGGACATCCTCACCCTCCATGCCGACGGCACCGCCACCACCGCGCAGCAGGGCACCACCGCCCGGTGGACCCTCACCGCCGAAGGCGGCACGCCCTTGCTCGTGCTGCGCTGGGACACCTACGGCACTGAATCCCTCGCCATGGTCGGCCCGCACCATTTTCGCGGCCAGCACAGCGCCCACTCCTACATCGACATGCGCCGAGGCAGATAGCCCCCGGCCGCCTCCCCAAAACCGAATGAACCGGACGCAGCCGCGATGGATGCTGTCACTCGATGATACGAGCCTCACCAAGCACCACGACCAAGCTCAATCGCCCTCAGCATCCGCCGCAAACCGTGCATGCGTCATGCGTGACTTGGTGTCCATCGGTGAAACCAAGCTGCCACTCCCAGCGCTGCCAGATCAGCTTCCCTTTGCCCTCCCTCTGCGCATAAACCACAGCCCATACGCCAGCGACACCACCGCCGTCATCCCTCCAGGAATGTACAGCGTCGCATAGTGAAACCTCGGAAAAGCGAGCCCACTGGCCACCCCACCGCTGAAAAAGCCGGTGATGATGAGGAAACAAAGCCTCACACGCTGACCATCCACTGGCAGCCCTCGCATCGCGTGCCCGAGAAAGATGCCGAGATCCGTGAACATCCCCGAGACATGCGTGGTGCGCACCACCGCACCGCTGAAAGTACTCATCATCGCGTTTTGCAGCCCGCACGCACACGCCGCGCTGTAAAATCCCAAAGCACTCCCCTGCTGCAGCAGTGGCACGGAACCGCAAAGCAGGAAAGACCCCAGCAGCAGCGCCACCCCATAGCGCTGCCCCAGTTGCAGCGTGCTGTCCTGGATGATGAACCCGCTGATCACCGTCCCTGCCAGGAAGGAGCCGATCACCGCCGCAAAGTGCCGCATGCCTTCGAAATCCAGCCCTGCCACCGCCGCCGCCAGCATCGATGTCGTCCCCGTCAGGTGCGTCACCGCCTGCTGCTTGACGCCGAACAAGCCGACCACATTGACCATGCCCGCGATGAAAGCGAGCACCCATGCACCATACCAGACCCAGCGCGGCAGTTTAGAAATCATCGCACATCAGGTAAAGGCGGGGGAAACACAGCATTCTTCATACCATGCTCTGTTAGCACCCATCATCACCTCAGGCAAGGCGATCACGCCTCATCCTGCAGGACCGCAGCAGTCGCGGCCTTGGCCTTGCTCTTGCGTGGCTTCTTCACCGCCACAGGGACGGGATCAGGCGCGACGGCGGCAGCCTCAGGCTGCGGGAGCTCCGGCAGAATGAAGACACTGCAAAAGCCGCACACCTGCAGAGATGATCCCTCACGGCGCAGGTCCGAAAGCTGGCCGCTCGGCAGCGAGAGATGGCAGCCGCCGCAGGTGTTGTTGCGCATCCGGGCCGCTCCGCGCTTGCCTCTGGCAATCCGCTGATCGTAGTGGCTCAGGATCGCCGTGGGCAGGCGCTCGCGCACGCTCTCGGCCTCCAGCTTCAGCTCCTGGCAGCGCGTGCTGCTGGGTTCCAGGCGGCGTTTGGCCGCATCCAGTTCACTGAGCTGGCAGAGGTCTTCGAGGAGTGTGTCGGTGGTTTTCATGGGTTGGTCAGGGTCAGTGGGGTGGTCAAAATAGAGGGCATCGGTGGTCGTTGGCCCATCGGCAGGACGGCGAAAGACCTCCAGCCAGGCCAGGGCGGAATTCATGCGGAGATCTGCCCCCCGGCTCCCACAGGAATGCTGCGGTCATCATCCGCCAGCGATGCGGCATGCACGTAGTCCGGAGACGGGTGCTTCTTCACCCACAGCTTCAGCTTGTCGGTGAAGGCCGTTTTCACGCAGGCATAGCAGTCCGGGATTTCCAGACAGTCGCCGCAGTAGGTCACCACGCGCGTCGCCATCGGCATCCGCTGCAGCTGTTGATGCACGTGCACGGTGTATTCGGTGTAAAGCTTCGGATTCAGCTCCACGTCATAGTCGATCCTCAGCGTGGGCAGCACATTCTCCTCAAACGGATTGAAAAGATAAAACGCCTCAAAGTCGCGGAAGTTCACGTCCTGAATGTTGCCATGCACGATGTCCACTCGTGGCACACGGTGCTTTTTGACCACGTCTTGCGCGATCCGCGCCAGCTTCCCCCGCTGCTCCACACCCGTGAAGTGACCCTGCGTCGAAGTCGCGCCGATCACGCAGAATTTTCCCGGACCACTGCCAATGTCCAGCACCCGCGTGCCCGGCTCCACGGCAAGCATCTGCGCCGCCGTGCGGCACACATTCACCGGACTCCAGTGGCAGACGGACAGCCTGCCGATGGCCTCAGGAAAAATCAGGTCGAAGTCCTGGTCCTTCTTGGAATTCAGCAGCTCGCTGTCAGACGGGCCGCGGGATGAAGATGTGCGTTGGGTGGAAGATTTGAGCATGTCAGCCCCTGACATTGCATTTCAGGTGCCATGTCATCCCACAGACGTCCCAGCCCTTGTACATCAAGGCCTCCAGCACCACGCCAGTTTGCAGTTGCTTTCCACCACCCGCACCTGCGTGCAAATTCTGCACTTGCAGGAGCATTCAAGTGCAGACTTGTTCCACACCTGCATGGAACCCGCCAACATCCACATCCTGGTCCTCGATCGCGATGCCGCATCCGCCCGCGTCATTCGGGATGTGCTGGCCAAAGTCGGCTACCGCATCTCCGTCGCCTCCCATGAGACCGACGCCTTGAACCTCGCCGCCGGTGAGCTCTTCAATGTTGTCGTCAAATCCTTCGACGCTCAGCGCATCGACGCCGTCGCACTCATGGAAAAAGTGCGCGGCATCACCCCGGACACCCAGTTCATTTTCCTCAGCGACAAAGGCACCATCCACACCGCCGTGGAGGCCATGCGCAAAGGCGCCTTTGACTACCTCTCCAAGCCCGTCAACGCCGCGCAGCTCGCCGAGTCCGTCCGCAAGGCACTGGACCACCAGTCCCTAGTAGCCGAAGACCAGCAGATCAAGCAGCGCCTCCGCCGCCGCTCAGACCCCGACATCTTCGCCGGCAGCAGCGCCGCCATGAAGGACATCAGCCGTCTCATCCAGCAGATCGCCCCCACCGACGTCACCGTGCTCATCGGCGGCGAAAGCGGCACCGGCAAGGAAGTCGTCGCCCGCGCCATCCATGAAAAAAGCCGCCGCAAAAACCAGCCCTTCATCGCCGTCAATTGCGCCGCCCTGCCCGAAAACTTGATCGAAGCCGAACTCTTCGGTCATGTGCGCGGCGCCTTCACCGGAGCCGTCAGCGACCGCAAAGGCCGCTTTCAGCTCGCCCAGGGCGGCACCCTCTTTCTCGATGAAATCGGCGATCTCTCCCGCAAAGGCCAGGGCGATCTCCTCCGCGTGCTCGAAGACGGCGCCTACCGCCCCGTGGGCAGTCAGAAAAGCGAGCGCGCCAATGCCCGCATCATTGCCGCCACCAACAAAGACCTCGAAGCCGAAGCCGTCACCGGCGGTGCCTTTCGCGAAGACCTCTTTTACCGCCTCAACATCGTCTCCGTGATGATGCCCCCGCTGCGCCAGCGCGCCGAAGACATCGCCCCATTGGTCAAATCCTTCACCGACCACTTCTGCACCAAGCACCGTCGTCGGCCCAAGAAATTCAAACCCGAAGTCCTCAGCCTCTTTCAGACCCTGCGCTGGCCCGGCAACGTCCGCCAGCTGCGCAATCTCGTCGAGCGCCTCGTCGTCACCGTCCCGAACGCCGCCATCAGTCTCGACGACCTCCCACCCGCCATGCACCAGGGGCGGCGCGAGCCAGACGCCATCGCCATCCAGCCCGGCATGACCCTCGCCCAGGTCGAGGCCGAGCTCATCCGCCAGACCCTGCTCAAAGTCACCTCCAACCGCGAAGCCGCCGCCCAAGCCCTCGGCATCAGCCGCCGCGCCCTCCAGTACAAGATCCAGCGCTACCGCCTCACCAAACTGCCCAAGCAAACCGCCCCGCCCACAGCCTGAGCCAGCGCCCCCCCTGCCAGCAAAAGTGAGTTCGCATGTTGGGTCCTTGGGAGTAATATGTCTGCAATCCCTAAATCCCCATGCACTCTCCTCACATCGTTGATCGCAGGCCCAACCGCATGACCAACCTCGCCACGGCCGGGCTGCTGCTCGCCATGCTGCTCATGCTCAATTCCTGCACCTCCTGGAAAAACGCGGCGGACTTCAAAGACCTGACCACGCGGACTCTGGAGGGCAAGTACCTGCGTGCGATCCAGCTGGAAAACCAGGTGGACGCCAAAGTCCTGAAGTCGTACACCAAACCGGGCACATTTGGAAAGCCGGGTCTCGTCGAACTTCAAGGAAAACCCTTTTGGACCGCACCTCAGTATGATTGGATTCGTTCCATCGACACCGCAGTCATGTCCGAAAGCGCGCGTCGTCGAATGAAGCTGAGATGCATCAAAAAGTATGGCGTGGGCTTCGTGGTGTTTAAACCCGATCCCGCAGATCAAAATTTTCTCAATCTCGGCGAGTCCGATGACAAAGGCTTCACCATGGCCGATCTCCACAGAGCCTTCGGCCCCAATCTTCCGCCCTTCACATCCCTGCTGAGACTTTGCCTGAATCATAAGTAAAGCAGAGCCACCGCCCCATCCCCGTGCTGAAAAGCATCCGTGCCGCCCATCGCTTTCTGCGGCGCGCACGGCACGTATTGTAGTCCCGCCTTTCCTGTCCTGCGTAGCCTTGGCGAAGAAGGAAGGCGGTCCGGTTCAGAAGAGCACGATCAGGCTGAAACAAGGAACCAAGTTCCCCTCACACCTCCACCGCATACACCTGCACCCGCCCCATCGCAGGCCACGGCTGCCCCGGCTTCACCTTCCCATGACCCGTGATCACTGTCGCCATCAGGCTCTTCCCATCCGCCGCAAACCGCGCGTGCGTCATGCGTGACTTGGTGTCCATCGATGAAACCAAACTGCCATCCGCAGCGCTGAACAACGCCGCATTCCACGTCCCCTGCGCCTGACGTCCCGCCATCAGGAAATGCTTTCCATCCGGATGCCACGCCAGTGACTCCATCAGGCCGGAGCCGTGCTGCCCGTCCTTGATCTGATCCACGCGCTTGCCCGTGCGCCACTCCCAGCGCTGCCATGTCATTTTGCCGTTGCCCGCCATCGGGTCCACCATCGGCCCCATACCACAACCTAACAGGGCATTCCCATCCGGTGAAAATACCAGGCTGTAAATGCCACCCGAGTAGTGGTGGGATTTGGTGGTGCCCCACGACGTAAAATCCGGCGACGTCCACTGCGACACCGGCTTGCCATCCTTCGCCAGCACATCCCACACGCGCACCTCACCCATCATATTCCCCGCAGCAAGATGCCTGCTGTCAGGACTGAAGGCACAGCTCAGCACCGGCGGCGTGTGACTGTAGCTCGCCACCAGTTCACCAGTCGCCGTGTCATACACGCGCACAGACGGCTCGCTCTCCGCCGCAGGCTCATACTTCCAGCCCCCGGCGATGTACTGACCGGTCACGCTGGCGACGCGTTTGCCATCCGGCGAGAGCGCGAGTTGCCAGCTCCAGAACTGATGCGCCTTCACCTCGCGGGTGCATTTGCGCGTGGCCACGTCATGCCACAGCAGCACGCCGTCATATCCGGCGGAGATCAGCGTCTTGCCATCCGGCAGCAGCACACAGCCGCTGGCATAGGAAGTGTGCATCTTTTCAAACACCTCCGTCTTGCCGCTGGCCATGTCCACCGCATGCACGCTGCCGTCCATGCTCGCCGTATAGGCATGCGCGCCATCCGGCGTCATCGCGAGCCCAAGCACGCCAAAGGGGATCTCGTATTGTTTGGTGCGGGTCAGTTTCATCGGCGGTCTCAGGCAAGAATATCTCGGATCGGCTCCATCTTATTTTCCACCCGGTGGAAAGTGGGCATGCCCGGCAGATCATACTCCGCATACGGATCAATCCCCAGCGCCGTGAAGATCGTCGCAAACAGATTCTGTTCGCTGTACGGCTTCTCGATCACATCCACGCCATCGATGTCCGTCGCACCCGTCACCACGCCGCGCTTCAGGCCGCAGCCGGTCATCATCATGCTCCAGGCCGTCGGGTAGTGCTCGCGACCCCGCGCCGCATTCATCCACGGACTCCGGCCAAACTCACCCATCGCGATCACCAGCGTCGAATCCAGCAGTCCGCGCTCTTCCAGATCATTGACCAGATTGTACACCACATGGTCCAGCTCCGGCACAAGCATCTGATGGATCTCATGGTTGAACACGTGGTTGTCCCAGTTCATACCATTGGCCACCATCACAAACGGCGCGCCGTTTTCAACGAGGTGGCGGGACATCAGCGCATGCTGCGCAAAACTTCCCGGGCCGTAGCGCTCGCGGTCCTTCGCCGGCAGCTTGTTCACATCAAACAGGTCCGCACTCGCGCTCAGTCCCTTCATGCGTTCAAAGGCCGCGTTCTGGCTGCGCGCCACCGCGCTGCTGCGATCCCGCTCATACTTCGAAGTCAGAAACTTGCGCAACGTCTCGCGCGACTCCTTGTCATGCTGCGGGATGCTCGCCCCCTCGCTCTGCAAAAACTGCGTGTAGTCCCCGCCCAGCCGAACTGGTGCGTACTCCGCGCCGAGCCAGCCCGCCCAGTTGCCCGCCTTGAAGGCCTCGAATTCGTTGCCGCCGGGCACGGGATCCAAAAAGATAAAGTTCGGCAGCTTCGCATCCAGCTGCCCCATCACCTGCGCCAGGCTGCTCCCCAGCGTCGGCCGCGTGAAGCCCGCACGCTCCGGGCTGCCGCGCTGCAGCAGATTGATCGCCTGCAGGTGCTCCGGCTGGTTCGTCTTCATGCTCCGCACCAGATTCAGCTTGTCCGCGATGCTCGCGCACTTTGGCATGAGCGAAGAAAAATGGATGCCCGGAATCTTCGTGGGCATGCTGCCAAAGGGCCCGTTCCCCGGCCTGCCCGGCTTCGGATACCACGTCTCAAACTGACTCGGCGCCCCGCACAGCCACAGCAGGATGCAATGCTTCTGCGCCTTCTTCGTCTCCTCCGCAAACACCGGATTCTGAAACAGCCCCGCAAAGCTCGCCGTACTCGCCAGCGCCCCACCCGTCAGTCCCTTCAAAAACAGCCGCCGATGCAGCGTGTGCTCATTCGTCGGGCAGCGTGGGTTAGGATCGCGGAGATTCATCAGGTAAAAAGGGGGCGTTTCAGGCGCGTGACTGTTACACCCTTTGAGCCCACTTTTTAGCAGCGTTTTTTGCCCGGCTCAGGTTCTTTGGTGACCGGAACCTCGGGGGGGGCGCAGCACAGATAGGTCCTATTCTCTGCCTCGCTCCATACGCCCACCCACCGAAATTCACTTGCCTTCCAAACCACATCCCTTGTAGTCTTTTGGATTATCTTCATGAGAACAAAATTCCTCATCATCGGCCTCGCCCTCACTTTGCCCCTCCTCCATGCCTTCGCCCAGGCAGAGCCCGCAGCCGGCACTCGCACCTTCACCACCCCGGCGGCAGTGACGGCGCAAAGCACCTACACGGCAGCCATGAAGGCCGCCCGGCTGAAGTACTCCGCTGAGTTGGAACAATCCGTGAAAGCCGCGCTCACAGCCGGCGATCTGGATGACGCGAACGCCATCACCGCCATGCGCGAAAAAATCACCGCCGACAGTGCGCCAGCGACCGCTGGCCCGTTCAAAACCTCCCAGGCCAATGAAGCCCGCGTGCACTACGATACGGCAGTCACCGCCGTGCAGCGGCAGTACGGTCGCGAACTTCAGCCCGCGCTCAAGCAGGCCATGGCCGCCGCCAACCTCGCTGAATCCAACGAAATCAACGGCGAGCTCAAAACCCTCGTGGCACTCCTTGCCACCGCCAGTCCCTCTGCCGCCCCACCGCCCATCGGCCAGTCAACACAAAAAGCCCGGGGGCTGGAGATCGTGCGATACCGCAGGCATCCTTCCCAGTCTTCCGGGGACGGTTACAACGGCTATGTCTCCATTGCCGATCTTGGCAAGCCCATCGGCGCTCCCCACACACTCAAATCTCTCTCCAGCTGGACCAAAAATGTCGATGAAAATGCCGTGGTCAGCGGCTTCATCAAGATCGACAAGCCCGGCCTCTATGAATTCCGCACAGACAGCGGCTTTGACCGCAACGAACTCGTCATCAATGGCCAGATCGTCTGCAAGTTTCGCGACGGCGTGAACAAAGCCGCAAGCATTGAGCTGAGCGCAGGCCAGATCCCCGTCACCAGCATCGGCTATGCAACTCACACAGCCGAAACCCGCATCCAATGGAAGCCCCCCGGCCAGCCCGACTGGAGCGCCATCCCCAACGAACTGCTTTCCCACTGAGGCTGGGAATCCGTCTGGCGCCCCTGTTCCCTCATGCCACCCCCTTCAACAAACAACTGGATCGCCGCACAAAACGGCTGGGTGAAAGCTGATGTTGCGGTCAGCCCAGACATCCCTTTCGAGACGTTTGTCAGCATTGTGGCTGGCTTTCTGGGGCTGTCTTTATTTCCAACCGAGGCTTTCGATGAGATTCCTGCCGCCATGGGGAAAGTGGCACTGCATGACGTGGTTGTTTTTGATCTGCCGGATGGTGATGAGGTGGACCCAGATAGGAGGCCCAGGTATTGGATCCAAATTTTTCCAGAGTATCCAGAAGGCCATCCGGCAGAACAATGGACTCATCAAGACCAGAGCGCCGAACTGATGGCATTGCTGGCCCCGCTGCTACCTGACTGCCAAATGACGATTGATCAGCAGTCCTGTTGAGCCTCGCATCACAGGGAGACAACTTTCATCCAAGATCAGGCCATACCATCCACACGCAGTCTTATCCAAAGCTCCTGGAGGGAGCAGAGAGATTAGCCGGTGGTGAAGCGAGGCTTGCCGAGCGAGAACCACCGGATCTCGCGAACCGCACACCCAAGCTCAAGGTCGCATGCCGGAGGTATGCGAGAGCCGTGAGAAGACCTCTCGTAAACGCTGGATGGCTGAAAGCTTCTCGCATACCACCGGCATGCGGCCTTGAATGGGAATTGTGTCATGGGCCTATCCGGTGGTTCCCGCTGCACCGCTTCGCGGTTTCGCTCCACCACCGGCTAATCTCTCGGCTCCCTGCCGGGAGCCCATGACATAAGTGACCTGCGTGATGTAGAGAAGGCTGATCCTGCCCATGAGGCTGTCACCCTATTCTGCGAGTCTCAAAACAAAAATCACGGCATCGCCAGAAACTCCGCGCTCGTCATCAGCGCCCACAGCAGATCCCGCGTCGCTTCCGCAGGCCTGTCCGCATTCGCCGTCACAAACGCCGCCGCCTGCGCCGCTTCCTCCGCACCCGGCGCGCGGCCATACACCGCTTGAAACGCCTCCCGCACCCGAGCGTTCACATCCGGCAGCGCCGTTAGCCGCGCGATGATGCCGCCCTGCGCCGCTTGCAGCAGCGCGTTCATCGTCGGCGATCCCGATAAAAACTGCGCCTGCTGAAACGACGCGTTGTATTCCTTCGGCAGCACGTCCGGCATCGCCGTCACCACACTGCGGCGGAACTCATCATCATCCGGTGGCAGGCCCACCGCCACGCGCCACGAGCGGGCCAGTTGCTCAGCCGTCAGTGGACGCTCAGTCATTCCCGCAAACAACTCAGGTGCGGCATCACCCGCCCCCAGCGCATACACCCGGCTGCGCACGATCTCCCGCACCACGCGGCGGGTGTCATACTTGTGCGCGGCAAAATCCTGCGCCAGCCACTCCAGCAATTCAGGATGGCTCGGCGTGTTGCGCTCGTTGATCTCATCCGGCGGATTCACGATCCCGCGACCCGTCAGCGCCGCCCACATGCGATTCACAAACGCGCGCGCCAGCAGCGGATTATCCTGCGTGGCGGCATCGGCAAAAGCCTCGCGCCGTGAGTACTTCGGCACGCGCACAGCGGCCTTCGCGTCCTCATACATCTCTGGTCCGTCTTTCTCTTTCGTCTCGCCGCCAGGCCACACTTCCGGCAGCGTGCGGCCCGTCAGCAGCGTGACCACGGCTGGCTGGGATTCCTTTTTCAAATTCGTGAAATTCATGAAGCCGCCCACCGCGCTCTCCGCCACGCCCGTGCTCGCATCCACATTCTTGCCCCGGTTAAACGCCGCCACCAGCCCCCAGTAGTGCGCCTGCTTGATCTCCCTTGCCAGCGGATGGTCATGGCACTGCGCGCAGTCGATCCGCGTGCCATACACCACGGGCGCCACGGCCTCGGCGATCTTTTGGAAGTCGTTCTTCCGCTCAAACAAAAACCATGAGGCACCCTTGCGGTCCGGTGCTTTGTCAGGCTTCGCGCATAGCACGTCATACACCACCTCGTTCCATGGGCGGTTGTCCTTGAAGGCTTTTTCAAGGAAGGTCCACCAGCCGGAGCCTTTGCGCCGACCATCGGGATTGCCGCGTGTGAGGCGGCCCATCATGAAGTGGTCCCACAGCTCCCGCATCCGCACCGCATACTCCGGTGCCGCCATCAGCTTGTCGATCAACCCATCCCGCTGCGGAGCCGCGACAAAGGCCGCGAGCTCCGCCTGCGTGGGAATGCGCCCCGCCAGATCCAGATACACACGGCGGCACCAGACGGCATCGGTCACGGCGGCGGCGGGTTGGACGCCTGCGCGTGCCCAGCCTTCTGCGAGCAGTGTCGAGATCGCCTCCTCGCCCGAGCCAAACTTCCGCGCCACCTTTGGCTGCGCCTTCTCTACGGCAGCCAGCGTCACTGGCAGCACGGCGATCCATTCCCTCACCGCCGCACGCTCCGCATCCGTGAGCTGCTTCTTCGGCGGCATGTGCGGGTCTGCGCCCTTCTCCAGGCTCGTGAACAGCGCGCTCGCCTCCGGCTTGCCCGGCGACACCACGGCACCATCTTCACCGCCTTTGAGAACCATCTCCGGCGTGTCCAGTTCCAGACCGCCCTTCTGCTCCAGCACGCCGTGGCACTTCACACAGTTCTCATCCAAAATCCGCCGCACCTTCCCCGACCATAGAGCTGTGGCATCCGCCCCTCGCGTGATGGAGGCCGCAGTGAGTACGAGGCAAAAAAACGGGGCGATCAGGGCGTGGCGCGGCATGCAGAATGGGAACCCCCAACGGGGCGTGTGAAAACTACAGCGCTCCCCGGCATTTCTTGCGGAGAAAGGCGTGGCTTTCGGAGCACACGGATTTTACACCGCAGAGTTCGCACTTCTGAAGTACGACGGACACTCCTTGTCTGTCGGCCAGCGGCACCGCCATTTCTCGGGCAGGCACCGAGTTTTAAAGGGTGCCCGAAAGCGTCAGACTGCTGCGGCGGTGTGAAAGCGTGACTTGCAGGCTATGGGTTTTTTCGGAGCGCTGATCGACAGGCAGGAGTGCCTGTCGTACTGCCTGTCAACCATCCCCCATTCTCTACCGCGTCTCCTTCAGCCCCCGCGCCTTGTCGATGAGCTGCAGAAACTCCCCGCGATACCCCAGTTTGTCCGCGCCTTTGCCATCCAGCGCGAGTCTCCGCACCGTTTCCCATCTCAGCGTACCTTTGTAGCTTGAGTCACGAAGCAGCAGGCCAAAGCCCGCCACCGCCGCGCTGAATTTGAATTCCTCCGTGCTCGCCGTCAGCGTCTTGCCTTCGTCCTTCGTCGGCACTTCGATCAGCTTGCTCAGGTCACTCTCAGGCTCCTTGTAGCGCAGCTTCACCGTCATCATCTCGCCGGTCTTCGCCGCTTCCGCCAGTTGCGCAGGGGCGACTGCAGCAGCCTGATACTTCAAGTCGTCCACCAGCGGGCGGGGTTCCGCGCCGGGCGGCAGATTCGCAGGCACCACCTCATACAAAGCCACCACGCTGTGACCCGCGCCGATCTCGCCGGCGTCCTTCGTGTCATCATTGAAGTCTTCCTTCGCCAGCAGCCGGTTTTCATACCCAATCAGCCGATAGCTGCGCACCGCCGCCGGATTGAACTCCACCTGGATTTTCACATCTTTGGCAATGGTCACCAGCGTGCCGCTCATCTGCTCCACCAGCACCTTGCGCGCCTCGCTCAGGCTGTCGATGTAGGCGTAGTTGCCGTTGCCTTTGTCGGCCAGGGTTTCCATGGTGCGGTCCTTCAGATTGCCGCTGCCAAAGCCCAGCACGCTGAGAAACACACCCGTCTTGGCCTTGTGCTTGATGAGTTTTTCCAGCTCCTCCGGCGAGCTCACACCCACATTGAAGTCGCCGTCCGTGCAGAGGATCACGCGGTTCACGCCGCCTTTGATGAAGCCCGCCACCGCCTGCTCATACGCCAGCTTGATCCCCGCGCTGCCGTGCGTGCTGCCGCCCGCGCTGAGGCGATTGATCGCCGCCAAAATCTCTTCCTTCTTCTCCCCACCCGTGGGCGGCAGCACCACGCCGCTGCTCCCCGCATACACCACCATCGTCACGCGGTCCCCTTCCACCAGTTGCTCCGTCAGCATGCGCAGCGACTGCTGCACCAGCGGCAGTTTCGCCGGCTCATTCATCGAGCCCGACACGTCCACCAGGAAGACCAGATTGCTCGCCTTGCGGTCCTTGTCCAGTTCACGGCCCTTGATGGCAATGCGCGCCAGCCGGTGCACCGGCTGCCATGGGCATGGTGCCAGCTCCACGCGCACACCGAAGGGTTCCTTCGCGTAATGCGCCGGGCCTTCCTCAGACGTGGGGAAATAATTCACCAGCTCCTCAATGCGCACCGCATCCGGCGGCGGCAGCATGTTCTGGTTCAAAAAGCGCCGCACATTCGCATACGACGCCGTGTCCACATCGATCGACAGCGTGGACAGCGGCTCACGCGCCACCTCCTTCATCTCGTTCTCGATGATCCGCGTGTAGGATTCGCCACTTCTCGGATCGACGAAGATGAGGGGCACCGCCTTCCCTTCAGGGTCGTTCACATTGATGCGGGTGGTCGCATCGTCAATAAAGTAGCGTGCGTCCGTCTGCTGATTGACCTTCATCTCCAGCACTGTGGCGGATTCATTGGTTGGGACATTACGCTTCATGGCAGGCTCATTGATATCCACGTACTGTCCAGGACTCCCAGGCACCGGCACTTTGTCTTCCCAGTTCTCATCCACCTGGGCCAGCATCTTGGACCTCTGGTGATCATAAGCCGTCTTGAAATACTCCTGGCGCTTCCGCTCAGAGGTTTCCATGCCACGACGCGCCGCCGCGTTGTTAGGGTCCGTGCGCAGCACATCCTGGTATTGCGTGATGGCCACGTCGTAGTTGCCAGTTTCAGCCGCGCCATTCGCCAGCATCAGCCCCGATTGAACCTTGCTCACCTCAGCCTGCAGTCCGAGTGCCGTTGTGTTCGTGGCACCCGCGGTCGCAGCCTGAGGATTCCCCACGACAGCAGTGGTCATGGTGTGTACATCGGCAGCGTTGCCAGTGGTCAGCACCACTCCACCCATGTCCATAGGCTTTGCAGCAGGCGCAGCAGGCGACGGGGCGGCAACAACGCCGCCGTTATTATTAAACGTCGCGCCCGCAGCGCGTTGCAGTTGTTCAGTCGCACCCGAAGCCCTGACAAGCCCATCGCCATACTGCATCACCGCACCACCACCGGTCACAGTCAACCTGCCGCCATTGACCGTGGTTGCTCCCGTGTAGTTTTTAGCACCCGTCACGACCAGCGCACCCGCTCCGCTCTTGGTGAGACCTCCATCACCTAACCCATCACCCCGAAGCGTGACGCCATCCCTCGTGGGGCCTGAAGCAACGCCTGAAAAGGTGACCACACCCGCCTGCGCAGGTGCTGCAGCGCCCCGCCACGCGTAGTAGTTGGAGTCGTAGCCGATGGAGACATTGATCCCGAGGTCATCGTTCACCGGAGCGGGGGCGCTCAGATTCTTAGAAGGCCGAGCCGTTCCATTGTTGATCGCGACATCGCCAGTGAACGTGTTGTTAGCGGTGTAGCTCGTTGCACCATCCTTGGCCAGCTCGCCCACGTCGCTCCTGCTCAGAGAGGTTCCTGCCACCACATTCTCCCCAATAGTTTTCTCTCCCACCATATTCCCAAACGCGAGCGAATTCCTCCCAAACGCGCCAGAGCTCGTATTCGCCACCGTGTCACCAAATGCAGGCTCTCCCTCACTCAGGTTCCTGGGTCTGCTGCTCTCATCAACGATCGCACCGGTTGGATACACAAACTCACGAGTCACAATCATCGTGGCCCGCGTCCCCGCCTTGGTCGTGACCACCGGCGGCCCCATCAGATCCACACGCTCTCTCAAGGCGTTCAAGTTGAAAACAGCCGCCTGCAATTCTCTCACCCCCGAGGCATCCGCTAGGGCCGCAGGATTCACAGCCAGGCCCTGATCCCTTGGCAAAAGTCCGCCGAGAAGCCCCCGATCCTCCGTCGAAATGGAATCGCTGCCTCGGGATTCATTGAGTTCCGAGCTGGCAGCCGTGGCAAAAGAAATCAGCCCCGGTGAATTCGTATTCACCTCCTGAGGCAACGGGATCCATCCATAGACAGGAATTCCGATTCCAATACCTTTGAAATATCTGTCCCCCATGGAGGAAGTGGTGGAAAACGCATTCAAAGGCCAGCGGCGCTGCTGTATGATCGAGTTGAACGTGAGAGGAGCGCCAGACTGAACCAAGATGCTGCCAGTGCTTGCGTTCGCAGCTCTCAACACCACCGAGGCACTGCCACGGTTGTACATCCCGATGTCTCCAAAATCCACGCCCACCTGAAAATCCGCCAGCGAACCCGCCCCATCCAGATCCCCGGAGGCTGCCAGCACGCTTGGATTCGCTTGAGGCATCAGAGGCCAGCCGTTCGCCGTCAGAATCTCCGCACCTGGCAAAAGGCAACTGACAAGACCTGTCTTTTGAGGTGTCACGAGAACCCGGCGACCGTGCGCCACCACCAACGTCAATCCGTTCATATCCTGCCATCTCGGGACATACAAATTAATAAAGCCATCAATCTTCGTGACATTGGGAGTCAGAGCGTACCCCACCATCTGCTCCGGATAGAACCCAGCCTTCAAACTCAGGCTCGCAGCAGGCCACCCCAGCGGCGCCTTGACCAGACCCGTTGCAGTCGAAGTCACGGCAGGCCTGCCGCCGCCAGAGCCAGAAACCGCGCCCCCCGCCGTCACAGCAGTCCCGCCATTCAAAGTCACCACGCCCGTGCCCTGCGGCATCAGCATGCTACCAGATCCTACCAGTACGCCACTCCCATCCGCTGCCACCGGCGCAGCCGCCACAGCGACCATCTCCACCCTCTGCGCAATCACGCCCGACCCAGCCACGACACCCGCATTGGAATAACTGAACCCCTCAATGCTCCCGCCAAAGTCCAGGCCATACGCGTTCTGATCCTGCACTTGCTTCAGCCTCTCCACATCACCGGGGCTCATCCCACGCTGCTCCGTGTTCAAAGCCAGCGCCGAGGCAGCCGCCGCAGGGGCAGACACAGGCGCAGGCACCGGTGCTGCAGCCAGCGATTTCGCCACCTGCGGCTCCATTTTCACCAGCGCCTTGTTCTGCGCCTCCACCAGCAGCCGCGCCTCAGCCCCAGCATCCACTTTCCTCTTCGCCTCCGGCTTCTGCGGCAGATGCACCTTGATGTCAGGCTTCTCCTCCACCACCACCGCCGCCACATCACGCGCCGCCGTATTCTTCCCCGAGTACGCCTGCCACGTCCAAAATCCCCCCAGCACCGCACACGCCGCCAGGGAAAGTCGCACGATGACCCCAATGTTCCACCGCGTGGTCTTGGCAGCCTTCCCGCCAGCCTCCGGCTGTAGCGCAAGCGTCTCGCTTGCATGAGGCAATCGGGACGATTGCCCTACGGCAGCCTGCTCTACGAGCCGCTCACGCTGCTTGTCCGTCAGCGCCAGCGAGTCATCCCGCAGCTCACTCAGCAGAAAGTCGCAGAAGGCCTTTGTGTCGTCCGCCTTCAGTTTGTCCTGCGGATTCTCTAGCAGCGCCGCCTCCAGCTGCTGGCGTTCTTCGGCGCTGGCTTCATCCAGCGCCCAGGCGGTGATTTGTTCCGGTTTCATAGCAAAAAAAAATAAATAAGAGGGTTTAAGCGATGGCGTGTTTCAGTTTCACTGCCTGCGGCGCGTCATGGTCCTTCCACTTGGTCTTCAGCGCGGCCACGCCGTGGTGGATCAGGTAGCCCACGTTGCCGATGCTCGTCTGCATCGCCGCGCTGATCTGCTGGTAGTCCAGCCCTGCGATGAACTTCAGCCGCACCGCCTCGCGCTGTCGCACCGGCAGAGTTTCGATGAGTTCCCGCAGCGCAGTGGCGGTCTCCCGCTGCTCCATCGCGTCATTCGGCGCGGGAGAGGCGGACGTTTCGAGATCAAGTGTTTCAGTTTCCATAACGACGAGGCGTTGATGTTTGCGGTGATGGTCCAGGGCACGGTTGCGGCACACAGTGAAGAGCCAGGGGGCCAGCCGCTCGTGATCCAGAGTGGCGAGGTGTAGGCTCAGCTTCAAAAACACGTCCTGCACGATGTCACGCGCGTCTTCCAGATCCCCCGTGTAGCCATGCGCATAGCGGATCAGGGGCCGCTCATAGCGCTGCAGGGTTTCTAGAAAAAGGTCGTGCGGTTCGCTCATGTGGGTGTGTTCGGCGGGCATCACGGCTGACATTCCTGCATCTTGGGGAATTTTTTCGCAGAAGGCGAGATTGATCGTAAGGCACCCACCTCGGACACTCTTCGTCGGAATCGATCAAACCACGGAATACACTGAATACACGGAAATCAGAGGCTGGATCTGATTCCGTGTATTCAGTGTATTCCGTGGTCAATTTCAGGCAGTGTACGCCCTACTTCAGCTTCGCTGCAATGTACCGGAACGCCTTGGACGATGCGGACTTCCGGGCGTCCTCCAGCGCCCGCCGCCTGCGAAACCAAGCCCGGCCCCCTGAACCTCCATCAGCAAAAAATCACACTCCAAACTTCTCCCCATCCTTCCGCGCTCTCCCCAGTGTCACCAGGCTCTCCAAAATCTCCAGCAGATCCGCCGCCCTGGCGCGTGAGAACTGGGTCGTGATCTCCTCCGCCGTGACGGCCTGGCCAGCAGCATGCAGCGCCTGCTCCGTGGCGCGGATGCGTTCAGCCAGCGGCTTGGGCCACGGGACTTTGCTGCCGGACTTCTTCACCGCTGGCGCTTTCGCCTTCGTCCCGCTCGTCTTCGGCAGGTTGAGAGTGTCTTGCGTCTCCTTCGTTTTCCCCGCGCTGTTCTGGTACTCCGGACGCAGCCAGTGGATGATGCCCCGCGCTTCTTCCTCCGCGCGCTGCGCGTTGAGCGTCACGAGTCGCTGGAGGATTTCAGCATCGAGTTCGCGTTCCCAGGCGGCGAGGCTGATGAGAAAGCCATCGGGGTTGCAATCGACCTGAGAAAGAATGCCGGTCTTGAAGTCGAGCATGCTTCCGCTCTGCGCTTCCTGTCGTGCCTCCCAGAGGTGCTGCCAGCCATAGGCCGCAAAGACGGCTTCATCGAGGCTGTCGTGGAGCTGCTGGAGGATGGAGACGAGTCCCTGGTCGTGAATGAGCTTGTCCTTGGCCGTCAGCTCCTCGCCGGCGCGCAACTTTTCCAGCACGTTGTACATGCCCGTGAGCGTCAGGCCGGGATGGTTCGGACCGGGCACATGGGTGACAAGCTGACCGGGGACATGGGTTACACTGTATGGGTTGGTCTATGCCTTGGACCAACACCCCTACGACGGAGCAGCGACAGAAGTTTGTCACCTTAGCCAACAGCGGAAGGT
>JAIPJY010000093.1 GCA_021733925.1 Prosthecobacter sp. | reverse complement strand
CCGCGTAGACAAACCGGAGGTCCAAACGGACCAATCGTAACAGTAGCTTATCCATTTCCCATTTTTGATGGATCCGACGAGCACCACTCGTTTTTGATACCAGTCAGCTTGCTGAATTTGCCGCACAAAATCAGCGTAACTAGTCGGAGGCATTGGCCCGCCTCCGGGCACGTGACGCCACGCCAATCTGGAGTTCTCATCAATAACGATTTCCTCGTTTGGCTTTCCTGCCCCCTTCAATGCAGTCTCAACAACAAGGATGACCTGCCCTTGCCGACCTTCTCTGACCATCCCAGTGAGAACAGTCTCCGCGTCCTCTATGTGAGTATCGAAGTCTTGAACCGCGACATTGGCTATTGCCGAAGATCGCATTGAAAGCATGAGCAGTAAAAAAACTAGTCGATGCACAAGTTGGGAGTTTGCTAATCGTTCCATTTGTCGAGTGTTTGGTGGTTCTTTCCAGGATTACCCCAGTCTTTCCGTGCATTTTCTCGACAACCACAGCGAAAATAGGATGCCAACCACGCCAGGCATCCGTCTGTTCCGTGTATTCCGTAGGCCACCATCTCCGGTTCTAGGCTTAACCGGGTGCCATTCATGCCAGGTATGATCTTCCCGGCTCCTCAGCGGCAGTTCCCAACATCAGGTCCGCATCTCCGCCTATCCAAAGACCAAGCTCATCACATCAAACGATCAGCGCTCCGTCGGCTCGCGCATGAGCTTGAGAAGCTTGCTGCGATCCACCGCAGGGGCTGCCGGTGGAGTCGCTGGCTTGTCGGGAGTGGCCACGACCGCTTTCGGCTGCGGGGCGGGTGGGGTGCTCTTGGGCTTGGGGGCAGCGCTGGTGGCGGCCACCTTGGGCTTGGCGGGAGCTCGGGTGACTTTCTTGGGCTTCGCAGGTGGCTCGGCGGCTGCCTTGAGGCTGGCTTTTTCGGCTCTCGCTTTTTCCTCGGCGACCTTTGCTTGAGTTTCAGCTTTCTTTTTGGCCATCGCATCCGCCAGCACCTGTTCCTTTTCGGCCTTTGCCTGGGCTTCATTCTTCTTGGCCTGAGCCTCAGCAATGGCTCTTTCTCTCTCAGCTTTGGCCTGGGTCATCGCTTCCCGTTCTGCCATTTGGGCTTCAGCTTTCGCATTCGCTTTGGCTTCTTTTTCCGCCAGAGCCTGCGCCTTGGCCTGAGCTCTGGTTTCGGCTTTGGCCTTCGCCTCGGATTCCTCCGCAGCGAGAGCCTCGGCTTTCGCCTGGGCCTTGGCTTCAGCGAGTTTCTGCGCCTCGCTTTCTTTCACTGCCTTGGCCTGCGCTTTCGCTTCGGCCTGGGCTTTCAGAGCGGCTTCATCAACGGCCGCAGCAATGCCGCGAACGGCATGCGGGCCTTCCGGCTTGATGGCGGTGCCGTCGATCCGGATCTTGGTCGATTCGTCCTCACCAAGGTAGAGACGGTCATTCTTTTTGACGGTCGATCTACCGCTGACTTCGGAAAAATCCGGAGTGACTGCAATCTCGGAAGCTTGCGCGTAAATCGGCGGGTGGGTTTCTTTCACCAGGAGGGCTCCGCCGCTGGCGAGGTGGGTTTCCCGCCCGAATGAATCGCGGGTGGTTTCGATCTTATCGGCGTAAAGGCGGACGGAACCAGTCTTGCGCGTGGCGCGATATTGCTTGCTCAGTGCGTCGGCGGAAAGCTGGAACTCCGCAGGTTCAGGAGCTGTGGAACTGCAACTGCTGAAACTCAGGACGGCGGCGCAAAGGCCGAGGCGAATATAGGTCATGTTTGATTAAAAAAGAAGGAAAGCTGGGTTGTCGTCACGAAAGACAGAAAGCCTGCATCGTCAACGCGTTGAATGGAGGTCAAATTCAGCGCTCCGTGGGCTCGCGCATCAGATTAAGCAGTTTTGAGCGGTCAATCTCTGCGGGCTCCTTGGTTTTGGGCATCGGCGGTATCGGGGGGCTGTTCGCCTTGACCACCTCGGCGCTCGGCTTGGCTGGTTGGCTGCTCTTGGCTTTGGGTTGTGCGACCTTCGTTGGCTTTACCTTCACCTTGACCGGCTCACTCGGTGCTGGTGGGGCAGGAGCCGGCTCTGGCGCGGGTGGCGCTCCAAAGGTCGGCGTCATCGCCAGCGTCAGATCCACCGTCTCCGGGGAGCCTGTTCCTGCGCGTGCCTCGCTTTCCGCCTCGGCAATGTCCGGGGCTTCGGAATGGCTGCAATGAGCGAAACTCAGAACGGCGGCGCATAGGCTGAGTCGGAAAAAGGTCATGAGCGCATCGGAAAATCAACTGGGTTGTCCAGACCAAAATGCAGGCACTCATACTCGCCCATTATTGGCCAGTACGCAAATAGGCGACGATGTCAGCCACATCCTGGGCAGTCAGCCCCAGCTGGGTGGCGCTGAGCATCATGCTATGGTCGAGCTTCCGCCGGCTCTTGATTCGCGACTTGGCCACATATTGATTTTGGCCACCCATGCTGCGGATGATCATGATGTCACCTTCGGTGAGAACCATCCCGTCGATGGTGACACCGTCCTTGGTGGCGATTTCCATGCCGTCGTAACCGTGAGCGATGTCCTTGCTCGGCTCAATCAGCGCCTGCGCGATGATTTCACTCGGCTGGCTGCGCCCCCAGCCATCGAGATTCGGGCCGAATTCGACCCCCTGACCGTTGATCTGATGGCACATGACGCAGCGCGTGACGAGCTGCGCGCCGTTTTTGGCGTTGCCCTTCAGCTTGAGTACCTCATCAAGATTCACCGTGTTAGGGATCGCGGCCGGAGTGACGATGGTCACCAGCTTGGCGCTTTCAGGATCAAAGATGCCCTCCTTCTTCAAAGCTTCCGCAATACCAAACGTGGACCAGTCATCCGTGCTGCGCTTGATAAGCCACCACATGATGTCGGCATGAATCGGAGACTCTTTGTCCTTGGCCAGTCCGAGCACCGCCTGTGCCGCGCTGGCCTCCGGGATGAATGCGAGGGGGTCGAGCGCGAGCTTCCGCTGTTCCGGGGAGAGCTTGCCATTGGCGGCTCTTTTTGCCAAATCCGACACAGCTAAGGCGGGATGCAGACGCCATGCAATGTTCGCAAAATCATCGCTCCATGCCCCCACAGGCTTCAGCGCCTTCCAAACAGCCTCTTCCTTTCCGGTGCACCCAATCCCCCAGGCTTCCAGCAGCGAGCGGTCACCCCCGTCTATATGGTGCGAGAGCTTGCAAAGCAGTGCCACACTTTGCGCCGCCGGCACATCCCGCAGCGCCACCGCGACCTCACTGCGCACCATCGGCGAAAGGTCGGTGGTCAGATTGCTCAGAATATCGATGCAATCAGTCGTGGCGGCACGGATCGCACGCAGTGCAACCAGGCGCTTCGTGGCATCCTCAGATTCAAGCCAGACACGTGCGGAAATGAGTCCCGGCTCCCCAAGCTGCGCCAGCAGCCACACCGCACGCGCGGCGATGTAAGGGTTCGCATTATCGCGCAATTTAAGCACGGCAGGCATGTTCACATCACCAGCCGCTTTCAGACGCTCAAAGCCCACATGGCGGACATTCGTTGCAGGAGATTGCAGCGCAGCGAACTGTCCTGCAACGGTGCCAAGATCCAGCACAGGCACCTTGGGCTTAGCCCCCTTCGGCGCGATCCGGTAGATCGTGCCACTGCAGGTCTCATCCGTGTCCTGATGGCCACCTGTGCGTTTATCAAACCAGTCGCTGATGTAAATCGCCCCATCCGCTCCCACGCAGACATCCGAAGGACGAAAAAGTGTGTGGCGTTCGTCAGAGAGGTTGTTCGCACCCCCCACGAAGTCACTGCCTTTGAATACGCCTGTAGTATTCGTGGTGCAGAAGTCGAAACGCTCCAGCTTGAAGCCTGCACCGTCCGGTTTTGGCATGTAGCCAAACACCACGTTGCGTCCGGTTTCACAGCTTAGCAGCAAACCGTCCCATTTTGCACCAAGCGCGCCGTTTTCATAGAAGCACATGCCGGTGGGAGCACCGCCGCCATACACGTCGCCAGCGGGGATGCTGCCAGGATCATCCTGCCGCCACTCAGCGGTGGGGATGCTCTGCCCCGGACGCTTGTCGGCACGCCACTGGCGTTTGCCGTCGCGTGAGAAGAAGCCAAAGCTGCCACCTTCGATGAGATGGCTCACGCGGCAGGCGGGCGGATCATCGTTGTCGTTGAGAAACATGTCGCCGTAGCTGGTGCGCACGCCTTCGTAGCTGTTGCGGTAGTTGTAGCCGAGGATGCGCGCGTTGTGGCCGTTCTCATCAATGCTGGCGGTGAAGCCGCCGACATAGACGTGACCGTCGTCGCTCTTGGCGCCGGCATAGGGGTTGTTCAGGTACGCGCCGCCGATGCGGAAGGTGTTGCCGCTCTTGTCGCTGAATTCTGCGCCGCAGTTGCCGTTGCTGAAATACAGACGGCCGTCGGGTCCGGCATACACGCTGTGCAGGCTGTGGTCATGCTGAGGTTGCTCGAATCCGCTGAGGAAGATCTCGCGTTTGTCGATGGCGGGATCGAATTTCAAGTCGCGGTCCACATCCGTGTACTTGATGATGTTCGGTGCGTTGGAGACGAAGATGACGTTGTCGAAGACAGCGACGCCCAGTGGGCATTCGAGTTCCTTTTCGCGGACGAAGACATGGCTGCTGTCACATTTGCCGTCGCCATCGGTGTCCTGCAAGACGCGCACGCAGTCGCCCTCACGGCTGCGGCCGGAGTGGCGGCGATAGTTAACCCCTTCGGTGACCCAGATGCGGCCTGCGCTGTCGATGTCCATGTTGGACGGATTGAACAACTGCGGAGAAGTGGCCCAGACGGTGATTTCTAAACCCTCGGGTACTTTGAACGCGCTGGGTTCGAGATGATCCGGCGTCACCTTTGCGGCATCGAAAGCCGGAGTTTCCGGATCAGGGGTGAAGGCGGGTTTGCCGACGACGAAGGGGCCTTTGTCTTTTTTGCCCTTGGCGGGTTTGTCCGGACTGGCAGACATGAAGACAAACGGCGCGACCAAGGCGAGAACGACGAGGAGGATTTGACGGTTGGGCATGATTGGGGGGCGGAGGGAACGGGCGGAATGCCATGATCTTGCGGCAAGTCCACACCGTCCGCTACCCCCAAGGCGTACGCTTGAAAAATGACGCCCAGGACCGACCCCTCCCGACGGTTGATCACAGTCTCGGTTTTTTGATCGCCTTACGGATTGAGAAATGCGCGGTAAAAACGCGCTGGACCGGTCGCCAGCGTGGCATCATGGACGAAGGTCCACGAGTCGGTGCTTGGAGTCGCCGTGGTGAGGGTGGACCAACTCATGAGATCCGTGCTGGTTTGGAGAGTTAAGAGAAAATTCGGGGTGGTCATGAGCTCCAGCGTGACGTTGCCTTCGGGTGACCGCGTGATGGAGGTGAACTTCGGTAACTGGGCAGTCACCGGCACCGTGTCCAGCGCCGCCAGGGCCGCGTCCAGCGCCGCCGTCACGCCTGCCTGATCGGTGGCCGCATTGATCGCGGTGCCGCCATCCGTCTTGGCGGTGATCAGATCCGTCCAGTTTCCGATGGTGTAGTAGTTCGTTTCCAGATAGGTCGCCAGCGCCGCCGCCAGCGCGGCCTGTGCGGCCGCCTTGGCTGCGGCCAGCGTCTCGGCAATCGTTGGCACCGCGTCCATCGCCGCCAGCGCCGCGTCGAGCGCTGTCGTCACGCCTGCCGGATTGGTGGCCGCATTGATCGCGATGTCGCCATTGGTCTTGGCGGTGTTCAGCGTGGTCCAGTTCTCGGCGGTGTAGTCTGCTTCCAGATAGGTCGCCAGCGCCGTCGTCAGCGCGCCCGTCGCTGCGGCCTTGTTCGCCGCCAGCGTCTCGGCAAACGTCGGCACCGCGTCCATCGCCGCCAGCGCCGCGTTCTTCGCCGCCGCCACGCCTGTCGGATCGGTGGCCGCATCGATGGCGATGTTGCCGTCCGCTCTGGCGGCTAGCAACGCCGTCCAGTTCTCGGCGGTGTAGTAGTTCGCTTCCAGATAGGTCGTCAGCGCCGTCGTCAGTTCGGCCTGCGCCGCCGTCTTGACTGCCGGCAGTGTATCGACCAGCCCGAGATCCACACCGAGGTGGGTTGTTCCGCTCAGAACCTCAATCGCCGCAGTGGCAACGAATCCGCCCACGTCGCCGGACACGCCGTCGCTGTCGAACGCATCATCGCCACCCTGTTTGGCTGCGGTGATGCTACGATTGGTGGTGATGCTTGAGAGATCCCAGCGGACGATATAAGTGGCCGGCTGCACACCTTCGAACAGGTAGTTCCCGCTGGCATCGGTCACGGTGTTCGCCACCACAATGGGCGGAGGAAGTCCCACGGGTGGAGTTCCCGTGGGCGCTGAAAGGGTGGTGGCCAATGCGACGGTGCCAGCAGCCGACCCAGCCAGCGCCCGACCGCTGATGGTGGTGGCAGCACCAAAAGTGATGGCCGCACCTCCGAGCAGGGTCCCCTCCATGTGAGTGCCTGCCCCCAAGGAAACCGCACCTTCGACGATCCAATACACATTCACACTTTGGGCATTGTTCGTTAAAATGACATTCCCTACGGACGCTGTTGAACCCAATGCTCCTGTGACTTGGATGATGAAGACCGCATCAGGGTTCCCTTGGGCATCAAGGGTGACCGGGGAGGCCAAAGTAGCCGCAGCTCCGATCTTATAAATTCCGGCCGTCAGGGTGCTTCCGCCCAGCTCATAAGCAGCTGCGGACAATAGAACATCATAGGTTCGATTCTTGCCATCAGCGTATGCGGTGGCGAAATCGCCCAAGGCGGTCATCACAACCGCATGACCCGTGGGGTAAATGGTTCCGGTCGAGGTGATGGCCGGGGCGATGGCACCCGTGCCCGACCCCACATCTCCTGCGACATCGCCGGTTCCAGAAATAGCCCCGCCTGCCAGGGCTCCGAAATTGGCAGCCGTTCCGAGGTCGATGGACAAAGCAGGAACAAGCTGTAGCAGGGCGACCGGCACGTTAGGGATTCCGGTGGTTTCAGCCGGATCTTGAATGCCGTCGCCGTTCGAGTCGAACCAGACACGGTCGCCCACGACGGAAGGTTCCACCGGCAGTGAAAGGGTGGTGGCCAATGCGACGGTGCCGGCGAGCGAACCTGCCAGCGCCCGACCGCTGATGGTGGTGGCAGCACCAAAGGTGATGGCAGCACCTCCGAGCAGGGTTCCCTCCATGTGAGTGTTTGCCCCCAAGGAAACCGCACCTTCGACGATCCAAAAAACATTCGTACTTTGGGCGCCATTTGTTAAAACGACATTCCCGACTGCCGCTGTTGCACCCAATGCTCCTGTAACTTGGATGATGAAGACCGCATCAGGGTCCCCTTCGGCATCAAGGGTAACCGGTGAGGCCAAAGTAGCCGCAGCTCCGATCTTATAAACTCCGGTCGTCAAGGTGCTTCCGCCCAACTCAAAAGCAGCCGCGGACAATAGAACATCATAGGTTCGATTCTTGGCATCATCGTAAGCGGTGGCGAAATCGGCCAAGGCGGTCATCGTAACAGGAGCACCCGTGGGGTAAATGGTTCCACTCGAGGTGATGGCTGGGGCGATGGCACCCGTGCCCGACCCCACGTCTCCTCCCACATCGCCGGTCCCAGAAATAGCCCCGCCTGCCAGGGCTCCGAAACTGGCAGCCGTCCTGAGGTTGACCGGCACCGGGCTGGCCGCCAACAACGTTCCGCACGGGAACGCCACGGCCATCGCCACGACAAGGCAACTGAACATTCGTGGTGCTCTTGCCCGCACTTGCGAGCCGTGAGCGTGTATCGAATCGTCATCTCTGCAATCGGGGCCTGTCATCGAATAGGCTTTCGTGCTTTGATTCCTTTTTGCTCTCGGGGCGAAGCAGGTTTTCATAGTGGCTATCTATTTGCCCGAGCTGTGTTTATCTATGGGGTGCAACCCTACTCCACGAGTTCAGCACGGTGGAAGCGGCGCGCAAAGTTGCTGGCAGCCTGCCGGACTTAGAAGAACGAGTTGCCCAAGGAGGCGGTCCCGAAAACCAAGGTTCAGTCCTTTCCTAACTCGCCTTGCAAGTTCGCCAACTGGCGCGACTCACTGACCCGGCGGCGCAACTGGCAAGTCCGCAGTTTAGGCGCGACGCCGCTTTCGCAGGCTGGAGGGTGGGCTAAAGCGGAAGGGCGTTCTGCACCCCGCGAAAGCGCTGCTGCTCCCGCAGGCCGGAGGGCAGGCTTAGGCCAAAGAACCTCATTCACCCCGCGAAAGTGGTGCCGCCGATGCAGGCTTGCGCCGTGCATCTCTGTCACCGCATTGATTCGCTGGCGCTCACCCCTTCGGGGCAGCCTGCGGCTGTCTATTTGCCTGCGTCGGTCTTCGACCCGCTGCACTCCGTTCCAAGACGCTGTCGCGCTCGCGTGGGCGCTGGCTCTTCGTTGTCCTGTCCCGATGGGCTCGTTTCAGGGGTGGGT
The DNA here is from genome assembly GCA_021733925.1 of Prosthecobacter sp. Classification (GTDB taxonomy): domain Bacteria; phylum Verrucomicrobiota; class Verrucomicrobiia; order Verrucomicrobiales; family Verrucomicrobiaceae; genus Prosthecobacter. The sequence continues at coordinate 11,646 of JAIPJY010000093.1, read as the reverse complement.
TCAAAAAGGTGTTTTGAACCCACTTTGAACCCATGAACGGATGCCGACGGGGTTGACTAACAGCGGGAGGGTTTTTCTGACCCCGCTGGGTTCAGGCTCACAGGCTCATGAGCCTGCGTGAGCCTGACCCTGGCTCGACGCCGAGGGGAGGGATTGGTATCACGGTATCAAACCCTATCTATAGGGTTTGATACCGTGATACCGCTTTGATACTTGATGCCATTTCGTGGCAGGCCTTCAGCTACTGGCGGTAAATGACCACCACATCCGAGGATGGGCCGCTGGGGGAGAAGTCATTGCCAAAGCCGACGGTCTGCACATTGGCGGCGTCGAGCCCGAGTTCGATCAAACGCTGCCGCACCGCCAAGGCACGACGTTCCGAGAGGGATCGGGCGTGATCCGGCGGCAGATTCGGCGCCGTGTAGCCTGCGACCAGAAGGCGTGCCTTTTTGTTCTTGTTCATCTCCTGCGCCAGGCTGTTCAGGGCCTGCTGATGCGCAGAGGTGAGCTGAAAGTCTGCGTTTTCAAAAACCAGGGCAGGGCACGCAGGCTTGAGGCTGCCATTCAGCGGGGAAGTAAAGCCATCCCTGGGGCCGAGCGCATAGACGACCGCCTCTGAGGCGGGACTGTGCAAAAACGAAGGCATGGGAATGCTGCTGCAGGAGGCCAGCAGGAGACAGCTCAGAAGGGCGCTCGAAAGAATGGCGGCAGGGCGTTTCATCATTGGCAGGGCGGCATTCATCATCAGGGCTCAGCGCATCCAGCGCGGTTCGGAGATGTGGCCATAACCGCGCAGGATGGAACGACGGTTGCCGCTGCGGAGATCATGTACAAAGAGTTCGCCGTGCTGAACGTAGGTGATGAAATGTCCGTTGGGGCTCCATGACGGATGCTCCGCACCGCCCGCCTGCACGACGCGCACGCCACCGTTAGGGTAGGGCTTGATGGCGACAGTCCATTCACCGCTGGTCCGCGTGGTGAAGGCAATGTGCCGGCCATCGGGCGACCACTCGGGATCCGTGCAGAAGTGGTAGCCGGTGCGCCAGCGAAAGAGGCGTGAGGATTCGCCCTCTTTCTGTGGCACTTCGACAATGTACAGCTTTGGGCCGTCGCCATCATCACTTGAGAAGACCAGCTGACGACCATCCGGATGCCAGGAAGGGCTGGAGGGAGCGCCGACGGAATCGCTCACACAGGCGGCGGTGTTTGTGTTGAGATCGCTCACAAAAATTTCGGGATTGCCGATGAAACTCATCACGGCAGCGAGGTGCGTGCCATCCGGCGAAAAGGCCGAGCCAAAGCTGCTGCCGGGGGTGTCAGTCACGCCGCGCTCCCAGCCGACATTCAGATCCAGCAGACGGATGATGGGAAATCCGGTGCGATAGCTGGTGAAAGCGATCATCGAGGAATCTGGCGAGAGCGAAGGGGCCACTGCACCATGTTTGTCATGCGTGACCTGATGTACTTCTCCGCCTTCGGCATCGCAGATGTAGATCTGGCGCTTGCCGGTCACATTGCTCACAAAGACGATGCGGCTGGTGGCCAGTCCCGGTCTGCCGGTGATGGTATAGATGACATCGTCGGTGAGCGCCTTGAGGTTTTCATCCAGTCCTGGCGCGGCATAGCTGCGCTGAAAGAGATCCTTGCCTTTGGCATCACGCAGCTTGCCGGTGACACGCCCGCCTGAGGAAGTGCCCTCCACAAGGTAGTCGGCTTTTTCGTCCTCACCGGCGACGAAGAATTCGCGTGAGTCGAGCAGTTCCTGACGAAGAGTCTGCTGGGCGCTGGCACCCGTGCCGCCGGAGAATGATCCCACGCGGATGCGAGGCATGATTTTCTTCGGCTCATCGGTTTTACTTTTGCCGCCATCGAAGCTGAGCAGGCCGCGCAGTCTGTCCATGACGCCAGCCTCCGCCTGCGTGCCGTGGCACACGACGAGGGTGAAAGTGAGAAGCAGCGCGCGGGCGTTCATGCGGGGGTCAGGGCAGCAGAAGGAAGTTCAGTTCCAGATCGTAGCTGTCTTTGGAGTAATTAGAAGGCAGCGTTGTGGAAATTTTTTTCACGTTGGCGGCGGCTTCGAGAATGGACTGGTCCAGAACGTGCGAGCCTGAAAACTTGTTCATTTGCGCCTTCAAGACCGTGCCGTCCTTGCCGATGGAGATGTTCATCCGCCCTTCGCGCTGGCCTTCCGGAACATTCTCGATGGGGGGGGCGGTCCAGCCGATGAGGAAGGACGCAATGACTGCTTCATCGACGGTATCCAGATCCACTTCCACCGTGGCCGGGGTGGTGCTGCTGGGGGGCGGAATCGCGGATGGACGCAGGGTGTTGAGACGGGCGATGTCCATCAGCGTGGGGCTGGTCATCGGTGGAACGGGAGCTCCGAAGACGGCGGTTCCAGTTCGCTTTTCAGGAGCTCTGCGCAGCGTGATGCTGCGGTTGGCGGAAGGCTTGGTCTGCGCCCCGGCAGTGCCTGCGAACAAGGGGGCGCCGGTGGTGTTTGGCACTGGCTCCATCTGATGCTGCTGAGGCGGGGCGGCGATCAGTGTGGCTTTTTGCACCGGGGGATCTGCCGATGGCTTGGGGGCGGCTGCCGGGGGCTTCGGGCTCGCCTTGGGGGGGACGGCTGCCGTTTTGGGCCGAGGCAGCGAAGAGGGCAATGGCATCTGTGATTTGAAATCACCGGGATTCATCCAGGCAAGCTGCGAGGTCCGGGCATCACGCTGGAGGCTGCCGACATTTTGCCACCACCACCAGACACCAAACACCGCGCCCACATGCAGCGAAACGATGACAAACATCGCAGCTGAAATCGGTTCCAGCGTCGTGGGGCGTTTACGGTTCGTCTTCAATCAGGGGGCCTCAGCATGAGTCGTGACAGCAGTTTTTTGGATGCCCGCCGCTTCAAGCAGTTTCATCGTATCCACCAGCTGCTGCACTGGCAGATCACGATGCATGCGCACTTCGATGCCGATACCGGGGTTGCGCTGGGCAAGCTTCTTGAGTGAAACGGGCAGGTCCGCGCGAGCGAGCATCGCGCCGTTCAGCGTGACGGACTGGTCGCTGTTTACCAGCAGCGTCATCGTTTCCGTCGGAACAGGCGCGCTGGTGGGGGCTGTAGGAGCTGTGGGGGCCACTGCGGTCAGCATGGCTTTGTCCGCCTTGAGCAAGGGGGCGGCCAGCAGGAACACAAACAGCAGCACCAGCACCAGATCCATCAGCGGAGTGATGCTGATCTCGGTGATGAGGCGGAGCTGATGCCTGTTCGAGTGGCGTTTCATGCGCGAGCGTGGACAGCCTGCATTGACGTGGGCAGGGGGGAGGTGCTGGAGCCGGTGAAGGCGGGCATGGACGGACTGCCAAGAGCGCTCATGCTTGGCAGGGCTTCGTTGCTGAAACGATGGTCCACAAAGGTGCGGTCAAAGCCCGCATTGAGCTCACTGGCGAAGTTGTCGAGACGCACTACCATGCCGCGGATGCGGTTCACCAAAGCATTGTAACCGACCATGCTCGGAATGGCGACCAGCAGGCCCAGCACCGTGGTGACCAGCGCGGTGGTGATGCCCGGCGCCAAGGTGGCAAGAGTGGCGGTGCTGCTGGCGGACGTCATCGTGCTGAAGGTGTCCAAAATACCCCACACCGTGCCCAGCAGCCCGAGAAACGGTGCGCTGCTCAGGGTGGTGGCCACCCAGCTCATGCGGGCTTCGAGCCGCAGCGCCGCCTCTGCCACGCTGCGTTCCATGGCCACCTGCACCGCATTCATTTGCGAAGGGGTGATGCGGCCCGCGCCTTGCAGCCGTGCGGCAAAGGTGGTGCCAGGCTCGTCCTCACCCAGAAGGTACCAGGACATCTCGCGGCAGGCTGCGTGGTAGATGTGGTAGAAGGAGGAAAACTCATGGGGCTCGCGCTGTTGATACAGTTCCAGGGCGTGATTGCTCTCGCGGTATTCGCGCAGAAAAGACAAATTGGCCTTATGCACCCGGGAGAGAAGGAAGTGCTTGCTGAGGATCACCGCCCAGCTTGTGATTGAGAAAAGTGCGAGGAAGCCGCAGATGATCCAGCAGGTCAGAGTGCTGTGTTCGAGGCCGTATTGCAGGCCGGGCGAGAGAAAGGATTCCATGGGCGGCATTGCGAGAGAAGGAGTTGCTGCTAGTTAAAAGACCTTAATAGTCGGGCGTCAACTGACGAGTGCTAGGAGAATGATCGGGAATCAGCTCCAGCGGCCTGTGTTTCCGGCTTCAGGCTCCTCATGCCTCAAAACTCGCGACAGACATGCTCTCTCATGCAGCGCCCCTTGGGAGCATTCCCCCCCGCCGAATACGAAGCGCTTCTTGCACCCGGCCCGTTTCTTGCTTCCCTCGGTCGTTCAACTCACCAAAATACCCCCAAAGATGCCCGTAGCCACACCCGCCCAGTACCGTGCCATGCTTGATGCCGCCCAGAAGGGTGGTTATGCCTATCCCGCGATCAACGTCACCTCCATCACCACCATCAATGGCGCGCTGAAGGCCTTCGCTGAGTCCAAATCCGACGGCATCATCCAGGTTTCCACGGGCGGCGGCGAGTTTGCCTCCGGCACCTCCCTCAAAGATCAGGCCTTTGGTGCCATCGTCCTTGCAGAGGCCACCCACCGCCTTGCAGAAAAGTACAACATCCTCGTCGGCCTGCACACCGACCACTGCCAGCCGAAGAAGGTGGACAGCTTCCTCAAGCCCCTCATCGCCGAAACCGCCAAGCGCCGCGCTGCGGGCCTGAACAACCTCTTCCAGAGCCACATGCTCGACGCCTCGGAACTGCCGCTGGCTGAAAACATGCGCCTTTCCAAGGAACTCCTCGAAGAGTGCGTGAAGCACGAGATCATCCTCGAAGTCGAGGCCGGCGTCGTCGGTGGTGAAGAAGACGGTCACGACACCAGCGGTGTCGCCGCCGACAAGCTCTACACAACCCCCGAAGACATGGTGGAAGTGTATGAAACTCTCAGCAGCATCGGTCGCTTCATGTTCGCCGCCACCTTTGGCAACGTGCATGGCAGCTACAAGCCCGGCGCTGTGAAACTCAAGCCCACCATCCTGCGTGATGGCCAGGCCGCAGTGACCGCCAAGCACGGTGCCGCCGCTGAGATGGACCTTGTCTTCCACGGCGGTTCCGGTTCCCTGCTCGAAGAAATCCGCGAGACCCTCGGCTACGGCGTCGTGAAGATGAACATCGACACCGACACCCAGTACGCCTTCACCCGCCCAATCGTTGATCACATGTTCAAAAACTACGCCGGCGTCCTCAAGATCGACGGCGAAGTGGGCGACAAGAAGACCTACGATCCACGCTCCTACCTCAAGAAGGGCGAGCAGGGCCTCTGCGACCGCATGAAGGAAGCCTGCAATGATCTGCTGAGCACTGGGAAGACGATCTTTGGGACGGTTTAAGGAAGTAAGGCGGACATTCTTGTCCGTCCATTCTGCAATCACCCAATTTCCACGAGGGCCATGCAACCGCATGGCCCTTTTTCGATCCTGAAAGGGCCGCATGGCATGGCTGCCTGATTTGTGTCACAAAGTTTTTAGGGTGCCGTTTTCGCTGAGTTCCCTAAGATGTTTTCAAACTGACGCTTTCGCCGGATGCCATTTCCCCTTCCAAGGCAGCTTCAATCCCTGGCATCTGGCGCAAACACCCGCCGCCGAAAACTCTTGGCATAGCGCGCGGCGGAACTATGCTCGGGCGCATCTCCAATCCGCCATAAACCGCGCATTGACCTGCCATCATCGCCCGGGATGGCCGTTTGCAAGACATCCCGGTGCATTTTCTTTCTTCCCGCCGCGGTCATCATTCCATCTTTGATCGCCGTTCTATCCCTGCCCCCCCTCCACCACTCCTGCCGATGCGCTTCGTGACATTTCGCTCCTGCCTCGGTCTCCTTTTCGGCCTGCTCGCCGCTTTCTTCCCCCACGCCGCCCGTGCCACCGCACCGGGGCAGGTCGTGGCCTGGGGCAGCAACAACGCCGGACAGATCAGTGTACCCGTCAGCGCGACGGATGGTGTGATCGCCATTGCCGCTGGTGATTCTTTTTCTGCCGCACTGAAGGACAATGGCACCGTTGTCACATGGGGGGACAGCTATAACCCCGCCGAGATCGCGGTTCCGTCAGGCGTGAATAATATCACCGCCATCGCTGCTGGCGTCGAGCACATCGTGGCTCTCCGGAGCGATGGCAAGGTTGCCGCCTGGGGCTACAACATTGGCGGAGAGGTGACGGGCATGCCCGGGGGAGGGATTACCTCGGCGAATCCTGTCACTCTCGGCGGGCAAGTCCTGAGCAATGTCGTTGGCGTTGCGTGTGGAACAGTCCACTCGATTGCGGTCAAGAACGATGGCACTGTCGTTGTGTGGGGCAGCAATTACTTCGGCCAGCTCAACGTGCCCGCCGGGCTGACGGACGTTGTTGCAGCCGCAGGCGGCATGTATCACAGCCTCGCCTTGAAGTCTGACGGGACCGTCGTGGCTTGGGGCGGACAGAACACCTACGGGGAAATTAACGTGCCGGCCGGCCTGACCGACGTGGTGCAGGTGTCGGCGGGCGAGTATTACTCGATGGCGCTGAAGAGCGACGGCACCGTCGTGGCGTGGGGTGACAACAGTCAGGGCCAGCTCAACGTGCCCGCCGGTCTGAACGATGCAGTCCAAATCGCGGCTGCCAGATACCACGCGCTTGCCCTGAAAAGCGATGCCACGATCGTCCCTGGGGCAGCAACTCTGACGGTCAGACCACCATTTCCACGTCCGCACAGAGCTGTGTGCTGGCCGTCGGTTGTGGCTTGCATCATTCGCTGGCGGTGGTCACAGTTCCGCCCACCGTTCTCATCCCGCCCGCCGACCAGACGCGCCTCACCAGCCAGACTGCGGCCTTCACCGTCTCCGCCTCTGGCACTCCACCCTACAGCTATCAATGGTACAAGGACGGCGTTCTCCTTGCCAATGGTGTCCGAATCTCCGGCGCCACTACCGCCACGCTCACGGTGTCCAGCCTCACTGTGACCGACGCTGGTGACTACACGGTCGAGCTGGGCAACTGTACTGACATGACGCTGAGCGACCCCGGCCACCTCACCGTCACCCCGGTGATACCTCCCGGTGCGGTGTTCGCCTGGGGCGATGACACTTTCGGCCAATCCAACGTGCCGCAGGTCGCCAAAAGCGGGGTGATCGCCATCGCCGCTGGTCAGGGCCATACCCTCGCCCTGAAAACCAATGGCTCTGTCCTCGCCTGGGGTTGGAATACCTCCGGCCAGACCACCGTCCCGACCGCTGCCGGTTCCGGAGTCATCGGCATCGCCGCCGGTCAGGGGCACAGCCTCGCCTTGAAGTCCGACGGCACCGTGCTCGCCTGGGGCAACAACGCCGACGGCCAGACCAACGTCCCCGCCGGGCTCTCCGGCATCATCGCCATCGCCGCAGGTGGCGCTCAAAGCGTGGCCCTCAAAAACGACGGCACCGTTGTCGCCTGGGGCAACAACAGCTCCAGTCTGCCCGCCGGACTCACCAACATCACAGCCATCGCCGCTGGTATGTACCACGCCCTGGCGCTGAAAAGCAACGGCACCGTCGTCGCCTGGGGGGATAACAGCCAAGGTCAGTCCACCGTTCCCGCAGGTCTCACGGGTGTGGTCGCCATCGCGGCGGGCTTTTACCATAGCATTGTTGTGAAGACCGACGGCACTGTCATCGCCTGGGGCGACGACAGCCACGGCCAGTCCAGCGTTCCATCCTTGCTCACGGATGTCGTTGCCGCAGCCGGTGGTCGCTACCACAGCGTCGCCAGAAAAAGCGACAAGACCGTCGTCGCCTGGGGCGACGACAGCGCCGGGCAGTCCACCATCCCCACCACCGTGCAGGGCCGCACACTCGCGCTCGCCGCCGGCTGGATGCACACCGTGGTCATCGCCGGACGGCCGCCCATCATCCTCGGCGGGCCTTACAGTGCCTACACCAACCTGAACCACGATGTGCTCTTCCATGTCGATGTGGATGGCACCGCGCCCATCAGCCTCCAATGGAGACGGCAGTCCGTCGCCGGCAGCAGCGATATCAGCGGAGCCACTGACACCACGCTCACATTGCGAAGTGTGCAGTCCTCAGACAGTGGCGGCTATGCGGTGGTCGTGAGCAATGAGTTTGGCTCCACCACCGGCAATGCCACGCTCATCGTTTTGCCCGCCACAACCTTCTCAGCGTGGCAGCAGAATCGCTTCACTGGCGAGGAACTGGCCGAGCCCGCCATCTCCGGCGCGCTGGCCGACCCCACCGGCATGGGCACGCCCAACCTGGTCAAATACGCCCTCAATCTCGAACCGGTGGCCAGTGCAGGCGGCCCTTCGATTCCGAGTTCTGCATGGCCGCTCAAACCCACGTTCAACAGCGGCACTTTAACGATGACCTTCCGTGCGCTGCGCACCGACGTCACTTACACCGTCGAGGCCAGCACCGATCTCAAGACGTGGAGTGGTAGCGGCGTGACCACCCAGTACAACGGTATCGACTGCACCGCCACCTGCACGCCCACCGCCTCTGATCGCGTCTTCCTGCGCCTCAAGGTGTTGATGTCAGGCGGATGATGACGGCTTTCGCTGGTTGAGCTACGAAGGGCGTGGTGGGTGAGAGAGGATTCGCAGCCGCCCTTTTTCGGCGGTTCGCAGAAATCTGCGGACCTTCCGTTTTTCCTGCCTTGCGGCCACTTGCGGACTGCATCATAGACGTTCTGTGAAATCTCACCTGCCGAATCATCCCATGCAGATCTATCTTATCCGCCACGGCGAGGTGGATGAGAAGTATCACAAGGTCTTTGGCGGCTCGCGCATTGACATGGGGCTTTCGGCTTTGGGATTGAAGCATGGAGAGGCCGTGGCGGAGTGGCTGAAGGACACGAAGATCGATGCGTTTTACTCCAGTCCCATGCTGCGGGTGCAGCAGACGATGGCACCGATGGCCAGGCAGCGCGGGCTGCAGCCGGAAGTGATGCCGGGGCTGATGGAGATCGATTTCGGAGACTGGACCGGCAGTCGCTGGGACGAGGTGCAGGCCAACTTTGGCGTGAGCGCCTTCGACTGGCTCGAAATCATCGAAACCAACGGCATCGCCAACGGCGAAGACATTGATGTCTTGAAGTCACGCGTGCGCGAATCCCTCCTCCGGATCATCAATGCCCACCCGCATGGCAAAGTGGCCGTCTTCTGTCATGGCGGCATCATTCGCGTCATCATCGCCCTGCTGCTGGGAGTGCCGCTGGCACATCTGGCGCATTTCAACATCGAATATGGCAGCATCAGCCTGGTGGAGCTGCTGCCGGAGCGGAAGCACGCCGTGGAGATTGAGCTGCTGAACTTTCAGCCGCCGGTGGCGAAGTAGCCCAGTTGCGCTGCAACTGGCGGAGCGCGGAATTTATTCCGCAGCACTCCGCGAACACCCCAAGTGCCGAAGTTGTTCTGCCGTTTTCTTGAAACCGAAGATTCTCTCTGATTGCGACCCGCAGCGTGGATTATCCACGCCGAGCACGAGCGACCTGCTGCGGAATAAATTCCGCGCTCCATTGCCGAGCCGTTAGTAATTGAGCGGCTTCAGCTCCGGCAGGAGGAACTTGCCGTCTTTGCGTATGACTTTGCCGTCGAAGCGGATTTCGCCGCCGCCGTAGTCGGGGCGCTGAATGTTGACGAGATCCCAGTGGACCTGGCTGCGGTTGCCGTTGTCGGCGACGCCTTCGTAGGCCTGGCCGGGGGTGAAGTGGAAACTGCCGGCGATTTTTTCGTCGAACAGGATGTCGCGCATCGGCTCTTTGATTTCTCGGTTAAAGCCAATCGCGAATTCGCCGATGTAGCGGGCGCCTTCGTCGCTGTCGAGGATCTTGTTGATGGCCGCGGTGTTGTTGGCGGTGGCGTTGACGATTTTGCCTTTGTTGAACTCCAGCTTCACGCTGTCGAAGGCGATGCCCTGATAAATGGTGGGGGCGTTGTAGCTGATGACGCCTTCGACGCTGTCTTTGACGGGAGCGCTGAACACTTCACCGTCGGGGATGTTGTGGTTGCCACCGCAGGCGATGGCCTTGAGGCCTTTCAGGCTGAAGTTCAGATCGGTGCCCGGGCCGACGATGTGGACGTGCTTGGTGTTGTCCATGAGCTTCTTCAAGGCCTTCATGGCGGGGAGCAGGGCGGCGTAGTCGAGCAGGCAGACGCGGAAGAAGAAGTCTTCAAAGGCCTGGGTGCTCATGCCGGCCTGCTGGGCCATGGAGGCGGTGGGCCAGCGCAGGACGACCCAGCGGCTGTTGTTGACGCGTTCGTTCTGCATCGGGCGAAGCTTGGCCATGACGAGCTTCATTTTCTCCGGTGGCACGTCGGCGGCTTCGGTGATGTTGTGGCTGCCGCGCACGGCGATGTAGCAGTCGGTCTGCTTCATCAGGGCGAGATTGTTTTCCGCGATGATGTCGTACTGCTTCTCATTGGCATGGATCATCTGTTCGCGGGTGAGCACGGCGTCATTGATGCGCACCATGGGCAGTCCGCCGACGGCGACGACTTCACGGATGAGGCTCTGGCCCACCGTGTTCGGTACGTCGAAGAGGTCGATCCAAACAAGGTCGCCTTTTTTAACCTTGGTGGAGTAACGGACAAGCTGGCGAGAGAGGGCGTCAATTCGAGGATCGTGCATGATGAAAGCACTGTGGCGGAAAAGACACGGGCTGGCAAAAGGGAAAATCGAGGGAATACTGGCTGCATGCGCTTTCTGCTCGTCATTCTCCTCGGTGTGCTGAGCCATTCTTTGACCTGTGCCCAGTCGCCGGAGTGGGTCAAAGAGCTCACGCCAGGCACTGCCGGAACTCACAGGAAGGTGCCGCCCTGCAAGCTGACTTTTGACATTGGCTGGAGTCATGTGATGACGGCGGGCCAGGCCACGCTGACCGTGCGTGAGGCCGGAGACTACTGGCGTGCCGATGCCGGCGCCGCGAGCACCGGCCTGGCGCGCAAGCTGTGGAAGTACGATTGCGAAATGACCTCCATCATGCATCGCGGTGATCTGAGGGCGCACTTTTTGCAGCACCGTGAGACGGACAGTGCGGAAACCTGCCGCTACCGCGTGTCGTTTGAGCGGCATCGCGTCGTCACGGAGACGCAGGTGGAGCCGGTGAAGGGCACGCCAAGCAAATCGACCAACCTGTGTGCCTATGGCCCCATGGATGACATTCTCTCCGTGATCCTCTATGTGCGCAGCCTGGAGTTGAAGAACGGGCAGAAAATCACGCGGGTGGTGCAGCCCTGGGACACGCCCTACCTGACCACCTTTGAGGTGCTGGGGCGTGAAACCATTGTGTATGGCGGGGAAAAGCGGCCCTGCATCAAGCTGGGGCTGCAGATTCGGAAAATCGACCGCACCACATTGGCTCTCAGCGCCTACAAGAAGATGAAAACGGCGACCATCTGGGTTTCCGATGATGAGCTGCGAATTCCCATCGAAATGAATGCCAGTGTCGAATGGCACTCAGTTAAGCGCTGGCGCGATAGCGATCACGGTGAGGGATTTCATGGAACTGATGGCGTTTACGGGTGAGCAGTTGATAGCTTTTCGGGCGACGTTTCGTGGCTCGTGGCTCTCGTCGTCCGGGTCGC
>JAIPJY010000092.1 GCA_021733925.1 Prosthecobacter sp. | reverse complement strand
CCTCCCTCCCGCGTGGTCGCCTTGGCCGCCCGCAGGGGGAAGGCCTGGCCGCGCTTGTCGTAGGGTCCGCGCGTGTCTGGCCCATTGTCCGAGGTGAAGACCACGAGTGTCCGGTCTGCGAGCCCGGTTTCGTCCAGGGCCTTCAGGACCTCGCCCACGCCCCAGTCCATGCATTCGACGACGTCCCCATACAAGCCCCGCGCCGATTTGCCCCGGAAGCCGTCGGAGACGTGCAACGGGATGTGCGGTGCGCTGTAGGCGAAATAAAGGAAGAACGGTTGGTCGCGTTTCGCCCGCACGAACTTCACCGCCTCTTCCGTGAACTGCTCGGTGAGCGTCTTCTGGTCGGGGTGCGGCTCGATGACCGTCTCGTTGCGGTGGAGGACAAAGGGCTTCATGTCGTTGGGGAACATCATCCCGTAAAACGCGTCGAAGCCATGCTGGCGCGGGGCGAATGGGGCCAGGTGCCCGAGGTGCCACTTGCCGACGCAGGCGGTGGCATAGCCACGTTCCTTCAAGATCTCAGCCAGGGTGACCTCGTCGGGGTTCAGCCCCTCCAGGTGCGATTCGTAGAGAACTTGGGCGCCATTGCGTCCGAAGCTGGACATGCCCACCCGCACCGGGTAGCAGCCAGTCATGAGTGCTGCGCGGGACGGGGTGCAAACGGGTGCGGGAGAATAGAAATCGGTGAACCGGGCGCCCTCGGCGGCGAGCCGGTCGAGGTTCGGTGTCTGGATCTTCTCGAAGCCCGTGCGCTTGTCCGGCATCCAGTAGCACCCGACGTCGTCGTAGCCGAGGTCATCGGTGAGGATGACGATGACGTTCGGTTTGGATGGCACAGGACTGGCCGCGTGCAGCGTGACGAGTGGCGCGAGCAGCAGCGTGAGGAGGTAGAAGAAGCGCCGGGATTTCATGGTGAAAGTAAAACGCCCCTCCATTCGGGAATACATGGCCTAGGTCTGCCAAAAGTTGTCATCATCCTGCCAAGTCGCCCGAGGCACTCCAAAGTGCCGTTTTCGCCAGCATGGCTGATCCACAGGCATTCCGGCTCATGTTTGATCAGCAGCCCAACGTGTTCTTCTTTGTGAAGGATCGCGAGAGCCACCTCATCGCTGCCAGCTTGCCGATGTATTCCCGACTGACGCCACTTTCACGAGCAAGACCATACTTGCTCAGTCCACAGCGTTCCCGGAGTTCCTGCAAGCGCCTCGGAAGCCGCGCGCGGATGCGCTCGGCGTAATTGTAGGAGTCGTGGTTGTCCGACGCGGTGGGCATGACGGTTCATGCGTGAGTGTTTTTGAGCCTCACTTTTCTGGCTGCGCTGGGAAATCCTTCGCGTATCGAGTCAGCAGCGTGGGCACGCCATTCGACATTAATATTTAAAATGCTCTAAACCGCAGCAGCTTTCCAGTCCGGGCCAGCGCCGAGCCACTTGCAACGTGGCATCTGAAACGTGTGACAGCCTCTTATGCAAACACCTCCATCACCGGCTTGCCTTTGTCGCCGACGGTGAAGGGGCGGTTGGAGGGGGACATGACGACTTCATCGACGGGCAGGCCGAGGCTCCAGCCGATGGTGCTGAGGAAGTCCTGGGGGCTGACTTGCTTGTCGGCGACGGAGTTGCCTTCTTGGTCGCTGGAGCCGTGGACGTAGCCGGCCTTCACGCCGCCACCGGCGAGCAGGGTGGAGAACACCCGTGGATGATGATCGCGACCGGCATTGCCATTGATCTTGGGGCCGCGGCCGAACTCGGAGCAGAGCACGACTAGGGTCGAGACAAGCAAACCACGCTGCGAGAGGTCTTCGAGCAGGGCGGAAAGGGCCACATCGAGCTCGGCACCGTGTTCTTCGAGGCCTTCTTCGATGTCGTTGTGCATGTCCCAGCCACCTTTGGCCACCTCGATGTAGCGGATGCCTTTTTCCACGAGGCGACGGGCAAGCAAACAGCCCTGGCCGAACTTGTTGCGGCCATATTTTTCACGCAACGGCTCCGGCTCGTCATCAAGGCGGAAGGCTTCTAGGTCGGTGCTGGACATGATGGCCACCGTCTTGTCGTAAAACTCAGTGTAGCTCTTCACGCCGACGGTTTGAAAACGCTCGCGGAAGCCCGCGTCGAGCATGTCGAGCATGGCGAGGCGCTTCTGCATCACGCCCGCGCCCGCGTCGCTGCGGGAGTATTGCAATCCGGCATCGGGATCAAGGATGGGAAGCGGCGAGTAGCTGGCGGGGAAGAAGCCGTTGCCCGCGTTCGGCTGCCCATTCACGCACACGCTGGAGGGGAGGGTCTTGTGACTGGCTCCGAGGAAGTTCTGCGCCCAAGCGCCGATGTTCGGATGCTTGATGGTGCCGCGTTGCTCATAGCCGGTGCGAATTAAATACGACCCGCTGGCATGCACGCCGGTTTTGGAGGTCATGCTGCGGATGATCGAGATCTTGTCGGCCTGCTTGGCGAGGTTTTGCATCGTGCCGCCGAGCTGAAGACCCGCCTTCGCTGAAACGGGCTTTACCGGGCCCTGCGTGACGCCTTCTTTTGGGTCGAGCGTGTCGATGTGCGACATGCCGCCGAGCATTTGGAGGAAGATGACATTCTTCGCTTTGCCGAAGCCGGGGCCGTCGGCTGCCAAGGTTCGGTCGCCGAGTCCGTGAAGCACGGTGACGCCCAAAGAGGCTTTTGCCCACTTTTCGCAGAATGAGCGGCGGGAGAGCGGATCGAGTTGGTTCTGAAGTTTCATAAAGTGATGAAGTTTTTTGGGGCATTAATCGCGACAATTGGCACGTCGTTCATTCAACAAAGACAAACTCCCGCGTGTTAAACAGCACCCAGCTCAGGTCACGCATCGTGAGGTCCTTGCCGAGGGCGCCGACGGCATCGGCGAGTTCTTCGGGCTTCGGTTTGCGGCTGAAGAAACTCAAATAGAGGCTTTCGATCTGCTGCTCGGGTGATTTTAGGCTGGTGGCGGTCTGGATGACGAGGGAGTCGTCCTGTCCGATGACTTTCTGTGCCGCGCCGTTCATGAGCATGAGCACTTGCGGGATGCTGCCTTCATCACTGCTGCTATCGGCGATCTGGCGGTCACTCTGGCCGAACATGCGGAGGAAGTGCTGGTCCCTTTCAGGCTGGGGCAGTTCGGACGCACGGGCGAGCACGAGGCCGTTTCGCTCGGGCGGGGTGATCTCCACACTGTCCCCGCCATCACCAGCAGGCTGCACCTTCTTATTTTTGCTTTTCTTTGCGATCTTCCCGGCTTTGCCGAGTTGGCTCAAGGCACCGGCGGCCTCCTCGATGTCGGCCTTGAGCGACTCAGGAGTCATGCCTTCACCGAAATTGACTTTCATCACCTCGGCATACTTCGCACCGCGGTGGGCGTGGAATTTATCCACGTCCGCGCCGACGACGAGCGTGGCGCAGGAGTCCCAGGCCTGCTCGGCGCTCATGCGGCGAAGCACGGGGCCGGGGAAGAGATACGGGACGCCATCGGCCATCTCATGGCTGGTGGCTTCGCGTTGGTAGGCCTGCGTGTTGCACAGCAGGCGTGTGAATTGTTTCAGATCGAACCTTAACCGCACCATCTCGGCGGCGAGGTGGTGGAGCAAGGCGGGGTTCACGCAGGCCTCGGGGTCATCGAGATCGGTGACGGGCTCCTTGATGCCGACGCCAAAGATGCGCTTCCACATGCGGTTGGCAATGGTCATGGCAAAACGCGGATTGTCCGGCGACGTCATCCACTTGGCGAATTGCGTGCGGAAGTCCTCCTCGTTCTTCGTCTGCACATTTTGGTAGGCTTTCTTGGTCTTGTCATCGGCCCAGGTGACGAGCTTGGGCTTCACCGGATCGCCGGGCTTGCCATCATTGTATTTGTAATCATCCGGCAGCTTCAAATCGTTCTCCGTGCTGTCCTCCACGGCCATGGCGTTCACGCGGACAATGTTTTTGGTCTGCTGCCTGGAAAGTTTGTCATCGAGCGAGGCCAAGGTGCGGCGCATATCAGCGGCAATGCCACCCTTGTTATTGTAGGTCTCAGTGGCACCAAAGAAGGCCGCCATCTCGTAGAACTGCCGCTGTGTCCAATCTGCGAAAGGATGATCGTGGCACTGGGCGCAGGAAACATCCGCGCCGAGGAAGGTGCTGAGTGTCAGCGAGAGGTTATCAAGTCGCATGCCAGCATCCCGCAGCAGGTAACCGGTCGCGCCGTTGTCGAGCAACTTTCCATCTGCGGTCATCATCGCGAAGACTGTCTGATTCCACGGCACGTTGTCGGCGATCTGGCTCTTCAACCAGTCCTGGTAGGTATAAAAGCGGGCCTTTTGAGCCACATCGGCCACGCGGAGCATGTCGGCGAGGTAGTTGAAGAGATGGCTGCTGTAGCCATCGGAGTTGAGCAGCTTGTCAATGACCTTTGCCCGCTTCGAGACGCTGGTGTCAGCGATGAATTCGAGGGCTTCTTCGCGTGTCGGGATACGCCCGGCGATGTCGAGATACACGCGGCGCACGAATTGCTCATCGGAGGCCAGCGGGTTCGGCTTCTGTCCGCCCTTGGAGAGGCCGCTATCAACGAGCAGGTCGATGCGGGCGGCCGCCTGCGCGAGATTCGGGTCCGCCGGGATACCCAGGCCTTCTGGCTTCAGCGTCTTCACCGCCTGCTGATCCATCGGGCTGAGCTTGTCGAGCGGCAGGCGATACACATAGCCATTTCGCACCTGAAGGAAGACCTGGCCGTTTTCGATGCCGCGGAAGGTCGCTTCCAGTTTGCGCCCCTGTGCATCGGTCCAAGTTTGGGTATTCGGGCTGACCGCTTTTTGCTGCGCCGGAAGCGTGGTCACGAGCGCAAAAAGCGAGAGGATGATAGAGGTCTTGTGTTTCATGGCTTGAGGACGGCGTTAGTTTCATTGCTTACCTGTGCGCACTGGCAAATCTGACACGGGTTTTGTGTCGGCGGACGGTTCGGTAGCGCGCACGAGGATTCGGATTTGGTCGAGGTCGCCAGACACGGCGAGATTGAAGTGCAGCGTGCGCAGGTCGTGGCTCATCACGATCACGTCGCTGCTGGCATCGGAAGCGTTGCTGCGCTCGACACCGCGACGCTTGCCCTGATCATAAATGACACCCGGATGACCGAAGAGATCGTCCGTCTGGTTCAGGACCCCTTTTCTGTTGATCACGCCGACGATGGGAGCGGCAAAGGTCACGCTGCCCTCGCGTCGGAGCGGGGAGCGGTCCGTGGGCCGTTTGGTGGGATCGTAATGCATCAGGAAGCTCGTCACCTGCCGCGTCGGCCCGATCTTGGTGCGCAGCTTTTGGGTCCCCGAGTAACGGCCAGAACGCGCGAACGACACCGCCGTCTCTTGGTTCAGGTCCACAGCTTCGCGCTCTTTGAAAAGGAGAATGAACTCGTTGCTCTCCAGATGCCCCGTCTCAACGCTCACCGGCGGCTGCTGGAGATAATGGACCGCGCCCACCGTCCGCGGCGCATCGGGCGTGGGAGATGGTGGCGGTGGGAAGCTTGACGGATCCAGCCGCGCCTCCACCGTCACACCGTCGCTCGCAAAACGACGGCCTTCCGAGGTGTTCAATGCCACCAGTGAACCCGGCCGCGAATCATCTCCCGCCACGCGCGCCTCGACCTCGCCGCTGAACACATGCACGTCGGACACGCCCGACGGACCAACCGACACCCCAAAATCTGTGCCCAAATCGACCACTTCCACACCCGGTGTCTCCACCGTGAATCCGCGCGCGCCCTCCGGCACGTGCGCAGCGGCCTTGCCGCCCATCAACCGCGCCCGGGAAGAGGAGAGCAGCGACAGTTGCGCCGGTCCTTCGACAATCATCTGCGCGCCGCCTGCGAAGCTCAGCCGCATGCGTCCGCCAAGCAGGTGGTAGTCGCCCGCCGAAAGCGCGCGGCCCACGGCCAGCGGATCCTGCGTCGTGTGATCGTAGTCCGACAAACTCGTCACCACCGCCACATGCGGCTCGCTCGCCGCCACGGCTGCCGTCTGGATGTCACGCGCGTCATCGCGCAGCCGCATCGAGTAAAAGTAGAAACTCGCGCCCACGAGCAGCGCCACGGCCGCCGCCGCAGTGAGCGGACGCCAGGAGAGCCAGACGGAACGACGTGGAGCCACCGCCGACGGCTGCGATCTGCGAACTCCCGCAAGCGCGGAATCAAGATGCGTATAGCGCAGAAAGTCCTGACGCACGCACGCATCCTTCACGATGAGTGATTCCAACTCCTGCGTCTCTTCCAGCGAAGCAACGCCTTCCAAGTAGAGTCGCATCAGTTCAAGCTCATGTTCAGTTCGATTCATGTCCGTTCCTCCTGTGCGAGCACCTGCTGAGTGCAGTTCATCAATGCGATGCGAATGCGGTGCAGCGATTTGTAGAGGGCCATCGCACTGCGGCCCGCCCGCGCTGCCAGTTCATCAATGCGCACCCCTGGCTTGTAGGCCTCTTCCACCAACGTGCGTTGCTCCTCCGTCAATTTGCGAAGGCAATCATTCAAAGACCGACGCTCCGCCTCAAAGGCATCCTCCGATTCCTCGGAAGCCACTGCCAGCAACCGCAGTGCCTCATCGCCAAACACATGCCGATCCCGGCGACGAGTCCGCAGAAATTCCATCGCCACAAGCCGCGCCACTCCAAACGCCCAGCGGCGAAAGTCCTCCATGCTGGTGATGTCCTCAAACTTCCGCCAGAGCACCGCCGCCACATCCTGCACCACCTCGCGCGAATCCTCCAACGTGGGCACCAACGACCGCACAAAGCCACGCAACGATTCCTCATGCTCCACATAGAGTCGGAGGAAGAGGTCATGGCGTTGCTGCTCGGAGTCGGTCACAAAACAAACATGACCAGTGCCTGCTTCATTTGCCGAAAAAAGTTTTCACACGGCAAAAATGCCCGGCTGATGCCACTCTCACGAGCCAAGGGGGACGGTGCTCAAAGCCATACCTTACTAGAGTTTCTGCAAGCGCCATGGCGATTGGTTCGGGATATTTGGGCTGTGTTTTGACTCCAAGATCATGCAGATGAGGCCAGCGGCGCGAGCAGCAGGGCGCAGAGGTGTCGAAAGGAGGATTTCATGGTTGAATCAAATGGAACGGGGCTAAACGCGCGGGGGCGATCTCAGCGCAGCACGATGCGCGGGGCGACCCACGTCGCCCAGTCGCCTGCGGGGTCGGCGAGGGGATCGACGATGAAGGCGATGCTCACTTCGTGACCACGGAAGCTGGCGAGATCGATCTCTGCTGGCACGCGCTCGGCGCCCTTGAGCTGGCGTGCGAAGACTTCGCGTCCGTCCATCTCGATGGCGAAGGCGGCGCCGTTGCTCTTCGCGTTGTTCAGCAGCGCGTCAAAGGTGAGCAGACAGCGCCTGGCATCCGTAGCGGGAACCGCGACGCGATAGGTCAGCAGGGCGCGGCCTTTCGGCTTCGGATGTTGCTGCAGCGCATCCTCAGGCACTTCGTCCGGCGGGCCGATGCGCCGCAGCTGGACTGACTGCACATTCTCCTGCTGTGCTTTCGTTCGCTGTGCGACGAAGTCGAAGACCACTTGCCCTGCCGCACGCTTCAAGGCACGCGGCGGGTCGAACTTGGTCGCCACGACATCACTCCAGTCCTTACGCCCGACGATGGGCAGCGCAAAGGCGAACGCGGCCTCTTCCTCCGGCGTGCCGGCCTTTTGCACGACGCCCCAGATCTTCCGCGCGCGGCCAACGCCATTGACGTTCGCACTGCCATCGTGCTCGCGGATGCCGAAGAGGAGACGATTCTCGTTCGGATGATCGACGTGGCGATGATACAGGAAGGACTCGATGCCCGGCAGCGCCTGCACCTTCTTCCACGCGAGCGCGAAGGCGGCGGCTTGCAGAAGTTCACCGTCGGGACCGGGCGGGCAGTCAAAGCCTTGTTCGGTCAGCACGATCCGGCGTGGCTTGCCCTCGAACAGGAAACGCGGCTGACGCAGGAAGGCGGGAAGCACCTCAAGATTGTGAAACGTGATCCGCGGCGCATCGAAGCGTAAGGGCGCAGAGCGGTCACGCCAAAAAATGGGCTGTCTAAGGTTCTCTGGATACGGATGATGCGCGAGGTTCCATGGGAAATCGCCTTCACGTCTCGCACGCTCGTGGACTCCTTCTAGAACCTCCACGCCGGTGAAGTCGTGCGTCCGATCCGTCGTCGCGCTAAGCGTCCAGTGATGGTCGAGCGAGATAAAGATCGGGAAGTCCGCATGCACACTGCGCGTGGCCAGATCGGCGATGCGTAGCGCGACGCTGTATTCGCGCAACAGCACCTCCGGCTCGACGGCGCCCAGGTGATACCAGCCCCAGTGGTTCTGCACTTCGTTACCGATCACGAGCCCGGCGATGTGGCCAAATTTTGCGTCCTCGCGCGTGTAGCGATCCACCAGCCAGTGGAGGATCGCACGGTAGAAGAAGACGCCTTCCTCCGTCGCCGTATTGAACGCCGCCGGGCCCTCCGGAACCGTCGCCGGATCGGTGAGCGGATGCACGAGCGGCGATGTCCGCGACGTGATCTTCGGAACGGTATTCCCGAGGATGCCCGTCACACGCATCTTCGCCGCGTGGAGCGCCTGCAACTCGCGATCAAGCGCCGCGACCGCAGCCGGACGAAGCCCGATCTTTCTCCCCTCAAACTCGAAGCTGAGCTTGGGCTCCACGCTCTGCCAATCGATCAGCCAGCCGATGTTGATGTTCTGGTTCGACTGCCCGAAGCCGAGCGCCTTGCCATCCTCCACGTCGAGTAGGCAGGCGATCCCTTTCTTGTTCGCGAGCGAGCCGAGGGAGTTCGTCCGCTGCGGGAGCGCGGAGAAATCCGTGACATGCTGCGGCGAACCAAGCACCTTTCCACCCGCGCGACGTTCAAACTTCGCAAATAGCCGGTCACGTTTGCCATCGAAGCGAGGCACCGTCGCACCCGGGCCTTCACCACTCCACAAAACGTGGCCTTCTCCCGCCGCCGAGGTATGCAGCGGCAACTCGCGAATCTCCGTCTTCCCCGCGCTGGGAGGCCACGCAAAGCGCAGCGAATCCGGCGTGACCGCCACACGTAGCGGTGGTTCATCGGCGTGGACAAGATTGCTGAGAACGACGAGCGCAGTAAGTAGTCGGGGGAGAAATGGCATTTGAGTTCGTGGGTTCATGCTAAAATCGCCGATCACTGTAGCGGCGGATGGAATGTTTCATTCCGTGCGGTCTCACGGCTTCGGCAGCGGCACCTTGGCTTTTGGAGCGGGTTTGGGGTCGAGGTTCTGTTTCAAATCTTCCTCCGTAACCACGGACTCCACGCCATTGGCGGGGACGGATGCTTTCGCGGTCCAAAGGATCGCGTTGAGTACCAACTTCCGTTGATCGTTGTTGGCCCAGCCCTGGTGAAAATGGCCGCCGGTAAATCCAAAGCCACGGCCGCCGCCGGGTCGCTCTGCTG
Source organism: Prosthecobacter sp. (assembly GCA_021733925.1). Lineage (GTDB taxonomy): Bacteria > Verrucomicrobiota > Verrucomicrobiia > Verrucomicrobiales > Verrucomicrobiaceae > Prosthecobacter. Next base: position 11,272 of record JAIPJY010000092.1, on the reverse strand, counting down.
CCCACGCGACGTGTTGGGGGACCTTGTTCGCCACATCCTTGCGGACATCGGGATTGCCCGAACGCGCTCCATCAGGACGGCTCATGGTGGAGTCCGGTGGCACGGCGGTTAAGATCGGCTTCACAGACGCCATACCCTCGCGGAAACGCATGTGGAAATACCACTCGTCTGTGGTTGAAAAGGGATGCACGCCGCTGGTGATCGGGTGCTGGGGCAAGGTGGTGAAGTTCGCCAGCCAGTGCGGATTCACACTCCAGATCGGGTCACAGTATCCGCCCATCCAATCCAAGAACTCAGCCTCGCCCTTGTTCTTGGGCACCTCAGTGGCCCAGTGCAACGCCATAAAACCACAGCCACGGTTCATCTCCGCGGAGAGTTGCTGAAGGTGATCTCCCTGCAACGCCGGATGCATGTTAAACCCATCCGCATAAATCAAAATGGTGTCAGCGGATTTGAGTTCCTCAGCCGCTGGCCATTCCGCATTCAAATGCACCTTCACATCCACCAATTCTGGCACCGCGGCTCGGAGACATTTCGCGAACAACTGGACACCCGCGTTGTGTTCGTGAGCTCCGGGACCGTGGCTCTGCTTTCCAGCAATGAGCACGATGTTCTTTTTCTCAGCGGCATGCGCGGAGATCTGAATGAGCGCCAGTCCGAAGACCATCGAGAGTTTGAATAAATAAGGGCAGAGTGAATGCTTCATGTGAGTGAGTGTGATGTTTCAGGAGGTCCTATATCGATGAGGATGAAGAGAATGTTGGGCTTCGACGCGCCGAGAGTGAGTGCAACAAGCGTGAGTCAGCCTCACACCTTCCAGCCTTCCCGTGCTGCCGGGCCATGCATGAGGGCGGAGGCTTCTTCATCACCGATGATGCTGCGGGTCGCGGGATCGATGGTCAGGTTGCGATTCACGTGCAGGGCGATGTTGGCGAAGTGCATCGTTTCGGTGAGGCGACCGCCATAGGCAAAGTTGGAGCGGCAGGTTTCCTGGCCCTTGATGGCGAGCAGCCAGTTGTCCCAGTGGCTGGAGCGCTTCAGGTTCACCTTTGGCAGTGAGGTGGCGAGTCCCTGCATCTTGGCTTCGGGAATCACGCGTGGTGTGCCAGCGTGGGTGCCCATGAGGACGGTGGCTTTGCTGCCGTGAATAAGCGTGCCGCCATCTGGGAAGGCGCGCGCGGCATCGAGTTCCGGCGGGCGTCTCAGCGCGTGGTCTGTGCCGTGATACCAATGCAGTTTGAACTCACCGCGAGTCGCGCTGGCGGGGAAAATGTAGGTAATCTTGACGGTGGCTGGGAATGAAAGCTTGCTCGGGCCTGACGATTCAACCTCAACGCGGCGGGGGCAGTCGAGACCCCACACGGAATACGGAGCGTCCATGTTGTGGCAGGCCCAGTCGCCGAGCGTTCCATTGCCGAACTCGAACCAGGCGCGCCATGTCGCAGGCAGATACTTTGAGCTGTAAGGCACCATCGCGGCAGGGCCGAGCCATTGGTTCCAATCAAGGCCAGCGGGCACCGGCTCTTCTGCGGGACGCGCATCCGTGACGCTCCACTTCGGCCCCGCCCAGCAGTGGGCCTCGGTTACATCGCCGAGAATGCCAGCTTTCACCCACTCCTCCAGCATGAGGATGCCGCCGCCCGAGTGGCCTTGATTGCCCATCTGGCAGGCCAGCTTCGTCTGCTGCTCCAGGGCCATCAGATCGCGCGCCTCCGCGATATTATGAGTGAGCGGCTTCTCAAGGTAAATGGGCTTTCCGGCTAGCAGGCACGTCTTGCCGTTGAAGTGATGCGTGTGGTCCGGTGTGGAGATAATGACGCCGTCGATGCTCTTGCCGTGCTGATCGAGCATCTTGCGGAAGTCGGAAACAAAGGACACGCCAGGGTTTGCTTTGCGAGCCTCGGCGGCCCGATTTTCATGCACGTCGGCAAACGCGGCGAAGTTCACCATGTCGTTATTTTGCAGGCTCTGCACCGCATGCCAGCCTTTTCCACCGGCTCCGATGAAGGCGATGCTGAGTTTCTCATTGGCCCCGAAAACGGAACGCGGCAGGATTTGAATACCGGCGAAGGCGGCGGTTTGGCTGAGGAAGTGACGACGGTTGATCATTGAAAGAAGGCGTTAGCGGATTTGAGCCAGAGGTTGCGCATAGGGCGCAGGATTGATGCGATCCTGAAGCAGCCGTCCACTGGCATCACGGCTTCGGCAGCGGCACCTGCGCGGTGGTGCGCAGATACGCGATGAGGTCGCGGACTTCGTCGGCTTTGAGGGTTTTGAGCAGGCCCTCGGGCATCATGGAGATGGGAGATTTCTCGCGGGAGAGGATCTCGGATTTGGTGACGATGCTGTCCTGACCGACGAGGCGGAGCGTGAGCTGCTGATTGTCTTCGGCGGCGACCGTGCCGGAGAGGGTGCGGCCATCGCGGGTGGTGACGATGACGAGTTGATAGCTTTCCTGCATGACCTCGCTGGGATTGATGATCTGGGCGAGGATGTAGTCGAGATTGGCGCGATTCGAGCCGGTGAGATCGGGGCCGACGATGCCGCCAGCGCCATAGAGCATGTGGCAGCCCATGCAGGTGCGCTCGAAGATGGTGCGACCCTTACTGGTATTGGCTTTGGCAATCACGGCATCGGTGAGCATGGCTTTATACTTCGCCATCTCGGCCTGCTTATCGCTGGCTAGCTGGGTGATGGGACCCCAGAACTCAACAAACGATGGTCCGAGCACGCGGTAGAGTTGTCGTGCGTCAAAGGCAGTGACATCGGTCTTCGGAATGCTGTTCTTCTTCAGCTCAACGACCAGAGCCTGTGCGGTGCTGCGGCGTCCGGAGAGTGTGACGACGACCTCGGCTTTCTCGACAGCAGAAAGCTTGGCGTAGCGCTGGATCAAGGCCGGCGCGATCTGCGGAGCGTCGAACGAAGCCAGCGAGCGGATGGCATCGCGGCGCACGGCGGGTTCATCGAGCAGGGACAGCACCACGGGCAGTGCAGCGGCATAGGCATCGCGGGCAAAGGCGGCCAGGATTTGGCGGCGACGCTCAATGGGTGCAGCCTTGTCCTTGAGCACGGCGAGCTGGGCGGCGGCGGCTTTGGCATCGCCGAAGAGCTGGCCGATCTGCGCGGTGAAGTCGCTCAATTTTGCATCCTTGGTGGCATCAAGCGCGGCAAAGGCTTCGTCCCAGTTCTTCGGCTTCGTGACCACATTGCGACCCAGCGATTTGAGCCCATCACGCACGCCTTCGAGAAGCTGGAGACGCAGGGCGAGATCGGTATTGCTCAGCAGCGTGGCAGCCACGGGCTCGAGCTGTTTGGCAGCGATGGCGCGGCGGGCGATGTATGGCGCGAGCAGCGGGATTTTGCTATGCGTGGCGAGCGCCATTGCACGCGAGGCATCGGCTTCGACCATTGGTTCGATGCCAAACCAAAGCATCTTCGGCAAGTTATGATCCGCAGCGTCCTCGGCATGAGCGACGAGGTTCTGCGCGATGGGCCAGCGCTCCGCCAATGGCATGCGCTGAAGTGCCGCAGCGAGGTAAAGCCGCACGATGGGCGAGCTGTCCTTCGCCGCCATCGCGGTGAACTTTGCCAAAGCTGCCGGGCTGTAAGCGCGATCTTCGCCCAGCAACTGGACGGCCCAGCCGCGAACATACGGCTCCGCGTGATCGAGCATCGGCAACAAACGATCCGCCGGGAGATTCTGCGTGATGTGCAGAGCCCAGAGAGCGCGGAGTTGATGCGCGGAGGTCTTGGATTGCGCGAAGAGTTCCCACAGCTTCGCAGGCACTGCGGCATTGAGTTGATCCGCAGCAGCGCGTTGCTGAAGCAGCACGCGAGCACGGCGGCTATACCAATCGTTGCGATGCGTCAGCAGACCGACGAGTTCGAGATCGGTCTGCGCGGCGAGATTGATGCCGGACTTCCCTGGCAGGCCCTTCGGCGCGAGTCGGTAGATGCGGCCGGTGTCTTTGTCGTGCGTGGCATTGCCGCAGATTTCGGTGTCATGCCAATCGAGCACATACGCCGCGCCATCGGGTCCGATTTCCATGCTGAAGCCCACCCACGCATTGTCATTGGCGAAGAGCGGTTCATTGCCATGATGACCGATGAAGCCCGAGCCGCTGGGCTTGAGGATGTCCGTGATCACATCATGCTCGTGAAGGTTCGCCATGAGGATGCGGTCGCGGTATTCCTTTGGGAACTCATCCGCGAGATAGACACGAGCGCCGCCATGCGCGGAGCGATGACGATGATCGGCGATGGTCTTGATGTCGTCGAAGACGTAAGGATTGATGTGGCTGCCGCCCTGGCGGTGATAGATGCCGCCGGGGATGACGTGCCAGAGATGCGGAATGACGCAGGCGGTGATGAAGCACTGGCCGTGGTCATCAAAGTCGAGGCCCCATGGATTGCTGAAACCGTGGGAGACGACTTCGAAGCGATCCTTGGTGGGATGGTAGCGCCACACACCGCCGTCAATGTACTGGCCATCCTTCACCGGCATCTCGACGGGGAAGGGATCGCCTTTGTGCAGGACCTTGCCGCCATCGGCGGGCTTGCCCACGGTGGAGCGGGTGGCGAAACCCTGGCAGCCATACAGCCAGCCATCCGGGCCCCAGGTGAAGCTGTTGAAGACTTCATGGCGATCCTGAATGCCCCAGCCGGTGAGGCGTACTTCGAGGGGGCCATCGGCTTTGTCGTCCTGGTTCTTGTCAGGCACGAAAAGCAGATTGGGCGGTGCGCCGAGCCAGAGGCCGTCAAAGCCCACCGCGATGGCGGAAGGAAAGGGGATGCCTTCCAGGAAGACTTTGCGCGTGTCGAATGTCCCATCGCCATTGGTGTCTTCGAGGATGAGGATGCGGCTGTTGCCATCGGCGGAGAAGCCTGCACTGCGGGTTTCATAGTCACGATTTTCCGCGACCCAAAGACGGCTACGGTCATCCCAGCAAAACGCCATCGGCTGCGTGATCATCGGTTCCGTGGCGGCGAGCTTGGCTTCGAAACCTGCGGGCACCGTCATCTTTGCGACAGCCTGTTCGCCGGTGAGGAATGCGGCCTGTTTGCCCTCGGCCTTGGCGATGCCCCACATCACGGCGTCCGAGCCTTGGCCGGTGTAGGCCTTCCACGAATCGGTGAGGGACACGTCATTGAGCTTGCCCGTGTAAACGAGGAATTCATGCCGCACCGTCTCAGTCTTTCCCTTCGCAATCTTCCAATCACCTGCAATCGCACGGCAGGGGCCCACGCCCATCTGGCCGTCCACACGCCAGTGCTGCGGGTAGCCTGCGTTTTTCGGATGATCAAAGATGGCGATGTGCGCGAGGTCGTTGCGGCCCTCCACTTGCAGGCCCACATCCATCCAGATGGAGCGCTGGGCGGTGGCGCGCGCATTGGCCTGGCGCACGCTGTTCATCACGCCGCCTTCCATGCCGGGCTTCCATGGCATGCGGAGAAAGAGGCCGCCGTATTCCTGCTTGGCCATGGTCAGGTCCACAAGGCCCTCGCCCTGCCATTCGAGATCGAGAAAGTAACGGCCATCGTTGTCGCGCATGGTCCACACCTGGGTCTCCTTCATCACCGGCTTGCCTTCGACATCGAGCAGCTGATAAACCGTCTTCCACTTCACGGACGCGCCTTTGGCGACGAGCACCGCGCTGGAAACCTTGCGCCAGAAGCCAGCGCCCGGATTGTGAAAATAGTCTCGGCCATTCACCTGCTTTAGCCCCCAGTAGAGGCCGGTCTGGTGCTTGTGATGTCCGGGGCTGTACTCCGTCAGCACGCCTTTGCCATCGGGTGCGATGATGGGATGAATGTAAGGGCGAAAGTCAGGCCGCGCATTCTGCGTGAGGATTGGCTCCGCGATATTTTCACGATAGACAGAGATCGTGCTGGCAGCCTCATCCTGGCGCAGCGTGAGGGTTTCATCATGAGCCGAGGCCGCCGTGCAGGCGAGCAGGGCAAGAATGAGGGAGGGGAAGAAACGGCAGGATTTCATGGTCTAAGTAATACGCCTTTCAATTCTAAAATACATGGCCTAGATCTGCCAAAAGTTGTTATGATCCTGCCATGAGTGCGAAGTCCATCCAAAGCGCCTTTTTTGCCAGCATGGCCGATCCGCAGGCCTTCAGGCTCATGTTTGATCAGCAGCCCAACGTGTTCTTTTTTGTGAAGGACCGCGAGAGCCGCCTCATCGCTGCCAGCGAGCCGATGTGGACCCGCCTGGGCCTCGAAGGTGAAGCAAATGTCATTGGTCGGCTCGACGAAGACTTCTACCCCGAGCAAGCCGCCAAGTCTTACCGTGCCGATGACGCGCTCGTCTTCCGCACCGGCAAACCGTTGATCAATCGCCTCGAAGTCTGGTATGACGAGCAGCGCACGCTGACTTGGTTCCTCACCACCAAGGTGCCGCTGCGAGGCAAGAACGGCAAAATCATCGGCCTCATGGGCCTCACCCGCCGCGATGAAGGTCGCAGCCGGCATCAACCCAGCAGCGAAGTCACGCTCATCGTCAGCCACATCCAAAAGAACACCAGCCGCATCCTCAGCACCGCCGAACTCGCCCGCGAATGCGGCCTCTCCGAGCGCACCCTGTATCGCAAGATCCACCAAGCCCTCGGCGTCACGCCCTATGAACTCATGCTGCGCATCCGCATCGAGTCCGCCGCCGAAGCCCTCATCCAAACCACCGATAAAGTCATCGACATCGCCCAAGCCCACGCCTTCTGCGACCAAAGCGCCTTCACCCAACACTTCCGCAAACGCATCGGCCTAACCCCGAAGCAGTTTCGCATGCGGCATCAAGGGTAGGTGTTCCCACCACGATCTAGTTGGATGCGAGGACGTGAAGGGCTTCCAACTTGTCGGATGCGGGCATTTCGTCCCCATGTTCCCATCGGCGGAGTTGTTGATGAATCACGCCGACTACTTTGGCCAATTCCTTCTGATCCATACCTTGGCATCGCCGTGCCTTCATCACAAGATCGGCAGTAGATTCTTGGCCGAAAGGGTAGTAACCGAGGAACGAAATGATGCCCGGCCACTCAGAGACGACAGGCTGTCGTTCATTGCGCTCCCAGCGTTCGTAAACCTCACGCAGAGTGCCAAGTTGTCTCGCTACATCCTCCTGACGCAAATCCAGCACTAACCTGCGATTGCGAAGATGTTCGCCAAGAGATTGGGGCAGGGGAATGACGCCTTTCTTTCTGAGAATGAATGCTTTAAACGCTTCCGGGCTTACCCGAATGGCAAAAAAGCAAAATGGCAAAATAGGGTGATACATTTTTCGAATAGTGGAGTAGCGCGTTCAATTCCAGTAATTTGCAACGAATTACCTGTTCCCCCTGACCTTTGCCAATTTGGTGGCGCGTTGGGAGTGCTCCTGAGAGATGGAAATTACATGATTCCGCCACGTCGCAGATGTTCAAGTGAGCGGAGAACCATGTCGAGGATTTCGTCCAGCCGTTTGCTCAAATCGTCGGCAAGGAAGCGAAGGATGAAAAAGCCGTGGAATTGAAGTAGCGCGTCCTTTCGCCGATCTCGGCGCCATGATTCTGGGGCGGAGAGGTGCTGCATGCCATCAATCTCGATCACCAAACGCGTGTCGAGGCAGAGAAAATCGACTTCCATTTGGCTGCGGTCGTCAAACGGGATAGGTAGTGAAGCGTTGAGTTTGAACAAACCTCTCGTGGCGGCCATGGATTCGAGCCGTCGGTAGAAGAACGCTTCGCTCGCGCTGCGGGCTCTTTCGATGCCTTGTGCGTCAGTTGTAGCTGAGCGCGTAGCGTGAACAAAAAGTTGTGCAAGCGGCTGATCGACGCCATCGCGTATCAAGCGTCGCACGCTGACGGCATAATCCTGTTTCCATTGTGCATCAACGGGCAGGGGGACATCAACAGGCCAGCCTGGCAGGGCACTGGCGGGCAACAAAATGCTATAGCCGACGGCCTCATAACCGGCGCAACGACGATCAAACATGCGGGACAACATAGGCACATCAAGATCGGCGTAGTCATAGACCTGAACCACTCGTTTTCCTTCGTAGAGGCGGTGAAGGCGGCCGACATACTGTGCGATGGTTCCTCGCCATGACACGGGCATGGTGAGAAACAAAGTGTCCAGGCGGGGATCGTCAAACCCTTCACCTACAAACTTTCCGGTCGCGATCACGACACGTCTTTCGTCAGCAGAGATGGAGTTAAGTTGATCCAAAGCAGCCCGAAGAGCCTTCTTTCCCATGCCGCCTCGCAGCACGATCACATGTGAGATCTCTGGGCGCAGGCCAGCGACAAGCTTTTCCAGGTGTTCCGTTCGTTCCGTCAGGACGATTGGATTGCGGCCCGCTTTGACCGCCCGCAAGACTTCCTCACAGATGGTGCGATTGCGCGCGTCGCTGTTTGCCACAGCTTCGCACAGACGCTGAAACTCCTTTCGCTGATCATCGTTCGGCTCACCTTGAGGCAAAAATCCTGTTGGCCGGACAAGCACCTCATGAGCAAATGGACGTTCGGCGGCCTGTAGTTGTGCATCTACCCGATGTCGGATCGGGCCGCATTGCATTAAAATGATGGGATGATGGCCATCCTTGCGTGCCACGGTAGCCGAGAGCCCTGTGACGAATTTGGCTTTTGCCCGCCGAGCGATCAATTCAAAGCTCTGGGCGGACAGATGATGACATTCATCGACGATCACATGGCCATAATCGGCTATGAGGTCATTGACCGTTCCCCTGCGAACGAGGCTCTGCAGCAACGCCACATCAACGCGGCCTGTGAGTTTCTTTTTTCCGCCTCCCCAGCGGCCGATCTCCTTCGAGGGCAAGCCGAGGAAATGAGAGAGTCGTTCCACCCATTGTTCCAGCAACTGAGAGCGATGCACCAATACGATGGTGTTTTTCCCTCGCTGAGCAATAAGCCATGCCGCAATGACAGTCTTTCCGAATGCAGTTGTCGCCGAGAGCACTCCCGTGTCGTGCCGAAGCAGCGCTGTGCCTGCTCTTTGCTGGTCATCCCGCAGTTTTCCGTTGAACTTCACGTCTATTGGATGGCCAATGAAGCGTTCGTCGCGCAGGCTGACTTCAACTTTAAGCGCATTCAACAACGCAAGTGCTTCCTCCAGGCACCCGCGTGGCAATCCGACGTGTTCAGCGTGCTCCTCTGCGCAGGCAATGATCCGCGGCTTGTCATAGGTGGGCAGACGCATGGCCTGGGCTTTGTAAAATTCCGGATTTTGAAACGCCGCGAGTCTGAGCAGGGCGTTTCGCAATGACGGAGACAGTTCTTGTTTTGGAAGATAGATTTGGTCGGCCAAGACCAGTTCTAGTTTGGCTGGCATGGCGCCTTGCGGAATCTGATCATTGCGGCGGGAGGGGGAAAGCATCCATGGCAGCGTGACAGTCTCTTCCTCCGGCGCTGCAAAACGAACATTGATCACTCTTCCTCGACCTTTCGCTGCGCGAACCAATTGATCGAGTCGCGATGCCGGAAGCCGTTCAATTCCATTCAAAAAAGTCCATTGATCGGCGTAGGGAGATAGTGATTCATCAATGAACAGGCTGTTCCCATGTTCGCGGGCTGCCTTTTGCAGCGGCAATGCAATCAGATTGCCAAAGCCACCCCTGGGGAGAGTGTCCTGATTCGGAAAAAATCGGTCGTACGAACGAAAGCCCATCTCCGGCCTGCCTTCCATCGTCTCGGTCAGCACATGCGCTCCCAGCTTTCGCGCAATCACCGCTGGAACCGCATCGGCGAAAAATATCCAAACATGCCCACCATTACCTGAACGTGAACGCTCCAAGACCGCAGGAACATTGAGTCGTCCGCAGGTTTCCAGGAATGCCCTCGCATCCACAGCCCAATCCTCCCCATCAAAATCTGCCGCCAAAAACCAGCACTTCTCATCGAGCAGCATAGGATACACACCCATGACAAACGGTTGGCCGTGGTCATCCATGCCTGATAGATGCCATCGAATCACATCGTCAGTAACGGGGAGCCATCGCTGGTGGGCGCACTCACTGCACTTGATGCGCGGTTTCTCACAAACACCGCGCATCCATTCGTTGCCACAGGCTGGCTGGTATCCTGATTTTCCGGTCTTTCGGCTCTCAAAACGTCGTGGGTAGATCTCGGTGCGGCCCCGAAACAAAGATCGAAACAGCTCAATCTTGACGGAGGCTGGCGATGTCTGATTAACAAGCATTGGCGAGATTGAGCTTTTGTCCGGGTTAGTCTCGCGCTTGTCGCACTGTGAGGTTGCACTTTCTGCTGAAGCAAATATGATATGAATAGGACTGAGAATGCTCGGTCGGTGGGCGCTCTCTGGCGAAAGCCGGAAGCGCCCATTTGATTTTACAGACTCGGAAAAACCTTCCAGCCATTTGCGGCATTGGACGAATAAAAATGGTTCTTTACCACCTCAAAAGCGCGATTTGGCTTGGATGGGTTGAGAATGTGTCTGGCGCATGGATAGGCGCAGAGATCCGCAAGTTGTACTCCAACGATGTTGTTCTTTTTCGACTGGAAGGTCAACGGGCAGTCAAGTCGCCGGAATCGCTCGCCAGGAACGTTTTCGGTTCCACGCGAGAGGACGCGGTAAAATACTTGCTCCAAAGAATTGTCTTCATTGCGACCTCTTGCTTCTGCCACAACTGGCAGGTGGGTTTCGCCATGAGACTCCATAAAATGGAGGAGGTTCTCCATGGTAAACTCCAGCGCCAGATCGTATGGATTGGTGGCTTCGACACCGTGCCTGTCAACATGGGCCGATTTTCGGATGGCAGTCACAAACAAAGTGAATGGCAGGGTTTCCATCAATTCCGAAATCTCGGTCATGAACCGTGTGCGCACATGGGAATTGAGCAAAATCGAAAACGGCCCCTGTGCCAAACGGATATCACGACTGTGGAGGTTGATGCCCTCATGATTCCAATAGCGGAGCTTGAAGGCGTTCATTTTTGGTAAGATATTGTCTTGATAGGCAGCTCTCTCGATCACCACCATAGCGAGCACGAAAAGAGGGAAGTCCGGGTCGATCTTCGTCAGCGAGTGGTCACCGCATTCATCGAAGAAGGCAATGAATCGGGAAGGTGGGGCGACACCAACGGAACTGGAAAGATGGGCCATGTTGAAAAGGAATCTGGCATGAATGGCACTCAGTTAAGGCGGGTCATCGTGGATTTTGAGCCCTCTGTAAACCTGCCATAAGGGGTACAACAAAGCGGTGGTTTTTGGGTTGCAGGAGCATGGCTCTTCAAACTTGCTTTCTGCCTCATTTC
>JAIPJY010000091.1 GCA_021733925.1 Prosthecobacter sp. | reverse complement strand
TTGTAAGGCAAGGTTTTTACTGAATGCCGTGGCGTCAGGGCGGGATTCTGTCGAAGTGGTGGTTTTTTTGGAGAATTGCTCTTCCTAACCACCTGTGACCACTGGGAAATCAGGTGTTCCACAATAGTTCCACGGGATTTGGTCGTGGACCACATAGCGTTGTGAGAGGCCCGCTTTCTCAAGCATCTCCGTCAGCTTGATTGGTCTGGCGCCTATGTTGGTTTGCAACAGAGGCGAGCCCCATTGAAGGCGGGTGTTTTTCGCTCCTGACTTGAAACTGTTCTAAAGAACAGTATCGGGTGGGCCATGTTCACCACGTTTCCCGACCTTAATCTTGATCTCCTTTGGCTATCCCAAGCCCGCTCTTGGATTCGCCATCAGATTCCCCTTCTGGGCAGCATCATCGCTGGCAAGCCCGAGGTTCAAGAGGGGCGGGTTGACGGCTGCATTGACATCGATCCCACTACCCTGCGGTTGCCTAAAAACGCCCGCACTTTTGCCCTGAAGGTGCGGGGCGACTCGATGCGCAATGCGGCCATTCTGGAGGGGGACATTGTCATCATGGAGTTCCGGGAGGCGAAGCATGGCGACATCGTGGCGGCGTTGATCGACGGCGAGACGACCCTGAAGCGTTTCGTCGTGCAAGGCGGCATGCCCTACCTCCGCGCCTCAAATCCGAAGTACCCTGACCTCATCCCGGCGCGGGAGCTGGTCATTCAGGGGGTGCTCATCGCGCTGCTGCGGCTGTCCAAGAACTGATGCGCCATGATTCTGCACTTCGATGCGGATGCGTTCTTCGCCTCGGTGGAGCAGGCCGCTGATAAAAAGTTACGGGGCCGACCAGTGGCCGTGGGGGGCGAGCGGCGCGGCATCATCGCCTCCGCCAGCTATGAGGCGCGGAAGTTGGGCATCTACACTCCCATGCCAACCGCACGAGCGCGGAAGCTCTGCCCCGGCCTAGTCGTGCTGCCCTGTGACTTCGACAAGTATGAGCGCTTCTCGCACCTCATGTTTTCGTATGCCTACGACTTCACGCCCATCGTGGAGCTGGCTTCCATTGACGAATGCTACCTGGACCTTCACGGCGCACGGCAGACGAAGGCCTGTGATACGGCCGCGAAAATGCAGAAGGCCATCGCGCAGAGCTTGAAGCTATCGGTTTCTGTCGGTGTGGGAACGAACAAGCTGGTGTCGCAGATCGCCAGCAAGCTGCGTAAGCCGCACTGCTTCATCGAGGTGGCTCCGGGATTTGAGCAGGGCTTTCTGTGGCCGTTGGAAAACAAGTGGCTGCCCCAGGTCGGCCCCCACTTGGCTGACAAACTCAACACCGCCGGCCTGCGCTATGTAGAGCACATCGCCCGCACTCCCGTGGATGAGCTCTCCTTGCTTGTGGGCAGTGGAGCCCCTGCCCTGCATGATTATGCTCTGGGCAACGATCTTCGCCCCGTGGTCTGCGATGCACCCGCCGCGAAAAGCTACGGAGAGCAGGAAACCTTCAACCAGGACACCACGGACACCGCCTTCATCATCGCCCGTCTGCGGGCCATGGCCGATACTCTGATGCGCCGCGTGCGTGAGGACCGCAAAAGCATCCGCACCGTCACGTTGCGCCTGCGATACAACGACATGGACGAAGTGACCCGCTCCTCCAGTCTCGATGAGCCGACCGACCTTGAGCACGACCTTTATCCGCTCCTGCAAGCCATGCTCACCCGTGCGTGGGAGCGCCGCGTCAGCGTGCGTCTCATCGGCCTGCGCTTCACCAAAGTGTATGAGACGGGCTTCTGCAATGTGCTACCACTGGAGCAGTCCGACATGAAGCGCGAGCGCCTCCACACGCTTTCCCTCATTGTGGATGATCTGCGCCGTGGCCACCGCAGCATCATGCGAGGGCATGACCTCTGGCTTTCACAGCACAGGCAGGCACCTCGGCAAACTTTGCCCAAGCCGCAACTCATCACCGATCCCAGCGCCACCACCACAAACCGCGTCCTGCGCGAGCGTCCCGGCACAGGCCCGCAGATCATCACCCGCCATGCGGCAGGTCTCGCCGCGCCTGCGCTCAATGTGAAGAGCTGCTTCAGCTTCCTTGATTCCACGTTCACCATTCCCGCCATCATCGCAGCAGCTGCCGCACATGACATGCCAGCCGTGGCGATCACCGACAGGAACCTGCACGCCGCCGTGCCGTTCTTCCAAGCCGCCACCGCCGCCGGTATCAAGCCCATCATTGGTGCGGAGCTTTGCTGCGATAAGAAGCCCCTGCTGGCCTATGTGCAGAATGGGCGCGGCTACCAGAATCTCTGCCGCCTGCTGTCATACAACAACGACGCCTGCATTACGCCGGCGCAAATGGAGGAACACCGGGAGGGCTTGATCCTCCTTGCCACCGACAGTGCTGACGTGGCATTGCCGGAGATTCGTTATCACAAAGCGGAGGACAAAGTGTTCTTTGACATCGTTCAGAGCATGAAGACGCTGACGCTGCTGCATGAAAAGCACGCGAAGAAGCGGCGCGGTGACTTTGCTTTTCATCCGCCCTCACAATGGAGTTATTCCGCCGCAGCCATGCAGGCCGCGCAGGACATCGCCGCGCAGTGCGAGTTCGCCTTCGATTTCAAAACCCTGCGCTTTCCACGCTACACACCTGCCGATGGCAGCACGCCAGCGGCGATGTTGTATCGACTCGCACATGACGGTCTGCGTGGACGCTACGGGGGCAAAGCAAAGCAGCACGAGGCGCAGTTGCGGGAAGAGCTTTCCATCATCGCGGAGGTCGGTTACGAGGAGTACTTCCTCACCGTATGGCACCTCCTCCAGGAGTGCGCCCAGCTTGGCATTGGCTGGATCACCCGTGGAAGTGCGGCGGATTCACTGGTGTGCTATGCCCTCGGCATCAGCAATGTCTGCCCCATCCGCTTTGAGCTCTACTTCAAACGCTTCCTCAACCGCGACCGCATGGCGCTGCAAAAACTGCCGGACATCGACATCGACTTTGCACACGACCGCAAAGACGACGTGGTGCGTCTGCTGCTGGATCGCTACGGCCCCGAGCACGCCGCCATCGTCGGCGGGTTCAACACCTTTCAGGCACGCTCCGCGTTTGGGGATGTGGCCAAGGCGCTCGGTGTCGCCGAGAACGAAATCCGCCGCTTAACTGAGCATATGCCGTGGACGGATGCACGCCACGCGGCCGATGCTGTGGCGCACTCGCGTGAGTGCGACCACACCGCATGGCAGGAGGAGCCGCTGCGCACGGCCTTGCTCATGGCCGGAATGCTCGACGGCTTCCCGCGCTACGCGAAGATGCACCCGTGCGGCGTGGTGCTTTCGCGTGATCCCATTCGTGATCAAACGCCCACGTTCATCAGCTCCAAAGGCTGGCCTACCACGCATTTTGACATGGATGCCGTGGAGGCGGTCGGTTTGATCAAGCTCGACATCCTCGCGCAGGGCGGTCTGGCCGTGCTGCGGGACACCCAGACCACCTTGCAGTCGCAGGGGATTGCTCTTGATCTTCCATCCCTTGAAGTCGGCTCTCATGGCGGCACCGAATCGCCCGCCCGCACCGAACCCGTGGAGCCGTGGAGTGATCCCGGTCTCTGGCACATGATCGCCACCGGAAATGCTCGTGGCGTGCATCACATCGAAAGCCCCGCAATGACCAGCCTTGCCTGCATGGCCAACGTCCGGGACATCGACCGCCTCGTGGCCATTGTCTCTGTCATCCGCCCCGGCGCTGCCAATGGCCTCAAAAAGGCACAGTTTGCCCGCCGTGCTCAGGGCCTCGAACCCGTGGACTACACGCACGAAAGCCTTGCCTTGGTGTTGCGCTCCACCTTTGGCGTGGTGGCGTATGAAGAGCACATCCTGCAAATCTGCGAGGCCTTCGCCGGACTACCACCAGGCCGTGCCGATGTCCTGCGCCGCGCCTTGGTCAAACAGGACAAGGCCAAGATCAATGAAGTGAAAGCCGAATTCATGCAGGCGGCCAAGGAACGTCGGCGTGATGCCCGCAGCACCGCCTATGTCTGGGATCTTGTGGCCGGATTTCAAGGCTACGCTTTCTGCCGAGCACACAGCACAGCTTATGCCGTGGAGGCTTATCAGGGAGCCTATGCCAAGCACTACCACCCCGCCGAGTTCATGGCGGGAGTGCTATCCAATGGCAAAGGGTTCTACTCCGCGCTGGTCTACACCCTCGAATGCCGCCGCCTCGGCATCGGCTTTCTCTCTCCCGACGTGAACATCTTCAGCGATGTCTTCACCGTGGAACAGAGCAGTGTGGATCACGGCACGCCTGCACCCTCCTTGGGCAAAGCCATCCGCGCACCGCTGCGCTGCATCAAGGACCTCTCGGACGCCACTCTCGGACGCTGGCGTAATGAACGTGCCCGCGCTTCGTTCACCAGTGTGCGCGACTTCTGCGAACGTGTTTTTCCCGAAGGCACCGAAGCACTGAACCTCATCCGCGCCGGTGCGTTTGATTCCCTGGGCAGTTCCCGAACGGAGCAGTTCTGGCGCTGCCTGCACAGCTCGCGTGATGTGAATGCCGGGGCCGACTGGCTCTTTCACACCGCCCGCGAAGACGATATCCGCGCCACCTTCCGTGAAGAACCCACCCCGCTGCAAAAGCTCCATGATGAACTGGAACTCTTCGGCTACACCGTCAGCGCACACCCGTTGGACCTGCACCCGCAGGTTGCGTGGAACACTTACTGCCCGATTGCCGACCTTCACCGTTACCCCAATCAACGTGTCACCGTCTGTGGCCTCATCATCGTCAGCCGCTCCCACCAACAGCAGAACGGCCAGCCCATGAAGTTCATCTCAATCTGCGACCGTTCGGGCATCGTTGAGTGCGAAATCTTCGCTGCCGCCTACCGGGTTTATGGACTGAATACTGTCCGCTATCCCGTCGTGCAGGTCACGGGAGAGGTGAAGCCGTTCGAGAATGGAGCTGGTTACACGCTGGACGTGCTGCGGGTGGAGAAGCCCAGAAAGGTTTCTGGCGAATAAAATGCCGCCCCCCCTATAAATGTCCCACCCCATGGGGTATGTGAAAAAGACGCCTGCTGCCAGCGACCACCACAAAAACGTAAACGACTTTCAAATGCGCCACTTCTCAAAATCCAAACTGATGGCCTTTCGTCAGTGTCCTAAGCGTCTGTGGCTGGAGATCCATCGGCCCGAATTGCGAGAGGATTCAAGCGCCACGGAGGCCAGGTTTAAGACTGGACATCAGGTTGGGGACATTGCCCAGACCCTCTATGATCCCAATGGCAGCGGAAATATTATTGATGTGAGCGCGGAAGGCTTCGATGGTGCATTCGCACGCACTGCAGAGCTGCTCAAGAGTTCCAAGCAGCCTGTCTTTGAGGCTGGCTTCAAGGCGGAAGGGGCGCTGGCTTTTGCTGATGTCATGCTGCCTGACTTTAATGGCGAAAATCCGGGCTGGCGGATGGTCGAAGTCAAATCGTCCACAGGCGTGAAGGATTATCACCGTGACGACATTGCTGTTCAGGCGTTCGCAGCAAAGGCCAGCGGAGTCGACTTAAAATCTGTCGCTTTGGCGCACATTGACAGCACCTGGACCTATCCAGGCGACAACAAGTACCAAGGTCTTCTCAAGGAAAGCGACCTCACGGCAGAAGCCTTTGGTCGCACCGAAGAAGTTAAAGGCTGGATTGCCGAAGCCCAGAACGTTGCCGCTCTCCCTGCCGAGCCGGAGATTGCCGTTGGTGATCACTGCTACTCGCCTTTCGAATGCGGCTTCTGCAACTACTGTTACAAAGATGTCGTGCTGCCCGAGTTTCCCGTGGACTGGCTGCCCCGATTCTCGTCCACCAAACGCGAGCAACTGGCCGCTCAGGGAATCACCGATCTGCGTGAGGTGCCTGACGAGATGCTCAACGGAAAGCAGTCTCTCGTCAAACAGCACACAGTGGCCGGGTCGATTTATTTCGACGCTGTGGGTGCCGCACGGGATCTGGCACCCCACGGCTTTCCCGCTTATTTCCTCGACTTTGAAAGCATCATGTTTGCCGTGCCCATCTGGAAGGGAACGCGGCCTTATCAGCAAATCACATTCCAGTTCAGCCTGCACGTTTTGACGGAAAGCGGCCAATTGACTCACTCCTCTTTCCTCGACGTCGCGGGCAACGACCCATCGGAGGCATTTGCCAAAAGCTTGATCGCATCATGTGGTGAACTTGGGCCGGTCTTTGTTTATAATGCGGCTTTCGAAAAAACCCGCATTAGCGACTTGGCAGACCGCTATCCTGACGTAGCCGCCCCTTTGCTTGCCATTAACGAAAGGGTGGTCGATCTCCTGCCTGTCGCTCGTAACCGTTATTATCATCCAAGCCAGCAAGGCAGCTGGAGCATCAAAGCGGTTTTACCTGCCGTCGTGCCCGACTTGAGCTACGACCAACTTGATGGGGTGCAAGATGGAGGCATGGCAATGGAAGCCTTCCTTGAAGCTATATCGCCTGGCACCCTTCCCGAACGAAAAAGCGAAATTGAGCGTCAACTCCAATCATATTGCAAACTGGACACCTACGCAATGGTGCGGCTCTGGCAGGTCTTCAGCGGTCGAGCTGAGTTGTCTTTGATGAATGAATTGTAGAGCCCATTGATGAGCAGATCGAGCAAAATGCCTGCTATCATGCCAGTGAAGTAGGAACCATAATTTTTTTCACCTTCAACCGCCCTGATGTCCCCAGATTATTTCGACACACGCTTCAAACTTGACCTCCCGCATTCTGAGCTGCCGGATTCATTCGCCATCATCACAGCCTACGCCACGACGGGCGAGGCGTGGACTGCTGAGGAGAATCAAGCAGCCAGTGAGACGCTTAGATCCGAACTTGCGGGCGGCGGGCATCTGATTGGAACCATCACGGGATACTCGCCTGTGACGAATCACGCCGAGCCGGGGGTTGTAGCCGCCATTCCATTTGAGGAGGCCTGCAAGATTGGCCTCAGGTTCAAACAAGATGCCATTTACTTTATCAGCAGTGGGACGCTTTTTGTCAGCCATTGTGATCACCGTCGGAGCCTCAAACCCATTACGCAGTTCTCGAAGCGGGTTGATCCCACTGCCTGACATGAAACCCGTTGCCATCATCAGTGATATTCACGCCAACCTCCCGGCGCTGACTGCTGTCCTTGGGGACATCGACAATCAGGGCATTGAGGAACTTGTCTGCCTGTCTGCCTTGAAAAGACGTGGCCTATGGCTGCCTTAACCAGGCAGTTGGTGGATACGACGAGTTCTCCATCCTGGAAGACGGGACGTTGACTGCGCCCATGCTGACGTGGCTCTGATCGCCGGTTTCGAAGTCAATGCAGGCGATGCTCATGGGCAAATGTCGGCAGGGTGGGATGGGATTTGACAGGGGCATTCGCCAATGTTGCGGCGAATGATCGCAACCACCTCGCCGATCGGACCGTAAAAGTCGCGGACGTCGTGTTTACTCCACGCCGAGAAGTGAAAAGTGTCGATTAGCAAGGAGCGGTGCCCGGCGCTGTCCAGCTGCCAGGCAGTCACTGACTCCTGCGACTCGATTCGTTGCAGACTTCCGAGCGATTTGAGTTTCTCTCCGAGTTTCATCGTGATGACGATGTGAGGCTTGAGAATAGCGATTTCTTCCTCACTGAACCGCCTCGTTTCGTTGGAAAGGAGGTGGGCGGCTTCGATGGCGGACCAGTCGGACTGCCATTCGTCAGCTTCGTTGCTGAGTTTGGAGAGATTCATGAAGGCGAAGCTGATGCCCGCCTCGGTACCGAAAGTGTCGCCAATCTCGTTGGCGGACGGGATGGCACTCCAGTCGGGTGTGCCGTTAAGCAGGCCGTGGGTGATGCGGAGCATGCGGGAATGAAACTTGTCGGCGTTCAGGCTTCGATCGCCGATCTTCTTGCCTGTGCGATACGCGGGAAAAAGCACCTCCAAGTAGTTGAGGCCGGAAATCTGGCGCGATTCACGCCCGATGTAGAGTATCCGCAACTGTTGATTGAAGTAGTGCGGGTAGAATCCGTCACAGACGATCTCATCTGGGATGTGTTTATCGAGCTGGGAAGCGCCCGTCGTGAAGCACGCATGCCAGTCCTCGAAGAGTTTGCTCAACTTCTGCAAATGAGAGAGTTCGTCAGCAGGATAAGGAAGATCAGGGATGGGTTTCATGGGATTGGGGTGGTTGTGAAATCAAGCAGCAAAGCCAATGCGCGGACGCTGAATGGGCTTGGGTTCGTATCCCGCGAAGACCTCTGCGAGGGAGTAGTCCTGCGCGGCAGGGAGCTTTTTGCCGTGGCTCTGGGCAAGCAGCGACGCCTGTGGGTAGTCGAGCCGGTGGAAGACGCGATGACATAGCAGCCTTCCTGGTCGAAGAAGCGCCTGGTCGATGTCGGCGGCTTTGCAGTTGATGGTACAGATGATCTGGAGTCGGAGAAAGTCGGCGAGCATTCCATCGGATAGATTCAGGATGGCGCTGACCTGCTCCCTATTGTCCGCCCCACGGGTCATCAGAGCAGCGTCAGAATCTTCCAGGATGACGACGAACTGCCTGTCGGCATGACGGCGGCGCTGTTCGGCCCAGAAGCCGATAAAGTCGGGATTGGACAGCACTCCCATGGTGGCCGTGGGAATGAAATAGAAGCGGTGCGTGTCCTTGAGCACGCCCATGAGGTGGCGCAGGCAGGAGGTTTTGCCGGTGCCGGGCGACCCTTCAAAGATGGAGAGGCCATGGCTGCTGCCGCGAAGCTTGGCGATGAAATCCTCGTGCCATTCCCAGCTGCCATGGCCGTAGTGGAGGCTGAAGACTTCATCGTCGAGGATGGTTTCTGTGCCGAGTTCCACAAGTTCACGGCTGATTTCACGGCCTGTCCTGATGAGATAAAATGAGCCGCCCCTAGGGATGGGTGTTTTCTTGTAATTCTCGCCAAACTTTGACACCAGCTTTTCAGCCTCCTGTGATGTCTCTGCATAGCCCAGAACCCTGGATTCGTCGGCGTAGAGAAAGGATCGCGGACCGAATTGAAAGGTGAGATCATCCCATTGGTTCAGTTTGTGATCCTCATCAAGCCGGCGAACGGAGCGAAAGAGCGCTTCTGAATTCTCCGCAAGCGCACGGTCCAAATCGAAGAGCCCGCTCATCCGGCATTCGTGCAATCGGCCTCCACCAAATGCGACCACCACCGGAACGTGAGTCCCTTTGTATCCTGGTGAAAAGGCACTGACCTCAGACACGTCACAAACAACCCGTGTTGGTAAAGAAAGCCGGCACGCTTCAGCGGGAAGCGCTGGTTTATCTGCCAGCGGTGGAGTTTCGCTGTCGGTGAATTTGGATGAGGGAAGCATGACGGCCGAAGCGATAAGCCCACATCTTCATCAAGCCAGGAAACTGAATGTCCGCAATGTGTGTCCTACTTTTTGAATTCCGCCCGCAACCTGCTGAGACGTTTAGCGCTCGTCTCAGGCACCCAGCCGAGTCCTTCACAAAGAAATGTGTGCTTCTTCTCGCCTTTCAGTTTGAGCCGCAGGGCATCCTGATCGAGCTGCCGGAGTTTCTCGGCGAGCTTCATCCGTTCAGCCCGCCCCTCGGCGAGTGCAACTCCCTGTCGGCCAGTAACACGAACGCGGTGAAGGCTGGCGATGGCATCCCAGCGGATGTCGCGGGTCGTATCTAAAGACCAGTAGGATGGAATGTGGATCATCGTGCCATACGGCGTGATGTTGACGGCGAGCTTGAGCAGCAGCGGCTCATCGTGCTGCATGCCATAAAGATGCCAGCGCAGGCAAAAGGCGTCGAACGCTGCACGAAAGGCATCTGCCCGGCTGCGCAGGTTCACGGAAAACGACGGACGCAGGTTGCGCTCCGTATCCATGGTGCGGCGAATCACACCTTTGTAGTCGGCGTGCGCTTGGACATTGAACGTGGCTTTGATGCAAGCCCACTGGCGCTGCAGCTCAGGGTCGTTTTTTATGGTGAGCTCGGCTTGGGCGAACTTGGCCTGCGTATTAACGTTGTTCTCGTAGCTGCCGCTCTGGACGTGGAGCTCATGCTCTGCCACAGCCGCGCAGATGTTTTCGTCTGGCGGTGCAGGCAGCAGGTCGATGATGAGGCACTGCTGAGGGCTCAAGCGTTTTACTTGCTCCAGAATGGCAAGAAGGTCATTCAGCATCTCATGGATGTTGAATGGCCATAGCGTCAGCGGAACGAACATCCAGCTGTGAAGCACCTTCAACCGCGCAGCATCCTCCTCCTGCAAATTGGGGATCGTGGCGTGGTAACGGCGCAAAGCGGCCTCGGCCCATTCCGCAGCATGGTAAGCTCGGGATTCGAGTTTTTTCAGGTCACGCTCCAGGACTTTTGTCATGGGTTTGAGAGTTTTTTTCATCGTGAAAAATTAGCACCTCAATTTAATGGCACATCGTCATTCAGTCCTTCTTTTATACTGACATGAGCAGTTCGGTATTCACTCTTGGTTACAAGAGCATCTAAACGGAAATCTCACGCATCCGCTAAAATTCATCATTCCCGACATTCCT
The DNA here is from genome assembly GCA_021733925.1 of Prosthecobacter sp. GTDB lineage: Bacteria > Verrucomicrobiota > Verrucomicrobiia > Verrucomicrobiales > Verrucomicrobiaceae > Prosthecobacter. The sequence goes on along the minus strand of JAIPJY010000091.1, from coordinate 10,209 downwards.
GGCACTCTTATGACTGCCGCTGTGGGAGATTTTCATTCGGTGGTGGAGTGTGACTCGATGCTGCAGGTGCGCGAGTTGATCGTGCAGGGCGTGTGTGTAGGTCTGCCGCCCTCCTTTGGCACGCACGGACTCTCCGATCAGGATGTTGTGACCAGCGAATTCGCTCGCATGAAAGATTACGGTCGTTCCCTGGTGCTGCACTGGAACGACCGCCAGATGCGTCGGCGTGGCATTGAGGAATCCGTCATCAAGCGGATCGCGAAATTGTTGCAGCGGTGTGTTGCCGAAGTCGCCTGAGATGGTGGATCAAACGTTGGCTTCGTTGGTTGAGGTGCTTTCCTGAAGCAAAAAGAGGATGTGATCTTTGACTGCCGGAGCTACAGCTTTTAGATTGTCGCAGAGCAACTTAGAGGCATCGACTTGTACGTCGCCCATCACAACGATGTTGTTCATGTATTTGAATAAGTCGTCGGTGTTCAACACTCGTAGCGAACCAATAAGAGATTCATGGAGTGCTGGGTATTTTGATTTCACAGCCGCCGCATACGTAGTGCTGATGCGTTGATCAGAGGCATCATAGTATGAGACGGTCATGTCGATAAGGAACAAAGTAGAGACAAACAAGCGTGTCTCGCAAGGGGCTGCGCCGGAGTAAGCGAGAGTCTGCCAGGATATGAGTTCCATTTGGGCATTAGTTAGCATTATTCCTGGCCCACCATCTTTCCCATTAGCGAGGTCCGCAAAATAGTCGATTTTTTGACGGAGCTGCTCAGTCCACTCCGATATCAGTCCATTCCAGATGATCCGATTGATGCAATGCTCCGCATGCATGGCGATCCAATTTTCGGTGTTTTCCATGGCCCTCAGTCGTTGAAGGTCGACAAAGTTCATTTCTTCCAGTGACTGCAAGGCATGTGGAACAGCGGCGTTCACAGCCATCGCATTCAGGATGTGAAACCCTGGGACCAGGGTGAGTGCGGTGCCAAGGAATTCTCGGCGTTCAAGGGTAGGCATGAGTATAGAGATTTTTTACTTTTCAATCTCAATAGAGACAGCTGGTTTGTTTGTGCCTCGGTCAAGAAACTCCTGAGCCAAATCTTGAAACGCTCTGGCTGCCACGCCAGTAGGATCATACTCCAAGACTGTCTGGCCGGAGCATGGGGCCTCAGTCAAGACCACGGAGTCCGGGATTGTGGTGAGGTAGACCACATTACCGGAGACATAAGGTTCCGCTGTGGCTTGCAATGCGCGAGCGACTTCGCTGAGTTGAGCCGCATTGCCTTCGAACCTGTTGATCACGAAGCCTCCCATATGCAGTCCCGGATTGCCCCCGCTTTCAATGACGTGCTGTATCTGGGCTAGCAAACAGCTCACAAGAGGCCACATGAAAAATCCAGGCTTGAGGGGGACGAGTAGTTCATCCGCCGCAGCCATGGCCGCGCTTGTCATGACTCCCATGGAAGACGGGCAGTCCAAAAGAATGCAGTCAAAGTCCGGGAGCGCACGCAGTTCCGCTATGACCTCACGCAGCCGGGTCTGGTGATGATCGCGTTGCGTGACTCGCATATCGACTTCCAAAAGCTCTATGTGCGAGCGAATGACGAACAGGCTCGGCAAGCGTGTGCTGCGGATGACCGCTCTGGGTGATGTGCCGTTCTCCAGCGCCGAATACAGGCTGCCTCCGGGTTCCGTTGCAAGCCCTAGGGCCATGGTGGCGCTAGATTGAGCATCCAGATCAACGAGTAGGACACGTTTACCCAACTCGGACAGGCTGGCGGCGAGATTGACGGCGAGGGTGGTTTTTCCCACACCTCCAAGGGGGCTGAAAATGGCAATGATGCGCATGGTCGAATGATTCAGGGTGATGGTGTTTGATGATGAGAGGAGCAAGGCAATTGAGCCAACCTGCTGCTGATGGGCGAGCAGGCCATCGAGGGGGATCAATCAGTTTATCTTGTGTGCACATTTCTCGGGACTCATTGGAGCTCCTTGGAGGGAACGGATGGTCTCGGGATCATTGGCCTGCGGCCGGGCGTGTTCAGATGGGTGGGAGGATGTCATCCGCAACCTTCGCACGGTGTCAGTGCCAGATAATGGCACTCAGCGGCAGATTGGCCTGTCACCTAATGCACATAGCAGTCCAGTGCTTCCAAATCACCACCATCCGGCGGCGTCGACTTTGCAACACTCCCTCCACCTTAACTGATGCTGAGCATTGAGGTCCGGATATGCTGAATTTGGCGCTGAGTGCCAGTATTTGGCACTTGACTGCTTCGATACTGGTTAGTGATCACATCCAGACCCCCGGAAAGAAAAACATTGGTATTACACCACCATGGCCCCAGCACGGATTTCCTTTGCCCAATCTATCCCCGCTTGCCCGTTATCAGCGTGCTGAGGCGGTCAGAGACAGCAGCGGAGAGCCGCTCCAATCAACTGTTCGTGCGCTTGGTTACCGAGAAGGATGATGCCCCTCCGGAAAACCTCTTCCTGCACATGCTGGAGGGTCACCAGGAAACCGACGGCTGCCCGATCATCCATTACAACCGCACCCGTCTGCTGTCCCAGAACTAGAATCCGATCATGAAAATCACCACCTCCGACTTTGCGAACTCCTGCTACTACATCGGTGCGGGCAAGGACATCGAACCCTTGCTGCGCTTCTCCCACCTCTGTGACACGTTTTTGTGTGTGAACCTATACATGGAGTGCGCGGATATTCAGGCCTATCTGAGGCGCTGCCTGGACGGACATCCGCTGCTTGAACTGCTCGATGAAGAAGTTGACCGGTCCTTTGAGGAGCGCACGCATCTGGAGTTGCACCGTGACTACCGCCGGCACCTGGCCGGAGCCAGTTTCCTGAAGGAAGGTGAACGTGAAGAGTACCAGCGGGCATTTGTTCCCGCCCACGAGCAGCCGCAGTGGATGATCACCCTGCAGTTACGCCGCCGCGACACCGGGCGCCGGCTCAAGCTGTTCTACTTCACGGCCGAGGGGTTGGCCGCCTACATCCTCCTCAGCCACAACGGTCTGCATATTCCGCGTTTGTTGGTGACCGTGGAGACCAAAAAACTGGAGGTCGATAACAACCTGATGCTGGATCTCTTCATGCACGTGGGCTCTCGGCCGCCTTTGTGGGTGAAGGGCTTTCAGGGGCACAGGATGGGGTTAGGGGCACCCTACGAGCCGGACTCGACGGGACTTCGTGTTCTCCAGCCCGATGCCGTTTACCGGACCGTAGCGATGGACTTAGCCTTCCACTGGGAGGCCGAGGGTGAATTTGTGATAAGGGGGAATTGCGACCTGGACTCGAAGACAGAGCGATTGTGCAAGGTCTTTGCCACCGACGAGGGTGCAGCGGCTGTGCTCGCTCGTCCGTTCCCTGACTTCGGCCGCCACCGCATTGTGCATGGCGATGTTTTTGATGTGGCCGCCAGGGAGGGCAAGGAAGGCGACTGGCTGGTGGTGACATCGCGCATGTTGCCGCCGAAATCAGCCGCCCGCTCGAAGCTTCGTCTGGTCACTTGGGAATCCCTGATGGAAGGCAGGCCGGGCCGCCTGGCGGGCAAGACCTGCATGGATGAATCTCTCCAATCCCTGCGGATGGCGCTCGAACAAGCTGCCCAAGCCGGTGCGCTGCCTGATCGGGTGTTTTTTATTCCGCTTGGATTGGAAGATCAGGGGCAAATCCTGGCCGAGTTTCTCCAAGACATCAAACTCGCACGACTTTGTGCGGTGGTACGTCGCGGTTTCGACCTTTCTGACCTTCGCTGCTCTGCGGCAAACCCGGCGCTTTCCACGAATCCCATTCACGCTCGTTTTCAATGGCAATGATCGTAGCGATCCGCATCTAAACACCCCGACGATCAGCATCAAACCAACGATCCATCCTATGTGCCCCATTGATTTCAAAGATGACCTTCCAAGCAACGAACCACCGACAGCTAACCATGAAGCTGAGGAAGACTCTGCCGAATTTGGTGATTTCCCAGACTCAGGCTCACCGGCTGCCGAAGATGCAGCCGACGACGATTCATGGCTGGCCGAAGAACTCGAGGTCCTCGCTGCCATACCGGAGATTTCCGAACTGGAGCGCCAAGTGTTCGTCGCGTTCATGGGATGGGGGAAAGGTGAGGCCTTGAGCCATGCCGAGGCGGCCCAGCAGCATCAGATCAAGCCAGACGAGGTTCGGCGCATCGAAAAAAAAGTGGGGCACCTGATGGGCGAACAAAAGCAGCGGTTCAGGCCCAAGGCCTTTCAGCTCTCCCCTCCCGAGCCGGGTACCGTCAAACCACGTGATGGTGAGGTGCTCAAAGACACGAGGGATGTGCTTTTTTTGGCGAAACTTTTGGAGGACACTGCCGCCACGGGGTGGTTCGAGCATTGGCGTGACGCGGACGGCGGGCACTGTTACCAGGCGATCAGCAAGCTTGAGTCCGCGCTGCCGAAAGGCCGGCAACATCTCAAGCTGAAGACGCTGCTCCAGTTGATCCGGGACCATGAATACCTTCGGGTTCGCAGGCTTTGCTTCGAGCCGGTTGGCGACACGATTGAACTGCCGCTCGGCCATGTGCTGAAGCATCCGGTGGAGGAAGGCGCGGATTCGCTGCTGGAGGCAAATCTGGAACAGGTCTTCCATTCCTGGGCCGGTGCTGCTCCCCCGGCGACCCTGCTGACAGGTCAGGTGCTTTGCCCTTTCTGCGGCCCCGAGACTCATATCTCCGTCAGCGTAACCTCACCCCCAAAAACTTGGGAGATGCTCTGTGGCCGCGCATATACTGTCACCTGCTGTTCAGGATGCTTAGGCGTGCTGGAGTCCAGGCTGACGCTGATGAATTAGTTTTTGAAATACATGCGCCAAGCTCTTTAAAATCACACAAAATATGATTAATATTTGCTCCCCAGATCAAAACGATCCAGTTCGTGCTCAATTCGATGAGGTTAATAATAAGATTAACCTTCCCCAGACGACTGTTCTGAAGATCAATCCTGAAGACTACACGAAGCACCCACAATGTAACTTCAATATGGCGAGGGCGATGATTGCTGATGGTGATCTCGCTTTGGATGCCCACGGTCACTTGGCGGCTCAAGTCGAATTGGTTGGCTTGTCACCGTCAGCAGCTCGCGTCCTAGTCACGGGCATGCCCGGTAGTGGGTGGGATTATTGGCGGATTGAGGCCGAAAACCATCCTCACCACGGAAATACAATCAACGCTTTTCGAAATGGGCAGCAGGGGCAGCCTAATGTCGAACCACCGGAACCTGCCGCGGAACCTGCAGAGTTTGTCTTGGGTAATCATCTCCTGAGCGATTTTGAACAGGGCACGTTCTATAATAACCTTAAAAAACGGTTCGAAGATTTACACAGGTTCAGGGAGGTTGCGGGCCTCAATACCTTGGATAGGGATTCTTGGCCGAAAGGTGCCGGTGTCTATGTCGTCTGGCAGAGGATGGAGAATGGCGCTGATATGATGCTGTATGTGGGGTTGGCCGGACGACTCGTTAATGATGGAGAAGGGGGGATCAACGTGAACGCTGGCTGCCTTGCTGGACGCTTGGCAAGATGGCATCCGTATTGCTTTCAAGCGCAGGATATCTACCAAAACCACTTTGAATATGGGCCTCAATTCTCTGTAGGTGCTATCCGAATTCAGCCTTTTGGTCAAAGATACCGCCATCATGTCCCGCTAGACCACATCAAGGTCGATTGCTTTTTGCTCAGTGAAATAGAAGCCCGCGTTTCACCCGCATTAATCGAATCGTTGATTCTGCAGAATCATGTGACGCTGAGCGGGAGTCTTCCGCCGGCGAACAATCAATTATAGCCGAATTCGTGCATTCTAGATCGACTTCTAATCAGCGCAGCACCGAATTGAAGTTGGTTGCAAAACGCCCGGTTCGGGTTACCGCCGATAAATCTTGCTCATTTGCCCGATCAATTTGTGAACCTCCTTCAAAAGCTCCGGAGGCTCAAGCACCTCGCAACAGGGTCCCCACCTGAAGATCCACGGCGTCACATCTGCGAAAGCGTGAGTTTGGAAGGTCACTTCCACCGCGCCATCGGCGACTTTTGACTCGGTGACGGTCATCGACGGATGACGTCGCTCGGCTTCCTGCATCAGTTTGGCCGCGTAGCCGGACAGTCGGACTCTCACCAGCATTGGATCCCCCTGGTCCGACCAGACGCCGAAGATCTTCGCCCGTGCCTCCCATGTCTTGGGATTGTCGAATTCCGCTGGGCGCTTGAATTCGTCATCGAGCAACTCAGCCTTGCCAGTCCGCCACAGCATGAATGTTCTCGTGGCCTGCGCTTCGAGGCACTTCGCGATGCAATGCCAGCGCCCCTCAAACTCTAGCAGGTGATAGGGGTGAATCGTGCGTTGACGTGGCTTGGGGTCATTGTAGCCCATGTAAGTGATCTGCAGTGCCCTTCTCTCAATGAGGCCCTTCACGAGTATCCTGAAGACCGGCACCATGCGCTCTGGCATCGGCAGCGCGGCGCTGGAGATGAAATTTCCCAAATCTCCGTATTGCAGCCCATTCTCTTCCAGCAGATCACCCGCGTGCGAGAGCAGCACATCGGCCCCCGCCGTGCAGTCGAGCTTGCTGACGGCGTTTAGCACGCCCCGCATGATCACAATGCCCGGCAGCATTTCTTCCCGGGAACTCAGCAAGCCTCGCAATTTATCCTCTGCTCCGATCCAGGTGTAGCCGCCGTTCTTCGAAAAGGTGATGTCATAACCATCCTGTTTCAGAAAGTTGATGTCACGCTGGACGGTGCGGACACTGGCCTGACTGAATTGCTTCCTCTTCAGTCGTTTGACCAGTTCCTCCCGCGAGGTGGCCGCCCCTTTAGTCCTCAGCAATTCCAAAAGGACTTTGATCCTTTTGAGCATCGGTTTCGACGCTCCAAGGTGTGTCTTGGAGGCTTTGCCGGAGGAAATGGGCATGAGGTGGGAATTCTTGAGATTGATCTTGGGTGCCAATATCTGGCACTCAACACTCTCTATCCTTGGTGGATGATCGAAACAAACAGAATCAGGGCCGGTGGGTGAACGGCCAAAACGTCAACGGAACGAACATCCAGCCGTAAAGGACCCGTAATCGTGCAGCAGCCTCCTCTTGCAATTTTGGAATCGTGGCGTGGTAACAGCGCAGAGTGTCCTCGGCCCATTCCGCAGCATGATAAGCACGGGATTCGAGCTTCTTCAGGTCCAGCACCAATGCCTCTGTCATGGGTTTGAGACTATTGTTCATGGTGGAGCTGCTTGAGCCACTGCCTATTGATCACGCAGCAGAGCCTCAATCCGAGGACGGAACGTGTTGACGAAACGATTCACCAGATCGCCCAGCCATGCCTGCACCTCGGCCCGCCGTTGCGTCAGCATCTGATCGCCGAAATCACGCCAAATCTGAACAGAATGCCACTTGTCGCTGGACGCCCACTGAACCGGCTGGCCAATTGCCGCGTTGATCGCGGTTTGGTCCGCCATCAAGGCGGCGTAGATCCGGTCACTGACAGGTTCCCTTCGAAACGAGATATAGACCCCCGCCTTCCCGCTTTGTTCCGCTGCAACGGCAGATAATCGGCCCTTTGATTCCTTAGGCAGGTCAAAGAACTGATTGGTGCCCTTGGAGGGTGGTTTCACCGGCTGGCTCTGATCGTCGAGAGGATATTTCTCCAACCACTCAGTCCAAAAATCGCTGAACTTGAGCCGCTGCTGCTCCAGGTCGGGTCTAGGCATCGCTTCCCGGTCCACTTCGGGTGAATCTGCATCTGGCTCGGCGAGTTCTCCTCCGCGCACTTCAACGACTATCCGGCGGATGATCTCTGAATGGGCAAGGACTCGCGGCTGCACCAGCTGCATGCCGTTCGGCATCTGATAGATCGCCATCTCGATCAGGCCAAAAGTGAAGTGCAGTGTTCCGTGGTCCTCAATGAACTGGGTGATTGCTCCGACGTTCTCACGAATACCATCGCCTGCGATCAAAAGCAGCAGTTCACCGCGCCGAAGGTTGCGTGAGACTGCGTCGATAAACTGGGCTTCGTCGAGTCCCCCGTGCTGCTCACGAACCACTTCGAACAAGGACCTTGCGGTTCCCTGGTCACGACGGCCTGCCGCACGAATGGCTGCATCGAGCGTCTCGTAACTCCAATGGCTCAGCTCCTTGGCATAATCGAGGATCTGACCAATCACCTTCCGTCGTGCTTCGGGATTCCGCCACAGCTTGGCTTCAAGCACCACCAGACGGCCTTCGCGTGTGGCATAGAGGACATCCAGAGGTCCTGCGGGTGTCAGCAGCTCGCGGCAGATCGGAACCAAGCCGGCGAACAAAGGGTTAATTTCGGCAATGGGCAGCGATTGCGGGTGTTTGTAGAGCAGGTCTTGAAGCCAGTCTTCGTTGTAGGCACTCGTTCCGGAAGCGCCGGTCAGAGGAATGCGTTCAAGCAAGATTTCGGTTCCTTGATCAGAGATGAGAATCGGTAGTGGGTGAGTGCCTGCCATGACGGTGATCGCTTTCAAGAGGGTCGAAGATTGTCGCGAGACTTAACTGCTGGTGCGTGCCGTTCCATGCAAGAGAATCTCTTTCATCAAGTGTCCCTTGTCATCTTGGTGAGTTCTTCCCGCACCCGCTGTTTGAGCTCCAGTGGTCCCAGCACCTTCGCCTTGCTGCCCCAGCTCAGCACCCAGCGGGTGATTTCCTCCAGACCGGACAGGTCCGCCTGAAACTCGATGACACTGCCGTCGGGCCTGAGCTTCCGAATGGCTTGCGTGGAGTGCCACTGGCGCTCACCCACCACGCGGGCAGCGTAGCCTTCAAAGCGGATGTGCACCTCGTGCGTGCGCTTCTCCTCTCCTGCATAGCTCCATACGCCAAAGCCGCCGCCAAGATGATCCCGTGCATTGAAGCGCGGATCACGCACGAACTTCGTCTTCAGCAGGCTCAGGTTCGTGATGCGTTGCAGGGCAAAGGTGCGCACCGCTTTCCGTGCCGGATCGTAGGCCAGTAAATACCATCCATGCTCGATTTGGCCCACATGATAGGGATGCACCGTACGCTGTTCGGGTTTGCTGCCGGTGAGTTTGTGATAATCAAAACTCACCTCACGGCAGGCCCGCACGGCATCGAGCAAATCGCCAAAGAGGGTCACATCCGCCGGCAGCACACCCGATGCCTTGACTGTGAAGGCTTCATCCAGCTCATGCCACTCGATGGAAATCTCGCCGGGGCAGGCTTCGGCGATCTTGCTGAAGCTCTCGCTCAGCATGCGCTCCAGCCGCGTTCCCCGCAGCGGCTCCAGCGCATGCCGCGCCAAGAACAAGGCCACCAGGTCATTACGGGAAAGATGCAGCATGGGGAATTCATGCACCGGCTGCGTGTAGTGGTACCCATGCTTGAGAGGATCATATTCCAGAGGCAGTCCCAGTTGGTCCCGCATGAAGCTCACGTCCCGCTGGATGGTCTTGGGTGTCACCTCGATCTCTTTTGCCAAGGTGGAGCAGTTCGGATGTCTGCCGGTGAGGACGATCTTGTGGATCTCCAGCACACGCCAAAGGGCAACTCGACTGGTTCCTGCTCGAATGACCGAGGTGGGAGCCTTGGCTCGTGATCTTCGGGAGGAGGATGCTTTGGACATGTTAGCGAAGAAATACCTCATAAACTTTATCTGTCGCCCCGCAAATGTCCCACCCCCTGTGAGAGAATGCGCATGTCTAGACAAACCTCCCATGGCCACTCTTCCATCAGGCATTCATTTTTGCATCAACAGCAAGCCGCTCGATGACCTGCTTTGCAAGGCGGGCGGCGGCAGCGGTCTGCACATTCCGGACGTGCGCATGATTAATGGCACGGACGACCTGCGCCGCTACATGCGCCTGATGTGGTTGCTGCCACTGGGGGCGGACTGCGCGACTGCTCCCGAGCTGAATACTCTCTCGCTGCCAGTGCCTGCAGGTTTAACGCTTGTAGACAGCGGTTACACCTGCCACCGCCTGCCAGAGCATCTCGACGAGCGTGACCGCCATGCATTGGCACAATTTTGGCAAAGTCCGCGCTGTCAGGCTTTCTTGCAGCAACAGATGGAGAAGGTGCGACCTGTGCGAAGAATCTTGCTCGAATTTCTCGAACCGGAGGACTTCTTCCTCAACAAGTGGTTCCCGGCACCACCGCCGCTGCCAGCATCTGGCCCGCCACTGACTGAGG
>JAIPJY010000090.1 GCA_021733925.1 Prosthecobacter sp. | reverse complement strand
CAGCGTGATCCAGCAGATCAAGGCGGCCGCACGAGGCTTTCGCAGCTTCGCGAGCTACCGCCGTCGCATCCTGTTCTTCTGCGGCAAACTTGACCTCAAACCCGTCCTCTAATCACACGACAATCCCCGAAGAACCTTTTGTTTTCTTGCCGCTGGTGTCGCGCATCCAGCCGCGCTCTTCATCGGTGAGGGGCCATGAGCCGTCGGGCTTTTGCTCCTGCAGGATTGTTTCGATGTCTGTTTCGGTGGGCGGGGAGGACCAGCGTTCGAGTTCGACGTGGGGAAAGATGACAGATTCACCGCGTGAGATTTTCTGATGGTAGGATTCAAGGGCATCGAGTTCGCTGTCCCATTTCCAGCCGTAGTTGGAGGAGGCTTTTTTGTCGGAGTAGGTGAGGATGAAGCCTTTGCCGCCTGCGCCGCGTTCGAAGTAGAGAGGCTTGTTGGTTTGCAGTTCGTAGTAGCGGGCGATGCGGCCATCTGGAAGCAATGACTGGCGCAGGTAGGCGATCGCACGTGGCAGTGGGGCGAGGTATTTTTTGTCGCCGGTGGCTGCGGCGAGTTTGAGCAGAGCCCACATGGCGGACTGGCTTTCGCGACCGCAGATGGCGCTGGGTTCGAAGGCGCGGCTCCAGGATGGGTGCATGTCGGCGTCGTATTGCTGGGCCCAGGCGGGCTGCGGGTCGGGCATCTGCGAGGTGATGAGGAAGTCGCCGCCGCGTTTTGCGGCATCGAGGTATTTCGCATCGCCTCGGAGCTGTGATGCGAGGAGGAGCGTGCTCATCAAGGTGGCGTGGGTGTTGTCGTTGAGGACGTAGCAGCCGGTGAAGTCCTTGGGCCACTTGCGCGGCCAGTCGGCGGGATAAGTGGCTGGCTTGATGGGATACAGGGCGAGAGGTGGCGGTGAACTAGGCCAGGTGTCCCAGTTTGCGCTCCAACCGCCGGCTGGATATTGCGTGGCGATGATCGCGCCCAGGGCGAAGTCGGCGGCTTCTTTGATTTCGGCGTCTTTGCCGCCGAGTGCGTGATCGACACGAATGAGCAGTCGCGTGGCGGCTTGTGAGACATCATCGTCAAAGGTGGAGTAGTTGTTTTTGTTCTGGTGCCTTATCCAGACGTGCCAGCCGGCTTCGCCCTGAGGGATCTTTTTGCGCTCGATGAGTTTGCCGTCTGCGTCGCGGCGATAGAGCTGGGATGCGCGGTTCTTGGCATCGAAATGGCCGGAGTAGTCCCAGCCGCCGGAGGCCAGTTGGGTGCGTGAGACCGAGCGTGCTGCGGCCACGGCGGCTGCCAGGCATTTTTCATCTTTTGTGGCTTCGTAAGCATCGAGCATTGCCATGCCGACGGCGGGAGTGCCGGGTGGCTGAATCCAGATGGTGTCGGGGGCGGGGATGCCTTCCGCTTCGCGCAGGGTGAAGTCGGCGCTGTAGCGGTAGACATAGCCGCCGTGGGCTGACGCTTGGGAGTGGTAGAAGGAGACGGCCTTGGTGACAGCTGCGGTGACTTCAGAGGGAGTCGCGGCCGTGGCGAGTGTCGGGATGACGAAGGCCGAAATCAGAATGCCGAATGACGAACCCAGCATCGAGCGGTGGTTGGAGGCTGGGTTCGACATGGGTGTGGATTTGTTTCGCTTCGCAGCTTCCCCTTACTCTGACTTGATGCCGACGTTCTTGTTGCCGTTGTCGCGGACGGCATCGAGGGTGTTGTGAAGAGCGCCGAGGGGGACGTTGTCGTCGCCGGTGACGATGATTTTGGCGCCGGGGTGGTCGGGGAGGAAGGTGCTGAGGTGTCCGCGGAGACCGCCCATGGTGACTTCGTTGTCGCCGATCATCACGGCTTCGCCGTTTTTGATGACTTTGAGGGTGATCGTTTCGCTAGAGGAGGTGGTTTTGTCGCCGTCGCGGGCGCCTGTTTTCCTGCTGCCTTCGCCTTCACGAGTGCCAGTGCGTGGTTTTTCACCGTCGCGTTCGCCAGTGCGTGGTTTTTCACCGTCGCGTTCGCCGGTGCGTGGTTTCTCGCCATCGCGTGCGCCTGTTTTGCGCGTGCCTTCACCATCACCTGTTCCGGGCTTCCGGGCTCCGCCATCACCGTCGCGCATACCGGGTTTTTTAGTGCCGCCGTCGCCTTCGCGCATGCCGGGCTTCTTGGTGCCGCCATCACCTTCGCGGGAGCGGGCAGGAGTGCCTGCTTCGTTGGGGTTGGTCTTGGGCTGCTCAGCGGCGGGAGTGCGGGCGCCTTCGCGGGTGCGTTCTTTGGCGGGGACTTCTTTTTCTGCCGCACGGGCGGTGGTGAAGGAGTAGCAAACGAGGGCGCTGAGCGTGAGGACGAGCAGCAGTTGGAGCATTGGCTGGCGGGTGGTTGGGTGGGCGATCATGTGGATGCGTTGGCGCAGGGTGGGGTGGTTGCGCACGCATGGGGCCAACCCTGCCATGGCCGGTGGTGCGAAAAAGGTTTCCTGAATGCGGAGGAGAGTGTGTCCGTAGTCGAGGCGCTCGGTGGGGGAGAGCAGGGCGAGCGCGCCGGCATCGCAGCGGAGTTCGCGATCTGCCTGGAAGCGTGAGACGACGAACCAGACGAGGGGATTGAACCAATGGAGAGACTGCACGGCGATGGCGGCCCAGTTCCAGAGCAGGTCATGCTGCTTCACGTGGAGGAGTTCGTGGAGAAGAACGTGGCGCAGGCTGTGCTGGTCAAAGCGTGTCTCCCAATCTTCGGGGAGAAGGATGCGCGGCTGGGTGATGCCTACGACGGCAGGGGTGGTGCCTGCGGGCATGAGGATGATGCGCACGGATTTATGAATGCCTGCTTTTTGAGAGAGGCTGGCGAGGAGGGCGCGGAGCAATGGAGCGGTGGCGAGAGGGCGCTGGCGGAGGGCGAGATTGAAGCGGCGCTGGCGGTAGATGGCTGCGGCGAGGGCGAACGATGCAATCGTCAACCACAGTGAGATAGCCAGTGTGTATCCTGAAAGGATTCCCGCAGATTCAGGGAAACCACCGATTGATTCAGAAAAAATCTGCGGGGTTCCTGAATCTGCGGGAGGAATGAAATCTGGTGATGAGACGAGTGCAGCAGCGGATGCTTGAATGGCTGCATCTTGCTGAAACCAGCTGCCGAGGCCGAAGCCTGCGGGGATGAAGGCGGGGAGCATGAGTTTGGTGCCGACGAGCAGCCACAGGCCGATGCGCCATGCGGGACTGAGGCGGGTGCCAAGCATGAGGCGCAGGCCGAGCACGGCCAGAATCAAGAGGCTGGCTTCGAGTGAGGTGCGGAGGAGCCAGTGGAGGAGGGAGTCTGCATTCATGGTTGGACTACTTTTTGAGTTTCTTCTCGGCCTGATTCAGCACTTCACGCAATGCGGCGAGGTCATCTTGCGAGACATCTTCGCGGTCCATGAGTCCGGCGACGAAGGGGGTGAGGCGGCCATTGAAGACGCGGTCGAGGAAACTGCGGCTCTCTTCGTGCTGGCATTGGTCCTGGGCCACGGCGGGGGAGTAGCGGAACTCGCGGCCGACGGCTTCGACGGCGAGGGCGCCTTTGTCACTGAGGCGGCGGATGAGGCTCTGCACGGTGCGGGGCTTCCAGTGCAGGCGGCCTTCGAGGTCTTTGACCACTTCGGCGAGAGTGCTGGTGCCGCGCTGCCAGAAGACATTCATGACCGTCCATTCGGCATCGGAAATCTTGGGGGCGGGAGGTGTGGGAGTGCGGCGTGCCATGGTTGGATTACAAACGTGATCCGAGGATTACGCATGTAATCCGGAACGGCAAGAACTTTTTTCAAGTGGTCTTTGCAGTGAGAGGAATTGGAAGAATGGCTTGCCACTGCCTCTTTCCGCAGCACAAAGCATTCACACATGGAAAAACTCATCGTTCACGGCGGCGCACCCCTCAAAGGCCGCATCAACATCAGCGGCTCAAAGAACTCCTCGCTGCCTATTCTCGCGGCCACGCTGCTGACCAAGGACACCTGCACCATCCGCCGGGTGCCGGATCTCAGCGATACCAATTACATGGTCCGCATTTTGGGGGAGCTTGGAGCCGAGGTGGAGCGCGCCAGCGGCGTGGTGGTGGTGAAGGCGGAGAAGATCAAGTCGGTCGCGCCCTATGATCTTGTCCGCAAAATGCGTGCGTCAATTTGTGTGCTCGGGCCGCTCACGGGTCGTCTGAAGAAATGTACGGTCTCTCTGCCGGGTGGCTGCGTCATCGGGGATCGCCCGGTGGATTTGCATCTCAAAGGTCTGGAAGCGCTGGGTGCGCAGATCATCGTGGAAGGCGGGGACATCTTTGTGAACGCCAAGAAGGGATTCAAGGGCGGCTCGATGAATCTCATGGGCAAGCATGGATCAACGGTGCTGGGCACGGACAACGTCATGATGGCGGCTGTGCTCGCCAAAGGCACGACGGTCATCGAGGGAGCGGCTGCTGAGCCTGAGGTCGAGGATCTGGCCAACTTCCTGATCAAGATGGGCGCGAAGATTGAAGGAGCGGGCACCAATCGCATCACCATCGAGGGTGTGAAGGAACTGCACGGTGCGGAACACATTGTCATCCCGGATCGAATTGAGGCGGGCACCTTCCTTGTGGCTGGTGCGATGCTGGGAGACGGCGTTACGCTGAAGCGTGTCATGCCGGAACACATGAAGGCCGTCACGGATGCCTTGATCAAATGCGGTTTCCCGATCGAATTCACCAAGGACAGCATCACGGTGCGGCCGAATCCGAATGCCAAGGGATTTGACCTGACGACGCTGTGCTATCCCGGATTTCCCACAGACATGCAGGCGCAGATGTGTGCGCTGGCCTGTGTGATCAATGACACCAGCACCATCACGGAAACCATCTTCCCGCAGCGATTCATGCACTGTGCGGAAATGAAGCGCATGGGAGCGAACATTGATCTGCAGGGTGCCACGGCCCGCATTCGTGGTGGTACTGCGATGAAAGGCGCGCCTGTGATGGCTTCCGATTTGCGTGCTTCAGCAGCGCTGGTGCTCGCGGGGTTGGTGGCGGAAGGCAAGACGGAGATCAACCGTCTCTATCACATTGACCGTGGCTACGAGCATCTTGATGACAAGCTGGCGGCACTGGGTGCGCAGCTTGAGCGGGTGCAGGATAAGTGAGGCGGGGGGGAGAGAGTGAGGACAGAGATAGGATTTTCCGGAAGGCGCGGCATTGTTAGCCTGTGACCATGCGGAGTGTTTTAGAGTTCGGCTGCGGGAGGTGTCGCTTTCGAGTGGCTTGTGGTGTGGGTATGCTTGCTTGCCTGCGAAGAATCACCCGCTCCCGCTTTCGAGGGTTTTCTGGCACGCGAGTGCCGCCGAGGCCGTCGAAAGCGGTAGCTGCGCTCGTTCCTCGCTACGCGACCGCAGTCCATATGGGCGTGTTCCCGGCTCGATTGGGAAAGAAGTTTTTGGAATCACTCTAGGTTAAGATTCGGCTATTGACCCTTCTTGACTCCTTGATAGCGCAGTCCTGTTGATGCCGCAAAACCTGAAGAAGGGAAATCAAAGTCTGAATGAAGTAGCGGCATGGGCGGCGTTTAATCAGGCATGACCAACCGTCGCCGCTTCCTGCAATCTTTGTCAGCGCTTGCCGTTGCACCTGTGTGTGCGGCGGAGGTGCCGTGGAAGCTGAACTACATGCTGGCTTCTTCGATGTATGGGAGTCTGCCGCTGGCGGAGATTCTGCCGGAGGTTAAAAAGACCGGAGCCACGGGCATTGAGCTTTGGCCGAAGAAGCATGGCACGCAGCGAGAGGAGATGGATGCCATCGGGCATGACAAGTTTGCGGAGATGCTCAAGGAGCAAGGGCTTAGCTTTGGCGGTACGACCCGGTATGATCTGGGGCCGTTCAAGCTCGCGGAGGAGATTGGTGTGGTGAAGAAAATGGGCGGCACATTCATCGTCGCGGGCGGGTCAGGGGACTACAAGGTGTCGCCGGAACAGCTCAAGCTGAACGTGGAGGCCTTTGTGGAAAAGATGAAGCCGCATGCAGCGCTGGCTGCGGAGAACGGTGTCACTCTTGGCATCGAGAACCACATCAACAATCTCATCGATACACCGGACTCGCTGCGCTGGCTGGCGGATGGCATTCGTGATATTCCGGGCATTGGCATTGCGCTCGCGCCGTATCATCTGCCGCAGGATGAGGCGCTGCAGGCGGATCTTATCAAGCACATCGATCAGAAGATGACGCTCTTTTATGCCTGGGAGTACGGGATGAGCTGTGCCAAGGCGATGCCGAAGGAGGAGGAGTTGCAGCAGATGCCGGGACGTGGCAAGCTCGACTGGAAGCCGCTGCTGCAGGCGCTGAAGGCGATCAAATTCAACGGGCCGACTGAAATTTTCATGCACCCCACGCCGCGTGGCATTCCCATTTTGCCCACGGCGGCAGAGACGACGGCGGAAATCGTGCGGGCGAAGAAGCATCTCGACAATCTCATCGGTTAATCATTCACTCAAACTACTCAACCACACTACACCATGCCAGAAGCCAAAGTCCTTATCATCGTCGGTGACGCCACTGAAACCGTTGACACTCTTTACCCCTTTTACCGTCTCATCGAGGGTGGCTACACGCCCGTCGTGGCGGCGCCGGAAAAACGGAAGTACCAGATGGTGCTGCATGAAATCAAGCCCGGCTGGACGATCACCAAGGAGTGGGAAGGTTACAGCATCGACGCCGACATCGCTTTCAAGGATATCAAGCCTGAGCAGTATGTGGGCATCTTCTTCAGCGGTGGTCGTGCGCCTGAGTACATTCGTGAGGATGTGGATCTGCTGCGTATCACGAAGTGGTTCTGGGAGCAGAAGAAGCCCTGCGCGAGTGTGTGCCATGGCGTGGAGATTCCTGCGCGTGCGGACATCGTGAAGGGACTGCGGATGGCGACGGTGGCGAAGTGCAAATTTGACCTCGAAATCTGCGGCGGCATCTACGTGAATGAGCCTTGTGTCATTGACCAGCACATGTATTCGGGACGCACTTATCATGATTCGGGGCATTTCATTGCGCCGTGGATCAAAGCGCTGGATGCTGAGCGTGCGAAGATGGGCATCTGAGTCGGATTTGAATGGCCGCAAAGTGACGCAAAAATAGCGCAAAAATGAATTCATCATTACTCTGGACCCTTTTTGCGGCTTCTGCGTTTTTTTGCGGCCAGCTTCGGGCTCATCCTTTGCAGGCGGAGCCGATCAATCATGCGTTTGTTTACACGTTTGATCAGTTCCACATTTCGGAGGATCCGGATGAGTCGCTGGTGAACGGGGGGCTGCTGCTGCTGGCGGAGCTGAACTGCACGGCCTGCCATGCGGTGCCGAAAGCGTGGGAGGAGCGGCTGAAGGCGAAGGTGGGGCCGGATCTGGGGGCGGTGGGTTCGCGGCTGGATCCTGACACGTTGTGGCTGATGATTCGCAGTCCGCAGAGCCGGAAGAAGGGCACGCAGATGCCGGGATTGTTTGCGGGTGAGGAAGGCGACGATGAAAAAGTGGAGGCTCTGGTGGAATACCTCAGGCGCATGAAATGGGACGCGCCGCAAGTGCCCGCCGGGGATGTGGAGCGGGGAAAGGAACTGTACCACAAGGTGGGCTGTGTGGCCTGCCATGAGCCTGCGAAGGATGTGCGGCCGCCGAAGGTGGCGGCGGATGCGGAGTTTGACAAGCCGGGGAATGCGTCTGTGCCGATTGCGCTGGCGGATGCGTATGATTTTACGGCGTTGTCGCATTTTCTGAAGAACCCGCTGGCGGTGCGGCCTTCAGGGCGCATGCCGGACATGCGGCTTTCTGCTCAGGAGGCGTCTGACATTGCTGCCTATCTGCATGTGGGACGAGTTCCGGAGAAGGCTGAGGCGCGTGCGGCTTTGAAGATTCCGAAGCAGGGGATGGAGAAGGGGAGGAAGATTTTTCAGGAGATGAATTGTGTGGCGTGTCATAAGCTTGATTCAGAGATTCCTGCTTTAGCTGGTTCCGGAAAGACAGAACCGGCTAAAGCCGGTACTACAAAACGGCTGGTAGACCTGGCGATCGATCAGGGGTGCATGGCGGAGAAGCAGCCGAGCGGTACGCCGCGCTATGATTTGAATGAGTTGGAAAAGCGTGCGCTTAAACTGGCGATAATTATGGTGCAGAAAGAGGATGCGCCGAAGCTGACGGCGCAGGAGAAGGTGGACTGGCAGATGACGCGGCTGAACTGCTATGCGTGCCATGATCGCGATGGGAAGGGCGGGCCGGAGGATCCGCGGGCGCAGTATTTTGGGGTGAATGACTCGACGGCGGAATCGCTGGGGCAGCTGGGGAATTTGCCGCCGAATTTGGACAAGGTGGGGCGCAAGCTGACGCACGGGTGGTTTGAAAAGATTCTGTGGGGCAAGGATGGCAGTGTGCGGCCTTACATGGATACACACATGCCGAGTTTTGGGCGTGAGCAGACGGAGAGCATGATTGCTTGGCTGAATGAGGCGGATGCGCTGGAGAAGCCGGTCGAGATTGATGTGAGTGGTCTGGCGAAACATCATCGTGCTGAGGCGGGGCGGCAGTTGCTGGGGGCCAAGGGTCTGGCCTGTGTGGCGTGCCATGGCTTGAAGGAGCGTAAGTCTCTGGGGCCGCCGGTGATCAGGCTGACGCATACGGCGGAGCGGTTGCAGCCGGAGTATTTCAAGGAGCTGCTGCTGAATCCGCAGGTGACGCAGCCGGGGACGGTGATGCCGCCTATGTTTGTGGGGCGCAAGAAGGCGGATCAGGAGATTGAGAGCATCTGGACGTATCTGCGTGAGGTGGAAGGGCAGCCGCTGCCGGAGGGGCTGATGTCATCGGCTGATTTTGAGCTGAAGCCGGATGAGGAAAAGCGGGTGATTGTTTTCCGCAGCTTTATTGAAGGTGTCGGGACGCATGGCATTGGTGTTGGATTTCCTGGCGGGCTGAATGCGGCGTTTGATGCGAAGACGAGCCGCTGGGCGGTGATTTGGAAGGGGCGTTTCCTGGATGCGATGAGCAACTGGCAGGATCGCTCGATGCCGCCGATCAAGCCGCTGGGGACGGATGTGAAGGAGATGCCTGCGGCGACGGGAGAGCGTGTGTATGAAGGGTACACGCTGGGGAAGGATGGGGTGCCGACGTTTCGGTATCGCGAGGATGGGCAGCAGGTGGAGGACACGCTGCGTGTGGTGAAGGGTGGCTTTGAGCATGTGATCAGCAAAAACGGAAAGCTAATGAAGGAGGTTTTGTCATGGTAAAGGTGATCCAGGTAGGGGACTTGGTTGTCCAGGTGTTGTCGTTCGCAGACCGATGGGCTTCGTTTTTGCAGAGGGTTGCGGTCAGGCATGTGGCCTCACGCGGCGGGCTGAGGACAGCCCGCCCTACCTCAGCGTTTGCGCATGAGGCCCCAGTGATTGTGAAGGGTGTGATTCGTCTGCGAAGCGTATCCGGCCTGCGGCGGCGCTTGCGGGAGCAAGCGCCCTACCTCGCTCTCGCGCTTTTGTTGATGGCATCTTCAGTGTGTGCGCAGGAGCAGTCTGAGTATTATCGCACGGAGACGTATGAGCTGCCGAAGGGGGTGAACTTTGAAGCGAGTGGGATTGCGGTGATGCCGGATGGCAGGATGGCGGTGGGGCTGCGCAAGGGTGAGGTGTGGATTGCGCAGAATCCGAGCGATGTGAGGAAGCCGGAGTTCAAGCTGTTTGCGAGTGGACTGCATGAGATCCTGGGGCTGGCCTGGCATGACGGGGCGCTGTATGCGACGCAGCGTGCTGAGGTGACGAAGCTGAGGGATGTGGATGGCGACGGCAAGGCGGACGAATATCTCACGGCTTCCACGGGCTGGGGGGTTTCGGGGGCTTACCATGAGTATGCTTATGGGCCGGTGTTTGATCAGGAGGGGAATCTGTATACCTCGCTGAATTCGAGCATGGGCAAGGCGTGGAAGGGGGCGGGCGGTGAGGAGAAGAATCCGCTGTGGCGCGGGTGGGTGGTGCGCATGACGCCGGAGGGCAAGCTGGAGCCGTGGTGTGCGGGATTTCGCAGTCCGTGTGGGATTGGTCAGAATGCGGAGGGGGATATTTTCATCACCGATCAGCAGGGCACGTGGATGCCGACGACGCCGCTGATGCATGCGCGCAAAGGGGCGTATTTTTCGCATGCGGAGTCCATTCATGATGCGATGCGGCCGGAGTCGCCGGTGAAGATCGCGGCGAAGCAGCCGGACGGGATCACGGTGGCGGAGGCGATGAAGACGGTGCAGGGGTACACGCCGCCTGCGGTGTGGCTGCCGTATGTGAAGATGGGGCAGAGCGGGACGGGGATCGCGTGCGACCTGAGCGGTGGCAAGTTTGGGCCGTTTGAGAAGCAGATGTTTCTGGGTGAGTTCGTGCTGAGTGGTGTGAACCGCGTGTTTCTGGAGAAGGTGGGTGGCGAGTATCAGGGGGCGTGTTTCCCTTTTGTGGACGGGCTGCAATGCGCGGCGCTGGGGCTGAATTTCTTGCACGATGGATCGCTGGTGGTGGGGCAGTCGAACCGTGGGTGGAACAGCAAGGGGAACCGGCCGTTTGGATTGCAGCGTGTGGTGTGGACGAAGAAGATACCGATGGAGGTGCAGAAGATGGAGCTGACGAAAGGCGGGTTTCGTTTTACTTTCACGCTGCCGGTGGACAAGGCGAGTGTGGGTGTGCTGACGGGGCAGAGCTACACTTATCCCTTCCATAGCAAGTATGGTGGAGACGAACTCGATGCCAGTCCGCTCACGATCTCAAGCGCGAAACTGTCTGATGATGGGCTGGTGCTGGAGGTGGCCTGTGGGGAATTGCGCACGGGGTATGTGCATGAGTTTGAGCTGCCGGAGTTGAAGGCCAAGGATGGGACGCCGCTGTGGCATCGGATGGCGTATTACACGGTGAACAGGCTGACGGGGGAGTGAGGCAGGGGGGATGCTTTCGAGTGTCGCGGGGTGCTCGTGAGGGTGGTGGGTGGCGAAGAATGACCGGCTGCCGCATTCTAGGATGTTCTGGTATGCGTGAGCCACCGAGGACGTCGAAAGCGGTAGCTGCGCTCGTTCCTCACTTCGCGACCGCAGTCCATAGGGGAAGCTTTCGCAGGTGCGAGGTTTTTGGAGGCGCGGGGTTGTGGGGTGTTTTCGGCGCGCCTGGGAGACGGGCCCATTCTTCGCACTAAGTGCTTCGAAGGACACGCGGGCTGTTCGCCACACCCATCTTACGGAGTGAGTGCGGGTGCCGCTGTGGGAATGACCTAAAAAAGGTCTGGCTTTTGATTTGGGTCTTCGGGTAAAAGAGGACTATGAGATATTGGAAATGGCTGCTGCCGTGCTTTGGATTGATTGCGCTGCGGAGTTCGCTTTCGCAGATGGGGCCGGAGGTTCGTCGTGGGACGTATCGGGGCAGGGAGGTGCAGTTTCCTAGTGATGCGCGTCAGTTCAAAGGCTGGCGGCACTTTGGGCAGAATGCGCCGGTGTGGAAGGTGTCTGAGGAACTACCGGAGGATGTTTTTACCTTTGCGCGGCTGTGTTATCCGTTTCGGCGGGGCTTGCGGTGGACGGCGGATTATCCGGAGGCTGATCTTAATTTTTCTTTTCGCCTGCATCAGCTTACCTCGGTGGAGGTGAATCCTTATCCGGTGATCATCGACATTGAGGCGGAGCAGCTTCGGCATCATCCGCTGATCTATGTTTCTGAACCAGGGAACATGGCCATCAGCGATGAGCAGGCGCGGGTGCTGCGTGAGTACATGCTCAATGGTGGCTTTTTGCTGCTGGATGATTTCTGGGGCGGGGATGAGTGGAGGGGCTTTGAGCCTGTCTTTAAAAAGATTTGGCCGGATCGGGGCTATGAGGAGCTGAAGCCGGATCATCCGATCTTTCACTGTGTGTTTGATCTGCCATCACCGCCGCAGGTGCATAGCAATGTGTACTGGGCGGAGATGCGCAAGCTGGGCCGGACGAACATGAGCAATGAAATCCGCAAGGACTCGGCGACGCCGAGGTTTCGGGCGGTGTTTGATGATCGGGGTCGGATGGTCATGCTCATCTGCCTGAACAATGATATGGGAGATGGCTGGGAGCAGGAGCAGAGTGATCCGTGGTATTTTAGCCATGTGTCGGAGAAGCATGCGTATCCGCTGGGGATCAACATTGTGTTTTATGCGCTGACGCATTGAGGGGGCGTCTGGGGAAGACTCTGTGAAGGAGGATGAGTGGTTTTTGTTGGTCTGGGGTGGTTGGGGAGCGTTGATCGACAGACAGGAGTGTCCGTCGTACTTCAGAGCGTGCGCTCTGGGATTCTAGTCAGACGTTACTTCTCCGGCACGGTGAGGGAGTCTCCGGGTTCGAGGGGTTTGGAACGGTCTTGGGTGAGATCGAGCAAGGTGGTGCGGGCGGCGAGTTGGGGGCCGCGTTTGAGTTCGGCATGAGTGGCATTGGCGCGGTCGGTGAGGCCTTGGGCTTGGTCGAGGAGGTCCTGGACGGTCATGTTTGGCTTGAAGGGGTAGGCCCCTTGGCGTTTGACCTGGCCGTAGATGACGACGGAGGGTGTCAACGGTTGTGGGACCACGGGGTCCTTGGAGATGGTGATGGGCTTGCCGGGTTCGACAGTGTTTGCCTGGATGATGAAGAAGATCAGGTCCTTCGTCTTCGGCATCCGGCTGGTCAGCGGCGTGGCGTCTGGCCCGCCCAGCCCGCCAAACACCACGCTCTGCCCCGGCTCCATCACAAAGCTTGCAGTCGTCTTCAGCGTGTGAAAAATCGGCTGCTGGATCTTGTTTTCGGAGACGACTTTGCCTGCCTGGGTGATGGGGGTGCCGTAGTCGATGAAGCCTTCGAAGCTCGTCGCCTCAGGAGTCACCGTCAGGTCGATGCTCCCATTCTCCATCAGCGTCGGCACCACCTCCATCCGCACCCCCACCGGCTTCATTTCAAAAGCCGTCGGCGTCGTCGGGATCAATGGCTCGGTCTGCGTCGCCTGCCTGGGCGGATCAAATTCGGTGGGGTAGATGAACTCGCGCACCACCTCCACCGTCGCCTTCTGCCCGCTCCGCGTCGTCACCGAGGGGGTGCTCATCAGGTCCACACCCTTCTGCTGGCTCAGCTTGCGCAGCAGGTTGTTGGCGTGCTCCTCGTTTAAAATACCCAGGCTCTGCAGCCCAGACTTGTTGCCATCCAGCGTCAGCCCTGCCTCTGCCAGCACGGGCGAGTCCATGGGAATGCTCACAAACCGGCTCATCACCAGGATCTGCTTCGGCACCACAGGCTCCGCCTTCCGGCACGCCGTCAGTCCCGCCAGGCCAAACGCCCCCACCACCGCCGGCAGGAGGAGGGTGAGCTTTTGCAGAGGGGTGTACGTTTGGCGGCTGCGGTCTGGGTGGATGAGATTGGCGAGGCGCTGGTGCATGGCTTTGGCATTGGCGGAAACGGACATGGCGAGGGCGAGCGGGAGCCAGGGGCGGGAGGTGGTGCCGAGGGCGGCGACGGCGGCGAGGAGTTCGGCGGCAAAGTGATCCGCACTCACCCCACTGCGCTCCAGCGCCACATCATCACAGGCCTGCTCACGCGCCCTTGCGCTCGCCCGCAGCATCATCCAGACCAGCGGGTGAAACCACAGCAGCAGTGCCGACAGCGTCGTCAGCAAAGTGATAAGCACATCTCCGCGTGCGATGTGCGCCAGTTCATGCCGCAGCACCAGCCGCAGCCGCGACACTTCCCACTCCGCCGCTTGAATGGGCAGCAGCACCGTCCGCTTGGAAATCCCCCACGTCATCGGCACCGTACACGCCGCGCTCATGCGCAGGGAGTCCTCCGGCAGCTTCAGGTGCAAAGCTTCAGCTTCCTCGGCAAAGCAGCGCTGCATGGTAGGATCTACTACTTTGTGAGATCCTGCCCTCAGCCGCCGCAGCGTCCATGCTGAAACTCCCAGCAGCATCGCGCCCACGCAGATGCCCCCCAGCCACAGCAGTGCCCACAGCGGCGAATATGGTGCATCATCCTGAGCCACCGACACAGACACCGTCGAGGCTATGGTGGGAGGCACATGATCGTAGTTCAGTGCCACCGTGGTTTGCAGGCCACCCGCAGGCTGCGGAGTATGCATCGCGCCCAATGAAATCCTCCACACCGGCGCCACAAAACTGCACCCCATCACCACCGGGATCAGCATGAGCGCCGAAGCCAGAATAAAATGCCGCCGTGCCGCTGCCATCCGTCGTGCGCACAGCGTTGCGCCTCCCGCCAGTGCCAGCAGCACGGTTGTTTGCAGGGCCACATCCAGCAGCCAGCCAGGTGTCGAAGATAGAAGATGCTCAATGTTCATGAGATGGGTGCGTGAAATTTGGTTGGAGAAGGGGTGATTGAGTCGGTGCTCAAAATGACGAATGAATAAATCCGAATGACGAAATAATAACCAATGACGAAGCTCGAAAAACGGAGCGACCTCGCACTCGCGAATCAAAGCTCCACCTGCGACCATTGAGGCCACCCCCGCATTGCAAACTTAGGCATGTGGATTTAGTCATTGTTTTAGACATTCGGATTTACTCATTAGTCATTCAAAGGTGGCTCCACACATCCCAGCGCCTCATCTCTTCCCCCTCGCCTTCGCGCTATCCAAAAACCCCTTCAATTCCGTGACTTCTTCTTCGCTGAGCTTGGTCTGGGGATGGCTGAGGTAGGCGGCGAGGGCCTGGGTGAGGGAGCCGCCGAAGAAGGTGCCGATGACGCGGCTGAGGGTGGACTGGCCGACCTCGGCCCGGGAATGGACGGGCTGGTAGATGAACTCGCGGCCTTCCTGGCGGTGCTTGAGCTGGCCTTTGCCTTCGAGGATGGTGAGGATGGAGCGGAGCGCCGGGCGCGTGGGCGGCGAGTCCATGCCTTCGAGGATATGTGACAGTGTGGCCTCGCCTTGAGCAAAGACGAGATCCATCACCTCCCGTTCACGGCGGCTGAGATGGGCGATTTTCTTCATAGGCTGAAATCTCAGCCTATGATGGGGTCCGCGTCAAGGGTGAAGATTGATTTTTCAGCCTTTGGTGAGGGTAATACACCCCGCTTATTTCCCATTGGCACAGCCGAAATTGTTTTCTACTCGGTGCGAGCGCTAAAGTTTATCAAGTGCAGCCATTGCTCGATCAAGGCTGTTCGAATGAGCCCGGGCTGCCTGGAAGTCCCAAAGGTTGTTAACAAAAAACTGCAAGGCTTGAGCAAAGACAGGGCCGGTCTTACTTCTTGTTCCAGGCGCGCGAGCGAGTTCTGCCCGAATTTCTTTCCGTCGTGACCGAGCTGCCAGACGCGAAATGTATCTCTTGGGATCTTTGATCCGCGATGTTTCAATAGGGATGCATTCCTCAGAGACTGCGAGATAGCTGGCAATCCCCTTGCGATCCGCCAGCAACCAAGCTTCGACTTCGCGAATTGCTACGCGGATGATCATAGTTGGGTTCTGCTGGACACCCTCAAGCCATAGTCCGATAGTTTCTGGCGGACATGGACGATTGTCAGCATCAATTAGGGCAACAAAAGGGGTGTGAACTGACGCAGCATTGAAAGCTGTTAAATTTTTCTTAATATACCCGTATCCGTTTGGTCCTACCTCTTTTTGCCAACCTTTTGCGACTGGGTAGCTATGCGCGACAACGGGTTTACCCTTGGCATTAGAAAGTAACACCTTTAGCACAGCCTCGCTGAGACGATCTTCCGCCGCAATATTTACCCGTGCGTGCATAAATACTACAGAGTGAGATCACTGACCGTCTGAGGTGCGGTTCTAGGCAGCACGGCTGCACCGACAGACATTCCAGTTCGGATCATTGCGACGGCTTCGGGAATTGAGCTTAGTTGTTTGATTTCAGTTCCTTCCGCAGCGTTTTCAAGCAATAGGACATCTTCAGGTGCGATACCTGGGTCGGATAATAGCGACACGCTATGGGTTGTTAGAATTGCTTGGCGTCCCTTGGAGACCTGCAATTTCCAGAGAAGGCCTGGCAACATCTCCACAATGCGATCATTTAGCGATAACTCAGGTTCCTCAAAGAGAAGAATCGAATCACCTTCTAGCATAGACCAAAATAAACCCAAAAGTCGAATTGTGCCGTCCGAGAACTGTTCTTCGTTCTGCCAACCCGCATCAGGCCTCCAATGTTTTAATCGAAGAAGAAGATGCGGAACGCCTGCGCTATCTTTGTCGTCTTTTAAACCATCAAACTGGGGCAAAGCATTTCCCAAGGCCGTCATGATCCTTTTTAGACGAGCTTTTCTGATTCTTTCAGGCGTGCGAGACACTCTTACCAAAAAGTTTCGGCCATAAAAATCTTCCCCTGACTGTTCAATTTCGGCGGATTTCACGGATCTCAACAATTGAGGTACTAAATGTAGGTATGAAACAGATCCAAATAACTCTGCAACCTCCCGGAAAGATGCGTTCGTTGTCGCATTTTCGAGATAAGTCATTGTGAGCCGTTCGTCGTCAATAGTGTCATCTGAGTCCGCCTCTGGTCGGTTTACAATTTGCTCACCTTCCTTCCATACCCGCTCATAAGACAACATGATGCGACGCTTTCCCTTATTCTCTTGGCGAATGCCAATGGCGTAACGGAACTTAGGTTCAGTATCTCCCAGATCTCCCATTTCCACTTCAACTTCTACGAGAGGGTTTTTTCGAGCTGCAAGACAACGAACTCTTGTTAAGCCTCCTCTAGTGCCAACAGCTTGTTGTAGGCCTCCGCCCTTAGATTTTGCGATATCGCGAAGGAACCGGAAAACATCCAAAAAATTGGATTTGCCACTGGCATTGGCCCCGACTACGAAAACGCGTCCGCGTAGATTGACATCGACGTTTTTAAAATTCTTCCAGTTCCTCAATTTTACTCGCGTAATAATCATGATCGTTGTCCTTCAATTGTTGTGAGGCTCTCGGCAGATGAACGGCTGTGGATGCGATTTTAAGCGCTTGTCAAAGCGCCTCAACTCCCACTTTGAAATTGGATAGCGCCATTTCTAACCGAAGGAAAGTCTATAGAGTTCATTTTTAAAAGACCATGCCACGATACGGCATTGGGTTGGTATCGTGAAAATGAGCTGGGGCTGTCCTTTTTGCCTCACCACGAAGCTACCACTTCATACGCATATCCCCGAAGGTACTCGGTTTCGGGGATGGTGGCGAGGATGGGGTGGTCGGGGCGTTGGGTGTAGGTGGTGACGCGGCGGAGGGTTTTTTTGGCGTCGACGGCGGCGTCGGTGATGCTGCTGTGGAATTCTTCGGCGCTGACGTGGTGGGAGCAGGTGAAGGTGGCGAAGATGCCGCCGGGTTCGAGCATCTTCATGGCGCGGAGGTGGATCTCCTTGTAGCCGCGGAGGGCATCGCGCACGGAGCTTTTGGTTTTGGTGAAGGAGGGGGGATCGAGGATGATGAGGTCGTAGCGGGCGGCGGCGGCTTCGTTGCGCTTGAGGAAGTCGAAGCAGTTTTCGGCGATGCAGTTGATCTGCACGCCGGCGATGGCGGCGTTTTGTTTGGCGACTTCAGTGGCGGATTCGCTGATGTCCACGGCGGTGACTTCGGTGGCTCCGGCGAGGGCGCAGGCCTGGGCGAAGCCGCCCTGATTGGAGAAGCAGTCGAGGACGCGGCGGCCTTTGGCGAGGGAGGCGACGTGCTGGTAGTTATCCAGTTGATCGAGGTAGAGGCCGGTCTTCTGGCCTTCGAGGAGGTCGGCGTGGAAGGCGCTGCCCTGGTAGCGGACGACGAAGGGCTCGGGGGTTTCGCCGCTGATGACGCCTTTGATCTGCTCCATGCCTTCGGCTTTGCGGACGGCGCCTTCGTTGCGCTGGACGATGCCGCGTGGCTTGAGGATGTCGTTGAGGGCCTGGATGATGAGGTCCTTGCGGAGATCCATGGCGAGGGTGAGGGTCTGGATGACGAGGAAGTCGCCGTAGCGGTCGATGATGAGGCCGGGGAGGCCGTCGGATTCGCTCCAGACGATGCGGCAGAGATTGAGGTCGACGCCGGCGGCTTCGCGGACGGTGATGGCGCGCTGGATGCGGCGGGTGAAGAAGTCGAGGTCGAGATCCTGGCGTCGGTAGGAGAAGAGGCGGGCGGAGATCTGGGACTGGGGATTGTAGATGGCACTGCCGAGGGGCTTGCCGCGGACGTCCTGAAGATGGACGACATCGCCGGGCTTGGGATCGCCGAAGCGCTTCTGGATTTCAGTGGCGTAGACCCAGAGGTGGCCGTGGAAGAGGCGGGCGCGGGGCTGGACGGTGAGGGTGGGCATGGGTGGGAGGAAAGAGGGGGGAGGGGTTGATAGACAGGGATGGGAGGGTAGAGAGGTGGGGGGGAATGACGAATGAGTAAATTCGAATGACTAATTAAGGCCGAATGTCGAATGCCGAATGGCGGATCGGAGCTTTCGGGCATGGGCTCTTTGTCATGCGCTCTTTGTCATGCGAGATTGGTCATTTTTTAGGCATTCGGTTTTAGGGGTGGGAGGGTAGAGAGGTGGGGGGAAATGACGAATGAGTAAATCCGAATGACTAAATAAGGCCGAATGACGAATGTCGAACTAGCGCTTTCGGCGGTGCGTTTTTCGTTATTCGGGCTTTGTCATTATTTCGACATTCGGATTTATTCATTCGTCATTGTTCGAGGCTGACGACGGCTTTGATCACCCGGGACTCCGGCAGTAGCCAGGTGTCGATTTGGGAGGGGAGGTCTTCGAATTGGCAGCGGTGGCTGATCCAGGGGCGGGTGTCGATCTGGCCGGACTGGATCATGGTGAGGATGCGGGGGAAGTCGGAGGACACGGCGTTGCGGCTGGCGAGGAGGGTGAGCTCGCGACGGTGGAAGAGGGGATCGTCGAGGGGGACGGGTTCTTTGGTGATGCCGACGTAGATGATGCGGCCGGTGAAGCGGGCGTAGCGCAGGGTGGCGGCCATGGAGGCGGGATTGCCGGTGGCGTCGAAGACGATCTGGAAGGCGGGGGCGTCGGGCAGGGTGTCGACGACGGTGACGCCGGGGTAGTGCTGCTGGACGAAGGCGCGGCGGGCGGGGTTGAGCTCGAGGATGGTGATGGGGGCGCGAGTGGCGCGGGCGAATTCGAGGACAGTGAGGCCGATGGGGCC
The DNA here is from genome assembly GCA_021733925.1 of Prosthecobacter sp. Taxonomy (GTDB): domain Bacteria; phylum Verrucomicrobiota; class Verrucomicrobiia; order Verrucomicrobiales; family Verrucomicrobiaceae; genus Prosthecobacter. Next base: position 2,249 of record JAIPJY010000090.1, on the reverse strand, counting down.
GGAGCCGATGATGAGGACGTCGTCTGCGGCGGTGACCTGGGCGCGGTTGACGGCATGGCAGCCGATGGCGAGGGTTTCGACGAGGGCGAGCTGCTCGAAGCTGAGGGCGTTGCAGGGATGGAGCTTGTGGGCGGGGAGGACGATGCGCTGGCGCATGCCGCCGTCACAATGGACGCCGAGAACTTGCAGGGTTTCGCAGCAGTTGGTGCTGCCGCGCTGGCAGGCGTGGCAGGTGCCGCAGTTGAGGTAGGGCTCGACGGAGCAGCGGTCGCCGACGTGGAGGTGGCTGACGTTTTCACCGATGGCGAGGACTTCGACGCCGAGCTCGTGGCCGAGGATGCGGGGGAACTGGATGAAGGGCATCTTGCCGAGGTAGCCGCTGAAGTCGGTGCCGCAGATGCCGATGGCGCGGATCCCCACCAGCGCCTCTGCCGGTCCCGGAGCCGCAGCCTCCGGCAGTGTTGTCCATTCAAAAGTCCTGGCAGCAGAGAGTGTGAGCGAGTTCATAAAATGATGGAAGATAGGTGTACTGCCCATCGGGTCCAAGGTAGATTTTTTTCATTGGCCAGCTGTCCTCACCGCATGTTTTGTAGTGCATGGTTCGCTTCGCGGCTAAGCAGCATCTGGCTCTGCATTCACAGTCTCAGTCATCCGTGTGATCCGTGGTCAAAGATTTTGGGAAGAGGAACCACGGATTTCACGAGCAGCACGGATCAAGGCAATCGGAGCGGCAATTTGAGTCATCCGTATTAATTCGTGTGATCCGTGGTCAATGATTTTGGGAAGAGGAACCACGGATTTCACGAGCAGCACGGATCAAGGTAATCAGAGGGGCAATTTGAGTCATCCGTGTTAATTCGTGTGATCCGTGGTCAATGATTTTGGGAAGAGAAACCACGGATTTCACGAGCAGCACGGATCAAGGCAATCGGAGCGGCAATTTGAGTCATCCGTGTTAATTCGTGTGATCCGTGGTCAAAGATTTTGGGAAGAGGAACCACGGATTTCACGAGCAGCACGGATCAAGGCAATCGGAGCGGCAATTTGAGTCATCCGTGTCAATTCGTGTGATCCGTGGTCAAAGATTTTGGGAAGAGGAACCACGGATTTCACGAGCAGCACGGATCAAGGTAATCAGAGGGGCAATTTGAGTCATCCGTGTTAATTCGTGTGATCCGTGGTCAATGATTTTGGGAAGAGGAACCACGGATTTCACGAGCAGCACGGATCAAGGCAATCGGAGCGGCAATTTGAGTCATCCGTGTTAATTCGTGTGATTCGTGGTCAAAGATTTTGGGAAGAGGAACCACGGATTTCACGAGCAGCACGGATCAAGGCAATCGGAGAGGCAATTTGAGTCATCCGTGTCAATTCGTGTGATCCGTGGTCAAAGATTTTGGGAAGAGAAACCACGGATTTCACGAGCAGCACGGATCAAGGTAATCGGAGAGGCAATGAGTCATCCGTGTTAATTCGTGTGATTCGTGGTCAAAGATTTTGGGAAGAGAAACCACGGATTTCACGAGCAGCACGGATCAAGGCAATCGGAGAGGCAATTTAGTGATCCATGGTCCAAACGCCGGGGAATGTGTGGGTCATGTTGCAGTTAGGAGATGACGCGCTTCCAGCGAAGGTCTGCGTGTTTGAAGTTGATGAGCAGAGCAAGTCGAAAACCTGTGATGGCGAGATACCCCATCATCTGAGCGATGTGGGTGTCGTTGAAGTCTGTAACGACCTTGGGATCAACCACAATGAGACCGTCCACCAGCAGATCAGGCACGAGAGTATCCACCCACTGTTTATCATAGAACACATCAAATTGGCGCTGCTGCTCAATGCTGTGACCGCGTTTCTTCAGCTCGATAACCATCGCATTTTCATAAGCTTTTTCGTTCAGGCCCGGTTTCAAGGTGTTCAGCACCAGCATCGCCGCGCCAATGATCGACTCCGACTGGGACCGGTAAAGCATCTTGTCTGTTTTCATATGATGGGGAAGGAATAACGAGAGGATGAAGAACCACGGATTTCACGACCAGCACGGATGAATGCAAGGGTTTGCTCTCGGTAATCCGTGTCAATTCGTGTGATCCGTGGTCAAAGATTCAGAAAGAATGAGGAACCACGGATTTCACGACCAGCACGGATGAATGCAAGGGTTTGCTCTCGGTAATCCGTGTCAATTGGTGTGATCCGGTCAAAGATTCAGGGAAAATGAGGAACCACGGATTTCACGACCAGCACGGATGAAT
>JAIPJY010000089.1 GCA_021733925.1 Prosthecobacter sp. | reverse complement strand
GACTGGTGTAAAGCGGAATGGGATGACGAAAGACCATGGCAAGCTGCCAAGCGCATTCCACGGCGTAAGATGTGATGCCGCAGGAAAGACATCCCGATGGATTTTATGCCCTCTGATAACTTACCAAAGTAGAATTAAAGCCACTGCGCAAAGGCCTGCCAGAGACCGCCGACACCGAGGGCACCGAGGAGCCAGTAGAGAGCCTTCATGACCGGCTGCTCAGAAAAGGGCACGAAGGCACCGCGGCTGAGGCCGTGGATTTCTTTGAGCAGGCTGGTGGCCGCAGAATCAGGGTTCAGCACCGAGTAACGCTGATGCACCTCGGCCACGGCCTTGCGGCGCAGGTTTTCGGCGCTGTTGCGCACACGGGCGACTCCAAAGATGATGAACAGAACCACGAGGAAATAGATCACGACGAGTGCTGCAGACCAGTTCCAGTCATCAAACCGATCCATGCGGGCAAGGATGAGCAGCGTGAGGACATAAAATGGGAAGAACGTGAGCCGGCCAATGTCGCGCGTCCAGTCTGCGACCATCTGGAGGTCGATAAAATCACGCAGATTGTCGACATGCAGGTCGGACGGCTGATGCACACGCAGCATTTCCGACGGCCAGTCGCTTGTGCCACGACTGAACCACTGGATGAAGACACGATTGAGCCACAGCATGTCCGAGACAAAGGCGGTGAGCCAGAGCAGAGCGGCGAGCGAGGCACGATCGAGCCAGAGATCGATCTCACGCGCCGAAGCACCGCGCACAGGTGAAAGGGTGGTGCCAAGCAGCTGCTGCAGCAGGCTGGCACCGGCATAGAGCAGCACTGCAACCACGAGAGAGCGGGTGATGCGTGCGGTAATGGAGTTGCTGAGACGGTATTCAGACCAAAGCTGCAACGGATGGACGATGCTTTCCTCCCCCTGCCGCGTGGTGAGCATGCTGCCGGTGTCCCAGCAGAGGAACATGCTCTTGAACCAATCGAGCGACGAGCGGTGCCCATGGGATGAGTCATCTTGGGGCTCGTCCGCGAAGTATCGTGCGCGAAGTTCCTGCGTGCTGTCCGTGAGCATGACGCAGGCTTTGAGGATGAGATAAAAGGTGAGCAGCACCGCCATGAGCCGGCTTGCCTCTGCAGGCCAGGCGCTGATGCCGGAGGCAAAGAGCAGCGGCTCGCCGCCGTCACGCTGCAAGGACCACCAGGACTCAATGCGCCAGGCCACCCCAATCATGAGAAGAAAAATGATCACGGGAGATCTGGCGACTTTGCCCAGCATGATTTTCAATTCAGTCGTGAAGCTTTTTCCACCGAAGGCAAGTCCGAGGCCGGGGAGTCCGCTTAAAACCATCCAGGCAAGCCAGGTGGTGAAAAGAATGACGGTGATCCACCAGGCTTGATGCGAACGCTCAGGCAGCTGCCACCATGTGCTCAAGTCCACCTGCGGATGCAGATGGATGTGCGATGCATCGATGGAGAGATCATGCGGCTCGCTGCGGCCGATTTCAAAACGGCGTACGGCGTCGATGCTGCGCAGGGAGGCGAACTCCGCAGGAGGCACAGCACCGGTGGCGGCAAGAGTGGCGGCATAGACAGAGGTCTGGTAGCTATCGCGAAACGGGAGCTTGCCCATTTGATACTTGTCTGCCAGCGCAATGCCGTAGGGGGAGCCGACAATGAGATTGCGCGTGGTGCGCAACTCGTCGCGCTGCCAGAACCAGGCATCGAGATTGTTGGTAAAAAACTGCGTGCGTGGCAGGCGCGGGCGAAGAGCGCGCAAAATCCAGAGCTTGTCATACACATCTCCGCCGAGCACGCCCACAGCCATCAGCCCCGCGCCACCACTACGGGTGAGGCTTTCATCCAGTTCCTCCAGTTGTGCAGCCAGACGACGCAAAGCATCCGCCTGGCTCACGCCGAGGGGAACTTCATCGGGCGCATAGCTGGAGTCCCCCTTGCCTGAGGAGGAAGTTTTGTCAGCCGCGAATGCGGTGGTGGCGCTGCTGAAGCGGCCGTCGAGTCCGCGCGGGAAATTGATCCAGTGCCAGCGGAGTTTGTCCGTGTTGAATTTGAGCAGCAGATCCTCCTTCCTGCTGAGCAGGTCTTTGCCGCTCATCGCAGCTGCAATGAAGGTGAGCGGCAGCTCGCGTCCATAGGAGGTGTCGTATTCGGAGATGATCGCCACATGGCCGACGCCGTCAGCTGCGACATTCCCGCTCCCGGGGAGTTCTTCCACGGAGTTGCGCATGGAAAGGCCACGGAGCTCCAGCTCATCCACCAGCGCATCTGCCACATAATCGTCCGTCGTGAGACTGCGCACAAAGGGAGGGGATGTTTTCCGGCCCTGCGGATCGAGCGCCTGTTTCATCAAATCGTCCAGCTGTTGCTCCGCGAGCCTGGTGTCTGCGGCTTTGTCAGCACTCCGAATCCGTTCGGCTCCGGCAAAGCGAAGCAGCGCCTGTGCAGAGGCGGTGGCCCATGGAGAGATCATGCGCAGCGGGCCCTGCCACTGATCCGCCACCTCTTTTGCCGCTGGATTCAGCGCCTCTTTGACCATGGCAACGAGATTGTCCGTGGAAGGCGGACCGAGCACTGCGATCTCCAGGCGGGCGGCTTCAATCTGCTCTTGAGCACCCTCACCCAACAGACGCTTCAAGAGCATGCGCAGTGCACCGAGGGGCTGTTCACCCAAGGCATCGCCACGCACCCACAGCACGGCGACGTTGGAATGCTCCGGGTAATTGATCATCGGAATGCGAGGGGAGGATCTGAACCACTCAAAGGCAACGTCGAGAGATGAATTCTCAATCAGCCAGGGTGTGAAGCGGCAGCATTCGAGAGTGCCGACATCCTCAGGTACATAACCTGAAGCTGTGAGGCCCGCCGCCACAGCGGTGCGCGCACGGCTGCGCTGCTCGGTGGCAGCCACGTCATCTCCTGGCCGCAACAAAACCGGCAGCAACAAGACCGTCGTAGGACTGGCCACTGGCAGCCGTAATTCACGTCCGCTCAACTGGTTCAGCCGCTGGTTCAGCAAAGCGAAAAAATCTGCCGGTTGATGCATGCGAACCTCACTGGCGGAATTGAACTCTTCCACGTCCGGCGGCACGAGTCTGGCACGAGCCATGGCGCGCAGCGGATCTTCGCCCGGAGCGGCGTCAAATCTGTGAGTGTCGCCCGGAACGACCAATGGCGCGGCAGGCTCCACCGGACGCCGTGGGACGAGCGGCTCGTAATTGAGGAGCATCACTCCTGCGAGAGCGGTGATCACCGCCAGAGCACCAGGCAGCGGTATCGACGAAAGGATGGTTTTTTTTGCGTCGTCAGGCATGGGCGTGGGTGGAATGAAGATCTGCCACCGTGGTGGCGGGAACCAAGAGCAAAGACCATCACAAAATCAGCCGTTCTGCAGGCGGCCCCGAACGACAACTGCAAAAAAGCGCCGCGCCTGGTGTGAACCGGGCGCGGCGTGAGGAATGCAGGATAGAATTAAGCGCTGATGTGATTGGAGACCAGCTTGGTCATCTCAAACATCGACACTTGCTTCTTGCCGCCGAACACCGCCTTCAATGCGTCATCGGCATTGATGTTGCGCTTGTTCTTCGAGTCCTGAAGACCATTCTTTTTGATGTAGTCCCACAGCTTCTTCGTGATCTGGCCACGAGGAGCAGGCTTGTTTCCGACGACGGCTCCGAGGATCGCGTCAGGCTGCACCGGCTTCATGAGTGCAGGATTGGGTTTCCGTTTTGCTTTTTTGGCAGCTTTCTTGGCTGCTGGAGCTTTGACAGCTTTTTTGGCTGCCGGTGCTTTGACAGCTTTCTTGGCTGCCGGTGCTTTGGCAGCCTTCTTGGCTGCTGGTTTTGCTTTGGTTGCTTTCTTGGCCATAGTGTTGTTGGCGGCGGTTGCCGTAGGAGCAGGTTATGAGAGCGCCCTGTGGAGCGTCAACGCAAATTTCATCAATATTTGAGGTTGTTTCCCTGCGTACAGCCACCCTGTCCCCTACGCAAATGAGGTTCCTCAAAGATCGGTGAAGCCCTTTTTTCACCGTTGCCTTTGTTCAGCAATGGCGCTGCACATCGAGATCAAATACAGCAGGAAAAGTGCGGTCAGGCTTCCTTCATCAGCCATGTGAATCCACGAGTGAGGCATCATCCATGATGATGATTTTCAAACGCGAACGCGGCTAGACCTTCGCCCGGCTCTCCACCCATTGCACGGCGTAGCGCACCAGGGCGGCACCGTCTGTCATGCCGAGTTTTTCTTTGATGTGAGCACGATGGGCTTCGACAGTTCTGGCGCTGATACTGAGCTGAGCGGCGATGATTTTGGTGGCAACGCCTTTGCCGATGAGCGCCAGGATTTCGAGTTCACGATCTGTGAGGGCTTCCATGCCGGTCGCCTTGGAACGTGCAGTGCCGGTGACCTGCTCAAGCATGCGTGCGTTGAGAGATTCACTGACGTAGAGACCGCCGCTGATGATTTTGTGAATGGCTGTGACGAGGTGATCAGCAGCCTCCTCCTTCATCACGTAACCACGGGCGCCGGCACGCAGCGCACGCTCGCCATAGAGCGTCTCATCGTGCATGGAGAGCACGATGCAGAGGGTGGAAGGATGCAGGGCGCGAATGTCTTTGACGAGTTCGAGGCCGTTCTTGTCAGGCAGGGTGAGATCAATGACCGCGAGGTCGGGCTTGAGATTGGCAACGACTTCGAGCCCTTCACGCGCACTGCCGGCCTCACCGATGACATCAAGACCATCCTCGGCACGGATCAACTGCGCGAGGCCATGGCGCATGATCGGGTGATCGTCGATGAGGACGATGCGTTTCATTGATTTTTCGCTGGTGCGGTAACGCTGCATGTGACCTGGGTGCCGCCGCCATGGCGCGGCTCGATTTTAAGTGTGCCTCCCATCATCTGAGCGCGATGGCTCATGGTCAAGAGGCCCATGCCGGTTCCTTTGGACGGTGACTCGGGAATGCCAATGCCATTGTCGCGAATGGTCAGGACGATATTGCCGCTCTGACGGGCGAGATGAATGTCCACCCGACCGGCCTGGCCATGTTTTACGGCATTTGAGACAGCCTCCTGGGCGATGCGAAAAAGCTGAATGGACAGTTTGTTGCCGCTCACCTGCACCGGATTGTCGTAGCGGAAATCACAAGCCACCTCAAAGGCACGGGCGGTGCTTTCCGCAAGCTCCTCCAGCGCGACCATGAGACCGCCGGAGTCGATGACCACCGGCATGAGGCCGCGTGATGTTTCACGTGCCCGCGTGTTGGCCTTGCTGATGAGCTGGACGATTTCCGCCAGGCTCTGAGCCTCGGCGCTGCCAGCCTTGGTGAGTTTTTTTTGCGCCACCTTCGCGAGGCAGCCGATGGCGGCGAGCTGCTGGCAGAGATCATCGTGAATGTCCTGACCGATGCGCGCCTGCTCCTCTTCGCTGATGTGGAGTATTTTGTCCTCAAGTTCCTTGCGCTCGGTCAGGTCGCGGATGATACCAGTGAAAATGCGACGCCCGGTGGGCAGCACGGCCTCACCCACGGAGAGGTCGATGGGAAAAACGGATCCGTCTTTGCGCTGGCCGACGACTTCACGCCCGATGCCGATGATGCGCTTCACACCGCTTTCCAGGTAGTTCTGCACGTAGCCGTCATGCCGGTCACGATAGGGCTGAGGCATGAGCATGCTGATGTTCCTGCCAATGAGTTCGGTGCGCTTGTAACCGAAGAGGCGCTCCGTGGCGGTGTTGGCGGTTTCGATGATGCAACGGGCATCGATGGTGATGATCGCATTGACGGCGGTCTCGACGATGGCGCTTGAGATTTGCTCGCTGGCCTGCAGCGCCGCCTGCAACTGGGCAATGCTGGGCTCGTCAGACGCTGGTCTATGCATTGGCATATGAAATTTCAATCAGCGGCTATGACGAAGCCATCCGGCTTCACAGCAAGGATTGAGCACGGTGCGTGCTGAACGATCTTTTCCGCCGTGGTACCGATGAGCATCTCGCGCAGGCCGGTTTTGCCATTGGTGCCGAGCACCACGAGGGTGGCGTGCACCTCGTTGACATGATCGAGAATGGCTTCGCGGATGTTGACCCGCTCCGTGACATGCTGAGCGACGGCGACGGTGCCGGCTTCATGAGTCAGCGGGGCGAGAAAGGCCGCCATATCCTTGCGCCAGTTTGCCACAGCCTCGGGATCGTAAGTGGCGGGGAGCGAGGGGGCGAAGCCGCCGTAATCAAGGGACATGGCGAGGGCGCTCTGATAGACATGGAGGCAGTCGAGGGAACCGCCGTCCTGCTGCGCGATGTGGAGGGCGCATTGCACCGCCTTGGCGGAGTTTTCGGAAAAATCGACGCAGGCAACGATCCGCTTGAACGGGCCTTGAGCATCTTCGCGAACGACGAGGACATCGACGGGGGCTTTGCGCACGCACTTGGCGGTGATGACGCCGATGCGGTGCGGCTCATTGCGCGATCCCTTGGCCCCCATGACGAGCAGGTCGGCGCTGTGGGCACGGCAGGCTTCGACAATTTCGGTGAAGGGATTGCCGATGCGCACCTCGGCATTCACTCCCTGGCCCACCTCAGCATCCGTCACGAACTTTTGCAGCCGTTCCACCCATTCAGCACGAATCGTGGCCTGATCAGCGGAAAGCGCCTTTTTGAGCTCATGCACGAGAAACTCGTCCATGACGTGCACGACGGTGATGGCGGCACCGTCGAGCGAGGCGCGGTGCACAGCCTCCCGGAGTGCAATGCGGCAGGACGAAGTGAAGTCGATGGCGGCGATGACGTGGTGAAGTTTTTTCATGGTGGTGTGTGGTTGTGAGTTATTTCACCATAGCCATCGGCAAAAGGCAATGCCGCGCCGTGATTGCGACGTATTGGGCAGAGCTTGTGCTCAAAGGCCGGCTTCTTCCTGAGCCTGCTCGACGGCGGCCTCGAGGGTCCAGAGGGTCTTATCAAAACTTTTCTGTCGTGCGCGAAACTGGGCTTCGTCGGTCATGGCGGTGAGTGCTTCCAGTTCATTCACTGCAAAGGCGTGATGCTGCTCCAAAGCGGTGACGCGTGTTTTGAAATAATCGCGACCGCCCTGATCCTTGAGCACGTCGATGTCAGCCTTCCAGCGATTGAGCACATCAGCGGATTGCTTGAGGTATTCCTCGCGGCTGGTGGTCAGGTGCTCCTTGGCTTTTTTGAACCACTCGCGGCCTTTGACTTCGCCTTGCTCCTTCACTTTGGAGAATTCGTTTTTCAGCTTTTCTGCGGCACGACGGAGCTGGTCATTGAGGCTGTCCTCAGCGCGGAGTGAGAGAGCGCAAAGGCTGAGGGCGAGGCAGGTGAGAATGGCTTTTTTCATGATCGACGAGGGATACGGCTGGATGCGGCAAACCATGCATGCTCTTTTCCTTGGCGAAAGAATTTCCAATCAGCACCGTCAACTTAGCGCCCATGATCCGCACGACCGCCCTCACCGCCCTGTCCATTTCCCTGCTGACTGTTCTTTCGAGCGCCCAGCCTGCCACCAAGCCTGTGTTCTGGCCTGCGAAGGGGGGGGCGACGCACGACGGCATCGTGCCAGCAGCGGATGTGGCCCGCATTCCCTTGGAGTGGGACGGGGCTTCCGGCAAAAACATTGCCTGGAGTACGCCGCTGGAAGATCAGGGGCATTCGTCGCCGGTGATCGGCGGAGACATGATCTGGTTTACCTCCGCCACGACTGACGGGACCAAGCAGTTCATCTATGGCATCGACCGAAACAGCGGGAAGATCGTGCATCATCAGGTAGTTTTTGAAAACGCGGCTCCGGAGGAGCTTGGCAATCCCATCAACAACTATGCGGCGCCGTCACCGGTGCTTGAGGAGGATGCGCTGTATGTTCATTTCGGCACTTATGGCACGGCACGCATTGATCCAGCGACGGGCAAAAAGGTGTGGGAGCGCCGCGACATCAATGTGAGACATTTTCGTGGGCCGGGTTCATCGCCAATCATTTATGGCGACCTGATCATTCTGACCTTCGACGGCATTGATCAGCAGTTCGTCACCGCGCTGGACAAGAAGACTGGCAAGAGCGTCTGGAAAACCGCCCGCACCACGGACTACGGCGATCTCGACAAAGAGGGCAAGCCGACCCGGGATGGGGACATGCGCAAAGCCTACCACACGCCTGGTGTGTTTGAGATGGGCGGCAAGGAGGTGCTCGTTTCCATTGGATCTCGTGCCGCTTTTGGTTACGAGGTCTCCACTGGCAAGGAACTCTGGACCATCCGCCACGGTGGCTTCAATGCCGCGATTCCGCCCCTGCGTTTCGAGGACATGCTGATCCTGAACACGGGCTCAGAGCGCGCCCACACGATCTGCGTCCGCATTGACGACAAGATGAGCGGGGACATCACCGACAGTCACATTTTGTGGGATCGGGACAAGCGAAATGCCAGCGAGGCAGCCCCTGTGGTGGTGAATGGCACCCTGTATCAGACCACGCGCGGCGGCATTGTCAGCGCGGTGGATGTGAAGACAGGCAAGGATCTCTGGGATGACCGTCTGGCGGGCAAGCACGTCCCTGCCCCGCTGGTGCTGGGAGACAAGATGCTGTTTTGCAATGATCGTGGGGAGTGCTTTCTGGTCCGTGCCTCACCGGAAAAATTTGAGGTCGTCGGTCAAAATCAACTTGGGGAGGCGATCACGGCATCTCCCGCCGTGGCAGATGGAGCCCTGTTTATTCGAAGTAGTGGAGCGCTTTACAAGATTGCTACCAAGTAGCCGGAAGCGGGCAGATTTTAGGGTCACGACTCCCTAAGCCACTGAAATTTGGCCATGCATTGTAAATACAATTTAAGAGCACTAGCCTGACAAAACGTGATTCACTGGTAGTTTCTATCACTGCGCATGCGGCGCAGGGGAAAAATCCTCCTGCGCTCACAAAACCGTCGCAAAGTGACCAAGGATGTGCTAGGATTAAGGTCCATATGCCTACCACCACAACGACACGTAAGACACGCTTCTCCCGCCGAGTCCCTGATCATGTCACGGACGAGCTAGTCAATGTTCTCTCAAAGCCGGAGACCTATGAATTCAACACCTTGTTTGGATTGGTATATGACAATCTGAAGCTGAAAAACGCCGTGAGCGGCGGCGAAGAAATGCTGCGCCTGCGCTCCTATGAGAAACTGCAGAATCTTGTCAGCCGCGGCCTCTGCGCCAAGGTTGGCAAGACCTACCGCGGTCTCGACGGCCTGCGCGCTGCACACAATGCCGCCATCGCTGCCCGCAGCGCCGCCGTTGTGGCCCGCACCGCAGCTGCTGCGGCTGCCCGTGGCTGATTGCTTGCGTTCATTTCGGGCCGCTCTGCCTCCGTGCAGGGCGGCCCTTTTTGTTTCCGGGTTTGACGCTGAGCCGCCTCTCGCTAACCATTCAGCATCATTCACCCCCATGTTTGAGAATTACATCCCAGTTCTGCTCCAGATTGTCATCGCCGGTGGTTTCGCCGTGGTGACCCTGATCGCTTCGGCGCTCCTCGGCAAATCCGCCAAGCGCAACGCGATCAAAGACTCCGCCTACGAGTGCGGCATGCTTCCCGTGGGCGACAGCCAGCCGCGTTTCAGCGTGAAGTTCTACATCGTTGCGATGCTTTTCGTGCTCTTCGACATCGAAGTCGTTTTTCTCTATCCTTGGGCCATTATCTACAAGGATTACCTCGCGGCCTTCGGTCCCTCGATACTTGCGGTTGCGACCGGCTTCGCGTCCATCCTTCTGGTGGCATTCGGTTATGCCTGGAAGAAGGGCGTCCTGGACTGGAAGTCCTAGTCTGCCTATCAGCTGTATCGGGCCCCCTTACTGCCTCCATGATCGCCTATCTCAGCCTGTTTCAGCTCAAGCCACAGGTCACGGAAGAAAAACTGGAGCAGATGATGTCGCAGACACGCGTCATGCTTCTTCGGATTCCGGAGGTGCTCACGGTCAAAACTGGGAAGCGTGTCAATCCTTCGGAGCCCTATCCGTGGTTCGTTTACATTGAGGTCGAGACGATGGACAAGCTGGCCATCTGCCAGGATGACCCGCATTACTTCAAGTTTCGTGAGGAAGTGCTGAAGCAGAACATCTCCGAGCAGGAGTCCACGGCTTTTGAGATGGAGCCGCGCAAGGACGTGAAGTACTCGTAGCGTTTGGGGATTGAGTCTTCATTTCGCTTTTGGTGCGAGATGCCCGGTCAGGTCGCCTGCGTATCCTGCCAGCTCCAAGAATGCCCGGCCTGTGATCTGCCCGTGTGAATCGATCACATCGCAGGCACCTTCCCAGTAGGGCAGCTGTGTGATGCCCGCGTCGTGCTCCTGATCTGCCGCCAGGGGCTTGAGTTCCAGCGATTCGTTTTCAAAACGAAGGCGGACATGGTTTGGATATGCTGCGGCACTACGTGGGCTTTTCCATGTGTCTAGGACCTCCCATGCAAAGGCATCGCTGGCGATATGGCGGACCTTGCCGTCGGGCTCCACGACTGCCAGCGTCGAGGCGGGGTCCAGTGTTCCATCTTTTCTGCGCATGCGATAGACCATGATTTCACGGCCATCCTTGAGCTGCAGGGCGGCCCAGTCCCAGCCCACCTGCCCTGCCTCCAGCTGGCTGCTGCTAAACTCGTGATCCATCCAGGCTTCGCCGGTCACGGTGTGCTCGACTGCACCCAGTTTGACGGTGCCGATTGTTTTTAATCGTGGCCATGTGAGGTAATGGCTCGCTGCGGTTGCGGATGCGCCTTTGCGGGAGACGCCGTCTTTGCCGAAGACGACGAGCGGCTTCACGGCTTCCAATTCGAGTTGCAGCAAAGCTTCGCCCTGCACTGTGGCTGCGATGTGCAGGTGTTGTGTCGATTCATAGAGCTTCAGCGACCAGTTGCCATTGCGCACGGCCAGAGTCGTGGGGGATGATGCGGCATCCCAGCCAGAGCGGGTCAGACGTTCTTCATGAAGAAAGCGCCCGGTCTGCGCATCCAGCAGGGCGGCATGTGCGAGATGGAGTTGCAGGGTCTTGCCGTCTTCATGGCGGGCTTGGCGAAAAAAGGTGACCTGAAAGCCGAAGCGATGGCCGTCTTTGGCATCGAGGTGGCCGGTGACGTACCACCACTCGGTACGGAATTCAGGATGGCTGCCGTGATCGCGGGGGAACTCAAAAATTTTGCCTGCCTGCGGCAGGGCGAAGCCATCCGTGGTGGTCTGCGCGTGCAGGAACGTGGTGAGGATGAGGCAAAGGAAGAGGGCGTATTTCATGAATGGCACTCGGTTAAGGGCTGTCATCGGCAGTAAAGAAACGTAATCTGATCATGGAGCCCGTGTAGAGGGGCTCTTTGCAGACGCTGCTGGTGGGCATAGGGTGTGGCGAAGTGCTGGATTTGCTTCCCGGCGGGTGGCGTCTGGTACCAGGGTAGCCTCGCTGAGACTCGGCAACCCTTCGCTATGATGCACAGCTCCGTTGGAGCTGGTGTGTGGCGGAGCGAAGTGGCGGAAGATAACGTCTGTCGGACAAGGAGGTTTAGCAGACTGAGCATGATGCGGAGGGAGGCGCTGTGTCAACCAAGTGCCATTCATAAGCTTCATGTCATTCCTCCGTGTGTTCTGCTGGCAGCAGTGCGGCCCAGCGTCCGACCAGGGCAGCGACCAGCATACCAGTGGCGATGACAGCTGCGCCTAATAACGCCAGATGCCACCACACGGCGTGAAATTGAAGGGTCCAGCCGAAGCATTGTTTGTTGATGCGATAGACGAGCAGCCAGCCGAGCCATAAACCTGCGGCGATGCCGGTGAACGCGCCTGCGCAGGCGACGCCGAGGCCTTCCAGTGCGGCTGACTTCGCGATTTCTCTCCGCGTCATGCCGAGCGAGTGCAGCGTGGCCAATACCGAGCGGCGTTCGAGAAGGAGGCTTGTGAGCGCGAGGCCAAGGCCCACCACAGCAACGATGACGCCGATGACCTCCAAGGCATGGGTCACGGAGAAGGTCTGGCGGAAGATGCGGAGGGCCTCGCGGCGCAGGTGTGCATTGGTGAATACACTGAGTCCGGGCTGCTTGGCTTCGATGCTGTTGCGCACGGTTTCTGCGTCCACGCCGGGTTTCAGCATCAAGGCCACGCGCCAGGCTTCGTCGGTGTCAAACCAGGTGCGAAACACGGCGGCGGGCAAAGTGAGTGAACCGCGCTCATTGCCGTACTCTGCGTTCATCGCCACGACGCGGACTTTGTGCCCGGCCAGATCGATCACATCGCCCACCTGGGTGCCGAAGCGTTCGCTCCAGCTTTCGCTGATGAATGCGGGAGTGATGCCGTCGTCTGCCTGCCACCATTTTTCGTGCTGGGGTGACTGCACCCAGGCATACAGATCGTGCTTGTGTGCAAAGACGGGATTGGTGCCGAGGATGAGCACTTCACCGCCCTGCCAGAGCAGTGTCTTTGCTTGGACAAAGGCCAGTTCTTTGACTCCCGGCTCCTGGCCAAGCTCTGCCACTGTTTTGGGTGTGATGGCGTGGGTGGAAGATGCGCTCTGGGCCCCTGCACTGCTCACATAAATGTCGGCCTTCATCGTGCGGTCGATCCAGCCGCGCATGGTGTGGTCAAAGCTGGCAACCATCACGGACATGCCGGTGGTCATTGCCACGGCGCTGGCCAATGCTGCGACGGCGAAGCGATGGCGCACGGTGGGGCGGCGAAGATGCGAGAGCGCGATGCGCCATACGGCGGAGAGTGCTTTTTTTCGTGCGACGAAACGCAGAATGGTACTCGCCGCCAATCCGGCACCGACCAGCCAGAGCAAGGCGGCGGCATAGCCTGCCAGGGGGAGGCGCGTGCCATTTTCGAAACGGAGCACCGGCAATTGCGCGAGGACGAGTGCTGTGAGCATCATGGCCCAGCCGATCCATTCGACGCGCCATACGGTACCGCCTTCGAAGGGTGTTGAATGGCGACCCAGCATGTGGGCTGGTGGAGTGCGTGCGGCCATGCGTGCCGGCCACCATGCGGCGATCAGACTCGCGAGGATGGAAATGGACAGGGCCAGCAGTGCTTCACGCAGACTTAGCGCGGCCTGCTGTTCGCTGGTGGCACCATACAGTGCGTTCATTGTTTTGGTGACACCGCCCACAGCGGCCTGCGCACCGAGCCAGCCGAGCAGGACGCCCAGTGCACCGCCGCAGAGGCCGAGCAATCCTGCTTCGAGAAGAAAGGCGATTTGGATGGCGCGATCTGTGACGCCGAGTGATTTCAAGATGCCTATTTCCTCGCGCCGCCGAAGCACGACGCCATCCAGAGCTTGGAAGATAAGGTAGCCGCCGACCAACAATGCCAGAAGCGAGAGGATGGTGAGATTGAGGCGGAAGGCCTGGGTCATGGTGCCGGCGAGTTGCCGCCGGTCCGAGCCGCCGCGCACCTGATAGTGAGACTTGAGAAGCTCACCGGTTTCTTCACGCAATTTTGGAAACGTGGCGGAGTCCTGAGCCAGAACTTCGACTCGATCCACGCGATCTCCGCGCTGAAGCAGCGCCTGTGCTTCAGGCAGATCCATCAGGAGGAGATGAGCGGGGAGGCTTGGAATTCCTGGCACCTCGGGCACTACTCCTGCGACCTTCAGTGTGATGACGCGATCATCCACGATGAGACGCAGGTCTTCGCCGGCTTTTACGCCGAGCTTGGGACTGACATACACGCCAGCATGCATCGACTGCATGTTTGAGCCGAGTCCTGCGGGAGCCTGGCCGCGCAGATTGAGCAGCGCGATGAAATCCACACCGAGGAGCCGCCATGTGGCGCGCGAACCGATCTCGCCGTTCCCTTTGTCCGATGCGGGTGTCACGGTTTCCTCGACCACGGGTAGAAGGCTCACGGGGCGTGGGCCGAGCGCTTCGCGCATTTTGAGAAGGTCGGATTCGTGGAGCGAGCCTGTGAGTGCCTGCACGGTCCAGTCTGGCTGCCGGGTGACGCCATCGGTGAAGGTCTCGAAGCCTGAGAGGGCGGCGTTGCTGGCGAGGCGCACGGCGAGATAGACGCTGGAGCCGAGGGCCAGGATGAGCATGAGGGCGAGCTGCTGCTTAAAAGCGAGCCGCCAGTGGCGCAAGGCACAGCGCCGCAGGATGAGAAGCACGGTGCTCATGCGCCTTCGACGATCTGACCGTCTTGCATGCGCAGGACGCGCTCGCAGTGTTTCACGGCTTCCGGGCTGTGTGTCACGAGCAGCAGGGCGGCTTGAGTTTCCTGCACGATTTCCGCGAGCAGATCGAGCACTTGGGCTCCGGTGATTGTGTCGAGACTGCCGGTGGGTTCATCGGCCAGGATCAAGGTGGGGCGATGGACTACCGCACGTGCGATGGCCACGCGCTGCATCTCGCCGCCGGACAACTGGCCTGGAAGTGCGGCGGCACGATGAGTGATGCCCACGCGTTCCAGAAGTTCACGCACGCGCGTTTCGCGTTCGTGTGTCGGGACGCCCAGAAGCTGCAGCGGGAGTTCGATGTTTTCCGCGGCGGTGAGTGTCGGCAGCAGATGATAAAACTGAAATACGGTGCCGATGTGGCTGCGGCGAAGTTGCGCGAGGCCATCGGCGGTTAAGTCGCGGAGGACATGGCCTGAAATCGTCACGCTGCCGGTGTCTGCACGATCCACGCCGCCGACACAGTTCAGCACGGTGGTTTTGCCACTGCCTGAGGGGCCTAGGAGGGCCACGCGCTCGCCTTGATTGAGCTTGAAGGAGACGCCACGCAGGATCGGGCGCTCCGCGTAGGTTTTGGTCAGTGACTGGACATTGAGAACCGGCATCGGAGTGGTAACGGCGTGCCCGGCTGTGTGGACGCTCACTTTGTGGCGCGCATGAGTTCGCGCACGTATTTGCCGAGCATGTCGAACTCCACATTGAGACGGTCGCCGGGCTTTTTGGTGTGGAGGTTGGTGAGCTGAAAGGTGTGTGGGATGATCCAGCATACGACGGTGCTGTCTGACACTTCTGCGGCTGTCAGAGAGATGCCGTCGAGGCAGATGGAGCCCTTCGGGATGATGAGGCCGCGGTGCTCGGGTGGAAGCTCGACTTCCAAGCGGTGGTCCTGGCCGTGTTCGCTCCAATCGAGCACTTTCACGGTGGCATCCACGTGGCCTTGGACGAAGTGGCCGCCAAAGCGTGCGCCGATGGCCATGGCGCGTTCGAGATTGACGAGAGAGCCGGTTTGGAGATCGCCGAGGCTGGTGACCTTCAAGGTTTGCATGAGGAGATCAAAGCAGGCGGTTTGTGCGGCAGCGTCCTTGGTGGTGACGGTCAGGCAGCAGCCGTTTACCGCGACGCTCTCGCCGTCTGCCAGTTCTACAGCGAGTTCTCCGACATGCAGGGTGAGGCGCGCGCTTTCGCCGCGAGGTTCCAAGGAGATGACTTTGCCGGTGGTTTCTACGAGGCCAGTAAACATACGATGACCTAATCCTGCACGCTGCCTGTGTCGATTTCCAGTTAGCCAAATCTTTATGTGTTGTCCCTGTCAAAACTGCCCATATGCGGCCATTGAAATGGCTGCCGTTTTGGTCTTAAACCCACCCCTGACCTGAACGAGCATGCCACAATGCCAACGCATCTTTTTTCAAAAACCTACCTCGTACTTTCATGCACCTTGAGTGTGCTGCTGATCAGCCCGTCCGTGCAGGCGGCAGACAGGATCAAGGCCAACAATACGACCAATCTAAACAGCGCCGGGAGCTGGAGCCCTGGCGTGCCCGACTTTGGAAACATGGCAGTCTGGACCAATGTCGTCACCGGGGCGAACAGCACGGTGCTCGGGGGAGATGTGAACTGGCAGGGCATCAGGATCGCGGACCCGGGAGGACTGGTCACGATAGGCGCGGGAAATACGCTGACCCTCAGCGCCGGGCAGGCGGGGATCAGCATCGACATGAGCGCGGCGACGCAGGATCTCACCATCCAGTCCGGGCTGACGCTGAGGACCGCCGTTGCCCAGTATTGGAATGTGGCAGCCGGTCGCACGCTGACGTTGAACACCGGGACTGTCACCCGTGGCGCGGGGGCCACACTCAATGTGCAAGGGGCCGGTGTGGTGAACACCACGAACATCTTCAACGACGCCACAGGCATCATCGGCCCCTGGGCCACCATTGGCAGCGGCACCTCCGCCCGGTATGCCATGATCGATGGCAGCAACAACCTCGTCCTATATGCCGACGGCACTGCGGCAGCTACGGCGGCGGACGTCACCGACACCACAGGACTGGTGAATTATGATCTCGCCGCCATCGGCACCATCGGTGCGGGAGCGTCCTTCAACACGCTGCGCTACACCGGTGCGGCCGGTACCATCGCCGGCAATTTCACGGCCAATGGCATCCTGACTGCGGGCTCCGGCGCACTCACTGTGAGCGGCAATATCACCATTGGTGCCAGCCATGAGCTGGTGTTCTTCAACGGGGACAGCAGTTCCCTCCGCGCCATCACGGTGTCCGGCATCATCAGCGACAGCGTGACAGGCTCCACCGTGACGAAGGGCGGGCTCGGCCTTCTCATCCTTTCAGGCAGCAATACCTACACCGGCGTGACCACCGTCTCGCGGGGCAAGCTGTCGGTGGCCAACAACAACGCGCTCGGCTCAACTGCGGGCGGCACGCGTGTGGGCATCAGCGGCAGCTTGTCGCTGGCGGGCGGCATCACCTCGGCGGAGTCGATCTGGCTGGATGACCTCACCAACGCAATTTCCGGCTACCTCATGATGGAAAACATCGGTACGAACACCCTGACGGGTGCCATCCGTCTGAGCAACAGCGTGCGCTGGCAAAGCAACGGCACACTGAATGTGACGGGCGGCATCTCCACCACCAATGGCAATGGCGGCACCTCCTTTGTGGTGCAGGCGGCGACGACCATGAACATCACCGGCAAGCCACTCGCGCTGGGCGGCAGCGGCACCGTCTACATGGATAATGGGGGCAAAACCATCGTGCTCGGCGTGGTGGGCAGCACCTATGGGACGACCAGTCTCTACGCAGGCACGTTGAAGGCCGGCTCGACCAATGTCTTTTCCCGCAGCGCCGCCGTCAACTTCAGCACGAGCTACAGCGCCAGTCTGGCCACCCTGGACCTGAACGGCTTTGACCAGGCGGTGGCCGCCATCTCCACCACCGTCTACTCGGTGCGTCCTGGCTTTGACCGCGTCATCACCAGTGCCACGGCCGCCACGCTGACCACTGGTCTCAACAATGCCAACACCACCTTCGATGGCAGGTTTGCAGGAGCAGTTTCAGTGACGAAGACCGGCACAGGCACTTTTACCCTCACCGGGCTGAGCACCACCACAGGAAACCTCACGGTCAACGGGGGCACGGTGAATTTGAACTTTGCCCGCGCCGCCGCCGGTCAGAGCGGGGCAGGAACTGTGAGTGATTACCTTACCAGTGCTGCTCCGCTGACGCTGGGGGGTGGTCTTTTTCAACTGACTGGCAGAAGCAATGGCACCGCAACCACGCTCACGAATGGCAGCTGGGCGATCAACACTGATATTGTCACTGTGGCCACCACGGCTGGGCTGGCGCCAGGGCAGTTGGTCTCCAATGCCAACTTTGCTGCGGGTGCTTATGTGGTCAGCGTGCTGAACTCCACTCAGTTTATCATCAGCGCTGCGCCGACCGTGGCAGGGTCAGGCGCCACCATCACCGCTACGGCGAACAGCTTCACCACATCCCAAACGTTCGCCGGCCTCACCCTTAATGCCGGAGCCTCGGGTGTGACTGTCTCTATTCCTGCGAACGGCTCGGACGGCTCGGTGCTCAATCTCGGGGCCATCACCCTCAATGCTGGAGCCACGGTGAATTTTACGCTGCCAACGGGCACCCAGAGCGCCACCAACGGCATCACGACGGACACGACCAATACGAATGGCATTTTGGGAGGCTGGGCGCGGGTGGGGAATGCATGGGCGGTCAACAGCACGAATGCGGCAGGCGGCAACATTGAGGCGCTCACGACCTACACGGACGTTTCACGCCAGGGGGGGGACGATTGCCTCCAATGCAGCTGCCAACGTCCGTATCGTTGAGGCGGGTGCGAGTGGCAACATCAGCCCGGCTGCCACAGGAACCACGGACATCAACACGCTGCTGCAAAGCGCCACGGGCGGCACGGCCACGTATGATCCGGGCAGCACCGATGTTTTGCGCCTCGGTGCAGCGGGCGGCATCATGGTGGCCAGCAATGGCGGTGCGCTGACCCTGGGTGCCAGTGCAAATGACGGCGTGCTTACCGCCGGTGGCGCGGCTGCCACAGCGGGGACGCTTTACCTGACGAATAATCATGCCAGCAACCTGCTGACGGTGAATTCCACGATCACTGACAATGGCGCTGGAGTTGTCGGCGTCACGACTTCGGGTGCGGGGATCATACTCCTGGCAGGTACGAACACGTACACGGGACAAACCTCTGTGGGCGGTGGCACGCTGCGAATTTCGAGTGAGCAGAATCTGGGTAACGGCCCGCTGAGCTTCGCTGCTGACCAGCTCATCCTTGCAGGTGGCACCTTGAACACGACTGCCAGCTTCAGCATTGATGATGGCAACCGCGGCATCACGCTTGCTGAGGCGGGAGGCACCCTTTCGGTGAATGGCTCCACCACGTTGACCGTGGCCAATGTCATCGCGGGCACAGGAAACCTTACTCAGTCCGGCGCAGGGATACTGGCCCTCACGGCCGCGAACACCTTCTCTGGCGCGACTCTGGCCAATGCGGGTACGCTGGCGCTCGGTGATGTCAATGCACTGCAAAACAGCACGCTGACCACGGCCAGCGCGGGGAATGTCAATTTTACCCTTTCTGGTGCCAATACGTACCATCTTGGTGGACTCGCGGGCAATGACACGGTGGCTCTGGGTGCCAACTCACTGAGTGTCGGGGCTAATGAAGAGACGACGTTGTTCACGGGCGTTTTGACCGGCACGGGCGGCCTGATTAAAGTGGGTGCAGGCACGCTCAACCTCACTGGGGCGAGCACCTACTCTGGTGACACCCGAATCGAAGGAGGCATGATTGTGCTTGCCCATGCGAACGCGCTGCAAAACAGCACGCTGGACACAGGCGACGCCGGCACGCAGAGCGCCAATCTCACGCTGGGCGAAGGGACGACCTACAACATTGGCGGGCTCAAAGGCAGTGCGAATTTCGATCTCGCGGTTTCGAATCTCAGCGTGGGCTCCAACAACCAGAGCACTACTTTCAACGGGGTACTGCAAGGTGCCTTCAACAACAACGTCATCAAGGTGGGCAGTGGCACCCTGGTGCTGGCTGGCAACAATACTTACATCGGCACGACGACGATCAGCGCGGGACGCCTCGACATTGGTGGCACCAATCTTTCCAGCATCACGGTGATGGCCGGGACCGAACTCGGCGGGGAAGGCAGCACCACCGGGAACCTTGTTTTTCTGGGCAGCACGCACACGCTCGACATCAACGCTGATACTGCTGCGGCTTTGGGATCTACTTTGACGGGCAGCCTGGATGTGAGCGCCCTTGATGTGGGCGGCTTTACGATCAACATCACTGGCATCGGCACGGGAGCGATCAAAGTACTCACTTATGGAAGCGGTGGGTTCATTGGTGATGTGAACCGATTTTCACTGGGAACCAGCACCGTCAGCGCGCACGGAGCGGGAAGTTTTATCGACAACGGGATCGACGCGATCACGGTCGATCTGGGTTACCTCACCAACACGTGGGTGGGCGGGGACGGCACCCACCCCAATTTCTGGGACGTCGGAACCACCGCGAACTGGTCGAACGCCAAAGACAGCGTCTTCCAAAATGGAGACGATGTGATCTTTGCGGACGGTGCCGCAAGCTTCACGCCGATTCTGCAATCGAACATCTCCGTGGGTGCGGTCACTTTCACCAACACCACCGGAACGGATTACACGGTGAGTTCAGCGGCAGCGCAGACCCTGACGACGGCGAATGGCATTGCGGTCAACGGATCGGGCAATGTCACGATCAACAGCGTGATCGCGGGCAATGGAGGACTGACACTGGCGGGCACCGGAATCACGACACTCACCGCTGCCAACACTTACACGGGTGTCACTCTCATCACAGGAGGCACCCTGCGCATCAGTGACGAGACCAATCTTGGCATTGCACCTGGCAGCTTCACCGCCGGTCAGATCACCCTTGATGGAACGGGGGCAACTCTCACTGCGGCCTCCAACTTGACCATCAACGACACGAACCGCGGCATCATGCTGGGAAGCAATGGTGGCAGCCTCGGCGCGGATGCCGCTGTGATGCTTACTGTTGCCAATGTCATCAGCGGAGATGGTGCTTTGGACATCAGCGGAGCAGGCACGGTGAGTCTTGCGGCGGCCAACACCTACACCGGCCTGACTACGG
The DNA here is from genome assembly GCA_021733925.1 of Prosthecobacter sp. Classification (GTDB taxonomy): domain Bacteria; phylum Verrucomicrobiota; class Verrucomicrobiia; order Verrucomicrobiales; family Verrucomicrobiaceae; genus Prosthecobacter. Next base: position 1,221 of record JAIPJY010000089.1, on the reverse strand, counting down.
TCAGCACTGGCACCTTGGAGTTGCACAACCTGAGCGGTGGCAATGCCATCGCGGGGGATGGTGTGGCGGGGACCATTGACATTGCGGTCAGCACCGGCGGCACCTTGAAGCTCGCGGCGGCAGATCAGATTGCCGATGATGCGAAAATCCAGCTCAATGGTGGCATTTGGAACCTGGGTGGCTTTGATGAGACGATCCTAAGCTTGAGCGGGACAGTGGCCACCACGATTCCCACTCTGACTCTTGGAGGAGCCACGCTCACTCTGAACAGGCTTGATTGGGACAACAACCCGGGGACCTCCAACAGCAACACTCTGGGTGATACCGGCACGTTGCGATTCGTGGCGAATGGTGCCACGCAAGCGGTGTTTGAGACGAATTATCTGGGAGTCTTTGGTGTGACCCCGGGGATACAGATTGATGCCCTCAGCCTGAGTTTCCGCGCCGGAACCTACGGCACCACGTTTAATGGAAAAGTGTCTGGGGCCGGCAAACTGATCTTCGATGGCACCGGTGGGGCGGGAGGTCTCGTGCTGGCCAATGGATCCAACGACTACTCCGGCGGGACGCAGTGGATTGCGGATACTGGCACCAACGGTGCCTGGGATCTTTTTACCGTCACTGCGAGCGGGGCGCTGGGCAGCGGCGATGTGACCCTCCAGGGAGGGAACCAGAACACCTGGGTGTCGGGCTTTTCGGGCACCCCGACAGCTTTCACTTTTAGCGGTAACACCACGCAGGCCAACCATTTCATCCTGAGTGGTGATGCCACCATTTCGGCTGGCAATACAGTCGGCGCCTCCGCCTCAGGGGACAGGGTCACTTTGTCAGGAGCCTTCGATCTGGGCAGCCACACCCTTTACGTTCGCGGCATCGGCACCGGCACCATCAGCGGCGAGATCTCCGGCACAGGCGGCGTCACCAAGATCGACACACCCGGCACATGGGTCCTCACGGGTGACAACACCTATAGCGGAGCGACGACGGTGAGCGCCGGACAACTGCAGGTCGGGAGCGGAGGCGCTGGGCAGACCGGCACCGGAGACGTCACCGTCCAGAGTGGCGGGACACTCTTTGGCACGGGACTGATTCAGGGCCCGAACTTCACGGCTGAGAGCGGCTCCACGGTGCAGGCGGGTGACAGCACGGCAGCGGGTTCTTTTGGCACTCTCAATTTCACTCCTGTCACCGGTGGCGGCACGGAGAGCCTGGGAGGGCAGG
>JAIPJY010000088.1 GCA_021733925.1 Prosthecobacter sp. | reverse complement strand
CGCGACATTGATTTCCATGCCCACTACCCTCCAAGGCGCGGCTACACCCAACAACTCTTCCCATGCTTTTGTGTCCATTCTGGCTACTTGGTTCTCTTTTCGTCACTCCGCATCACACGGAAATGTTTGAATGGCCAATAAAATGTATGGGCGAGTCATTATTTGGTTATGGGAAAATTGCCGCGCACCTTTACATGGCTTCATCTATCAGACTTCCATGCTAGAACGAAGGGCGGGTGGGATTCCCGCAGAGTCATAACGACCTTAGTGGATGATCTAAAATTTATGTCTGAGGAGCACGGCCTTGCTCCCGACTGCATTTTCTTCACTGGAGACGCGGCATTTGGAAGCATCGAGGGAGAAACGATGTCTGACCAGTATGAGCGTGTGAAAGAATTTTTTGAAGCCGTTCGGAAAGCATTTTCTCCCGAAATTCCAACCCGGCGCATCTACGTGGTTCCAGGAAACCACGATATAGACCGGAATGAGGTCACGCCTGATCAAACATCATGGTTGAGAGACCCGAGACGCACGCTGGCTGATATTACAGCGCCAATGGAAAAAAGTAACAAACAATGGAGTCTCTGGCTGGACAGACTGAATGCCTACCGCAATTTCATCGCGAGTTATAAACTTACCCATCTTGGATTGGATGATCCTCATCTGATTTGGGGGGACGCGATTGATATTGGTGAAATGCGTGTCGGCATTGCTGGATTCAACACAGCTTGGTCCTGCATTAATGAAGACAAAGGTAAGCTCTGGTTTGGAGCCGAATTTCAAACGGCTCGAATTATTGAGAAAATGGGTCCAGTCGACTTCAAGGTCGCATTATTGCATCATCCCGCGAATTGGTTGACCGATAAAGAGGACCCTCATATCATGAGACAACTCAGGCAAGAGTATCCAGTTATCCTACATGGACATGAACACCAAGAATGGGTAGATCCCGATGACACAGGGCGCCTGATCGTATCCGCAGGCGCATGCTACGACTCGACTTGGATGCCTAATGGCTATAGCTTTGGGCGAATAGATTATGACACGCAGGAAGCCCAGATTTGGCTGCGGCAATGGGACAGGTCAGGCGGCGGTTGGGTTGACCGAAATGTGGCGAAAAAAACTAAAAATGGAATTTGGCATATTCATTCACTCACCTGGCTTTCTCCTAAACCCGATGTTGCGAAAAAAGTTGCACTTGTTTCTTGCGAGCACTCCTCACGCACTGAAGTCGCGCAGCATTATACAGGTAAGTTCTGTGAAAATGTCTGTCATCAACATGATGTCTTAGAGCTTTTTGGATGTGACATTCCACGTGAACTGCAACGCCATAAATTATCTGTGGCTTATGTGTCTCTCAATCTCTCGGCTGAAAAGCGCTCGCAGGAAAATTTGCCATTGCCTTCCAGCAGGGAAACAGCTCAACCAGAGATTATGGCAGAGCCGGACTATAGCGCATCGGTCGATGATGCCTTGGACACAGCATGCGAAGGCTCTGGGCGGCTGTTAATTCTTGGTCCTGCAGGCGCAGGAAAAACCACCCTTCTGCGGTGGTGTGCCATCGAAGCCGCTAGAGGTGTCTTACAAGGTCCGGAGACACTTGTGCGTATCGCAACGAGCGACCATTTGCATGGTCAACTTGAAGAATGGTATAAGTTTCGTGATGAAAATGCGCCGGGTGTTCCGAATTCATGGCGATGGAAAATACCAATCCTTATTCGCCTTCGAGATTGTCCGGATGGCAAACTGCCGCCAACTCCTGACCTTCCCAAGTTTTTGGGTAAGCATCTACCGTCTGCACCGCAAGATTGGATGACGAATATTTTCGAAAACGGCCGTGCGCTTGTGCTTTTGGATGGTGTTGATGAAGTCAATCGAGACAAGCGATTGGCCCTTGCAACAGAGATCGAAGAACTTATCAACACCTATCCCAATTGCAGCTATGTGATCACGACTCGGCCGGGAGCGGTTGAAAATGGGTGGCTTGAGCAACTCGACTTCGTTGAGGCTCGTGTGGAACCCATGGCTCGTCGTGATCGAGCAGAATTTATCGATAAATGGTATCGCTCGGCAACATTGACAATCAAACGCCTGCGTGCTGGAGAGGACCTCATACAAACAGCACAAAAGCTCAAGACTGAACTAGAGGATCGCCCTGATTTGGGTATTCTTGCCACGAACCCTCTCCTTTGTGCAATGATCTGTGCTCTTTATCGCGAGCGACAGGATAAATTGCCTGAGTCTCCAGCGGAGCTTAGTGAGGCGCTCTGCCAAATGTTGTTGCACAGGCGTGAACGTGAAACGCCTGTGCTCAGTTCGGGCGAACACTATCCACATGGCTGGCGCGAACTTCAGTATGAGCAGAAGAAAGGTCTTTTATCAAAGATCGCTTGGGAGATGATGATTGGCAATGAGCCTTCTTCAATGCTCTCGACGAAGGCCGGCGAAATTGTCGGCAGAGTGCTTTCGACCACTCCTGGACATAAGGTTGACGAAGCAGGTGAGCTTATGCAAGCCCTGATCGAACGAAGCGGACTTCTACGTCTGGCTTCGGATGATCGCATTGACTTTTTGCACAATACTCTGAAGGAATATCTAGCTGCATGTAACGCTGTCGAAATAGGCAATCCGGACGAATTAGTCAAACGTGCGGATGATCCTGCATGGCAGCCAGTGATTCTCTTTGCTCTAGCATTAGCTCCTGAGCAGTTCAGTTCCACTCTTGTGAAAGCGCTATTGGCACCTGCTCCAGATCGTCGAGGAAGACAGCACCCACTACGGGGCAAACTACAAAAGCAAAAAGTAGCCGTAGGAAAAGCGAGAGATTTCTTCTTGGTACGTTGCGGTCGATCAGCCAAATGGCTGGCTGCCGACCTTTCAAAGACCATTGAGAAGATTGGCCTCGGTTTATTTCCACCGGCCAACATGGACGAGGTTGAAGCATTGGCCCAACTTGGACCTCGCTGGCTTGTCCAAGCCGGCAAGCCGTTACTCGATCCGAATTGGTGGGTACGACAAAAGACCGCCACCATTGTTTTACGTGGGCTTCGACTGTTGAGATTGATTGGCAGTCCACGAGCACAAGATGCTTTTGCAGCTATAGAAAACCTTCCTTTCGATTCGACGTCGCTTCGCTCGGAGTGGGTGGCAGGATCTTCTGAGTTACATCCGGAAGCGACATTAAAATGGCCCTTTTCGTCTGAAGAACATATTTTTCTTAGTAGCCGAATTGTCACTGACCTTCGACCGCTTCGGGCTGTGTCAAAAGCTTCAAGCCTGTATCTTGAGGGCGTAGCGATTACCAGTTTAGAAGGTATTCAGGGGCTCAAAAATTTGCGAGAGTTATCAGCATACAGATGCCGAGAATTGAGAGATATGAGTGCACTGCGATCTCTGAAAAATCTCCATACTTTGAATATAGGTTGGGGGAATAATATGCATAATTTGGATCCGCTTGGAGGCACTCACATAAAAGAACTTAGCCTAGTCGGAGACGAGTTCCACAGTTTGGCAGGTATTAACGATTTGAAAAATTTGAAAGCACTTGCATTGAGCAATTGTTTCAATCTTTCTCTGCATGAAATTTTCACGTGGTTGGCAACTGGCCCACAGTTGGGCTCACTTAAAATTCGAAATTGCCCAAAAGGACACGAAGAGTTTGCTTGGACAAAATCAAGGCTGGGAATTTTGGTCAAATTAAAAACATTGGTCCTGTCTTCCGTGCAGCTTTCTAAAGAAATGTTAGACAGTCTATCGAGTGCATTATTAGATTTGAAACACGTAAGCCTCGAGGACATAAGTGGAATAAATAGTTTAGAGCCGTTGGCTAGTTTTTTCTCACCAAAACTCCGATCTCTAAGTCTGAGGCACAACGATTTTCTTAACAAATTGGATTTATTGGTAGAGACTTCATTTGATAACCTTGAAACATTGGATTTGAGTTTTTGTTCAGGTCTTTCGGACTTGAGCATTCTGAAGCACCTTCACGCGCCCAATCTCAAGCACTTGGGGGTTTACAAGTGTGGTAAAAACGTCAAAGCCAGAAACAGTATCAAAGAATTAAAGAAATTTTTCGACGGAAGGTGCCTGGTTGAAGGCCCCATCTATCGCTGAATATTCGACGGACGTCTCTAAGGCACATCCTCCGCGAAGAGTGCTAAGATGGTGCGCACGTGGGACTGGTGTGGTAAGAGGATGCCGCCGTCTTGCTTTTTGAAACGATACCTTCTGACCCATGCCTGCTTTCATTCATCACATCGCCACGGAGACGCCGGAGTTTATTTATAGCAATGAGTTTGCGAGGGAGAGGATGAAGGGGTGGGTGACGGAGCCGAGGGCGAAGAGGATGGTGGAGATGATCTATGAGAGGACGGGGATCGAGACGCGGTATAGCGCGAGTGATGATTTCCTGAGGGAGGATGGGGGGCTGTTTCGGACGCAGGCGGATGGGACGATCAACTCACCGACAACCGGCCAGCGCAATGCAGTGTATGCCAAGGCCTCGCGAGAACTTGCGGTGAAGCTGGCTCACAAAACCCTGGCTGAGTGCCCGCAGTTTGCGAAGAGCGACATCACGCATGTGGTGTTTGCTTCGTGCACGGGGTTTGCGAATCCGGGGCCGGACTATCACATCATCCGCGAGGTGGGGCTGAATGAGAGTGTGGAGCGGTACACGGTGGGGTTCATGGGGTGCTATGCGGCGTTTCCGGCGCTGCGGATGGCGGCGCAGTTTTGTGAGGCCAATCCGCAGGCGGTGGTGCTGGTGATGTGTCTTGAGCTGTGTTCGCTGCATTTGCAGGTGAGCGACAAACCAGAGAGCATCGTGGCGAATGCACTGTTTGCGGATGGGGCGGCGGCGGCGATCGTGAGTGCGCGGGAGCCGGCGCATGACCGGCCCTATTACCGCGTGCAGGGTTTTCATTCAGCTCTCGTGCCTTCCAGCGAGGCGCACATGGCCTGGGACATTGGCGACCACGGTTTCAACATGGTGCTGTCGGCCTATGTGCCGGAACTCATCGGCAGCAACATTCGTGCGATGCTCGGCGGCATCCTCGACCGACGCGGCCTCAGGCTGGAGGACATCAACGAATGGGCGGTGCATCCCGGTGGGCGTGCGATTCTGGACCAGATCGAGGAGCAGCTCGCCCTGCCCGCCTCTGCGCTGGAGATGTCCCGCAGCGTGTTGCGGGACTACGGCAACATGAGCAGTCCGACGGTGATGTTTGTCCTCAAAGGCTTCCTCGAAGAGGCGGAAACGGAGCGTGCCATGACCTGCGCCATTGCCTTTGGCCCGGGGCTCACGGTGGAAACGGCGGTGCTGGAACGCTGTGGCGCGGCAATCCCGACGGCGAAGCAAGCCCAACCCGCTGAACTGGTACACGCCGTGGCATGAGCGCGGGCGCTGACAGCCCGGCGGCAGCCACCGATTATGATGTGATCATCGTGGGTGGCGGACCGGTGGGCCTGCTGCTGGCCTGCCTGTTGAAACAGCAGGGAGTGCGCCTCCGCGTGCTGGAGCGCCGCAGGGAACCCCTTGCGCTCTCGGCGGCCATTGGCATCACACCGCCATCATTGCAGATCTTGGACAAGCTGGGTCTCGCTGCCGAGTTCATCTCCAGCGGCGTGAAGGTGCGCGACTGCTTGGTGCATGGCCAAAACGGCCCGCTCGGCTGCGTTTCGTTTCGGGAGATTCCAGACGTGCATCGCTTCATTCTTTCGCTGCCGCAGATCATCACCGTCGCGATTTTGCAGAAGCATCTCGGGCAGGAGTTCCTCGAAACGGGCTGCGAAGTCAGCGAGGTGCGGCAGTTGGCCGATCATTGCCGCGTGCAAGTCGGCGAACGGACGCTGACCGCACGCTTTGTGGTCGCCTGTGATGGCAGCCGCAGCCGCGTGCGTGAGTGCATCGGCATGCGGGCACCGGGCCACGTCTATGGCTGCCACTTTGTCATGGGCGATTTCATCGACCGCAGCAGCTTTGGCGAAGAAGCGCATCTGTTTTTCACGGCCACGGGCGCGGTGGAGTCTTTTCCGCTGCCCGGTGGCCAGCGGCGCTGGGTGGTGCAGACGGAGGCACCTCTGGAGCCGCCACGACCAGGGCTGATCAGTGAACTGATCAAAAAGCGCACGGGCCTCGACATTGCAGCCGCCGACCAGCTCAATGAAAGCCCCTTCACACCGCGCCGCCACCAGTGTGACCGCTACTACGAGGGGCGCGTCATTCTATGCGGGGATGCCGCGCATGGCATGAGCCCCATCGGCGGCCAGGGCATGAACACCGGCTTTGCCGATGCGGAGTTCCTCGCCGCCATTCTGGGCCGGGGTGATGCTTTGGCGCTGCTGCCAGCGTATGACCGTTTTCGCCGCAAGGCGGCCCAAACGGCCATCGGTCACGCCGAATGGGGCATGTGGTTGGGAACCCGGCGCGGCAGAGCGTGGTCCATGCTGCGGGATGTCGTTTTAAAGATGCTCTGCCGGGGAGCCGCGGCGAGGTACGTGGGCACATTTTATGCGATGCTCACGATACCGTTCAACACCCTCGAACGCGTTCCTGCGGCCAGTTTGCAGTCACGCCGGTTCTGAACATGCCTTGCGTGTTCTAATCACCCCCCCATGATGGACGGGATGGCGCTGGCTGCGACAACGACCTACGCTGCCTTAGCGCGGAAATGCGTTGAACCGCCTCCAGAATTGACTAAACAGCTCCATGCCCGTGAGCGAAGACCGAAAACAAGAGATTACCAAATCCCTCAAACGCTGCAGTGAGGCTACGGTGGCTGCCGCGTTGCGCTTTGAGGAAACCAAGAACCTCGAAGAGCTGGATGCCATCATTCTCGGCGTGCTGGAGCGTGATGCGGCCACTCCCCGGCCTGACGGTGTGGCTTCGGTGACCGATGACATGAAGCTGATCGATGACATCGGCATGGATTCCTTTGGCATGATCGAAGTGGTGATGACTGCAGAGGAAGTGCTCGGCCTCACCATCGCCACGGAAGAGCTCAGCGGCATCATCACTCTGGGTGACCTCAAGAAATTTCTCCGCTCCAAATTCGGCGCGAGCGAGGCATGAACCGCGTGGTCGTCACCGGGCTTGGATTCATCTCCAGCATCGGCAACAACCGTGCCATGGTGACGGAAAGCCTGCGCGAAGGCCGCTCGGGCATTGAATTCGTTCCAGAGCTGGCAGCAGCCAATGACCGCGTGAAACTGGCGGGTACGGTGAAGGGTTTTGAATTCCCGACGCCCGATCCGCTGGACTGGATCTTTCCCGAGCATGTGAAGCTGAGCCGCGCGCAATTGCGCACGATGGTGCCCAATGCAGTGTTCGCCTATGCCGCGATGCAGGAAGCCATCGCGGATGCGAAGCTGGAGCCAGCGCAGGTTTCAGATCCGCAGACAGGCCTGTACTGCGCCTCGGCCGGTTCGCCATGGATGACATATCTGGCGATGGATTCGGTGCTCAAACGCGGACCCGCGCGCACTTCGGCGCCCGTGGTCATCGCGGGCATGCCGAATTCGCTGCATCTCAATCTCACGGCCCTGTTTGCCATCAAAGGTGCCTCGCTCGCGTTCAACAGCGCCTGCGCCTCTTCCTCACACGCTCTCGGGCACGCCTGTGACATGATCCGGCTGGGGCGGCAGAAAACCATGTTTGTCGCCGGGGCGGAGGACGCCCAGCTGCTGCATACCGTTTTGCCGTTTGCTTCGCTGCGAGCGCTGAGTTCGCACAGTGACCCTGCCCTGGCACCGCGCCCGTTTGATGCAGGCCGTGACGGCTTCATCATCACCGGTGGCTGCGTGGTGTTGGTGCTCGAAGAGGCGGAGCATGCCGCCGCACGTGGCGCCACAGTTTACGCCGAGGTCAAAGGCTGGGGCCAGGCCTCCGATGGCTACGATGTGGTGGCACCGGATCCGAGCGGCAGCGGACTGGCACGCGCCATGACCAATGCGCTGCAGGATGCCGATCTGAAGGCGACCGAGATCGACTATATCAACGCGCATGCCACCGCGACCAGCGCTGGTGACACGGCCGAGCTGAACGCGCTCAAAACCGTCTTCACTGGTGAAGTCAGGCCCAAGGTCAGCAGCACCAAGGCGCTGACGGGCCATGGACTCTGCCTCGCAGGAGCCCTGGAGGCTGGCATCTGCTGTCTGGCTTTGAAGGAAGGCTTCATGCCGATCTCGGCGAAGATTCAGCAGCTTGATCCCGCCTGCGAAGGCGTGGACATCCTCACCAGTCCGACCGATCAGGTTCCCCATGTCGCGATGAGCAACTCCAGCGGCTTCGGTGGTTCGAATGTGACGCTGATTTTCTCGCGGCCCTGACCTCAACTGGCTGAAGAAATGAAAGAGCGTGTCCTCCAGCCCGAACTGCTCGACACGCTGCCGCAGGACGACCCTGCCGCTATCCGTGCACGTGAGGAAATGCTGCAGGTCAACGGCATCATGGGCAACCACCGCTGGATTGAGCGCATGGTTCGCCGCCATCGCGAAGACGGCTGGCGCATCACGGAGCTGGGTGCGGGTGATGGGGCGTTGTCGCTGCGGCTGCTGAACTCAGGCTGCTGCACCGAGGCGACGCTGCATGCCTTTGATCTGGCACCAAGACCGCAGCACTGGCCTGCGGCGGCGCACTGGACATGCGGTGATGTGCTGGCGCAGGCGCTGCCGGAAACCGAGATCGTGATCGCGAATTTGTTCCTGCATCATTTCACCACCGAACAACTGCGTCTGCTCGGTGCGCGGCTGTCGCCCGTGACACGCTTGATCGTGGCAGCGGAGCCGGCGCGGCGGTGGATTTATTCAGTGATGGGCCGCTTGTTTTGCGAGCTGGCGGAGCTCAACCATGTGCAGCGGTTTGACATGCAGGCGAGCATTCGTGCGGGATTCCACGGGCAGGAGCTGCAGAGGGCGCTCGGCCTTGGCGATGAATGGCAGGTGGAGGCGCACGAGCATCCCATGGGAAGCTACCGTTTTCTGGCCTGGCGCTGAGAGTCGGACACTGAGGTTATGACGCCCGTTGCCGTGAGGCGTGACTGCATTCATACTGCGCCACATGATCCGGCCCCATACGCCGCCAGAAACACCCGCCGACAAGCCCGCACGAAGCGGAGAGGCGGGTGGTGCATGGTCGTCCCCCTGGGAACTGGACCTGGAGTGGCTGGATGCGCCGCCCGGAAAGAAGCGCCCCTACGTCGAGGAGAAACGTCCACCCGCGCCGCAAGAGCGCAAAGCGGCACCCAGGCCGACGATGGAAACTCCGCCGCCAGCGGTGGTGGAAGAAGTACCCGTCGTGCCACGCCAGGCGCCGCCTTCCAGACTGGTCAAGAAGAAGCCTGCGCATGCGGTTGAGCGCGAGGCCTCATGGTCCACGCTGGCCATTCTGAGCATGGGATTGCTGGCGTTGGTCTTCATCACCTGGCTGTATGTGGATGATCAGGCTCCGGGCCTGGATAAAGACCTGCTTTTGAACCGGCCTGTCGATCAGGCGGTCACGATTCAGACGCCCGACAAGCTGCGCAAGTTTTTGAATGCGCTGGTGCCATACGACTCTACGCGGCTGAATGGAAAACCGCCGTGGCTGTGGGACACGCCAACGCTGTCACGCGTCGTGCAGTCCAATGGCATCGCCCTAGACAATCTGCGTGATCTGCTGGAGGACGCCGACTGGCATCCGACGCATGCGGCATGGCATGCCGAAGATCTGTGCATGGATCCGCGCTGGCATCAGATGCTGGTGCTCAAGCAGGCAGAGGCCGCCTATCTCTCACGCCGCATGCAGGAGGAGGCCGCATTTACAGCGGCGATCGATCTCGCAGAACTCGGCTGGCGGCTGGAGCAAATCTGGGCCTGGCCCTCCTGCTACCAGCGCTCACTTGAAGCACAGAAACTCGCCGCGCAGACGCTGGCCGATCTGCTGCGGCAGACCAAGCTGCCGGAGGCTGCACTGCGGCAGTTTCAGCGCCAGTTCAGCGTCTGCCAGCCGACGACCGAAGTACTGCAGGGCGCGATGAATGCGTTTTACGTGCACGAGAAAAAACTCATCCTCGGTCCGAAGAGCGGCGAGAATCTCGACACCATGCCCGGCGGTGTGCAGCTGCGGCGTCCGGGCAGGTTGTTTTTCAAACCGTATGAAACCCTGCAGCATTTCGCCACGGCGTTTCGGGAGATCAAAACTGAAGCGCAGACACCGCTGGTCCTCACCGCCGAGGTGCGGCTGAAAGACGATGCTGCCGGTGAGGCTTCCTACCAGCCAAATTCCGCCGGGATGGCCTACTACCGTCAGCGCATGAAGACCTACACTTCCCTGCCCGCTGAGCTTGGGCTTTCACGCACCCGTGGGAATTTGATCATCACCTTGTTTGCGGTGCGGCGCTGCATTGCCGAGAAGAAAACGCTGCCTGCTTCCCTCGAACAACTGCGCACCTTCAACTTCCTGCTTGATGTTCCTGTCGATCCCTACACAGGGGCCCCGCTGCAATACAGCCTCGCACGCGGTCTGATCTGGTCCGTGGGCAATGATCTCAAATCCGCCAACGGCGCAGCCACGGAGCCGCCGATGAATGATCCGGCCGAACCGACTGTGGAGCTCGGTATCGCCGTGGCGGGGGTGGCGAAGTAGGGCCGTGCGCTGATTGATTTCAGTTCATTTGAAGATAGAATTTTGCATGGCTGTTTTGTCTCCATTGCGTGAGCCTCCTGTCTCCATGCGCCTCCGCACGACGGTGGAAGAGCTGTACCGGCTTTATGCAGCGCGTGATCCGGCTGATACGCAGCGGATGGAACTCATTGAAGGAGAAATTGTCTTGATGATGCCGCCTGCCCCTCTGCTCAGTGCATCAAACACCCAAACGAATGGGTTGATGACTCAAAAAGTGGGAGACGCCTATCGGGTGCGCTGTAAGCACCCGATACGCATCAACCGCCACAACGAACCGCAGCCGGACATTGCAGTGGTAAAGCCGCGCAAGGATTCCTATGCGCTTTCTCATCCTGATCCCGATGATGTGCTTCTCATCATCGAGGTGTCCGACACTTCATTGGATTTCGATCTGAACGCCAAGCGCCACACGTATGCCAAGGCGGAGATCGCAGAGTACTGGGTGCTGGATGTGAACTCACGTGAGCTGCATGTCTTTCTAAGCCCTTGGGAAGGTGACTACACGCAGCATGCAACCCACAAGGGTGATGACGAAGTGGTCTGCACGACGATTGCTGATCTCAAGGTCAGCGTGCGCGAGCTTCTACCAGCAATTTGAGGACAGTGGCCCGGCTACTCTTTCCACCGCATGCAGCGGAAGGGATGATCGTCGATCAAGTTGGCCTGCACGCCGGTGAGGCGGTCGGCGCTGTAAAACTGGACGCCGACGTAGTGGTAGATGGGGATGATGACGGCTTCGTCGGTGACGAGGAGTTTCTCGGCCTGCTGGAAGAGTGTGTTGCGCTTGTCCACATCGGGTTCACGAGCGGCGTCGGCCATGAGTGCGTCGTATGAAGTGCTGGCGAAGCCGGTGCGGTTGTTGCCGCTGGCGGAGAGGAACATGTCCAGAAACGTGCTGGGGTCGTTGTAGTCACCCACCCAGCTGCTGCGGCAGAGCGAGTAGTTTTTCTCCTTCATCGAGGAAAGGTAGATCTTCCATTCCTGCTTCGCCAGATCCACGCTGACGCCGAGGTGCTCCTGCCACATGGCTTGCAACTCGACGGCGATGTTGCGCTCGACGGGCTTGGGAAAGTAGAGGTATTCCACGCGTGGGAAGCCTTTGCCGCCGGGATACCCTGCCTCGGCAAGAAGCTTGCGCGCACGTTCAGGGTCGAACTCAGGGCCGGGCGGCGGCTGGTAGTTTTGTCCCGTACCGGGAGGTGTGAGGCTGTAGGCGTTGCGCTCGCCGAGCTGGGTGATTTTTTCGGTGATGCGCTTGCGATCAATCGCCAGTGAGAAAGCGAGGCGGATCTTCGGATTGTCAAAGGGAGCGCGGTTGACGTTGAAGCGCGTGAAGTAGCTGCCGAGGAAGGGGCCGGTGTGGAAGTAAGGCTGCTGCTTGAGCTTGACCGTCAGCGAGGTGGGCACCATGCCCTTGTCCATGATGAGATCGGCCTGGCCGGTGAGGAAGTAATTGATCGCGGTGTTCGGCTCCGAGATGGGCAGGATTTTGATGCTCTGCATCGGCACATTGGCGGCGTCCCAGTAGCGCTCATTGCGGCGCAGCACGATGCGATCGTCCAGCAGCCAGTCTTCGAGCGTGTAGGAGCCGTTGCCGATCAGGGAGCCCGGTTTGATCCATGCGGTGCCATGCTTTTCAATGATTCGCTGCGGCACGGGGTAGAGCGTGGTGAAGGCGCAGAGGTCGATGAAGTAAGGCGTGGGGTTTTCGAGCTCTACGCGCAGCGTGCGGTCATCCACCGCCGTCACACCGACCTGCGTGAAATCCTTGAGCGTGCCTTCGTGATACTGCCGGGCGTTTTTGATGACGTAGAGCTGGCTGGCGTAGTCGGCTCCGAACTCAGGCGTGAGCGCGCGCTTCCAGGAATAGATGAAGTCCTGCGCGGTCAAGGGTACGCCATCACTCCACGTGGTGTTCGGCCGCAGATGGAAGGTGTACATCTTGCGGTCCGGCGTCATCTCCCAGCGTTCCGCCATGCCGGGCTGCGGTTTTCCCGCCTCATCAATGCGGCACAGCCCTTCAAACAAGGCCGAGGCAATACGCATGCCGACCTGATCCGTCACGATGTGCGGATCAATGCTCTCCGGCTCGGCACCATTGATGAACACGAGGTCCGCACGCGGCCGCGACTTGCCGCAGGCGGCGAGGGAGAGCAGGAGTGCGGCGGCGAAGGCGAAACGAATCACACGAAAAGCTAGCACACGGTTGCAACGGTTCGCAGCACAATCCTTTCATCCTGCTGCAATGATTTGCCCTCACGCATCGTTCCCAACATCCAGCTTTTTTCCAACCTCATGCGCATTCTCTGCCTTCTCACGCTACTCGCCGTCTCCGCCCGTGCGGAATTGAAACTACCGGCCATCATTGGCGACAACATGGTGCTGCAGCAGAAGCAGGCGAATCCGGTCTGGGGCTGGGACACGCCGGGCACGGAAGTGACGGTGAAATTTGCCGGTCAGACCAAGACGGCCAAGGCCGACGCAGATGGCAAATGGACGGTGAAACTCGACGCCGTGCCCGCGAATGCGAAGCCCGCGACGATCACGATCAAGGGCAGCAGCAGCAAGGAGCTCAAAAACGTGCTCGTGGGCGAAGTGTGGATCTGCTCCGGCCAGTCCAACATGGGCTTCAATCTTTCCAGCACCTGGGATGCCGATCTGGATATCGCGCAGGCAAAATACCCGCAGATCCGCCTCATCTCGGTGCCGCAGGTCGGCACGCAGGAAATCCAGGACGACTTCAAAGGCCAGTGGGAGGAATGCAGCCCCGCTAATGCCGGGCAGTTCACCGCAGTGGGTTACCATTTTGGCCGTGTGCTGCATGAGATGCTCGGCGTGCCGGTCGGTCTCATCGACAATGCCTGGGGCGGCAGCGCCTGCGAGGCCTGGGTGAAGCGCGACCTGCTGGAAAAAGACCCGCGCTTTGCCTCGATCATCGCTCGGTGGAAGCAGACGGAGTCCACCTTCACGCAGGAGATGTTCGACAAGCAGGTGGCCGATCAGAAAGCCAAAGTGGCCGCCTGGGTCAAGGCACGCGCTGAAGCCCTCAAGGCAGGGAAAATGTTCACCGCCCCGGCGCCACGCGCGCCGCAGAATCCGCTGACCGGCCAGCATCGTCCGGGCAATCTGTACGCAGGGGTGCTGCACCCAACGATTGGCTATGGCATCAAAGGCGTGATCTGGTACCAGGGTGAATCGAATGCCGGCCGTGCGAAAGAATACCGCGATCTGTTTCCCTTCATGATCGAGCATTGGCGCAAAGAGTGGAAGCAGGGCGAGTTCCCCTTCTACTGGGTGCAGCTGGCCGACTTCAAGCCCTACCAGACCGAGCCAGTCGAGAGCGACTGGGCCGAACTGCGCGAAGCCCAGACACTCACGATGAGCAAGCTGCCGAACACCGGCCAGTGCGTCATCACCGACCTCGGTGAGGCAAACGACATCCATCCGAAGAACAAGCGTGATGTGGCCGAGCGCCTCGCCCGCTGGGCACTGGTGAAGGATTACGGCCAGAAGCTGCCCTATCGCAGCCCGGAACTCAAAGACGCGAAGTTTGAAGGCGGCAAGGCCCTGCTGACTTTTGACCACGCTCCGCAAGGCCTGCGCACCGTCGATATCAATGAGCCACAGGGCTTCGCCATCTGTGGAGAAGACCGCAAGTGGGTCTGGGCCACCGCCAGCATCATTGGCGGTTCGAAGAAAGGCACCAACCAGATCGAAGTGAGCGCCGCAGGCGTCGCCAAGCCCGTGGCTGTGCGCTATGCCTGGGCTGACAATCCAATCTGCAATGTCTATTCCGTCGAAGGCCTGCCCGTGACGCCCTTCCGCACGGATGACTTCCCCATGATCACGGATCCGGCCAGAGCCGAGGCTGAGAACGCCAAGCGTGCAGAAGCCCTCAAGAAGCTCAACGAAGCTAGGCAAAAAGCCGCGAAGAAGTAAGCGCCGGCCTTCATGGCGATTATTTCATCAGCAAACTTGTGTTAGAAGCGGCGGGGCGCGTATGTTTGTGACTTCACGTCACCCGCATGAACACCCGACCGCTCCTGTCTCTCTTCGCCCTGGCTCTGCTTCCTTCAGCTCTCTGCGCGCAACCCGCCCCGGTGCCGCCCCCGGCGACTCAGGCCATCGATGTCAAATCAGGCGCATGGGAAGGCATCGTGAACATTGATGTTTCGGTGCTGGTCCCCGATTACCGTGAGCCTTGGAACGCCGGCCAGCCGAGCGGTGGCAGCGGCACCGGATTCCTCATTGGCAAAAACCGCTTCCTGACCAATGCGCACGTCGTCAGCAACGCCACGCGCATTTTGATCCGCACCACCAACGATCCCGAGCCGCATCCGGCCAAGATCGTCCACATCGCGCATGATTGTGACCTCGCCCTGATCGAGGCCGAGGACGGCAGCCACTTTGACAAGCTCAAGCCGCTCGACTTCGGCGGCATTCCGCAGCTCAACACCGAGGTGATCGCGATCGGTTATCCCATCGGTGGTGATCGCATCTCCGTGACGCGCGGCGTGGTCTCACGCATCGACTTCCGCCCTTACAGCCATACCAGCGTGGACTCCCATCTCGCGATTCAGGTGGATGCCGCGATCAATCCCGGCAACTCCGGCGGTCCGGTGATGCAGGAAGGCAAAGTCGTCGGCGTGGCCTTTCAGGGCTTCAGCGGCCGCGTGGCGCAGAATGTCGGCTACATGATCCCGGTGCCGGTGATCAAACGCTTCCTCAAAGACATCGAAGACGGCCGCTACGACCACTATGTCGATCTCGCCGCGAGCGATTTCCCCATTGAGAATCCCGCGCAGGCCAAGGCGCTCGGCACCAATGGCGATGGCGTGGGCGTGATGGTCGGAGACGTGGAGCCTCAGGGCAGCGTGGCCGGTCTCCTGAAAATCGGCGATGTCATCTTGAGCATCGATGACAATCCCGTGATGAACAACGGCCTCGTGCGCTTCGAAGGAGAGCTGATGGACATGAATGAAATCGTTGAGCGCAAGTTCGCCGGCGACACCATCAAGCTGAAGTACATGCGCGACGGCAAAAAGCTGGAGGCCACCGTGACGCTGAAACGCTTTGATCCCTACGTCCGCCTCGGCGCTCAGTATAACCAGCGACCGCGCTACATCGTCAACGCCGGGCTCGTGTTTCAGCCGCTGGACCGCAACCTGATGGATGCCCACCAGATGCGCGACGACACAGTCAATTACGTCTTCGACAACTTCCTGACCGACAAGCTCTACGTGGACCGGCCCGAGCCCGTCGTGCTGACGAACGTGCTGCCGGATGAAGTGAACACCTGGCTGGCCCCCTATGCGCACAGCATCGTGGATGAGATCAACGGAGTGAAAATCAAATCGCTCAAGGATGTGGAGACCGCGCTGGCGAAAAAGGACAAGCCGTTCATCGAGATCGTGCTGCTGGAAAAGAACCGTCCGCTGGTGCTCAAGCGTGAGCTCGCCGAGGCCGCCCACAAACGCATCATGCAGACCTACAACATCCTGGAAGACTCCTATCTTGGCGATGAATAGCCGAGTGATCCGACCTTGAACCTTTCAGCCTCGACGCATCCATGAAGCTTACCCAGACTCTCCTCTTCCTCGCACTTGGCGCAGCCACTCTGCCCGCGCAAACACCCGCACCTGAAGAAGCACCCAAAAAGAAACGTGCACCCGCCGCAGCCGAGGGTGGCGCTGTGGCGCATCAGGTCGTGCAAAACAACTCGCTGGTGAGGGTGAACGCCACCTCCCAGCCCTTCAGCCTGCACCTGCCCTGGCAGAAGGAATCGCCTTCGGGCCGGCGTGGTCTGGGCGTGGTTCTTGCCGGCAACCGCGTGCTGGTCACAGGGCAGATGGTGGCGGACGCCACTTATATTGAGCTCGAACTGCCGGACAAAGGCCAGAAGATTTCCGCCAAGGTTGTGGCGGTGGATTATGAAGCCAATCTGGCCCTGCTGGAGTCAGCGCCTTCGGACAAGCAGAAGGCGTTCTTTGCCGGACTCAAGCCGATGGCAGTGGATGTCGGCACCCGCATTGGAGACAAGGTGGACATTTTGCAGACGGGCCGCGTGGGCGAGCTGATCAAAAGCGAGCTGAATATTGGCAAGGTGCTCACGCGCCACTACAATGTCGAAGGCTCAGGCTTTCTGGTCTATGAGGCCAACAACATTGTGCGCAGCGAGGCCAACAGCTTCACCCTGCCGGTGGTCAAAGGCGGCAAGCTCGTCGGTTTGCTGCTGAGCTACGATTCCAAGAACCAGGTCACCACCATTCTGCCAGCGCCGATCATTGAGCACTTTCTCAAAGACGTGGCGGACGGCAGCTATGAAGGCTTCCCAAGCCTCGGCATGGAACTGCAGGCCACGCTGGACGAGCAGTTCCGCGAATTCCTCGGACTCAAGCCCGACGCCCCGGGCGTGCTCATCAGCATGGTCATGAAAGGCGGCTCTGCTGAAAAATCCGGCATGTTGAAGGGGGACATCTTGGTGGCCATCAACGGGTTCGCCATTGATTCACGCGGTGATTACAAGGACCCGCAGTTCGGTCCCCTCAGCTCCAGCCACCTCGTGCGTGGTCGTGCCTATGTGGGCGACAAGGTCGAGATCAAAGTGATTCGCGATGGCAAGGAAGTCACGCTGAATGGAGAGCTCACCCGCCGCAAGCCGGATGACTACCTCGTTCTCCCTTACCTGTTCGACAAAGGCCCGCGCTACGTGCTGATGGGCGGGCTGCTGTTTCAGGAGCTCTCACGCCCCTATCTGGATGCCTTTGGCGAGGACCGTCGCGGCGGTGCCATCCTGCGGCTCTCACACGTCGCCTCTCATCCTGACAAGTATGAGGAGGAAGGCCGCAAAAAGCTCGTCTTCCTCAGCCTCGTGCTGCCCACCCCCAGCGCCCAGGGGTACGACAAGCTCGGCGGACAGGTGGTCAACAAGGTGAACGGCAAGACCATCAATGATCTCAATGATCTCGCGGAAGCCTTCAAGAATACCAAGGACACCGTGCACATCATCGAGCTCAATGACTTCCCGCACATCCTCTACCTCGACAGCTTCAGTGCTGAACGCGACAACATGCGCCTGCTTGGCGGTGCCTACCGCATCGGCAGTTTGAAGCGGTTGGAGTAGTTCTTACTTCACCGCGCCAATCAGCGTCTGCAGTCGCGACACCTGCGCTTTCAGCAGCGTGATCTCCGCCTCCATCTTCGCGCGCCAGTCCGCATCGGATGAATCTTCCACCGTCGGTGCTGCCGGAGCATGGGCGGATTGGGTGGCAGCCTCTGCGCCCGCCACCTCGCCACAGAGCAGATGCATGAACTGCGCCACCCGCTGTCCCGGGCCGGCGGGGATGCACTGCACCAGCGGGCCTTCGTTGTAGCCGATCAGCTCGGCCAGCGTGTTTTCCACACTGGGCATGTCAGGGAATTCAAACAGGCGTTCGGTGCGCTGGCGCAGCTCGCCTGCGGTCTGTGATCCGCGCAGCAGCAGCATGCATAGCAGCGCCATGTGCGAACGGTCCAGGCCTTGCAGCTTGCCTTTCAGATTGTGCCGGTACTTCAGCGTGCGACCTCCCACGATGTTCACTTCAAAAACGTAGCCGTGGGATTTCATTGACTCCAGCGCCCGCAGTACGGTGCGTTCATCATAGCGTACAATGGGGTCGCGGTTCGTGGTCTGGTTGCAGGCAGTGACCAGGGCATTCAGCGTCATCGGATAGTAATCCGGCAGCGTGATTTCTTTTTCGATCAAGCATCCCACGACTCGGGCGGCTTCGGGAGTGAGCGTGAACAGGATGGCTGAGGTAACAGATTCGGCGGACATGATAAATAGCTTGGCAAAGCGGTCATAATCCACGGCTGCAGGCTGCATTCAACTTCCGCCCAAGGTTGGTTTTAAAGGAATGCGAAACTATTTCTGAATACTTCCCGAGGTGCGGCGTCGAATGGTCTGCTATGAAAACGAAAATTCTTCTCCTGTGCGGCGCAGTCATCGCCGCTTGTTCGCTAACTTCATGCGACATCTATGGCTACCCTGGCTATGGTTACAGTGGATACGGCGGAGGATACAGAAACTACGGAGGATATGGCTACAGCAGCCCCTTTTACGGTAACTACTACTCAAGTCCTCTGCTCGGCCTGAGCAGTTACTATGGCGGCTACTCCCGACCCTACAGCTACAGCAGTTACAACCGCGGCTACTCCAGCCCGTTCAGCTCCTTCGGCAGTATCGGTTATAACAGGGGTTACTCTTCTCCACGAACGAACTATTCCCCAATTAGCCGTGGCTTCGGCGGCTCCTCATTCGGCAACCGCAGCTTTGCCAGCCATAACCTTGGGGGCTCCCCATTCAGTGGTCATTCCATGCGTAGTGGTTCCTTTGGCGGCTTGAGCGGCGGCGGACACAACTTCGGCGGTGGCAGCCATGGTGGTGGTCACAGCTTCGGCGGTGGCGGCGGCGGAGGTCACATCGGCGGTCATCATCATTGATCCTTCGCGGTTCACTCCAGCATCACTCCAGCATCACTCACGCAGCGCTCAAGGTTTCTTGGGCGCTGTTTTTTTGTGCTTCACGTAGTCCGGCCATTCGATCTTTTTTCCCTCGGCACCGGTGAACTTCCACGCCGGCCACATGGGCGATTCATTCTGTACTTCGGCGTACTTGGCCTTCAGCAGTTCCTTCAGCTTCTCCAGTTTGGCGGACTCGGTCGCTGCCAGATCGTGCTGCTCGCCGATGTCCTTGCTGAGATCAAACAGCATGAAGTTCTGCAATTTGGCTTCTTTGAAATCGCGCTCGGTTTGCTCGGTGATGTCGTTGCCGCGTGCCGCAGCGGGTTTGTCCAGCGTGGCTAGGATTTTCCAGCCGCCCACACGCATGGCGACCTTCGGATCTCCAAATGCGCGGTTGAAGTGCCAGTAGAGCGGCGTCTTGCGCTCCACCTTGCCGCCTTCCAGCACCGCCAGCCAGCTCGCACCGTCGATCACCCGGTCTTGCGGCACCTGCAGTCCTGCCACGGCGCACATCGTTGGCAGAAAATCCACCCCGCTGATCGGTTCATCACTCACGCTGCCGGCCTTCGTTTTGCCGGGCCAGCGCAGAATGCCGGGGATGCGGATACCCCCTTCCCACACGCTGCCTTTTTTATCCCGCAGCGGCCCGGAGGAGCCATGCGGATGCTGCGCGGTGATGGCGGGGCCGTTGTCACTGGTGAACAGCACCAGCGTGTTCTCCCGCAGTCCGTCATCATCCAGCTTCTTCATCAGCCGTCCAAACGCGGCATCCATCTGCGAGATGTTGCCATGGTGCCCGCTGTAGCTGGGATCTTCCGAAGGATAGAGCGCGGTGTATTTCGCATCTGAGGAGATGGGTTCATGCGGCTCATGAAAGCAGACGTAGGCGAAGAAGGGCTTGCTCTTGTCCCGCGCATCCAGCCAGCGCAGCGCCTCATCCGCCACCAAAGGCGCGGCATAGCCTTCGAGCTTGCCGACCTCGGTGCCGTTGCGCACGAAATTGTTCGGGTTGTGGTGATTGGGGTAGGCGTTGTTATGCGTCGCGAACCAATGATCAAAGCCGTGGTCGTTCGGCTGCGGCTGCGTCGGCTGGTTGAACTCCCCATTCATGTGCCACTTGCCCACATGGCACGTCGCATAGCCGGCCTCATGCAGCAGCTTCGCAATGGTGATCTCACTGCGGCGCATGTGCACCGGCGACTCCTCCGGAATCCAGTCCCGCACGCCCACCCGCGTCGGCGTGCGTCCCGTCATGATCGCCGTGCGCGAAGGCGAGCAGTTCGGATGCCCCGCATAGCAGGAGGTGAAGCGCAGACCCTCTGCGGCAAACTTGTCCACATTCGGCGTCAGCACATCCTTCGCCCCATAGCAGCCGAGATCGCCGTATCCCAGATCATCATCCAGCACGAGCAGGATGTTCGGGTGGTCTGCCAGCACCGTGGAGGTGATCGCCAGTGCGAGAAAAGTGAGCAGCTTTTTCATTGCCGCAGTGAACGTGCTCAGCGAGCCACTTGTTCCAGCGAAAGCATCTGCCACTCACCCTCCGCGAGATCGCCGAGTACATACGGACCGAAGCGTTCGCGGTGCAGATTTTCCACGCGCCAGCCCTGGCTGGCAAACATGCGGCGCACCTGATGGTACCGGCCTTCCGTGATCGTGAGGCGGGCGGACTGGCTGGAAACGATTTCCAATTTCGCGGGCAGGCAGGGTTTCTCCTCGCTGCGGAGCATGAGATCGCCCTTGGCAAAGATGTCGATGAGCGTGGGATCGAGTTCGCGATCCACTTCCACGAGATAGGTCTTCTCGATGTCTGATTTCGGCGAGGTGTAGCGATGCACGAGGCTGCCGATGTCCGTGACGAGCAGCAGCCCGCTCGTGTCTTTGTCGAGCCGGCCTACGCTCGTCACCGCCGGATTGCGGTCCGGCCAGTGCGCGGGCAGCAACTCATAAATGTTCTGTCCTTCCTCCTCGCTGTGCGTGCAGGAGTAGCCTACGGGCTTGTAGAGCATCGCCAGCAGACCGTCGGGCGCTTCCAGCGGTTCGTCATCCACAGTGATCAGCGCGGAATCCACCCGCTGGTCCGAACGCTTCACCACCACACCGCCCAGCTTCACCCGGCCCTCTTTGACAAAAGCCATCGCCTCCCGGCGTGAACAGTAACCAAGGGCGGAGAGAAGCTGATCGAGGCGGCGCATGTGGGGGTGGGATAGAGAGGGGCGGAGGGTCGCTGCTCAGAGGATGATGTCATGCGGGAAGTGTGCGGGCTCTGAGTATTGTAGTCCCGGCTTTAGCCGGTTCCGGGCGAATGTTCCAAGACACCCGCCATCCAGAACCGGCTAAAGCCGGGACTAGTGTGCTTGGCATGAACATGAACTAATCAGATGAAAGGAGCTGATCGGAAACGATGGGAGTTAACCGTAGCCGAAGGACAAGGCAGCGGCCGTGAGGCCGTGGCTGAAAGAAGTCCGAGGCAAACCCTCGA
>JAIPJY010000087.1 GCA_021733925.1 Prosthecobacter sp. | reverse complement strand
GACGACGAGAGCCACGAGCCACGAAACGTCGCCCGAAAAGCTATCAACTGCTCACCCGTAAACGCCATCAGTTCCATGAAATCCCTCACCGTGATCGCTATCGCGCCAGCGCTTAACTGAGTGCCATTCATGCCGGGCACGTTGTTTGAGGCCGTGGGAGTCAGCGAGCCGAAATTGTGGCCCTACACGCCACGGATTCCCTTTCAGGCCAAACCGTGATTCCTGCGTTCTTGGGCTGACATCCCCCCCAAGTGGAGGATTCAAACGTAAGTACTTTGTCAGAAGGGGGTAGTTTTCGTTGCGTAAAATGTTATAAAAACTATAATTTGAGGCGTTATGAAAAGTCGCCTCATCACTTGGTTAGTGGCCTCTGCCGTCCTGCTGGCAGGGGGGATCGTCGCGATGAAAGAAGGCTGGCTGAATGGCTGGGAGATGCGGCTGGGAGAACTGATGACAAGCCCCGGGGCCCAGTATAGCGCGGCCAAGTTCCGCCTCGACCTGGTGGATCAGTTCAATTATTCGCGCATGGCGGAGAAAACTCCGACCCTGCGGGTGGACCCTGAAATGGAGGCTTGGCTGGCCAGGGAATTTCCAAAAATAGACACGACTGACCTCAACAAAGTCACCGAACTGGTCCAGGAGGGCATGCCCCGCTACTACCGCGTCTCGGTTTGTTCCGCCAGCAGTCCGAGTCTGCGCGAACTGCTGCAGCGCTTTCATGAGTTCTCCCACCGTGAGCAGCCGGAGATGACGCACATGGCCATCGCCCTGCGGCCACGCGCCAGTGGACTGATGCATGAGGCGCTGCTCGTGCTGGGCCAGCGCCTGCGTGATTTCACCCCGGAAGCATTGACCCAATCCGGTGATGAGCCGTTTTTCAGCACCTGCGTCCACTGCAAACAGCCGCATTTCATGAAACTCTCACGGGCGCAGCGCAGCATGGCGCTCGAGTGCCCGAAGTGCCACCGCAAGTATGCCGTGATCGCGGCGGACAGCGCGGGCCGGTTCCACTATGTGAACGAGTATCTGACGGGTTACGCCCCCCCGGCGGCGTTTGCGAAAAACCAGTCGCGTGTGCAGCAGCTCTTTACCATCTGGTCCGCCGTCCACGCCAACTGTCGTTACACAAACGACCCCGGTGCCAAAGCGGGCAGCAGCTTTGCCAAGCCCGAGCAGACGGACTGCTGGCAGTTTGCGGACGAAACTCAGCGCATGCAGCGTGGCGACTGTGAAGATTCCTCCATCTTTCTGGCTGACTGGCTGATGTCGCGCGGGTTTCAAGTGCGTGTGGCTCTGGGCCGCTACGGCGACCTCGGCGGGCATGCCTGGTGCGTGGTGAAGATCGAGGACAAAGAGTACTTGCTGGAATCGACGGAAAGCCGCCCTGATCCCAGTGATCCACCCCTCGCCAGCCGCGTGGGCAGCCGCTACGTGCCTGAGGTGCTGTTTGACCGCTTTGCCATCTATGTTCCCACAAGTGCCAGCCGGTCCTGGAAGGGCGACTACTGGTCGGCCAACACCTGGACGCGAGTCGAGCCACGATCCGAACTGGGTGGTGATCCGATCCTTGCGCGGGCCCCCATTGGAACAGCTGTTAAACTGGGGACGCAGAATCTTCTGGAAGCGGCTGCTGCTGCGGATGCCAGCCGCCACGCCCGCACGACCTTT
The DNA here is from genome assembly GCA_021733925.1 of Prosthecobacter sp. Taxonomy (GTDB): domain Bacteria; phylum Verrucomicrobiota; class Verrucomicrobiia; order Verrucomicrobiales; family Verrucomicrobiaceae; genus Prosthecobacter. The sequence goes on along the minus strand of JAIPJY010000087.1, from coordinate 20,131 downwards.
GCCAGCCCCGCTTCACCCACGTTTCTCAATATGAGTGATATTCCGATGGGGGCCAAAGACTGGCGACAGTCCATGGTGCCGCTGCGTGAGCCTTGAGCCAAACACGAGCGTTTGGGGAAGGATCACGTGTTGACGCCTTGTCATGCAGCATCCAGCATGATGACCTCATGCTCGCCAGCATCGCCATCCTAACGCTGTTCGGAATCCTGCTCATCATGCTGGAAACCTTCCTGCCCGGCGGGGTGGCTGGCGTCCTAGGCACGGTTGCCATCCTCATCTCCATCTGGCTTGCCTTGATGTCGGAAGAGCTGAGCGGCTGGAGTTCCGGCCAGCGGATCGCGCTTGCGCTGGGCATCGTGGTGTTTTCGGTGTCGGTGTTGATCATCTGGCTGCGCTGGTTTGCCGTGAAATTTTTCCATCGTGCACTGACTCTCACCACAAGCATTGAGACTCCGCCAGCTGTCGGTGCCGCGCCAGGCGCTCAAGGAATTGCGCTCACCGAACTGCGTCCCCTGGGGCGTGCTGAAATTGACGGCCAACGCTACGATGTGCGCTGTCAGAACGGCCTCGCGGCTGCCGGGACCCGCATCGAGGTGATTGCATCGGAACCCGGCAATCTTCTCGTACGCATCCTTTGAGGCACTCTTTTTTCCCCAACCCACATACCACCCACTTATGTCCACACTCGAAATATTCCTCATCGGCGGTGTCATCATCGTCGCGCTTGTCCTGTTCCTGATGGTTGCGAAGTTTTTCAATCTCTGGCTGCGTGCGCGCATCGCCAACGCGCCGGTCAGCTTTCCCACACTGCTGGCCATGTGGCTGCGGGGGGTTCCCAATGCGATGATCGTCGATACTCGCATCACGGCTGCCAAGGCTGGCATTCCCATCGGCACCGACCAGCTCGAGGCGCACTTCCTCGCCGGTGGTGAGGTGACGCACGTCGTGCTCTCCTTGATCGCATCCGACAAGGCCGGCATCCCGCTCGATTTCAACCGCGCCTGCGCCATCGATCTCGCTTGCAAGGGCACCGGCAAAACCGTCCTCGAAGCAGTGCGCACCAGCATCAATCCCAAGGTCATCGACTGTCCTCATGCCGACATGGGCCGTGGCGGTAAAATCGACGCCGTTGCCAAGGATGGGATCTCCCTGCGCGTCCGTGCGCGGGTGACCGTCCGTACCAATCTCGACCGCTTCGTCGGCGGTGCCACGGAGGACACCGTCATCGCCCGTGTCGGTGAAGGCATCGTCACCTGCATCGGCTCTGCGGCATCCTACAAGGATGTGCTCGAAAATCCCGACGCCATCTCCAAGCTGGTCCTGCACAAAGGCGTGGACTCCGGCACCGCCTTTGAGATCCTTTCCATCGACATTGCAGACATTGACGTCGGCGAAAACGTCGGCGCCAAGCTCCAGACCGAGCAGGCGGAGGCCGACAAGAAGATCGCGCAGGCCATGGCTGAAATGCGACGCGCCGCCGCCGTGGCGCTGGAGCAGGAAATGTCCGCCCGCACCCAGGAAATGCGCGCACGAGTGGTGGAAGCCGAGGCGCAGGTGCCGCTCGCGATTGCAGAAGCCTTCCGCAATGGTCAGCTCGGTGTCATGGACTTTGCCAAATACAAAAACGTGCTCGCCGACACCGAGATGCGCACCAAGATCGCCGGAGACCCATCCGGCGGCAGTAAATAACCCCGCAGGAGTTTTTTGACCATGCATCCACTTCTGCTCAGCAGCGATTTCGATCCTTTCCAGATGGCGATCATCGTGATCGCGGTCCTGGCGGGCTTCGTGAAATGGCTGTGGGAGAACTGGACGCAGAAGACAGGCGCTGCACCACCACCGCCACCGGACCCCGAGGAGCAGCGCCGCCGTGAAGCCGCCTGGCGCAAGCAGACCGGGCAGTCATCTGCTCCCCCACCACTGCCGCCCGTGGCCGTGCCCTCAGCCTGGGATGAACTGCGCAAGGCATGGAAAGAGCTCCAGGAGACGGCGCAGCAACCCCAGGCTCCTGCCCGCCCACCGCCACCTCTGCCGCATCAGCGTCAGCCGCAGCCCCAGCGTCAGCGCCAGCAGCAGCCCGCACGCGCTCCGGCACCGCAGGCAGCCCCGAAGGTCGCTGTGGTTCAGGCCCCAGCCGTGGTTGCTGAAGCGCCTGCGGTTGTCATTTACAATGACCAGGCTCCAGCCGGGTCCATGCTGGCCAAACTACGCAACCTGCGTCAAGATCCCGCCCTCATGCGGCAGGCTATTTTGATGCAGGAGATACTTGGTCCGCCAAAAGCCTTGCAATCCACTCACGATTTAGCTATCTAAGACTCCTTCTTTGAGAAATGCCGGCGTGGTGAAATTGGTAGACGCGCTAGACTCAAAATCTTGTATCCGTGAGGATGTGTCGGTTCGAGTCCGACCGCCGGTACCATCAAAGAAGTGCGCAGGAGTCAGGGGACGGGCAACGTTATCAAGCTCATGCACAAACCTCGAACTTCTCACGTCCTCATCTCCGCCCTGGCATTGCTCGGGTGTGTTGTCTGGGCGGTGGAACAGGGGAATGAAAGCGGGCGTCCCACCCAGTTCGGCGTCAAGGATGGCAGTGTGCCCGAGGATCCGCGTGACACTCGTCGTGGGCAGGAGGAGGGCTACCCCACCTGGCCGGTGAGCAAAGAACTGCCGAACGACACCTTCACCTTCGCACGCATCCGCTACAATTCGATGAGCCACGGCGGGCGCGGCTGGGGCCGGGCGAATCGCAAATGGTCCACAGACTACCCGGATTCCGACATGAACATGTCCTACCGCCTGCAGCAGCTCACCTCGCTGCAGGTCAATCCCAACGGGGCCATCGTGGACATCGATGCCGAGCAGTTCCGCCATTTCCCCTTCCTCTACATGATTGAGGTCGGTGACATCGACATCACGGATGACGAAGCCAAGACCATGCGCGAGTACATGCTCAACGGCGGCTTCATCATGGTGGACGACTTCTGGGGCACACGTGAGTGGGACAACTTCGAAGTCGCCCTCAAGCAGATCTGGCCCGACCGCAAAATGGAGGAGATCCCCCTGGAGCACGAAATCTTCCACATGGTCTTCCCCATCAAGGTGAAGCCGCAGATTCCCCACATCCGCTTCGCCGAGTACGTGATCAACCAGGGCATCACCTATGAGTTCGACAAGCCCGGCTCCGAGCGCGTCCACTATCGCGGCTATTTCGACGACAAACGCCGCCTCATGATGGTCATCTGCTGGAACACCGACACCGGCGAAGGCTGGGAGCAGGAAGGCAGTGATCCCTGGTACTTCCGGGAGTTTTCTGAGAAGTATGCGTATCCGCTGGGGATTAACATCATCTTCTATGCGCTGACGCATTGAGAAGGGAGCGAGGCACGCGGAGCTATTTGGAGTGCGGTCGCGCAGATGCACGGCGCAAGCCTGCATCGGAGCTACCGCTTTCGAGCGTCTCGTGATGTGCGTTAAGTGACCGGCTCGCGTGTGCCGGGGAGCGGATGCTGTCGAGTCGCGTATCGTAGCCGTGAGCCGTCCGGCCTGCGAAAGCGGTAGCTGCGTTCGTTCCTCACTTCGCAACCGCACTCCATATCAGAAACGTCGGCTCACAGAGCCATATGGAACCGGAGCGCAGCGGAGGTAGACAGCCGCAGGCTGCCCCGAAGGGGGAGCGCAGCGAATCAATGCGGTCGCGCAGATGCAAGGCGCAAGCCTGCATCGGAGCTACCGCTTTCGAGCGTCTCCTGGCGGGCGTAAACAAAAGGGCTGGCGTGTGCCGAGGCGGGTGTTGTGTTCGGAAGGCATGTGGTATGCGCGTGCCATCAGGCCTGCGAAAGCGGTAGCTTCGGTCGTTCCTCCCTTCGCGACCGCACTCCATATCGGAGGCATGAGCTCTCCGGCCTCAGCCATGTCTGCGCCAGGAGAGCAAAAAGGCCAGGGCGTTGTGCCTTGGCCTCCTTGATGATTCTTGACTCTTTAACCGCTCTCTGCGGCATCAGCTTTACGCCGCGCCTTCGAGCTGGGCTTCGGTCTTCTTCTTCTCACGCTGGCGCTGGCTGCTGTCGAGCGTGCGCTTGCGCAGGCGGATGCTCTTCGGCGTGCACTCGGCGAGTTCATCGGGGGCGATGTACTCGATGGCACGCTCCAGGCTGAAGCGGACCGGTGGGGAAAGCGCGATGGCCTTGGTGCCGCCTGCTTCACGGAAGTTCGTCAGGTTCTTGCTGCGCGTCGGGTTCACCGGCAGATCGTCTGCACGTGGGTTTTCACCGATGAGCATGCCGTCATAGACGAGCTCTCCCGGGCCGATGAAGAGCTTGCCGCGAATCTGGATGGTATCCAAAGCGTAGCTGGTGGCCTCGCCGCCTTCGGTGCTGACGAGAGTGCCCGTGGAGCGCGTCTGCATCGGTCCGGCATGCGGGGCGTACTCCTTGAAGAGATGGCTGTGAATGCCGTGACCGCTGGAAAGGTTCATCAATTCGAACTCAAAGCCGATCAGGCCACGGGTAGGCACCACGGCCTGCAGGGTGGTGCGTCCGGCGTGGGCGCTCATGTCCTCCAGTTTGCCTTTGCGCTCGTTGATGCATTTCATGATCGGGCCGAGGTATTCATCTGGCACGTCAAGGAAGAGGGTTTCAAACGGCTCACACAGCACATCGTCGATGCGCTTCATGATCACCATCGGGCGGGAGACGAGCACTTCAAAACCTTCACGGCGCATCTGCTCCACCAGCACGGCGATCTGCATCGCACCACGGGCGCTGACATCAAAGATGCCGGCGGTGTCGGTGTCTTTGACGCTGATCGTCACATTCATCTTCTGCTCGCGGTCCAGGCGGTCGCGGATTTTGCGGGAAGTCACGTGTTCGCCTTCGCGTCCGGCCAGAGGGCCGTCATTCACCGCGAACTGCATGACGATGGTCGGAGGATCGATGGCCACGAAGGGCAGGGAAGGGGCGTCTGCCGCGCCTGCCACGGTCTGGCCGATGTCCACGTCTTCAAAGCCGCTGATGCCGACGATGTCACCGGCGATGCCTTCCACGGAGTCTGAAGTCGTCAGCGTGGTGTATTGGAACACCTTGGTCACCTTAACCGGCTTGGCTTTCTCTTCTGGCGTCTTGCCGAGGAGGAAAACGCGGTCGCCCAGTTTCACGCTGCCGCGTGTGACTTTGCCGATGGCCACACGACCCACGAAGTTGTCCCAGTCGATGTTGGAGACGAGCATTTCAAAGCTGCCTTCGACTTCGGCCTTCGGGGCCGGGATGTGCTCCACGATTTTGCCCAGGAGGAAAGTCATGTCATGCTGCTCGCCGGTTGGGGAATCCGTCACCCAGCCTGCACGGGCGCTGCCATAAAGGAAGGCGGCATTGAACTGCTCTTCGGTGGCGTTGAGTTCGAGGAACAATTCGAGAACCTTGTCATGCACCTTCTGCGGTTCGATGTTCGGGCGGTCCATCTTGTTGATGAACACGATGGGCTTGATGCCCTGCTCCAGCGCCTTCTTCAACACGAAACGGGTCTGCGCCTGCGGGCCGTCATAGGCGTCCACCACGAGCATCACGCCGTCCACCATCTTCATCACGCGCTCCACTTCGCCGCCGAAGTCCGCATGGCCGGGAGTATCAACGATGTTGATGATGTGGTCGTTCCAGTGAACGGAAGTGTTCTTCGCCTTGATGGTGATGCCTTTTTCCTTTTCGAGGTCCATGGAATCCATCGCGCGTTCAGCGATGGCCTGGTTTTCGCGGAAATTGCCACTGGAGCGCAGGAGGCCGTCAACGAGCGTGGTTTTGCCGTGATCGACGTGGGCAATGATGGCGATGTTGCGAATTTTATCGGGGGTCATGGGGCGGTTTTGAGGGGAAGGGGGTCGCGAGAGTTGCAGCCTCTGCACCATAGGCAACCGATTCGCTGCACCCGTTTTGGCACTTTTGAAAGATTTGGGGCGGCTTGGGGGCGGGCTTTGACCGGGTCAAACCGGCTTTTCAGGCCATTGAATCACGAATCTCAGCGGTCGCGCTGGCGTGCCATTTGGCACAAGTTTTTGGTCACAATTCCGTCAAGGTACGATGGGTGTTGCCGCTGAAGTATTTATGCAACAATAAGGTCACTGCCTAGCCGTGGAAGGAATCTGCGGCGTTGCTTATGAGGGCGCCCCCCCCCATGCCCCCTCTTTGTTCTCAAGCGGCCGTCGCACGCCGCATGACGGCCCCCGGTCGTCGTTGTGCGTCTTTTTTGCTGTCCCCCGGTGCTGCTTTATGCAGCCTGGCCCTGTTCTTGTCCCCTCCGGCAAACGCCCAGTCCGTTTGGAACACGACCACTGGAAACTGGAATTCCGCCTCCAACTGGACTTCCGGCACCGTGCCTGAGAGCGGCAGCGCAGCCTCCCTCGTCTTCGGCGGCGCTTCGTCCTTCACAAGCACCAACGACATCGGCAGCTTCACGCTGAATCAACTGCTCTTTAACAACACCGCTGGAACGATCACGCTGGTGGGATCTCCAACGACCAATGCGCTGGACATCGCCAATGCGAATGCGGATCACGCCATGCTCTCCGCCATCACATTGACCGGCGCTGGCAGTGCCACGATTTCCGCGCCCATCCTCTGGGAGGGAGAAACGACCGTGACCAATTCCGGCTCCGGCACCCTGCAGTTCAGCACCGGGGCGCAAGCCTTCACCAATGGCACGAAGCAGACGTTCATCAACAGCGGCACCGGCACCCTCACGCTGGGGGACGGCCCCGCCTATTCGAACACAGGCTCCAACACGGGTCTGGTGCTCAATCTGATCAACAACTCGACGACCGGGAAATTCATCAACATTGGCGACATGGCCGGGCTTGCCAATACGACGATCAACATCGGCGGCACAGGCACGGTGCGCTTCAGCGGCAGCGCCGGGGATTTGTTTGGCAACAGCACGGTGCTCAATGTCCAGAGCGGAGCCACGTTTGACTTCAACAGCAATGCCGAAACCTTCGGCGCCCTGGCGGGCGCGGGCACCGTGCTGATGACTGGCACGAGCAGCACCACTGCGGGCATTTCCATGTCGGCGGCGGGTTACTATGTTTTTTCAGGCAAGCTCTCAGGCAGTAACATCAACGCCGGCGTGACGCTGGCGGGTGGCTCTCAGACGCTGGTGCTGTCCGGAGCCACAAGTGACTATGCGGGGGCCACCGTCGTCACCGCTGGCCGTTTGATCGTGTCTGCCAATGCGCCGGGCGGCAGCGCGGGCGCGCTGGGCAGCGCCACTTCAGACGTGCTGGTGGGAAATACCAGCGGTGCCAACATTGCCAGACTGCTGATCGACACCGCCGGGGTCAGCATCGGGCGCAATGTCCGCCTGCAGTCCGGCAACACGGCGGTGATCACCGTGGGCGGACTCAATGCCTCCGGGACAGTGACTTACAGCGGGAACGTCATCCTCGGCACCGACAACGGTGTGGCGAAGGGCATCACGCTGGCTTCCGTCAGCGGTGGCATCGTTGAGTTTACGGGCGGTCTGCTGCGGGCCTCCGGAGCCACGGGGGTGACGGACAGCGTGACCCTGACCGGCAGCGGTACCGTGGCCTTTCGCGCCGCCAACACCTTCACGGGCGCGACCACGGTGAGCGGCGGCACGCTGCTGCTGGATGACACGACGGACAACGGCAGCAAACTGAGCGCCACGGCTTCGCTCACCCTGAACGGCGGGTCGATCAGTCTCGCAGGCAGCAGCAGCAGCGCCAGTTCATCAGAGACGGTGGCCAGCCTCACGCTGGGGAACAGTGCGGCCCCGCTCGGTGGTGGGGCTCGCATCACGGTGACCAGCGGCATGGATCAAAACGCCACACTGGTGCTCAATGCCATCATGCGGAATACCGGCGCGACGGTGAATTTCAATCCCATCGGCACCGGTTCCGGTGTGGCCAGCATCACCACCACCACGGCGAACAACACCAGCGCCAGCACGGGCAATCATGCCCTGAACATTCTCGGCGCTTACGCCACCTGCCAGCTCAATGACTGGGCGGTCAATGATGGCTCCGGCAACATCGTCGCTTTGGATTCGGGGAGCTACTCCAGCTCATTCGGCACGGGGCTGCATACCAGCCTGAGCGCGTCATTGGGCCTGGCCGCTGGTGGCGTGGTCACCAATACGCTGCGGCTTACGGGCGCTGCGGCCGTCACCTTCAGTGCGGCCACGGACACGCTGACGCTCGAAAGCGGCGGCATTCTCGTGGCCACCACCGCCGGGGCCACCAGCATCGGGGCCACCAGCAAGCGCGGGATCATCGCCACCTCCACGGGGGAGCTCATCGTGCAGCAGCAGAGTGCCTCCACCCTGACGATCAATGCCGTCTTCAGCGGCAGCCTTGGCATCACCAAGTCCGGCGACGGCTTGCTGGTGCTCACGGCCACAAACACCTACACGGGAAACACCGTCATCAATGGCGGCTCGCTGTCCGTCACCGCCTCCGCCAACCTTGGCACCGGCACCACGGGCCTGACGCTGAATGGAGCCACCCTCATCATCGCCAGCGGCTCGATCGGCACCGTCGGCAACGACAGCAAGGCTCCCGGGCACGTCATCACCATCGGCTCTGCGGGGGCCGCCTTCAATTTCTCCGTCATGCAGGCCGTCCAGGGCTCCGGCCTCACCGGCACGGGTACGCTGACGCTGTCTGGCACGGGCGGCATCGCCGTGGGCACCAGCACCAGCACTTTCAGCGGAGACATCGTGATCAACAACGGTGTGCTGCGCATGAACAGCCAGCAGTTCACCAGCGTGCCCAGCATCACCGTGAACAACGGCGGCACCTATGAGGTGAATGACGACGCCACGGCCACCTTTGGCGCGAACTCCACCAACGGGCGCATCTTGATCAACGGCAACGGCTTTGGCAGCAACGGGGCCATCCGTGTCACCGACCAGACAACTGGGACTGCGTTGGCAGATCCGAAGACGACCATCGTCAATGAAGTGGTGCTGCAAACCACCTCGCGCATCCAGGTGGACAATGGTGCAGCCTTTGGCAGCCTCGCCCAGCTCATCATCACGGGCACGGTCACAGGGCCTGGCGGCCTGGATAAAACGGGCACTGGCGTGCTGACCCTGACCTCGCGTGACAACAGCTATGGCGGCAGCACCCTCGTGGAAAATGGAGTGCTGCGCCTTGATCTTGGCAATGACCGCCTGCCGACGGGGACCACGGTGACTCTGGGCACCGGCACGACTTCGGGGGTCTTGCAGCTCAATGGATTCTCCCAAAGCATCACCGGACTGACCACCGCTGGCACGGGCACGGCAAACGCCGTCACCGGCGGCAGCGGCACCAGCACCAGCACCAGCCTGCTGGATGTGACCGTCGCCTCCGGCACGCAGACCTACGGCGGCAGCCTCGGCGGCGTGGGAGTCACCAGCTACTCCGCCGACTACAACAACCTCGGCTTCATCAAGGACGGCGCAGGCGCCATGGTCCTTTCCAGTGCCAGCACCTACACCGGGGCGACGACGGTGAAGGAGGGCACGCTCGTGCTCGGAGACGCCAGGGCCCTCGGCGGCATCGGCACATCCCTGGCTTCCGGCGCAGGCGGCACCACCGTGAATGCGGGCGCCACGCTGGACCTCAACGGCCAGTCTGACGTGCAGGAGATCATCACCCTCAATGGCAGCGGAGTGGGCGGTGCAGGCGCGCTGGTGAACAACAGCGCCACCGCCGCCAGCATCGGCAGCGGCGTGGCCTCCCTGAGTTTTTCAGGCGTCACCACCACGGGCTGGTCCGCTGCTGCGGCGGTCTCCATCGGCTCCTCGCCGGGCGGTTCCGCCGCCGCCACCGCGCAGTTGGGGCTCGGTGCGGGCAGCCTCACCCTCACCAGCGGCGGCTCCGGCTACGGCCTCGCCCCGGTCGTCACCGTCAGCGGTGGCAGCGGCGCCGTGGTCATCGCCTCCGTGGGCGTCACCAGCGCCTCTTATACCGTCACATCAAATACCACGACCTACAGCGTCGCGCCCACGGTGACGCTTTCCAATGGAGCCACCGGCGTGGCCAACCTGGATGGCAGCGGCAAGGTGGTCAGCATCACCGTCACCAATTCAGGCGGCGGCTTTGTCGGCACGCCCACGGCCACCTTCAGCGGCGGCACGGTTCTCGTGTCTGGCACGGCCCCCAAGGTGACGGGCAACAACGTCAACTACACCGTGGTCGGACTCACCCTTGTGAATCCGGGCACCGGCTTCACCTCCGTGCCCACCGTGACCATCAGCGGCGGCGCAGGCACAGGCGCCACCGCCGTGGGCAGCGACGGCAGCTTTGTGCTCAATGGCGTCACCCTCGACTCCTCTGGAAACGGCTACACCTCCACACCCACCGTCAGCATCAGCGGCGGCTCCGCCACGGACACGGCAAACGTCACCACCGTCAATCTCGCCACAGATTCCAGCGTGGGCGGCAGCGGCGATCTCATCATCAATGCCGTCGTTTCCGGCGCGGGTTCGCTGACCAAGGTGGGCGCTGGCACCACCACGCTGACGGGTGCCAACACCTACACCGGCACCACCACCGTCAGCGACGGGACCTTGCAGGTCGGCGTTTCCGGCGCAGGCCAAAGCGGTGCAGGCGCATTGACGGTCAACGGCGCCACCGCCGTTCTTGCGGGCACCGGTTCCATCACAGGCAGCACCTCCATCGTTCAGGGTATCATCAAACCGGGAGACAGCGGCGGCGCAGGCACCGGCACGCTGAACACGCACGATTTGAACTTCGTGCCCGTGGCGGCTGCCAACGTCGCGGAACTGCAGATCACCGGTTCCACCGCAGGAGCCAGCCTCGCTGCCGATCAGATCCACATCACCGGCACTCTCACCCTCAACAACTTCAGCAACATCCTCGTCAATGGCACCGGCTACACCGCCGCCGTGGGCGATACCTTCACCCTCCTCGACTGGAGCGGTGTCCTCACCACCGACGGCTTCAGCACCGGCACCAACCTGCGCACCGGGGCCAACGGCGCTGGCAATGAAGGCAACCTCGACCTCCCCGACATCACCGGCCTCGGCCTCTGGCAGATCAGCAGCCTGCTGGATGCCGGCGCACTCACACTCACCGTCATCGCCGTGCCAGAGCCTGCGCGGGGAGTGCTGTTGCTGTGCGGCTGCTTGATGATGGTGTGGCGGAGGAGGAGGTGAGGGGCTGAGAACGGTGTCTAACCACACTTTGATCTCGACGGGCTGCGGGTGGGCCGGATAAGCTGCCGAAATGATTAGGGTCTCCTCATTCTTGCCCTGGTGGATTTCGCTCCTCGTTCTGTGCCAGGGGATGTGGTTGCAAGCCGCCAAGCCCAACGATTCAGCAAAACCGGAGGCGATGATCACGCGCGTCTTCCATGTGCCGCGTGATTTTGTGACGACCGGGATTGATGCGCTGCCACAGACACCGCCCATCGTTCCTTTTGCGTCGCCAAAACCGCCTGAGTACAAGCCGGGTGAGTCTGTTCCACTGATCAAAACATCGAGCGACATTCTCTCTGGGGTTGGCATCATCTTTCCCGCCGGAGCCAGTGCCACTTTTGATCCTTTCTCCTGCACGCTCACGGTCATCAATACGCAGGCGAATCTGGATCTCTGTGAGGCCTATTTTGACAGCTGCCGAAGACAAAATCCATACGATGTGACCTTTGTTCTGACTGTGGTCGAAGGCCCGGGCGAGATGATCCGTGCAGCGAATGCAGGTGCTGCTACTCAGGAAGATGCCGCCAAGGAACTCGCGGCCTTGTTGCAGCACGCAGCAAAGGCGGAATCCCAGGTGCGCGTGGTCCATGATGCCTATTTGGAAACGACGTCAGGAACGCGTGCGACGACTCGGTCGCAGATGGAATCTATTTATCCGATGATCAGCATCGATGACCAAAGTCACCTCACGGTTGACCGGGAGATGCAAACGGTGGGCATGAGCCTGGAAATCGAGCCGACCATCGGTGCTGATGGTCAGCACATTGATCTCACTTACGCTCTGGACCTCAATCCCGCACCGCCCAGCGAGCGACAGGTGGCGGTCTCCGATCCTGCCACTGGAAATCCCGCCGAAATACCTTTCACCACGGTGCCCATGCTGCGTTTTACATCGAGCACGCGGGTGGTCAGCGGCAGCACGCGGCTTCTGGGTATTTCCAAGCCCTATGGCAAAGCCGGTGATGAGGATGCGGATGTGCTGTGGGCGGCTTTTCTGACCACCCACAGTGTGCGTTTGGAACCTCTCATGAACCTTCTGCCGCAGGCCCATGCAGCGCCCCTGAAGGTGCCGTCCGGCATGAAGAAAGTCGCGTTCCGTGTGCATCCCGGCGTCTTGGAAAACGAACAGCTGGAGTCGGAGCAGGCACTGCAGCAGTATCTGGACACGCATGGGATCGAACCTGCTGCCGGCGCTGACGCGATCCTCAAGGAAGAGGTTCTGACTCTGGTGAACACGAAGGAAAACATCGAGCGCATCGTCACGATGGTTGATCACCTCACGCGGAGACTGCCCAAGACCGTGGTGTTGACACTGCAAACCGTGCAAGGCTCAGGCTCCTTCCTGCGTGGCCTCGCCGCCCAGGCTGCGGCGCAGAAGGATCATGGCGCACAGTGGTCGCAGCTGCAGCAGGCCATGAGTGCTGGAGAGCATGATCTCAAATCTGTCAGCACCAGCCGGTTGGAAACCAAATCGGGCGTGCAAGCCACGCTGGAATCAGTGCAAGAGCATGCCTTCCTCGCCGAATACGGCAAAGACAAGGATGGCCATGTGGGGCCCCAATTTGAAATCCGGCGCATGGGTTCGATCTTGGAGTTTTACCCGGTTATTAGCGCTTGGGATGACTCAATGGAGCTCAGGCTGTCCCATGAATTTCATCCGCTGCCGTCAGAGTCCGCACGTGTGGTCATGCTGGATCCTGGCTCCAAGCAAACGCAAAACTATCCTTTTGAGCGAGCTCATGTCCAACAGACGACGACCAGCTTGCATCTGAACAATGGCGCCACCCGACTGCTCTCTCTGTTGAAACCGACCGGAGTGAATGCGGGCGATCAACTGCTTGCGACATTTCTGCTTTGCGACGTGGTGCCGCAAAGCACAGTCAGGAAAAAGTCAGGGAGACCACTCGCCCAAATGCTGGAGAGTGTTGCCAAATCAGATTCGAAAGAACAGTACACGCGCAGTTTTCGTGTTCCTCCGGATTTTCTCTCAGGAGGCGAGTCTGCGACTCATGCTGAAGACCCGTTTGCGGCATCGAGCGAATCGGGCGTTATCACTTCCAAGCGGAAGACTGCGAAAGTCATCCTGGAGGAAGCGGGGATTCCCTTTCCCGAAGGTGCCGGAGTTCACAGCGGCGGTGCCAACAGTCAGCTTGTGGTCAGAAACACCCAGGAGAACCTGGACAAGGTCGAGCAATACGTGGAGTGGATGGTGAGTGAATGCCGCCCCGCCGTCGTGGCCATGACCTCCCACGTGCTGGAAGCACCGGGGCCGCTGGTGCGCCAGCTCATGGCCGAGATGGGCAGCCGCGGCAACCATCGTGCGGAACTGGATCAATTGCTCGAAGCCGTGCGTCAGGGGAAGGCCAGGCATCTCGGGCTCTCGCGTATCGAAACCACACCCGGATCTCGCGTTAGAGCGGAGCAGGGAGTGCAGTATCCTGTTTTATCCGAAGTCTTGTCGTATGAGGTACGGTTGGTCGGTCTTCACACCGAACTGGAGGTGCGCTGGAGACCCAGGAACGACGTCGTCAATCTCAGCCTCGCATCCGAATTTCATACCGCAGGACCGCTCGAACATCGTGAGCATGTCATCGATGTCGAAGGACGTCGCTTGGAATTTCCTCTCACCGATTTCCATGTCATGAAACTGGCCACCGAAACGGCCATTCCCGATGGCAATGCCCGCCTGCTCGCGGTGTGGAAACCGGTGGGCAAGCCGGAATGGGAAAAGGCAGACATCCTGCAGGTGATGTTCATCACCTGCGATCTGGTGCGCACTCCGAAATGATCACCTCCCCAAACTCCGCCACACCGCAGGCAGCCTCTCTTTCACCAGCTTGGCGCTGTTCTCAGGAATCAGCGCAGGGGTTAGCGGCACGTTCTTCGTGTCTTCAAAGTCGAGGTTGCCGGGGCTGCGGGAGTATTTGTAGTCTTTGTCCAGGCTGCCGTCGCCGGAGAGCTGGATGCCGACTTCTTCGACGCGGGGCACGGAGAGGTAGAACAGGCCCTGCTCAAGGACGCAGGTCTCGCCGGGTTTGAGGCGCAGCTTGGACTTGGCGAGTTCGCGAAACAGCTCGCGCGCGGTGGCTTCGGCGGGATTCACGAAGGTGCGGTGCTCGGCGATGTGATCGCGAAACGCAGCCTCCTGACGCAGCGCGGTGAAGGCGGTGTCGATCTCCTGTTTGGCGAGCGGGTAGTGCGTGCAGCCGAGGACGATGGTTTGCAGCGGCGCAGTGGGCTTCTCAGCGCGATAGGCCTCGGCCAAAGCGCGGGCTTCTTTCATGGCGTAGGCGGAGATGGAATCGGGAAACGCGGCATCACCCTCAATGGCCCCGGCCAGTGTGGCGCTGCCCTGCTGGGCGATGACGGGCACGCTCTGACCTGCGATCCCGAGGGTGCCGGCGATGGTGCGCGGATACACCTTGCTGGCACAGGTGCCTGCGGTGGCGAGGATGCCGATGCCGCCGGTGGGTTTCGATGCCAAGACACCCCGTGCTCCGGCTTCCACCACGCCGACGACGATGACGGGAATCTTCCATGCCGCGACGGCCTTGCGGATGTCTTCCAGACCGTAGGCGGTGGCGGTGTTGCAGGCGATGACGATGGCTTTGACCGGCGGCTTGGTGAACTGCGGCTCGGTGCCCTCACTGGGATAAGCGCGGCGTCCGAGCAGAAAGATGGCGTCTTTGACGATGAGCTCCTGCAGGTAGTCGGTGCGTTGAACGGCGGAGTAGTTGCCATAGGGCATGTTGGCTTGGTCGCCAAAGTAGATGAAGCGCTCCTGGGCGAAATCAGGCACGCCATCCGCACCGGGTTGCAGGGTGTCGTTGTGAAAGGCGTCGAGCGTCAGCAGCGCCTCCAGCACGGTGAGGCCGCCGATGCCGGAATCAAACACGCCAATGGGCAGGTGGCGGGTGGCTTCGGCATCGCTCCAGGCACTGGCATCAAAGCTGAAGGCGGCTTTGCCATCGGGGTGTGCTTTTGCATGCTCGATGAGATCATCTGCGTGAACTGCAAGGGAGAGCAGGAGCAGTGCGGTGAGAGTTTTCATGGGTGCGCAGGTCATGGCTTGGGCGTGGCTGGGCGGCTTCAGGCGAAGAGCAGCTTGCCGAGGATGACGGCCATGCCCATGCCGACGATATCTGCCGTGAGACCCGCAGCAAGCGCATGACGGATGCGACGGATGCCGACGCTGCCGAAATAGACAGCGAGCACGTAGAAGGTGGTCTCGGTGGAGCCGTACATGATGGCGGCGGTGAACTTGAGCTGCTCGCTGATCTCGGGCCGCAGCAGGATGTCATTGAGCACGCCGAGCGAGCCGGAGCCGGTGAGCGGCCGCATCAGCGCCATGGGCAGCAGTTCGACCGGGAAACCGATGAAACTCAGCACGGGCCGCAGCAGGTACTCGAGCAGCCGCAGCATGCCGGAGCTGTTGAACACGGCGAGCGCCGCCAGCATGGCGACGAGAAAGGGCATGATGCGCGTGGCGACGGCGAAGCCTTCCTTGGCCCCTTCCACAAACTCCTCATACACCTTCACGCCTCTCGCCAAACCGACACCGAGCGTGATGACGAGCACGATGGGAATGGCAAGGCCGGAGCCGCCATTCATGAGGCGCTTCCAGGTGGGCTCGATCTGAACCTCCGCGCTGGCGGCGGGTGCTGCGGCGGGGGGAGGGGAGGCCTTCTGCTGCGCTTGCGCGACGACTTCACTGAGACCGGTGTTTTGCAAAAGGTCCGCGCGCACTGTGGCGGGAAGTAGCTCCAGCGTCGCGCAGGCACCGAAGGCTACGAACAGGGCGATGAGCCAGAATTTGCGGCGTGGTGTGATGGTTGTTGTGGTGGTGGGACCGCCGTCTGCTTCCTGCGCAGGCGAGGATTCCATGAGGTCATCCGGCTGCAGGGCGAAGAACGGCAGCCTGCCATACAGCCTGGCCGCGACCACGGCGGTGACGACCGTGCAGGCGGTGGCCAGAATGGTGGGCACGATGATCTGATGCGCGCCTTTGATGCCGGCGGCGTTGAGGTAGTTGATGGCCGTCATGGGCACCAGCGTGAAGGCGGCGGTGTTCATGGCCAGAAAGGTCACCATGGCGTTGCTGGCGGTCTGCTTGTTCGGATTCAGCTCCTGCAGATGCGTCATGGCCTTGAGCCCAAGCGGCGTGGCGCTGTTGCCGAGGCCGAGCATGTTGGCCGCGAGGTTCATGATCATGGCGCTCATGGCGGGGTGATCTCCCGGCACATCGGGAAAAAGCCGGCGCATGATGGGGGAGAGGAGGCGCGCGGCCAGTTGCAGGAGTCCGGCTTTTTCCATCACGCGCATCACCCCGAGCCAGAAAATCATCAGACCGGCCAGCGGCAGGGCGATGTCCATCACCGCCGCTTTGGACTTGGCCAGGATGGCGGCCACGATGCCGGTGTCTCCCGAGACATTGCCGAGCAGCGCCGCAGCGCACAGGCCGGAGAGCAGGAGAAAGGACCAGATGTAGTTCAGCATGTGACGGAATTGATAATAAGGCAGTAGCCAGAGGCGGCGACAATGCGTAAACTTTCCTGCTCCTGCCACAAGTGGCAACTGCCCTTTCACATCGTTCATGCCCTGCCCAATCCAGCTCGCCAGCAAACTCAGCGGTCTCAGCCAGCATGTGATCCGCATCTGGGAGAGGCGCTACAGCGCGCTGAGCCCCAGCCGCACCTGCACGAACCGCCGCATGTATTGTGAAGAGGCGGTCAAGCGGCTGAAGCTGCTGAAGATTCTCACCGAGAATGGTCACCGCATCGGCGGAGTGGCGCGACTTGGCACGGCGGAGCTGGAGGCGTTGGTCAAGGGCGTGCAGGTCATTCCCGCAGATCCGACGACGCCCATGCCCGCCGACGATCTCGTGAAGCAGACTCCGCTGATGGAGCCGGAGCAATTCATCGAGGCCGCCATCGCCGCCTCCAAGCGCTATGACTGCGAAGGCCTGCGCCGCGTGCTGCTCCAGGCACGCCTGCAGCTCGGCCAGCGCGGCATGCTGCATCAAGTGATCTGCCCGCTGCTCATTCAAATAGGCAACAACTGGCGGATTGGCCAGTTGCGGGCGAGCCACGAACACATCACCACCGCCGTGATCCGCGAGATGCTTCTCACTCCGGTGCCGGGCAGCCAGATACCTGTGCATGCGCCGGAGCTGGTGGTGGCCACTCCTTCGGGGGAGCTGCATGAACTCGGCGCACTGATCGTGGCCGCCTCTGCTCGTGATCTGGGCTGGTATGTGACGTACCTTGGGCCCAATCTGCCCGTGGAGGAGATCGCCGCCTGCGCCATCGCCCGGCAGGCCACGGCCGTGGCCTTGAGCGTGGTCTTTCCGGAGAAATGCCCGGTGATTTTGGAAAAACTGGCCCGCATGCGCAACTTGCTGCCACCTTCCATGCGTTTGATCGTTGGGGGGCGTGCGGCGGAGGGTTATCGGGAAAATCTGCCCAGTGACATGGCCATTCAATGGGTCAGCTGCCTGCACGGCCTGGATGAGGCCCTATGCAAGAATCAGCGGTGAAGAAAGTACTCCCGAGCTTTAGCTCGTTCTGGAAAGCGCGACAGCTGGGGGTAATGGGGTCAAACCGACTCATCGACACACTGCGGCGAACATACTTGGAAATTTGCACCGGCCATGTGATGCGAAGCGCCTTGATCGAGGACGAGTTCGAGCAGGAGGACGAGGACGAGGACGAGGACGAGGACGAGGACGAGTAGGATTTCGCTTCGACGGCACTTCTTGACCCCTTGACCCTTCCTTGACCTCTTGACGTGCCCCATACTCGCACCCCACACCGAATTTGAACCTCGTCCAGGTTGCACGCGCCGCGACTCCCTCTAGTCTGTTTTCCTCATGCTTTTATATCGTACAACTTCCGGCTGTTTCATTCAATCCGCGAACTCCTGGCACGCCGTGCCAGAAAGCAACTGGGATGCACTGCTCGAAGTCGTGGGCCTCTCCAACTACCTTGCGCAGATTGCTGCGACGTCGCCAGCGGTGGACGCACCCGCACCTGACACCATCCTGGCCCCCATCGTCTCCCAAGAAGTGTGGGCGGCAGGGGTCACCTACTTCCGCAGCCGTACCGCACGGATGGAGGAGAGCAAAGACGCAGGCGGTGGCAGCTTCTATGACCGCGTCTATGCAGCGGAGCGCCCGGAGATTTTCTTCAAAGCCACCCCTCAGCGCGTCGCCCACCCTGGGCAGGCCATGCATCTGCGCAGCGACTCCAAATGGATGGTGCCGGAGCCCGAGCTGACGCTCTGCATCAACAGCCGTGGCGAAATCATCGGCTACACTGTGGGCAACGACCTTTCCTGCCGCGACATCGAAGGCGAAAACCCCCTCTACCTCCCGCAGGCGAAGTGCTTCAAACTCTGCGCCGCGCTGGGGCCTGCCATCCTGATTCAGAAGGAAGCACCCGCGCCCACAACGCGCATCCATTTGCAGATCGACCGCGCCGGTGTCGCCGCCTTCGAAGGCGAAACCACCGTCTCTCAGCTCAAGCGCACGCCCGCCGAGCTCGCAGGCTTCCTCTTCCGCGACAACACCTTTCCCACCGGCACCTTCCTCATGACCGGCACCGGCATCGTCCCCGGAGATGAATTCACCCTGCAAAGCGGCGACCTCATCAGCATCACCATCGACGGCATCGGCACGCTGGTGAATCCGATGGCGTAGTAGTGCCGCAGCTTCCACTCTCAAACGGAACGGCTGATCCTTTGGACCGCTGCATGGGTTGCGTATGCCTAGGCTAGCAGGGAGGGCGTGTCGGGACTCGTGCCGCTTCAATGATTTGCGCGTAAGTCGGATTTGGTGAATAAAGGGTTTAGGTCTGCGTCTGAGGGTGTCTGCACGCATTCATTATCATGAAGACGCTCATTCTCCTGCTGCCCCTTGTCTTTGCATGGATGACGAGTTGCTCGTCGAAACCGACTCTCGTCATCAGCGGCAGCCTCGGCAAACATGACCTGCGGGGCAAGACTCTGGCTGTCGGCGGCTTCACAGCGCAGGACCTGATGGTGTATCCAGGGCAGGTGGCCGAGGCCGCCATCGTGGCTGATGCGGGCACGGCGTTGCAGCATCGGTTCAAGCCTTCCCAGGTGCTGACGGTGGAAGCCGTTCGTGCTGCAGCCGGATCACCTCCCACGAAGTTCAGCTCTCATGTGCCGGTTGTTATCGGCAGCAAACTCACGGCGAACTTCATCCGCAAGACCCGCGCCCATGGCATGGATTATCTGTTATGGATCGATCTGCTCGACAATTCCGTGGAGAACGGCAGCAATCAATGGGTCTCCACCCGCACTGAATCCTCATCGTGCAGTTGTACCAAGAAAAACGGAGCCAAATGCAGCAGCAGCTCCTGTGGCAGTTCCTGCCAGGGCTCATGCTGCCGGGAACGCACGGTGAAAGAATACAACAGTGCCACATCCGCCACGCGCACCCTGCTGGCCAGCTATTCGTTGCTGAACACCACAACCGGCAAGGCGGTATGGAGGGCCGATGCCAAGCTGGCCAGGTCGAATAATCGTTACGCCAATTCCGAGTCCGGCTTTCCCGCCTTGCCCAAGGTTCCCTTGCCGCCCATGGAAGCGGAGATCATGAAGCGGATGACCACGGCTGCTATTGCGCGATTGCCGAAGTGATGGGGCGGGCTTTGGGAAGGGGATAGAGGTCCTGCACGCGAACAGCGCGGATTTGGAGTGCGGTCGCGGAGGGAGGAATGACCGCAGCTACCGCTTTCGCAGGCCGGACAGCATGCAAAGATACCATGAATCCTAAGCCAGTGTCCCCCCCCCCTGGCATGCGCATACGGCAACGTTTGCGCATCTCCCAAGGCGGTGATTTCTTCGGCAATCGTATCGAGCAGAGTCGCACGCGTCTCGGGTGTCGCGAGGCGCAGCG
>JAIPJY010000025.1 GCA_021733925.1 Prosthecobacter sp. | reverse complement strand
GGGGGCCTAATTTTAACCACAGAGGCACGATGGACACAGAGGTTTGCAATCAAGACCGGCTTCAGATCTCTGCGCTCATCGTGCCTCTGTGGTGGATTCATTGCTGAGATACAGACCTGTTTTCAATTGATCGTGGTATAATGTTGCGCCGTGAGGGGTCTGGAAAGACCCCTTCGGCAAGCCCCTGCTCGGCATGAGGAGAGGTGGTGAAAGTCGGGTGTCCTGTTAAATAATTAGCTGGAGAATGGTGAGGGGCTTTCATAGATTTGCCGCATGGATGAACTACTAGGCTGGGTCGCTGCTCAGGCGAAGGCGCGGGGGATTTTGAACAACCGCTATTTTTCGGCGCTGGAAGATGCCGCGATGAGCCGGGAGATGTTTCAGGCGACGCAGCAGCAGTTTTATTTTGCGGTGCGCTATTTTTCCAGGCCGATGGCGGCGCTGATGGCGCGGATGCCGAGTTCAGCGCTTCGGCGGAGCTTGGTCTGCAATCTGGCGGAGGAGCACGGCTATGTGGAAGAAGGGGCGGCGGTCTTTGAACCCACCCTGGCGCATGACATGACCTTCCTGCGTTTTTTGGAAACGCTGGGAGTGAAGCGCGAAGCGATGAAGCACCTGCGTGAAGGTGAAGCGGTAAGAGCCTTCAACGCGAGCCTCATGGGGGTGTGTTTGATGGAGCGCATCGAGGTGGCCTTTGCGTGTCTGGGCGTGATCGAATACACCTTTGCGGGCATTTCGGCACGCCTCGGCGCAACGGTTTTTCGGCGTGGGTGGGTGTCAGCCGAAGAACTGGTGCATTACAATCTGCACGAAGAGATTGATGGCCGGCATGCGGCGGAATTTTTTGAATGCGTGGCGAAGGCCTGGAAAGCCGGGGGCGATGATCGCGCAGAGGTTGAAGACGGCGTGCGGCTGGGGCTGCATGTGTTTGACCGGCTGTATGAGGATCTTTGGGAGGCAACTGCACGACATCATGAACTCACTTCCACCTGATTTGCAGAAGATCTGCCACACCCGCTCCGCCGCGCGGCATGCCTGGCGTGTGGTGGCGTTCATGGCTCTCTATGCCTTGGGGGCGGGAGGCGCGGTGTTCGTTGTTTCATTGGAGGCGCTGTGGTGGAAGTGGCTGCTCGTGGTGCCGCTGTATCTTCTCGCGGCCGCATCCTTGCATGGCATCAGCCTGTTCACCCATGAGGCGGTACACGGATCACTGGCCAGGAACCGCAGCTTGAATGCGGTGCTCGGTGCGCTGTGCGCGATGCCGGTGCTGCAAAATTTCTCCGCCTACCGCGTGCTGCATCTGAATCACCACCAGCACCTCGGTGACGAAGGTGATCCGGATCATTATGCGAACTACACGCGCTGGACGTGGATGGTGTTTATCATGAACTGGCTGCGGCTGCTGGTGGGGTATCCTGTTTATATCACGGCGATTCCCATCCTCGGATTCAAACAAGGCATGGCAAAAGATCGTCTTGGGATCACGGCTGAAGTGTGTGCCACGGCGCTGCTGGTGTGGCTGGCATGGTCCTATGTGCCCGCCATCTGGCTGTGGCATGGCTGGCTGATGCCCATGCTTTTCATCAACACCATGGTGAACATCCGTGGCATGAGCCAGCACACGCTGCTGGAGCATGCGAGTGACGAGGTGCGCGGCACACGAACGATACTGACCAGCCCGCTGGTGCGCTTTTTCATGTGCAATGAGAACTACCACCTGGAGCACCATCTGTTTCCCGGCGTGCCATGGCATCACCTGCCCGAGGTGCATGCGTCGCTGGCTCCGGCGCTGCGTGAGCAGGGGGCGCCGTACATCCGCTCTTACTCGTCCTTTGTGCGCGAATTTTTCATTCACAGCCTGCGCCGCAGTCCATTGGGGTGGAAGGGGGCCGACAAACACTTGTGACGGTGCGGCGTGTGCAGATTCATGAGTGGCTGTATCTGGGCATCGGTGCCGCCTTGAGCGTGGCGCTGGCTTGCGTAAATGGCTGGCAGCCGCTGTTGATCGAAACTGTGGGACTGACCAGCGCCTATGCCTGGCTGGTGTGCCGGGCTGAAACAGGCGGGCGCATGCGTTTGCTGGGGGCTTATGTCGTGACGTGGGCGCTGTATGCCAGTTCGTCCGTGCTGGTGGAAGCGCTGGCGGTGCCATTGCGCCATCATGAACTGCTGGCCGCAGACGTGGCATTGTTTGGCGAGTCACCCGTGCTTGCCCTGCGCGGCGTGTTGAGTCCTGGTATCAATGATGTGCTGAGCCTGGGCTACATGAGCTATCACGTTTATTTGCACTGGGCGCTGCTGCAGGTGGTTATCACGAACAAGCAGAGTGTGATGTTTGGTTCGCATCTGTTCTCGGCTTTTGCGGTTGGGATCTGCGGCTATCTGCTCTACCCGGCGGCACCACCGCTGACGGCGTTTCCTGAACTGTTTTTCATGCCGCTGGTCGGCGGTCTGCTGACGCACTGGAATGAAAGCCTCAACATCGCGATGGCCTCGCGCTATGATGCTTTTCCCAGCCTGCATGTGCTGATTACACTGACGCTGCTGGCCTGGGACTGGCGGTTTTTTCGGCTGCGTTTCTGGATCATGCTCACGCCTTCGCTGCTGATGCTCGCAGCCACTCTGGCGCTGCGGCTGCATTATGCGGTGGACTTGCTGGCCGCCGGCCTGCTGTTTTTAGCCCTTCAAGTTATCTATGCTCGAAACCAATCTTGTTCCCGCTGACGCCTGGGCCATCGAGGCCGCCCAACTGCCGCTGGCCTTCGCGCAGGTGCGTGAAGATCCACGTCTCGATGTGGAGCTGGCGCAAACACTGCCCGCAGACGCTGTGGTGGTGATGATCGCCTCCGGTGGCGAGACACTCGTGCAACTGGCGCGGCTGCCTTTGCAGCGCATTCATGCGGTGGACATGAACCCGGCGCAGCTTGCTCTTTCCAAGTGCAAACTGCATCTCGCGGCACATTCCAGCGCAGATCAAACGGCACGGTTGCTGGGGCATGAGGACATGCCGCTGCGCAGTGAGGCATTGAAACGACTGTGGGATGAATTGAATCTGCCTGAGGAAGTGTTTGGACCAATGAGTTTGGTTGCGATCCATGGGCCGGATCATGCAGGGCGCTATGAACGCTGCTTCGCTGAACTGCGGCGGGTGAAAGCAGGCGGTGCAGATCTGGACGAAGCTTTGGCGCGGGTGATGTCTTTGACGAATCTGGTGACACTCTTTGGCCATGAAGCGGCGCAGAATCCACGCCGCCCCTTTCACGAGCACTTTGCCTGGCGCACCCGCGTGGCATTGGCGCGTGCCGATGCGGAGACCAATCCCTTCCTGCGGCAGATGTATGCCGGAACGTTTGCGCAGGGGCATCGATACGACTGGCTGGAGATGGAGGGCGCGATCCGTGCGAAGGTGGTCTGGCATCAGGGCCGCATGATGGAAGTCCTCACATCCATGCCCGCTGCCAGCGTGGACATGGTGCACCTTTCGAACATCCTCGACTGGCTTTCTCCTGCGCAGGCGGCGCAAACGCTGGCAGCGGCTGGGAGGGCCCTGAAGCGCGGGGGGAGAATCATCCTGCGTCAGTTGAATTCCTCGCTCGACATGGATGGGCTGGCCGGAGACATCGTCTGGGATCATGCGCTGGGGCAAGCGATGGAGCAGCGCGATCGCAGTTTCTTTTATCCACAAATTTTGGTCGGCAGCCGCTCATGAACCTTCATACCCTCCATGAACCCCCACCTGCATGGCTGGGAGAGGCGCTGGAGCGGTTCGAGCGCCAGTTTGATTATCCACTGGGTGCTGACGGTCGGTTTAGCATTTCGCACGGACGGGACTACCTGCCGTTCTTTGCTGCCATGGGAGATGCGACAATTATCGTGGCTGAAGCAGCGGGGGAAGTGCTGGGAACCGTGGCGCGGGTGGAGCGCTGGATGCTGTGCGGGCAGGAGCGGCGTCGGGTGCACTACCTGTGCGATTTGAAAGTGAGTTCGCAGTATCGCTGCAGCGGGCTGGTGGCGCGCCTGATGCTGGAAACGCGGCGGCAGGTGGAGCAAAGCGGCACCCACCGCTGCTACGGCATCGTGATGGACGGCACCGGGCGGCGGCCCACGGACTACACCGGGCGTCTCGGCATTCCGGCGTTTCAGCAGCTCGCGCAGATCGTGGTGCTCAGGGTCACCGCTGCGGAAGCTCTGTCACTAGCACCTGTGACGATGAGTTTACCTGATTCGTCCGCACCAATGCCTGCCTGCATTCTCACGGGAGGAAACCACGCCTTGCGCTCATTGATGACACCTCAACGGATCGCCGATGCCGCTTGGCTGGAAGATACCCGACGTGGTAAACGGCTCTGGACGAATGCAGGCACCGAGATGCTGTCCGCGCATCTTTCGGGTTTTCAGTTTGGTGACCCAGCCTGCGGAGCGGCGGTCATTCGCACGGCCTTGGTGGCAGCATTGGATGCTGGCCTGCCCGCTTTATTCGTTGCTGTGCCGAGGTCGAAGCTCTCTGCCTTGCTGGCGGAAATGCGGGATCTCCAAGTGCTGCAAGCCCCGGCAACGATCTACGGCCACGACCTTGAGCCGAACCATGACTGGTGGGTGGATACGGCGGAAATCTGACTCACGGCAACCCCCACGTGCCACGCAGCGCCGTATAGTCAGCCTTGGGCAGCAACACGTAATGCGGTGAGGCGGTGGGATCGATCCAGCGCAAGAGGCGGGTCAGATCACCCTCGGCCATGGTGGTGCAGCCGGCGCTGGGTTTGTCCGGGCCACGGCGTACGTGGAAGAAAATGGCGCTGCCATAGCCTGGAGCGGAAGGATTCTGGTTATGACGGATTTCGAGCATCCACTTGTAGGCGGCATCTCCCAGGCGCATTTTTTGCTTCTCAAACCACGGCGGGATGCCCTGACGGGGATCAATGCGGATGTGGCGGTTGTAATATTGGGGCAGGGTCGAGTCATCGACATAGGCATCCCAGGGGCCGACCTGGATGTACGGCCAGCGGGCGCCGCCGGGCGGGGTGGCGGCATAGCCAAACAAAGAACCCAGCTGGAACACACCTGCTGGGGCACGCCAGTCCTTTTCCACCTTGGCGGGGATGCCGTTCTGGGGTGGATTGAAGACTCCACGCCCCCAGGCCAGCCCCTTCCTGCCCAGCAGGACAGGCACTGGTTTCTCCAGCACGGCCTGCCAGGGCGCCCCAGCGGAGGCGCGCTGATAGCACTGCATCGTGGCCGTGTTCGAGTTCCAGGTGGCTGCCTGGGAGACGATCACCTGCCGCACCCCGCGGCCAAGCTGTGCGTGAGACTCTGATGGACATAGGGCGGAAATGCCGATGACCAGTAAGGTGAGAAGGCTTGCCTTTTTTCGATGGAAAACTTTTTGGTATTGCATGGGGAAGCTGTTTCCGAATATATTCATTAAATCAACCCTGCCGGGTTAATTGGATTCAGGTTTTGGGGGTTTTTTTCCTGAGCTCCGAGTTCCGGCAGGGTTGTTTTTTTGCCTGCGGACGGGCATTGGGTGAATCTAGCACATTGATTCGCGTCCAAGGCGTTCTAATGATGATATCCATGAACTTTCGGTGCTTTTCTCTCATTCTCCTCGGAACCGCAGCCTGCCTCAGCTTTTCCTCCTGTGCCAACTCCTCGGTCATCAGCCTCGACTACCTGCCACAGGCCGGTCGAATGATGCGGGGAGCGCCAGACTTTGCCGTCGGCGAGTTCAAGGACAAGCGCGGTGAGCAGCCTCAGACACTCGGCCATGTGCGCCTGCCCATCGGCCCGACGGTCGATACCATCCAGACCCGGCTGCCGGTCAGCGATGTCGTGCGCAACGCCTTTGGCTACGCCTTGGAGTCACGCGGCATGCTCGCCACAGACGTGAAGGGCCGTTTCATCCTCACCGGGGAAATCCAGGACCTGCGCTCCCAGCTCCTCGTGCATCCCTATGGCTACGCGCGCATCCGCGTGAACGTGGTCGAAGCCACCTCCGGCCGGGTGATTTTCACCCACGTCTATGAAGGCGAGCGCCAGAGCACCGCGTATCGTCCCGGCAGCGGCTCGCCCGTGCCCATCCTGCGCGAGCTGACCTCCCGTGCCCTGCAGGATTGCGTGGACCGCGCCCTGGATGACACCCGCATGCGTCAGCAAATCGGTGCCGGTGTTGACAACCGCCCGCGCTATGCGCCGGGCATGCTGTAGGCGCAAAGTACTCATGAGCTTTAGCTCATGTCTTGGGGACACTGGCCTGCGCAAGCGGTAGCGTTCGCTCATCGCTCCGCGACCGTAGTCCATATGGGGAGCGTGAGCACGCCAGGCGAATTTGGAGTGCGGCTGCGACTTCCTGACGCTCTCGTGTGGTTTGCTGTGCGCTGGAGCTGCCGCTTTCGCGCGTCTCCTGGCATGCGCAAGCTGCCCAGCCTGCGAAAACCCATCAGCTCCCGCATTCGAGGATTTTCTGGCACACTTGAATCACCGAGTCCGTCGAAAGCGGTAGCTGCGCTCGTTCCTCGCTCCGCGACCGCAGTCCATATGGGGGCATTCTCGGCTGCTTCTGGGCTTGATCCGGAAATGAGTTTTGAAAACACTCGAGGCCTTATTTCAGCGACTCCTCCAGCACCCTACCCCCATCATCGGGGCGCGTGCCCTGCATTCATTCTCGCCTGAGTTTTCCTTGCCAGCTCTTTCTGCCTGCAGTCGTAGCAGTGTTTCGGTTGCTTGTAGGGTGATGCCTTCGAAACCTCGAAATAATGCTGCTGCGAGCCGGCGGACCAAAAATCAGGTTTGCCGCAGTCGGCACAGACAAACTCGATGTCCTGGTAAAAAACTGCCGGAATCGTAGTGCCAGCATGGGGCGAGTGCTCAGGATCGATCGGAATGGCGTCCTCGGGAATCTCCGACGCATTTTTGATCAATCCTCGTTCCAGCAGCATTCGAATCCGCCGTGGCCGGTCGTCCAATACCTTGCGCAGCCGTTGATTGGACTGTTGACGGTCGGCCTTCTTCATGAGCGACAATGCTTATTTCGCCAGCGCCTCCTCCAGCACCCGGCCATCCGCGTCAGGGAAGGGGATGCCGAGGAGCTTGGCCATCGTCGGTGTCACGTCGATGTTCTTGATCTCATCGAGCTCCACGCCCTGCTTCACCCCGGCACCGCTGATGACAAAGCCGCCGTAGAGATTCGGGTCGAGCTGGAAGTGGCCATGGGCGCCTTTGGGCGGGTCGTTTGGAATGATGACGTTGTTGTCAGCGAGTGAATCGGTGAAGGTGTAGCCGTCGGCGGCCAGCAGCACGAGATCCGGCTCGCGGCCATCCTTGGAAGCCGTGAGGTGATGCAGCTTGGCGTCGAAGTCCTTCGCCTCGACCACGCCCTCCACACCTTCCAGCTTGGCCAGCGTTGGCGTGATCTGTTTCAGAATGCTGTCGCGATTGGCATCATCCAGCACATAGACGAAGCACGCGCCGCCTTCGGCCATGGCGAAGACCTGGGAGTCGGGCGCGAGGCTCTTGCCCAGCACGGCTTTGACGAAGCCATCCTTCCGCAGCGCTGCGTTGGCATTGATGGATTTGGTGTAGGTGACGAAGCCGTGGTCGGTGGTGATGATGAAGGTCGTCTTGTCGCGGATGCCCGCCTCTTCCGTGGCACGCACGATGTCCGCCACGCGGTTGTCCGAATCATTCGCCGCCCAGTAGGCTTCCGGCACCTGGCGGCCATGCGCATGCTCGAAGGAATCGAGGCTCACGAGATGCAGCGCGAGGAAGTTCGGCTTGTGCTTTTTGATGATGTGCGTCGCGAGCAGCATGTACATGTAGTCGCGCGGTGCCTTGCCCGGATTGCCCATTTTGCACCACTCGTTCTGCTTCTCGAAGGGGATGCCCGCCGCACGCGCCTCTTCCAGCAGGGAGGGGGTGCCGTATTTTTCGAACAGCTCCTGGTCAAACACATCCGGCACCGTCCAGTCCAGCGTCTTCGCCCCGCGTGAGGCAGGCCAGATCACCCCGGCGGTGGTCAAACCGGCCGCCTTGGCCGCGTCGTAGATGGTCGGTGTCTTGACGATCTCATCCTTGTTGAAAATCGGGTCAGGAATCAGCGGCACCTTCTTCCGCGTGGCACGGTCAAAGTACTCATTCGCCAGCACCCCATGCTTCGCCGGATGCACGCCCGTGACCAGCGTCGTGTGGTTCGTCCACGTCACCGTGGGGAAGGAGCACTCCATGCGCTTCGCCCGCACGCCCTTCGCCGCCAGCGCCTTCACGGCGGGCATGTGGCACTTGGGATCCTCAAAGTACTGATGCGCCCAGCCGTCGATGCTGATGAGGATGACGTGCTCCGCAGGGGCTGCGTGGGAGAGCGTCGTGGCTGTGACGAGGAGGGCGAGGGTGCGGTAAAGCATAAGGGAGTATGACCAACGGGTTATAGACGTCAATCCTGTCTGCCAGCCGGCTGCAGATGGCAGATTTTGCCATTTCCCCTGTGATTCTGGCAGCAGGTTCACAGGCTCATGAACCTGATTTGAGCCTGATCCCAGGCCGGGTGCCGGGAGGGCAGAAACTGCGCAACCAAGCGCACCTGAGAACACCTGTGCGCATCCGATGGCAAGCAATGGATTTGCTTTTCATACCCGTTGGTGGCTTGGTTTCTCCGTAGGTTCAGGATCACAGGATCAGCACCTATATATAGGTACTGATCCTGTGATCCTGATACCCGATGGGATCATGATCCTGGTTTGATCCTGATCCTGGAGGTATGGCGCATGGCTTCCTCCGCCGAGTCATTCCCATTTGTTCGCGGGGGAGGCGGGGTAGTCGTCACAGTAGGTGAACCGTGTGACGAAGGGAATGGACGTGGCTTGGTCGGCAAAATCGGCAGGCATGCCTGATTTCCAGATGCGAAAGCCTGAGTCCGTGTCTGGAGAATGATATAAGATGAGCGTGATGTGGTCGCGGTACACCAGCGCATAGATCAAACCGGGAACACGGAGGGACGCGGGCAGGTCTTCCGGCCTGACGGACGTGCCGGGCCGGGCGCTGCGGAATGACTGTAAAAGGGCGTCACGGTCACGCGGCAGATCGTGCATATGACGCGACAGATGATGTTCCACTGGCTGCTGCCATTCTGACCTTATATCTGCGGAGACACAAAGAAAGGAGAAGGCCAGGAGTCCCCCTGCCACGGCGATGACCGCGATTATGGCGCACAAAACGATGATGATGCGAAACGACGATTTCATTTCAAAGGCTACCATCCGCCAGCATAGGCTTGTCGAGAGCCAGAATCATGAGCAGCAGCGAAACGGCAGTGTTCCGCACACGTGGTACTCTCTGCAACGCAGATTTCCCCGTCAAGCAACGGGTGCTTCAATCCGTACTCAAGGCGCTGCGACGGCCTTCTTCCCAATGCAGAACAGCTTCTCCTGCGTGCGAATGAAGAGGCAGCCATCGCTCACGGCCACGCTGGCGCGCACGCTGGCGGCGTTGCCATTCGGCTTGGAGCCGTTGCCCATTTCATTCATGGACAGCAGTTCAAATTGGTCGCTGTTGGCCTTGGCGACATAGACTTCGCCCCAGAAGTTGATGCAGTACACTTTGTCATCCACCACGGTCGGGCTGCTTTCAAACTTGGTCTTGCCGCCGAGTTCGCCGGTCCACACGACTTTGCCGGTTTTCGGGTCCAGGCAGCTCAGGATCTTCTTGCCGCCGTCGAGGACGTAGAACTTGCCTTTGTAGAAGGCGGGTGTGGGCACGTCGCTGGTGACGCCTTTGGGCTCGGTCTGCCACACGGGCTTGGTCTCGCCTTTGGAATCCAGCGGCATGGCAAAGATGGGGGAATTCTTCGGCGCGCAGACGATGGCCATGCCGTCGCCGGTGACAGGGGAGGGGACGAGGCGGAAGAACTTGTTGTAGCCTTCGCCGGGCGGGTTCCAGGTGGCGAGACGGGAGAATTCCTTGCCGGTGGCGGCGTCGTGGATGGTCAGGGTGTCACCACCGGAGATGAGCATGAGGCGCTGGCCTTTGAAGGTCGCGAAAATGGGGCTGCTGAAAGCTTCCAGCGATTCGGTGGAGGCGAGGCTCGGGCGGATGTGCTTCCAGATGTCCTTCCCGGTGGCCGGATCCAGGGCGAGGATGTAGCTGCTCATGTCCTTGCCGGCGGTGCCTTTTTCAAACTTGTCCTGGAATTTGAAGGCCTCGTTGCGCTGCAGTACCTGGATGTAGAGCTTGCCGCCGTCGAGCGCGGGGCTGCTGCCATAGGTCCACTGCGTGGCGAAGGCACCGTGCGTTTCCTTGAAGTCGCGCTTCCAGACGATCTTGCCGTTGAAATCACACGCGGCGGCGATGGCATTGGCGAAGAGGAAGTAAACGCGGTCACCGTCCGTCACGGCGGATGGGCTGGCGAGGTTGCTCTTGTCATCCCACTGGATCTCCGAGCCTTCGCTGATCGTCGTGCGCCACTTTTCCCGGCCGGTCTGCGTGTCGTAGCACAGGCCGACGAGCTTCTTTTCCGATTCAATCGGGGCGGTGATGAAAAGATTGTCGCCCCAGATGACGGGGACGGAGGCGGAAAGACCCGGCATCTCGGTGGCCCACTTCACGCCTTCGGTGGTGCTGAACTTTGCCGGCAGGCCGGTTTCCCCCGAAGAGCCGTCCTGATTGGGGCCGCGCCAGCTCGGCCAGTTTTCGGCGAGGGCTGCAGAAGAGAGCAACAAAGAGGCGAGAAGGAGGGCGGCGGGTGATTTCATGTCGAATGGGAGAGAAGCGAATACGCACTGGCATGTCGAGATGTTTTCGCGAATTGATCAACCGCTTTGAATCTCACCCACTGGCAGACCACCGTGCTCGCCCTCCTCGGCTTTGCCGCCGGGCTGGTGCTGCACCTGCGCTGGCACCCGCTGCGCAGGCATTTGTCAGACGCGTGGGATTGCCTGCGGCTGCGGCCGGCGTTGATCCTCCTGACGGCCGGAGCCATGCTGCTGGCCTCCGTTTTTGGCGAGACACCGCATGCCCCCTATTCGATGGCCCAGCTCACGGACTGGCGGGAAATGATTCTGCCGCTGTTCTATGCGGCCCTGGCGCATCTGGCCGCACTGCCCCATGCGCTGATGTCGCCATGGCCGCTGGCCTGCCTGGTGCCGGTGGTGCTCGTGTTTCTGACCATTCGCATCTGGCGCTGGCCCTATCGCTACGGCGAGCGCAGGCCCGGCCCGGAGCAGAAGTTCGGCCTGCTTATTGTAACGATTCTGGCGTTTGTTTGGCTGGGGCTGGAGGGCTCCAGTGTACGGCGCATGCTGCCCGAAGCTGTGGAATTGATGAAACTAGGACTGCGTTACATTTTTACCGCCTTGGCTGCGGCGGGCGTGCAGGTATGGCTGGTGCGCTTTTTGATCGCCTGGGAAAAGCCGCAGGAAACCGAGGCCGGTGGCGATGCCGCCATGGCCTTGGAGCATGTCTTTGCCCGCTGGCAGGGCGTGGCATTTCTGGCGGGGTTTGATCTGCTCTGGATGAGCTGGCGCTGGTGGCAGCTGAACACTCCGCAAAGCGTGGGCACGTGGTGGTGGGTGGAGTTGCTGCTGCTGTTTGCCGCGCTGCCGGTCGCGGTGGCGGCGGTGGCCGGACCTTTCTGGCAGCAGGGAGCCGCCGCTCTGCGCATTCTGTGGCGGGCTGCCGTGCCTTTGATTCTGCTCTCCATCACCGCGCTCGCCGTTTTCATTCTCGCGCTCTACACCGTGGAAATGGGGCGCGCCGCGTGTGCCGATTCGCCCGTTTGGCGCATCATTGAGCTGCCGCTGAGCGCTTTGGTGCTTGCCATGCTCGATTGCTGGCTATTGCTAACCGCCCTACTTCTCATGCTGCGCTTTGGCTTTTCACGTCCCCCCTCCGCATGACCAGCGGCACGCTTTCTCCAGAACAAATCGTGCGGCGGGCGAAGTCGAACCTTGCTTTCGCGCTCGCCTGCCTGCCCAAGGAACGCCGCCGCGACATGATCGCGTTTTACGCCTTCTGCCGTGTGGTGGATGACATCGCCGACGACCCGGATGTCTGCGCCGAGGACAAGGAGAAGGAGCTCAATCACTGGAAGCGCTGCGTGGAGGCAGGCAACCCGCCGGGCCACCCCGTGCTGGATGAAATGATCCTGCTGCCGGAGAAATACGGCTTCCCCCGCGCCTGGCTGTGCGAGATCATCGACGGCGTCGCCAGCGACATCACCAAGACGCGCTACGAGACCTTTGAGGAGCTGCTGGGCTACTGCTACAAAGTCGCCAGCGTGGTCGGGCTGGTGAGCATCCAAATCTTCGGGCATCAAAATCCCGCCACCAAGGACTACGCCATCAATCTGGGCTACGCGCTGCAGTTCACGAACATCATCCGTGACGTGGGCCAGGATGCGCGGGACACCGGCCGCATCTACCTCCCCCAGGCCGAGTTGCGGAAGTTCGGCGTGCTGGAAAGCGAGATCCTCGACGCCCGCCCGAGCGAGCGCTTCATCAAGATGATGGACTTCCAGTATGCCCGTGCGCGCAGCTACTACGAAGCCGCGCAAAAAGCCCTGCCGCCAGAAGACCGCAAAAACATGGTCGCCTCCGAGATCATGGCCGCCATCTACTCGCGCATCCTCGAAAAGCTCAAGCGCGAGCGATACCCGGTCTTCACCAAACGTTGCCGCCTCAGCAAACTGCACAAGGTGTGGATCCTCGGCAGCCATTTGATCAGGGCGCGGTTCAGTCGCTGAGGAGCGCGGAATTTATTCCGCAGCACTCCGCAAACTCCCACAGCGCCGAATCGTCCCCGCCGCCCTTTCTCTCACCGCCCATGATCCTCGTGTTGAAGATGCTGGTCATGAAACACCACCCGCAGTGTGAAGGCGACCCGCTGCCTTCTTCGCCAAGGCTTCGAAGCCCAGGACGGGCTTGGAGGCCCGCGCGCCTTGGGCGCTGTGACCTGCGCAGCAAAGTAGCCCAGTTGCGGCGCAACTGGTCTGGGAAACTCCAGTTGCGGCGCAACTGGACTACTTTCCCCTCCAATACTTTTCTGATTGAAACCCCGCCTTTTATGCGGCTTCCTCATCCTCATTTCTCATGCGTTCTCTTGCACTCCTGCTCCTCCTTGCCGTCGCCTCCGTCAGCCACGCCGAAACCAAGCCGCTCAAAGCCCTCCTCATCGCCGGTGGCTGCTGCCATGATTATGCGAAGCAGCATGTGATCCTCAGCCAGGGCATCCAAGCCCGCGCCAATGTGCAGGTGGATGTGGTGTGGACCGACGACAAATCCGTCAACCCACCGCTGCCGCTGTATGACAATCCGGATTGGGCCAAGGGCTACGACATCATCATCCATGACGAATGCGCCGCCGGCGTGAAGGACATGGCCGTGGTGAAGCGCATCCTCGATGTGCACCAGACCATCCCCGCCGTGCACCTGCACTGCGCCATGCACAGCTTCCGCACCGGCACGGATGCGTGGTTCAAGCACCTCGGCATCCAGTCCGCCTCCCACGGCCCGCAGGAGCCGATCGCGATCACGTTTGTGGACAAGGAGCACCCGATCACCAAGCCGCTCGCTGACTGGACCACCATCAAAGAGGAGCTCTACAACAACGTGAACATCTTCGACGGCCATCCGCTCGCCATGGGCAAGCAGGTCGTCAAAGGCAAGGACGTGGATTACGTGGTGGCCTGGACGAACGAAAAAGTGGGCGCACGCAGCTTCAGCACCACCATCGGTCACAACAACGACACCGTCGCCGATGCGCGCTACCTGGACCTCGTCACCCGCGGCCTGCTCTGGGCCATGGACAAGCTCACGCCGGAGTATCTGACGCCGTTCAAGGGCGAGAACAAGATTACCTTCGTCGCCGCCAAGCCCGTCGAGGCACCCAAGCCGCCCGTGCTGCCGAAAGACGGCCTGCCGGTGAAAGCCAGCGCGAGCAGCGAGGAATCCGGCAAGGGCAACTACGCCTGGAAAGCCGTGGATGGCGATGAGGGCACACGCTGGTGCGCCGCGAATCAAAATTACCCGCAGTGGCTCCAGCTTGAACTCGAAAAGCCGCAGACGCTCACCGGCATCCAGACCACCTGGGAAAACGGCGGCGTGTATCAGTTCAAAGTCGAAGGCAGCACCGATGGCAAAACGTGGAGCACGCTTGTCGATGGCAGCGCCAACACGAAGAACGCGCCTTACTCGAACGACTTTGCCAAGGTGGAAGGCATCCGCTTGGTGAAGATCCACGCGCTTGGCAAAGCGGGCGGTGGTTGGGCCAGCATCCGTGAAGTCACCTTCAAAGGACCGAACATCAAAGCCATTGCCCCCAAGCTCAGCGCCGAGCAGAAAAAGGAATACGACAAGGCCAGCGACCCGCTGAAGGACCAGGGTAACGTGGCTCCTAAGATCGTGAAGCTCACGCCCGAGCAGGAGGCCGCCATCTTGAAGGATGTGAAGGTGCAGGACGGCTTTGAGGTCTCGCTCTTCGCGCCGCCGCAGTCGGCCAACTACCCCGTCTTCATCGCCGCCGCGCCCGACGGCACACTCTACGTCAGCAGCGACGGCAACGGCTCGCTCGGTCGCAATCCGCACCGTGGCCGTATTCTGCGCCTGAAGGATCATGATGGCGATGGCCGTGCCGATGAGGTGAAGGAATTCGTCAAAGATGTGGACGCCCCGCGCGGCCTCGTCTGGGACAAAGACCGCCTCTACCTCGTGCATCCGCCGCATCTCAGCGCCTACATCGACAAAGACGGCGACGGCGTGGCCGATGAGGAGAAGGTGCTTGTCAAAAACATCGCCTTTGGCTACAAAGACCGACCCGCCGACCACACCACCAACGGCCTCAGCCTCGGCATCGATGGCTGGCTCTACATCGCCGGGGGGGACTTCGGTTTCATGGATGCCGAAGGCACCGACGGGCGGCATCTGCAGCATCGCGGCGGCGGCGTCATTCGCGTGCGCCCTGACGGCACCGGGTTGGAAATTTACAGCACCGGCACGCGCAACATCCTCGAAGTCGCCATCAGTCCCTTGATGGACATCTTCGCCCGCGACAACACCAACGACGGCGGCGGCTGGAACGTGCGCTTCCACCACTTCACCGGCCTCGACGACCACGGCTACCCGCGCCTCTACAAGAACTTCAACGACGAGTGCATCCAGCCCCTCGCCGATTACGGCGGCGGCAGCGGCTGCGGTGCCGTTTACATCGACGAACCCGGCTTCGGCAAATGGAACAACGCCCCCTTCACCTGCGACTGGGGCACCGGCGCCCTCTGGTATCATCAGGTGAAACCCAAAGGCGCGACCTTTGAGGAAACTCGCCCACCCGAACCCTTCATCAAAATGACCCGCCCCACCGACGCCGACGTCGATGGCAACAGCCGCGTCTACTGCGCCAGTTGGAAAGGCGCGACGTTTAACTGGGAAGGCCCGGATGTCGGCTACATCGTGCAGGTGAAGCCGAAGGGGTTCAAAGCAGAGCCGCTGCCGGATTTCGCGAAGGCTAAGGATGCGGAATTGGTGAAGGCGCTGGAGTCGCCGAGCAACCGGAGAAGGATGGAGGCGCAGCGGGAATTGATGAGAAGAAACCTTGTTGAATCATTGCCCAATAAAGTGATCCAGAAGGTTGCCGCAGATGTTTTTAATGACTCCAGCAAACCTATGCCAGCACGAATCGCTGCCTTGGGTGCTGCTCGAAGCGAGGGAGATGATGTGGGGCGCGCGGCCCCACCTGTGGCCTTGAATGCAGAAAGTGAATTAGCGCCTTGGATGGCTCAACGAATGTATCCCACTCCAGTGTTTCCCGCTGGGACCAAATTTGAGACTTGGGTTCGAGTCAGGTATGGAATGCGCGAAAATCTGTATAACTATAAACCCCTCGAACTGTGGACCATCTCTGAAATTGAGCAGCGCTTTTTGGAATCGTGCATCAAGAGTAAAAACCCAAGATCCCAGGTCGCGGCACTTAGAACTGCTTCAACATTGGTACGTTTAGAGCCAATCACAGATTCTCTTTGGACTGCTGTTATTGACGCAATGCTCAGTAACGACCCTGTTGTCGCTCACACGGCGGCAAACGCGGCAGCCGATCTATTGAATGAGCTGTCAAAGTTTCGAGAGCTGGGGCAGCGATTGATCAAAGAGAGCTTGGACGAACCTCAAAGTGAACCAAGCGAGGGTTTCGTTAAGCTGATGTCTCAAATCAAAACCAATGATGCATTCTCTTTGAGCACCAACCATGAACAGTATCGCAAGTACGCGATTAACGACCGAAATGCCTTCACTGCAAAAACGCAGAAGACTTACGAACTGGCAGTTCAGAGAGCATTTGAATCACTGGAGAGGCACTCTCAAATGCTGATTGCTTTGAGGAAAGTGCACACCCCCGAGGTCGTCACCGGCCTCATCGAGCACCTCGGCAAAGCCACCGACTCCTCATTGCGCCAGGGCATCCTCGCCGCCCTGTGCCGCCTGCATTTCCATGAAGGTGAATGGAAGGGCGATTCCTGGGGCACGCGCCCAGACACACGCGGACCATATTACCAGCCGGAGGCCTGGAGCGAGACGCCGAAGATTGCTGCTGCCTTGAAGGAAGCGTTGGCGAAGGCCTCGCCCGAAGAAGCGGCGTTTTTGGTGAAGGAACTCAACCGCAACCGCATCCAGTTCAACGAGGCGCAGCAGCGCATCCTCGCCCTGGCAAAGCAGGACCCGAAGGTGCTGCCAGAACTCGCCGCGCAGCTCGCGGGAGCGGAGGAGATTCCGGCGGAGGCGGTGCCATTGCTGGCCCGGCTTGTCAGTGATGCGGGCAAGAGTGCCCCCATCTCTTCGGCGACTCTCTCCCAAGCCATCATCGCGCTTGCCAAAACCGACAGCGCTGAAGGTGCCTCCGCCACGCTCGCAGCGCTGGACACGCTGAAGAAGCTTCCGGATTCCGGCAAAGACTTCGATGCGGCCACGAGCGCTTTCTTCAATGCGCCGAAGCTTGAAAACCATCATCAGCTCGTGGAGCAGACAGCGGAGAAATTGAGTGGTTCGGCATCGGTTTACGCGGATGCGGCGCTGTTGAACCTCGCCAGCCGCAAAACCGGCAGTCCGGAGTCCATTCAGCTCTCGCAGAAGGCGCTGGATGCCGGCTGGGCGGATGCGAAGCGGCGGAAGCAGATCGTGGATGCGATTGGTCTGATCAAACACACCCCCTCGGCGGCCAAGGTGGTTGCCGCGCTCAATGATTCGGACCCGGCCGTGAAAAAAGCTGCGGAGAACGCGGCGAAGACGATGCGCCTGAGCCTGGAGAAGGACACGACACCGCTGGTCAGCTCGCTGAAGCCAGAGGAAGTGCTCGCCAAGGTCATCGCGATGAAAGGCGATGTCACGACCGGCGAGATGGTCTTCACCAAGGCCACCTGCATGGCCTGCCACACCACGAAGGAATCCGAAGCGCAGAAGGGCCCCTACCTCGGCAACATCGCGCAGACCTACAAGCGCCCCGAACTCGCCCAGAACATCCTCGATCCCAACAAGACCATCGCCCAGGGCTTCGCCAGCGAAGTCGTCACCCTCAACGACGGCACGCAGCAGATGGGCTTCATCACCCTGGAGTCCGCCGACAACGTGAAACTGCGCAACGTCGCCGCGCAGGAGTTCACCTTTGCCGTGAAGGACATCAAGAGCCGCCAGAAGCTCCCCATTTCCATCATGCCCCCCGGCTTGATGACCAACTTCACCGTCCACGAATTCGCCAGCCTGCTCGATTTCCTGGAATCACTGGCGAAGAAGTAAGTGGGGCATTCGAGTTCGCGGGCCCGCTTGATGGCAGAAAGCCGCTAATCCAATCAATTAACTGAGGCGGGTGCAAACTTGTAGCCTTTCTGGAATTGATTCTGCTGCTGTGTCTGTCATTCTGCCCGCCGATGAACCTCCGAATCCTTTCCATTCTTGCCCTGCTGGGTCTTGCCCAGTGTAACAAAAATGCCGCTCCTGCGGTCAAGGAGACCGGTTCCGGACTGACTCTCGTTCCGGAAGGAATCTCGCCGCATTTTCAAGCCGTCGCCTCCAAGCTGGAGGTGGGAGGGGCTTCCTTCACCTATGTCGAAGAAGAGGATGTCATGGGGCTCTTGGGCGGCTTTTTTGAAGAGGTGATCAAGAACATGCCGGAGAAGGAAAAATCCAGTCTGCCGCCCAATTTCTCCTTCAGAAAGATGATGTCGATGATCGGCCTGGACTCGATCAAGGCCAGCGGGACGAGTTCGCGCAAGGTGTCCTTGGGCGTGAATCACCATCGCAGCTTTGCGTACACACCTCTTGGGCGGAAAGGATTGCTCTCCCTGACAGGCGGACCCGCCGAGCCCTTGCTGGTCCCGGCTCTGGCGACGAAGGATGCAGATCTCGCGTTTGAGTTTCCGCTGCATTTGAAGGACTGGGTGGCCGAGGCCTGGCCGGTGATGATGGATACCATCCCCGAGGAGCAGCGGCCAATGATTGAAGCGATGGCCTCCGCCCCTCAGCCGATGCTGGGCATGTCCTACCGTGAAGCGGCGGAAAAGCTCTCCGTGCGAGTGGCTGTCATCGCGACGATGATGCCGGAGCAGTCGATCTCGGCTCCCGGTGCGCCGATGAGCTTTCCAGGCGTGAATGCCGCCATCGTGATCGACAAGCTCGGCTGGATCAAAGAGGTGCTGAAACTACAGGTGCTCCCCATGTTTCAAGGACCGGAATCACCCATCGAACTGCAGATCAACAACGGTGTCTGGACGGGACGCTTTCGTGCGCCGATGGGGCCGCCGCCCATGGATTTTCAACCCATGTTTCAGATGAACGAGGCCGCAGACCGCCTGATCATCGTGACACGTCCGGGCTACCTCGATCAGATGATGGCAGCAGATGGAAAACTCAGCAGCCAGCCTGAATTTGCTGCCGCATGGAAAGGGCTGCCGATGGAGGGCAATGGCTGCCTGTTTGTGTCCAAGCGCATGATGGAAGCCACGATGGATGCGATGAAAACGGGAGTCGCCACCTCGGGCTCAGACAAAGCGAGCAGCGAAATGGCATTGAATCTGGTCAATCTGATTTCCAAGCATGCCCGTCACCCTCAGGCAGTTTGCTACGCCAATCTGCCGGATGGCATTCTGACCGCCAGCAACACCAGCCTGCCGACGATGAATCCGGGGTCTTTCTCCAGCATCACCACGCTGGCGGTGCTGTCATCCTTGATCGTGCCCATGCAGAGCTCCATCCAGAAGCAGGCCGGACAGATGAAATCGCTCAGCGAGGGCCGCCAGGTGCTGCTGGCCCTGAAGTCTTACGCCGCGAGCCATGGTGGCAAATACCCGGAAAAACTGGAGGAACTGATCGCTGCGGGCGCGCTGACCAAGCCAGAATTGCTGACGGTGGCCACACAGCCAGGGGCTGAACGGGAGCCGTGGCTTTACGACAACACTTTGACGCCCGAGTCTGCAGGAATCAGCATCGTGCTGGCCGCCCCTTCAGTGACCAAAGCGACCAACGGCAAGGAGACACGCGTCGTCATTCGCAATGACGGCCGCGCGGAGTCGCTGGCAGAGGAAGATTTCCAACGCGTCAAAGACTACTACCTGCGCTGATCTCCGTTTGGAGCCGGCAAAATTCAGCGCTTGATCATTTAAGCGATCACTTCCCTCATCACGCGCCCATGCACGTCGGTGAGGCGGAAGTCGCGGCCTTCAGCACGGAAGGTGAGCCTCTCATGGTCGATGCCCAGCAGGTGCAGCAGGGTGGCGTTCAGATCATGCACATGCATGGGATCACGCGCCACGTTGAAGCAGAAGTCATCTGTTTCGCCGAACTGCAGGCCGGGCTTCACGCCACCGCCAGCCAGCCACATGGTGAAGCAGCGGCCGTGATGGTCGCGGCCATGGTTGGTGGGTTCCAGCTTGCCCTGTGAGTAGGTGGTGCGGCCAAACTCTCCGCCCCAGACGATGAGCGTGTCATCGAGCAATCCACGCTGCTTGAGATCGCTGATCAGTGCGGCGCAGGGCTGGTCGATGTCGCCGCATTGCAGGCGCAGATCGCTCGGCAGATTGTAGTGCTGGTCCCAGCCGCGATGGTAAAGCTGGATGAAGCGCACACCGCTCTCCGCCATGCGGCGCGCGAGCAGGCAGTTCGCGGCAAAGCTGCCCGGCACGCGTGACTGCGGACCATAGGCCTCGAAGGTGGCCGCACTCTCATCCTTCAAGCTGATCAAATCCGGCACGCTGGTCTGCATGCGGTATGCCATCTCATACTGCGTGATGCGGGTCTCGATCTCGGGATCAAGCTGCTGCGTGAGCTGCCTGCGGTTCAGCGCCTGGATGACATCCAGCTCATCGCGTCGTGATGTCGCGCTGATGCCCGGTGGATTGGAGAGATACAAAACGGGGTCACCGCTGCTGCGGAAGCTCACGCCCTGATGGTTCGAAGGCAGGAAGCCTGAGCCCCACAGTCGCGCATACAGCGGGTCAGCAGGACGTGCGGCGCTGCCGCGCGAAATGAGCACCACGAAAGCGGGCAGGCTCGCATTCTCACTGCCGAGTCCATAGCTGGCCCAGGCACCAAAGCTGGGGCGTCCCGGCTGCTGATGCCCCGTCTGCAGCAGCGTGACGCCGGGATCATGATTGATCGCCTCCGTGTTCATGGAGCGAATGATGCACATCTCATCCGCCACACGACCCAGATTCGGCAGCAGTTCGCTCATCCACGCGCCGGACTGGCCGTGCTGCTGGAAATGGAAGAGCGATGAAGTGATCGGTTTGCTCTTCTGCCCGCTGGTCATGCCGGTGAGGCGTTGATCACCCATCACAGAAGGCGGCATCTCCTGGCGGTGCAGTTTTTTCAGGCCGGGCTTGTTGTCAAACAAGTCGAGCTGCGATGGCCCGCCGTGCATGAAGAGGTAGATCACACGCTTGGCCTTCGGCGCGAAGTGCGGCGCGGCAAAGGCCTGGCCCTCGCCCAGCAGCGAGGCCAGCGCTGCGGTGCCGATGCCTGCGGAGGCACGTCCAAAAAGCTGACGGCGGGTCAAATCGAGGTTCATCGGCGGGTGATGGTTTCGTCGAGGTTGAACAACGTGTGCAGAGTGAGGATCCACGCAGCGAGCTCCACAGGATCAAGCTCTCTGCTGCGTGTGGAAGCGCCTACGGCGATGAGTTTCGTCGCTGCATCGCGATCAGTGGCAAAACGCGTGAGCTGTCTGCTCAGCAGGCCGGTCAGCAGCTGCAGTTCCTCGGGCTCAGGAGTACGGCAGGTCACACGCCGGAAGGCGAGCGCGAGCCTCTCGGACTCGGAACCCTTCAGCGCCTGCGCCCATGCAGCGAGAACGCGTGCAGCCTCGATGTAGGTTTCATCATTCAGCAGCACAAGCGACTGCAGCGGCGTGTTGGTGCGCGCACGGCGCACCGTGCATTTTTCACGAGTGGGTCCGTCAAACGTGAGCAGGGCAGGGGGCGGCGACTGCCGTTTCCAAAACGTGTAGAGACTGCGCCTCCACAGTCCTTCGTCCGTGTCGTTCAAATAAGTTTCTTCGCCATTGTAGGAGACGGCCTCCCACAGTCCGGGCGGCTGGTAGGGCTTCACACTCGGCCCGCCAATCTTTGGAACCAGCAATCCGGAAACAGCCAGAGCCTGATCACGCACCATCTCGGCGCTCAGGCGGAAAGAGGGGCCACGGGCCAGCAGGCGGTTGGAGGGATCTCGGGCGGAATAGGTCGAGCTTTGCCGATATGCCGCGCTCATCACCATCAGCTTGAGCATCGCTTTCACATCCCAGCCGCTTTGCATGAAGCTCACCGCCAGCCAGTCGAGCAGTTCAGGATGGCTGGGTGCTTCCCCTTGCGATCCGAAATCATTCACGGTGCGCACGAGTCCTTCACCAAAGCATTGCATCCAGAGACGATTGACCGCGACACGTGCGGTCAGCGGATTCTCCTTCGAGACGAGCCACTTGGCAAAGCCCAGGCGGTTGGGCGGTGCGTCATTCTGCCACTTGGACAACGACGCAGGCACCCCGGGCAGCACCTCCTCCGCAGGATGATCGTACTGACCACGCGTGAGCAGATGCGTTTTGCGCGGGCTGGGCATCTCCTGCATCACCAGAGTGGTGGGAATGCTTTCGCGCAAGCTGGCTTCAGCGGCTTTGGACTCACGTACTCGTTTGTGGGCAGCCAGCGTTTGCGGGTTCGCATGATGCTCCACAAACCAGTCCTGCAGCAGAGTCACGTCTGCGGCACTGCGCTTGGACGCTGGTTTGGCGGCGATCCCGCGCAGTCGCTCGCTCCAAAACCATGACTCCGCCTCTTGCGCAGTCACGGGGCGTTGCAGCAGGCGCAGTTCATCAAGCTGGCCGTAGAATCCGAGGTTCGCATCTCGCCTGCCAATGCGCAGAGGCTCGCTGCAGGCCGTGGTGCCTTTCAGCGTATCATTCATGATTTTCGTCGTCGCAGGCAGACCGTCGATGAAGACGCGCACGCCCTCAGCGCGGCGGGTGCCGTCATGGCTGACTACCAGATGATGCCATTTTTTTGAAGAAGCAGGTTCCTGCGTGACGAGCTCGATGGCATCCGTGCCCCACTTGCTGACCAGATTGATTTGAAAGCGGCCCTTCTGCCAGATCACCTCAAAGCCCCGGCGACTGCCTTCGGGCTCGATCTTGGACAGGACACCGCTAAGGGATGTGTCTGCCGTGAGCCAGAGACCGACGGTCCAGGCAGCATCGGTGTCGAAAGCTCCCGTCCACTCCGCGTGCTGAGTCGCATCAAACTTTGCGGATTGCCCGAGGATGCCGTTTTGAAACACATCACTGGTACCGAAGTGCTTGGCGTCGATCTGCCCATCGAAAGAGAAGTGCGCAGCGAGCTGGGTGGTTGGCGATGGAGTCAGTGACGCCGCCGCTGTTTTTTCCCATTCGGCGATTTGCTGCTGCAAAGCTGCCGTGAAGGGCTGAAAGTCGCGCTCTGCCTGCTGTGAGGCAGCGGAGAGGCGTTTCAGTTCCTGCTCTTGCTTTGCCGACGGCACGCTGAGCACTGGCGGAGGGTTGTCAGCTTTAATCAGCCCGGACTCGGGCACGTTGTTGAAGAAGGCAAAGAGCTGGTAAAACTCACGCTGCGTGATGGGATCGTACTTGTGGTCATGGCAGCGCGCGCAGCCGAGGGTGAGCCCCAGCCAGGTGGTGCCCGTGGTTTCCAGACGATCCGCCACGTATTCCACCCGGTATTCCTCATCAATGATGCCGCTTTCGTTGTTCGCCATGTGATTGCGGTTGAATCCGGTCGCGATGCGCTGAGCCGTCGTGGCATGGGGAATCAAATCTCCCGCAAGCTGCTCGATGGTGAATTGATCAAAGGGCAGGTTGCGGTTGTACGCA
Source organism: Prosthecobacter sp. (assembly GCA_021733925.1). GTDB lineage: Bacteria > Verrucomicrobiota > Verrucomicrobiia > Verrucomicrobiales > Verrucomicrobiaceae > Prosthecobacter. Next base: position 76,041 of record JAIPJY010000025.1, on the reverse strand, counting down.
TCGATCACCCAGTCTCGCCACGGCCACAGGCTGCGGGTTTTGTCGCCAAAGTAGCCGTTTGTGTCCGCATAGCGCGCCGCGTCCAGCCACTCCACCGCCATGCGTTCACCGAAGTGTTTCGAGGCCAGCAGACGATCCACGGCATGCTCATAGGCGTCCGCATTTGGATCTGCATCCATCTCCTGCAGTGTGGGTGGCAGTCCGGTGAGATCAAAGCTGACACGGCGTAGCAGAGTTTCGCGTGCGGCCTCCGGGCTGGGCGTCATGCCTTCCTTCTCCAGTCGTGCGAGTACGAAGCGGTCGATTTCATTGCGCGGCCAGTTCGCTTGTTTGACCTTCGACAGCGTTGCACTTGCGGGTGGGATCAAAGACCAGTGCGCCTCGTATTCGGCTCCTTCCGCAATCCAGCGCCGCAACGTTTCCTTTTCCTCCGCCGTCAGGGAAAACTTCGATTCCGTCGGCGGCATGATGTCATCGGCATCAGTGGTGTCGATCCGATGAATCAATTCGCTCTGCTGCGGCTTGCCGGGAGCGATGGCCTGTTTTCCATCACGCGAGGCGATGGCGTCCTCTCGGTGATCCAGACGAAGATCACCCTTGCGCCCCTTTTCATCAAAGCCGTGGCAGCGGAAGCATTTGTTGGACAGGATCGGCCGAATGTCCCGGTTGAAGCCCAGCCGCGTTTCTTCCGCGCTGGCCACGCTCCTGCTGCAAAGAAGCAGGATGAGGCAAGCAGAACGCATGTGGCGGATGCACATGCAAGATACACGGCCCTCAGCCAGCGTTTTATCATTCTCAATCCAGCCAGTTCTCGACGCGCAGACCGGGGATGTGTTGAAAGTCCGACAGGTTGCGTGTCAGCAGCATGGCATCATGCGCGAGGCAGATGGCGGCAATTTTGAGATCCATGGTGCCGGTGCGGGAATGAACGCTTTTCAAACGGTGGAAGATGACTCCTGCTTCACTGTCGAAGGGCAGGATGTCAAAATGCCGAAAAGCGGTGATGGTTCTTTGAAAACTCGTATAGCCTGTAATCTGATCCTGGCCTGCTTGGGTGCTGTTGATCAGAGCAAGCCAGCCGCCAACGGCTTCCTGAACGGTGATGATGCTGAGGAAAACTTCCGAATGTTCTTGTGAGATTTTGCTCTCAAGCTTGGCAGCCAAAGCAGTGGCTCCCGCTACCTCGCGAAAGTGATTGGTGTCCAGCACCACAAACATGGATTACAGCCCCTCCGCGTTGGCGTTTTCCCGCCATTGAGCACCGAGCTTCATCGCTTCGTCGAAGAGTTCATCATTTTTGGCGAAGCCAATTGCGTCGCGCCAGGTGGCCTTCGCCACAGGCTTGACCTTCGCCTCCAGCGTTTCCACGCGCTGTTGCAACTCAGCCAGTTTTTGTTCCAGCATCTTCGTGCTCATGATCTGAGTTTAAATCACCCGTAAAAACTGACCACTGAAACTTTGCCGTTCTTCAAGCGATCACTTCCCGCACCACATGCCCGTGCACGTCCGTCAGCCGGAAGTCTCTTCCAGCATGGCGGAACGTAAGTTTTTCATGATCAAGACCTAGCTGATGGAGGATGGTCGCATGCAGATCGTGCATGTGGACTTTGTCCTCGACGGCCATGTGGCCGAGTTCGTCGGTGGCACCGTGGGCATAGCCGGATTTGAAGCCGCCGCCCGCCACCCAGACGGTGAAGCCGAGCGGGTTGTGGTCGCGGCCGGTGCCGTTTTTCTCAGCGTAAGGGGTGCGGCCAAATTCGCCACCCCACCAGACGATGGTGTCTTCGAGCAGGCCTCGCTGTTTGAGATCGGCGAGCAGACCGGCGATGGGTTTATCGACAGCGGCGGCGTGGTCGCCGTGCTTGGGCAGGTTGGAATGCTGATCCCAAGCGGGGTTGTTCGAGTTGTCGCCGTAGTTCACCTGAATGTAGCGCACGCCCTGCTCGGCCATGCGGCGGGCCATGAGGCACTGGCGGCCGAAGTTGTCCGTCGTTTTTTCGTTGATGCCGTAAAGCTTGAGCGTGTCTTCCGACTCATCGCTGATGTCCATGGCCCCGGGCGCTTTGTTTTGCATGCGCCAGGCGAGCTCGTAGCTGCGGATGACGGCATCGATGTCGGTGTCGCCCGCCATGGCATGGGCGGCCTGTTCGGCATTCAGCGCACTCAGCAGTCCGTACTGCTTGCGCTGCTGCTCGGGTGTCCAGATCGCGTTGGTGATGTTCTTGATGGTGGATTCTTTGGCAGGCATGCCGCTGCGACCGACGGGCGTGCCCTGAAAGACAGCGGGCAGGAAGGCATTGCCGTAATTGCGCGGGCCACCGTTGCCGAGGCTCGGGCTGATCGTCATGAAGCCGGGCAGGTTTTCATTTTCCGCACCGAGACCATACATCACCCAGGAGCCCATGCTCGGGCGGATGTTGCTGGTGGTGCCGGTGTGCATGAACAGCGTGGCCGGACCGTGCGCGACGCCTTCCGTATGCATGCCATGCAGGAAGCAGAGGTCATCCACATACTGGTTGATGTGCGGGAAGAGATTGGAGGCCCAGCGGCCGGTTTCACCGTGCTGCTTGAAGTCCCACAGCGGTTTCATCACCCGCTGCAGTGCGCCTTTGCCGGTCTTGGCGAGGGCGCGGGAATCCATCACGTCGATGATCTTGCCGTCGTCTTTGAAGAGGCGGGGCTTGTAGTCGAATGAATCCACATGGCTCACGCCGCCCTGCATGAAGAGGAAGATGACGCGCTTCGCCTTCGGCTGGTGGTGCGGCTTTTTCAGCGTCAGCGGATTGGCCAGCGCTGCCTGACTCTGCGCCATGGCCTGCCAAGCAAGGTAGCCGAAGCCACAGCCGGTGGTCTGAAGGAAGTCGCGACGGGAGGAGAACATTCTGCCTTAACGTATGCAGGGAGGGGGATTCTTCACGCAGGCACAAAAAAGCGGCACCCGCGAAGGTGCCGCTTCAAGCTCATGCGCTGGTATTACAGCATGTCAGCCACAAAGGAGCGCTCATCCGTGAGTTCCTTGTTCGTAGCGGCGATCTTGGATTTCGCGAATTCGTCCATCTCGTAGCTGGTGATGACCTCGTAGCTGCCCGGGGTGGTGGTGCGCACAGGCATGCCGGCCCAGACTTCAGGATTGAAGCCGTAGAGGCCGTTGCTTTTCACGGCGATGGAATGGATCGCGCCAGGGGTGAAAAGGGAGCGGACGTGATCGACGAGGGCGTTCGCGGCGGAGGCGGCGGAAGAAGCGCCACGGGCGGCGATGATCGCAGCACCACGCTTGCCCACGGTTTCAAGGAAGGGACCTTCAAGCCAGGCCTGGTCATTGATGACTTCGGCGGCGGCTTTGCCACCAATGGTGGCTTGGGCGAAGGACGGGAACATCGTCGGGCTGTGGTTGCCATAGATGAAGATGTCCTTCACTTCCGTGAGGTCCACGCCAGCCTTTTGCGCGAGCTGGGTCTGGGCGCGGTTCTGGTCCAGGCGCACCATGGCGGTGAAACGGTCCGGCGTGAGGCGCTTGGCCTGGGAGGCGGCGATCATGCAGTTCGTGTTCGCCGGATTGCCGACGACGGCCACGCGGGCGTCATCTGCTGCGACGGCGTCGATGATTTTACCCTGCTCGATGAAGATCTTGCCGTTGTCCTTGAGCAGATCGGCGCGTTCCATGCCCGGGCCACGGGGCTTGGCACCCACGAGCAGACACCAGTTGGCGTCTTTGAAACCCACGGCGGGGTCGGAAGTCTGCACGATGCCCTTGAGCAGTGGGAAAGCGCAGTCATCAAGCTCCATGGCGACACCGGCGAGAGCGGCCATAGGCTTTTCAAACGGAGCTTCAATGAGCTGAAGGATCACCGGTTGATCCGGGCCAAACATGGCACCGGAGGCGATGCGGAAAAGGAGGGCGTAACCGATTTGACCGGCGGCGCCGGTGACTGCGACTTTGATGGGGGCTTTGGCCATAGATGATTGAGGATGGGCAGTCATCAGAGCAAGATGAGGCGGCAGGGCAACCCCCGGCTGAGATTCATGGCAGAAAATGCTTGGGCGAAACACCGAGTCCTGTTATAAAGTCGAATTTCCCCTATTTTGATGCTCCTGCAGCCTATCCCGAAACATCCTGAAGCCGTGTTGCCCCGCCGCCTGCTCACTCGTGGCGCTGTTGCGTGCCTGATAATCATTCTGGGCGGGAATGCGGTTTTACCTGCCGGAGCACAGTCAGTTTCGGCCATGGCCCAGGCTGAAACACGCCGCCGAGCGATTCAGGTGAACACGCTGAACACTGAAATCGAGCGTGGTTACCAGCTGATCGATCAGGAAAAGGCGGCGGAGGCGCTGACCTTGTTTGAAGGAGCCTACAAGGCCCTGCCAGACATTCCTCTGGCTCAGGAGTCACGGATGGCTGCGCGCAACGGCTACGTGGTGGCAGGCTGTCTGATCGCCCAGGAACTTGCGGCCAATGGAGACATTGCCGGAGCAGGCAAGCTTCTGGACAAGCTGCTGGCACCCGATGTGGCGCCGAAAGACGCACGGGTGCTGTCCCTCAAGCAACGTCTCGGAGATCCAGATCGCTTCCCTCCCGCACTGACCGCCAAGCATGTGGACAACGTGGGGGCGGTGCAGACACTGCTTCTCAAGGCCAGTTCGTTTCTCCAGCTCGGAGATCTGGACAAGGCCAACACGACGTTTCAAGACGTCCTGCGGATTGACCCCACCAACAGTGCTGCGAGGCGCGGCATGGAAAATGTCGAGCGGGAAAAGCAAAAGTACTACAAGACCGCCTTTGATCAGCACCGTGCCAAAATGCTGGGCGCGGTGACCCAGTCGTGGGAAGACCCGGTGCCTCTGACCGACGTGGATCGCAGTTCGCTCTTTGGGGCCAGTGCGGCCTCACTCGTCAACCAGCAGACCGGGAGTGACAGAATCACGCAAAAGCTGCGCACCATTACTTTCCCAAAGGTGGAGTTTGACGGGGCCACGCTGGCTGAGGTGGTGGAACTGCTGCGAGTTCGCAGCCGCGACCTGGACCCCGAAGGTACGGGGATCAGTTTTGTCCTCAGTGTGCCTCCTGAGGCACGTGACAAGCAGGTCAGCCTGAATCTTCTCAATGTGCCGATGGAGGAACTGCTGCGCTACGTGAGCGAGATGTGCGGAGTCGCCTACAAGGTGGATGATCATGCGGTGATCTTTTTGTCCATCAGCGAGCGCAACAATGCGATCGTCACCCGCTCCTTCCGGGTGCCGCCAGATTTTATTCAGAACTCCCCAGGAGCTGATCCGGGCGCTGCTCCACCTACGGACCCTTTTGCCACGCAGGCTCCGGCAGGAGGAGGGCTGATCATCCGCCGCTTGGGGGCCAAGGAGTTTCTTGAAGCACGTGGAGTGACCTTCCCGGAAGGAACGAGCGCCAGCTACAACGCATCGACCAACGCGTTGACCGTTCGCAACACGATCGCCAACATGGAGACCGTTGAAATGATCGTGGATACGGCGACCAAGGCCACGCCGAAAATGGCCGTGATTCATGTGCGAATGCTGGAGGTGAACCAGAAGAACCTTGAGGAGCTGGGTTTTGACTGGCTTATGGGCAGTGCCGGAATCAATAGCAGCGTATTTTTTGGCGGTGGCAGTGCAGGAAATGGAACAGCCAGCAGCTCGGGCAACTATCCATTCAACACGCCCTACACCATTCCTCCTGTCACAATTAATGGCGAGCAGGCGTTTCCCGCTCTTCCTGCTGCTGGAGCGTTGGCAGGCCCGGTGCCAGCGGGCACCACGGCACCTCGCAACTACGGTGGTGGCCCCGTCACCTCGGGTCTCCGATCTGGCGACTTTGCGACGTCAGCAAATTCCATTGATAGTCTCCTCCAGACAGGTTCGGTCACTGGAAACAAGAACGTGGCGCCGGGTGTGCTCTCCATTGCAGGAGTGTTTACCAATCCTCAATTTCAAACCGTGCTGCGCGCCCTTTCCCAGAAAAAAGGGGTGGATGTCAATGCGTCCCCCAGCGTGACCACCAAGAGTGGTCTCAAAGCGATCGCGGAGGTGACACAGGAGTTCATTTATCCGACCGAGTTTGATCCACCCAGACTGCCGCAAGGGGGCGGGCGCGTGACTACAGGGGCTCAGCAGCAGCAGATCGCCACGCCGACAACGCCCACGGCCTTCGAAATGAGAAAAACGGGGGTGTTGGTTGAGGTCGAACCCATCATTTCAGAAGATGGTCGCACCGTGGAGCTCACGATCGCGCCAGAAATGACCGCCTTCGAAGGTTTTGTGAATTACGGCTCGCCGATTTATGTGCCTGCAGCTGTCGATGTTTTGCCCATCCAATTATCAACCGGCGCCACGGGCTACGTCCCTCTAAGCTCACCTGACCAATTGATCACCCAGAACTTGATTCTGCAGCCGGTCTTCAAAGTGCAAAAAGTGACCACTGCAGTGAAAGTGTATGATGGTGCAACGGTGGTTCTGGGCGGGGTCAAGATACAGAATCGTACCATGGTGGAAGACAAGGTTCCCATTTTGGGGGATCTTCCTTTTGTGGGTAGATTCTTCAAGAGCAACACCAAGCAGACGGACACAAAGAACGTCATCATCTTCGTCACCGTGGAGGTGGTGGACCCCTCCGGCCGCAGGGTCAACCGCGACACTGCTGCCGTGGCACCGTGAGTCTGTTTCAGGTGAGATTGACCGGGGCGGCTTCGACCGACGTGATCTGACCGGCCAGTTCGAAATCCAGCCGGGTCAATCCCCCAGCGCTGTGAGTGGTCAGACGGACGGCAACTTTCCGCCAGCCGACGAACAGGTCCGGATGGTGATTCATGGCCTCGGCCAATACCGCGACTCGCCGCACAAATTCAATGCCGGCCAGATAACTGGCAAATCGGAACTCTTTCACCAGTTCCGTGCCTTCCACCTGCCAGTCGGGAAGGGCGGTCAGTTGCTGCTGGATGGCGGATTCGCTCAAAAGCTCCGGTTTCATGGGGTAGCATCTGCCGGCAGGTCACGTGCTTCAAGCATCGGAATTGCTTTCTTCGTGCCAATGGACTAAATACATCCCCCCCCGCCAACTGAATGTCCATCTCCCGCACCCGCAATTTCTCCATCATCGCCCATATTGATCATGGGAAGACCACGCTCTCTGACCGTCTGCTGGAGTTTACGCAAACCATCACCGTCCGACAGCAGCAGGATCAGTTGCTCGATTCCATGGATCTGGAACGCGAACGCGGCATCACCATCAAGGCGCATCCCGTGTGCATGAACTACAAGGCCAAGGACGGCCAGATGTACAAGCTCAACCTGCTCGACACCCCCGGCCACGTCGATTTCAGCTATGAGGTCAGCCGTTCTCTCGCCGCCTGTGAAGGCGCACTCCTGCTGGTGGATGCATCCCAGGGCGTCGAAGCGCAGACCGTCGCAAATTTGAACCTCGCCCTGCAGCAGAATCTGCACGTCGTCCCCATCATTAACAAGATCGACCTCCCGAGCGCCGACGTCGAAAAGGTGAAGCGCCAGCTTGAGGACATCCTGCAGCTCTCTTCCGATGAGGCTGTGCCTGCCAGTGCGAAGATGGGCATTGGCATTGAGGACATTTTGGAGGCCATCGTCGCCTTCATCCCGCCGCCGACAGATCCCGGCGACGGCTACCTGCGGGCTTCCGTGTTCGATTCGATCTTCGATCCGTATCGCGGGGTTGTCAGCTATGTCCGCGTCATGTCCGGCACCATCGTGCGTGGTCAAAAGGTGCGCCTCATGGCCTCAGGCAACGATTCCGAAATCAAGGATCTCGGCACCTTCCGCCCGAAGATGGTCCCCTGTGAAAAGCTGGAGGCTGGCGATGTCGGCTACATCATCGCCAACGTCAAAACGACCGCTGACGTGAAGATCGGCGACACACTCACCGAGAGCCGCAAGCCTGCCCCCGAGGCACTGCCCGGCTTCAAAGAGATCCACCCCCTCGTCTTCAGCGGCATCTATCCCGTCAGCACCGACGACTTCGAGGCCCTGAAGCTCGCCGTCGGCAAGCTCCAGATCAACGACGCCGCCTTCACCTTCATGGCAGAAAGCTCCGCCGCCCTCGGCTTCGGCTTCCGCTGTGGCTTCCTCGGACTCCTGCACATGGAAATCGTCCAGGAACGCCTGCGCCGTGAGTTCGACATGGATGTCATCTCCACCTACCCGTCCGTCATTTACGATGTGAGGAAGACCGACGGCACCGAGCTCAAGGTGGACAATCCTACCTTCCTGCCGCCGCAGGCTGAGATCGACGAGATTCGCGAGCCGATCGTGAAGGTGAACGTCATGATCCCGAACGAGAACATTGGAGACATCATGCAGCTCGTCATGGACAAGCGCGGCGTGGTGAACAACACCGAGACCCTCGACGACCGTCGCGTGCTTCTGCACACCGTCCTGCCACTGAATGAAATCCTCGTGGACTTCAACGACAAGCTCAAGTCCATGACCCGTGGTTACGGCAGCATGGAGTATGAACACGCGGGCACCCAAGCCGCCGAACTCGTCAAGATGGACATCCTCATCGCCAGCGAGCCCGTGGACGCCTTCTCCTGCATCGTTCACCGCAGCAAGGCTGAAAGCCGTGGCCGCCAGCTCTGCGCCAAGCTCAAGGAAGTCATCCCCCAGCAGCTCTTCGTCGTCGCCATCCAGGCCGCCATCGGTGGCAAGGTCATTGCCCGTGAGAGCATCAGCGCCATGCGCAAAGACGTGACCGCCAAATGCTACGGCGGTGACATTTCCCGTAAGCGCAAGCTCCTCGACAAGCAGAAGGAAGGTAAGAAAAAGATGAAAGCCATCGGCCGGGTAAACATCCCACAGGAGGCATTCATTCAGGTGCTGAAGAACGACTGAGCTGACCCCGCCACATTCTGCCGAATACGGCTACGGCTGATCGTCATGCTGGGAGCCTCCCGCTTCGGCCTGCCTGACTGCTTTGAGATGCTGCATCGTGATGATGTCGTGGGGACGCCCCATGGCCTCTTTGGCTTGGATCAAGGTGTCGAGATCCAGAATGCGGAGCTTTCCAACAGGCAGTTCGATCTCGATGCTGTGTTTAAACACCTCATCGTACTCGCCTACGCCCAGAACACTTCCGAGGCAGTCGATCACTCCGAGATCAGTCTTGATATAAAGATTCTTCAAATCGACGCATTGCTCTGGCGTGAGCGCAACCGGGAGGTCCGGGCGCATTCGATGCACGGGATGTTGGTCTTCAAAAGCGCGCTGGATCCGCAGCAAATTGGTTGCCGTGAACCTGCAGCACACATCCACATCACGAGTAGTGAGCGACGAGCCGTGGATGGAGGCCGCCAGCCCGCCCACAAGGACAAACTCCACCTCAGCCTTGATCAGCCGTGCTAGCAACTGGTTAAGCTGCTGCATGGCGGCGTTGTTGCATTGCAGCTCTGCCTAGGTCACAGAAATTGACCGTGTCATCGTTGGCTAGAATGCGTTCCCAGGGCGTGAGCTTTAGATTCTCCTTGATCAGCGAAAGATCGATTCCAGTCACTGGATCTGTCTCCGGGCGCAGTTCTTCCGCGCTCGGAAAGGAATTCTCAAAAGATTGTGTGGCGTGGGAGGCCATGGCAGGAGCATGTCCAAATGCTGCCGGAGAGCAAGCTTGGTCTTTCTGTTCATGCAAGTCGGCCGCTCGCGCATAAAGAAGCCTGTGCGACCATCTTTAAGGACAATGGTGGGACTTGCATCCGGCAGCGGATTCAGGGAGTATTTCCTCTGCTGTGACTCCCTCCACCCTCAGTCCCGCAGACCAGCAGCGGCTCGATGAGCTGTACGCGCGGCTGCGTGAGTGCAGCACTCGCAGCGTCGGCTATCCGACAAACCAGGCTTTTGATTACTCCGAGCTGTTCCGCTTTCTGGAGTTCAGCATCAACAACGTCGGGGATCCCTTTCACAGCACCAACTATCGCCTTAACACGATGGAGTTTGAGCGCGAGGTGCTGGCGGACTTCGCCCGCTTCACGCGTGCGCCTGCCGATGAATGGTGGGGCTACGTCACCAGCGGCGGCACGGAGGGAAACATGTACGGCCTCTATGTGGCGCGGGAGATCTTCCCCGACGGCATCTGCTACTTCAGCGAGGACACGCACTACAGCGTGGCCAAGGTTCTGCGCCTCCAGCACACGCGCAACATCATGATCAAAAGCCAGCCGGACGGCCAGATGGACTACGCCGACCTGCGCGAGACGCTGCGCATTCACCGCGATGTCCCGCCGATCATTTTCGCCAACATCGGCACCACCATGAAGGGCGCCGTGGATGATCTGGCGCAAATCAGGGCGATCTTGGACGATCTCGCCATCGGCAATGCCTACATTCATGCTGATGCGGCGCTCAGCGGCATGATTCTCCCCTTTGTCGATAAGCCGCAGCCGTGGAACTTCGCAGATGGCGCGGACAGCATCTCCATCAGCGGTCACAAAATGCTCGGATCACCGGTGCCTTGCGGCGTGGTGCTCGCCCGCAAGGCGCATATGGATCGCATCTCACGCTCGATCGAATACATCGGCGCGCTGGACACGACCATCGCCGGTTCCCGCAGCGGCTTTTCTCCGCTGCTGCTCTGGCACCGTCTGCGCACGCTCGGTGACGCCGGATTGCGGGACATGGTGCAAACCTGTCTGGGCAATGCCGAATATGCCGTGCAGGAGTTCCGCTCCCATGGCATCGAAGCATGGCGGCACCCGAACTCCATCACCGTCGTGTTCCCCAAGCCGCCCCTGTCCATGATGCAGCGGTGGACCATCGCACCGCGCAAAAACATCGGTCACCTGATCGTCATGCCGCATGTGACCCGGGCCATCCTCGACGCCTTTGTCACCGACTTCGCCGCCGCACTGCAACTGAGAACCTGAAACTCCCGCCATGAAACAGCTCACCGTCCTTGTGCCGAACGAACTTGGCATCGCCGCCAGGCTCACCACCTGCCTCGCCGAGCGCGGCATCAACATCGAGAAGATCGACATCGAGGGCGTGGAGAATCACGGCATCGTCGTGCTCAGCGTGGACCGTTATGACGAGGCGCTGCGGGTGCTCAGCAACGAGGGCTTCAGTGTCATCACCCAGGACACCCTGCTGGTCAGGCTGGAGGACAAACCGGGCGCGCTTGCCGCCGTGGCCCTGCGCCTGAAGGACGCCGGGCTGGATCTGCGCTCCATGCACATCCTGCGCCGGGATGCGTCCAGCACCACCGCCAGCCTCGTTTGTTCAGACAATGCCATGGCTGCCGAAGTGCTGCGCGATGTCCTGGTGGTGGAATCCCGGAGCTGAATCAAATCGGTTTTGGGCCGATCACAGCACTTGAGCATTGCCTGCCGCGTCCTAGTATCACGCTCCAGACCTCATGTTTTTCCTCACCCCCCGCTACCTCAAGCATGCCAAGCTCCTGCACAAGGGCGTGACGCGCTTCATCAACTACAAGCGCGACATCCTGCCACCGGCCAAGCTGGAGGAGATCACGGCTTTGCGCAGCAGCCTGGAGGACGCCATGCGCGCCAGGGACAAGGCGCGCATCAGTGCCTTGAACGACGAGATCAACAAAGCCTGTGAAAAGGCGCTGCCACATGTGGAGCATTCGGACATCGGCGAAAATGTGGAGGTGTTCTTTGTCGCCATTGTCATCGCCCTCGGCATCCGCAGCTACATCGCGCAGCCGTTCAAGATTCCCACCGGCTCCATGCAGCCGACTCTGTATGGACTGGTCGCGAATCACACCGCCGAGGACGTGACGCCCAATTTTTTTGTCCAGTGCAAGGACTGGGTGACGGGACGTTCGTATTACAATGTCGTTGCCAAACGTTCGGGCTTCCTGCGCAAAGGTGAACCTCCTTTGACGGAGCACAGCTTTCTCGGCTTTTTCGCCCATTGCCGCCTGCACTTTGAAGATGGCGGCACGCAGTGGATCTGGGCACCCATGCGCCAGCTCGCCACCGACCCGGATGGTCTTAATCTCGGGATGCAGCGTTACCTGAATCTTCCCGTCAGCGCAGACGGCCAGAACATCACCCCCGATGCGCGGGTGGAGCAAAAGCTCGGGGAATCAGGCGGGACTTATGTCACCGAAGGGCAGTTGCTGGCGCGCGGCACCCTGGACACCGGCGACCACGTGCTGGTGAACAAATTCGCCTACAACTTCCGCCGCCCCACCCGTGGCGAGGTCTTTGTCTTCACCACGAAGAACATTCGCAGCCCTTACATGCGGGTGAGCGTTGAAGAGGGCTCGCAGCATTACATCAAGCGGCTCGTCGGCGTGCCTGGAGACCGGCTCGAAGTCAAATCGCCCGTGCTTTGGGTGAACGGCAAGCCCGCTGAAGAGTTCGGCATGAAGCGCGTGGGGGCCATGGAAGGCCTGTACAAAGGCTACGGCAACTTCGGCCTCCTTTCGGACGGCACCGTGCGCGAGTTGAGCAACCGAGACAACGCGCGGGAATACTGGGCCATGGGCGACAACAGCTACAACAGTTCCGACAGCCGCTACTGGGGCTCTGTGCCGGAGCGCAATCTCGTCGGCCCCGGCTTGTTCTGCTACTTCCCGCTGGGCCGGAACTGGGGGCTGATCAGGTAATGTCACGCCCCTCCTTACTTCTGAGTCATGCGGTAAAACCTGCGGCTGGGCAGGCCGAAGGTGAAGCGGTAAAAAAGTAACAGGAGTAACAGAGCTGAAGTGGCGAGCATCGCTGCTTGCAGGGGATCTTTCTCCCATATTGCTTCAGCGAGTGTTTTAACTCGATGAAGCCAGGTGGTGACAATCCATACGAGACTCAGCACTCCCAGATAATAACTCCATTTTTTCTGTCTAAAGTAAAGAATGCTTAGAAGGGCCTGAAGACAAACAATCCCTCTGATGTGAAAGTACCAGCCGCTTCTGATCACATTGGCTTCACTGCCTTGCGCAAGGCTCCACAGGCCGCCCACCCATCCGACGACCAGCGTAATGAGCATGAAAACAGTCCATTTTGTCGAAGCGGGCATCTCTGACGTATCATCGTCAGAAATTGCACTCTGCGGAGCGGCGTAGGGATTGAGATCACTCTCAGGTTTCATGGAGGGCAGGGGGGAACTGAATTCCTCGCTGCTCCGCCTTACATGCCTTCCTGCCGCAGGAAGTTCTCCACCCAGGTGATGTCGTACTGGCCGTTCTGGAAGTCGGAGGTGGTCATGATCTGGCTCTGCAGCGGGATCGTGGTCTTGATGCCTTCGACCGTGAACTCGCCGAGCGCGCGACGCATGCGGCGGATGGCGATCTCACGCGTGGCACCGGTGACGATGAGCTTGGCGATCATCGAGTCATAATACGGTGGCACCGAATAGCCGGAATAGACGTGGGTGTCTACGCGGACGCCACGGCCACCGGAGGTGTACCAGAGATTGATCTTGCCGGGGCTGGGGGCGAAATTGCGGGAAGGATCTTCGGCATTGATGCGGCACTCAATGGCATGGCCACGAGGCTGGGCGCCTACCACGTGCTCGCTCAGCGGCAGGCCGGCGGCGATGCGGATCTGCTCCTTGATCAGGTCACAGCCATACACCTCTTCCGTGATGGGATGCTCCACCTGGATGCGGGTGTTCATTTCCATGAAGTAAAAGTTTTCGCACTTGTTATCGACGAGGAACTCGATGGTACCGCAGTTCTCGTAACCGATTTCCTTGCAGAGCTTCACCGTGGCGTCGCCCATGCGCTTGCGCATCTTGGCGGAGATCTTGGGGGAAGGGCACTCTTCGATGATCTTCTGATTGCGGCGCTGCATGGAGCAGTCGCGCTCACCGAGGTGAACGACGTTGCCGTGCGAATCGGCCACGACCTGGAACTCGATGTGGTGAGGCTTTTCGACGAGCTTTTCCATGTACATGGAGCCGTCGCCAAAGCATTTCATGGCTTCCAACGAGGCCGCCTGAAAGCTGGACCGCAAAGTGGCTTCATTGAGCACCGGGCGCATGCCGCGGCCGCCACCACCGGCGCTGGCCTTGACCATGACAGGGTAGCCGATCTTGCGTGCCCATTCGAGCGCTTCCTCTTCCGTGTGAATGAGACCGTCTGAGCCGGGAGTGATCGGCATGCCTGCCTTCAGCGCCGTTTCACGCGCCACATTCTTGTCGCCCATCATGCTGATGACGCGGGCGGATGGGCCGATGAACTTGATTTTACACTGCGCGCACACTTCGGCAAATTCGGCCTTCTCGGAGAGAAAGCCGTAGCCTGGGTGGATGGCATCCACGTTGGCAATTTCCGCCGCACTGATGATGCGGCTCATTTTCAGGTAGCTCTCGGAGCTTGGACCAGGGCCGATGCAGATGGCTTCATCGGCCAGGTGAACGTGCATCGAATCGACATCGGCTTCGGAATAAACGGCGACGGTTTTGACATCGAGTTCTTTGCAGGCACGAATGACGCGGAGAGCGATTTCACCACGATTGGCAACGAGGACTTTTTTGAACATGTGGGCGTGGAAGATGGGAGAAGTCTGCTTGGCTTGATCGCTGGCAGGCCCGACTTGGCGGGGCCTGGACGTCATGACAGGGGCAGGGAGGGCAATCAGGCTTTCAACTCGAACAGGGGCTGGCCATATTGGACGGGTTTTCCGTCTTCCACGAGGACGCGTACAATGGTGCCACGGGTGTCAGCCTTGATTTCGTTCATGACCTTCATGGCTTCAATGATGCAGACATTGCTGTTTTCACCCACGCTGTCGCCGATGTTGGCGATGGGCTTTTCTCCCGGAGCGGCGCTGCGGTAGAAGGTTCCTACCATGGGGGAATTGATCGTCGGCCCCATGGAATCGGAAGCGGCGGCCGGAGCCGGGGCGCTGGCTGCAGCGGCTGGCGCGGGAGCTGCCACGGCCGGTGCGGCGGCATAGGAGACGTGTGAGCCAGAAGAAACCGGCATGCTCTGGAGCAGTTCTTTGACCGCCTCCAGATCAGAGCCACGGCGGAGTTCGAGTTTGGCGCCTTTTTGCTCGCTGTGGAAATAGGTCAGATTGTTCTCAGCCATGAGACCGACGATCTCGCGAATCTGTTTGAGATCGTAGGCTGAGGACGAAGGGGCTGGAGCAGTAGGTTTGGAGGTGGTACGTTTGGCCATGTCAGGAGGAGTGTGTCAACGGACGGAGGACGATCATACAAACTCCGCCAGAGGTGGCAACCATAAAGGCATTCTTGACTTTCAGCTTCCCATTTAGCTGACCCCGGTCAGGGCAGGCGGGGAAATTTGGAAAAATCAGGCTTCCGCTTTTCCACATAGGCGTTTTTGCCCTCCTTCGCCTCTTCGCTCATGTAGTAGAGCAGTGTGGCGTTTCCGGCGAGGTCCAGCAGGCCCATCTGGCCGTCACAGTCCGCGTTCAGGGCGGATTTGAGGCAGCGCAGGGCCAGCGGGGAGTGCTGCAGCATCTCGCGGCACCATTTGAGAGTCTCTTCCTCCAACTGGTCCAGCGGGACGACCGTGTTTACCAGACCCATATCCAGGGCCTGCTTCGCATCGTACTGGCGGCAGAGATACCAGATCTCTCGTGCCTTCTTCTGGCCGACAATGCGGGCGAGGTAGCTGGAGCCGAGGCCGCCGTCAAAGCTGCCCACTTTCGGCCCCGTCTGGCCAAACTTTGCATTGTCTGCAGCGATGGTCAGGTCACACACAATGTGCAGCACATGCCCGCCGCCGATGGCGTAGCCTGCCACCATGGCCACCACGGGCTTGGGCAGGGTGCGGATCTTCCGCTGCACATCGAGGATGTTTAGCCGTGGCACGCCGTCGTCGCCGATGTAGCCGGCGTCTCCACGCACCTTCTGGTCCCCACCGGAGCAGAAGGCCAGGGGGCCTTCGCCGCAGAGGATGATCACGCCGACGCTCCGGTCCTCATGCACGATTTCGAATGCCTCCAGCATCTCCTTCACCGTCAGCGGCCGGAAGGCATTGCGCACCTTCGGCCGGTTGATGGTGATCTTGGCGATGCCATCGCTGGTTTTCTCCAGCTTGATGTCTTTGAAGGTTTTGATCGAGGTCCACATGAGAGAGGAAGGGGAAGTTGGCGGGTGTTTGCAGTGGTTGGCGATGGTTTGCAGTGGCTGGGCAGCAACAGCCAGCCACAGCAAACTCAGGCAAAGCTCGTAAACGCGCGCAGTTCCGCAATACGCGCCTCAATGTCAGCCTTCGTCACCGTCTGCAGCTTGTGGGTGCTGAAGGCTTCGCAGGTGTAGCTGGCGGTCACGCTGCCGTACACGACGGCGGTCTTCAGATCTTCGAAGGTCGGCTTGGTCTTGCCGTTGGCGGCGAGCCAGCCGGACAAACCACCGAGGAAGGAGTCACCGGCGCCGGTCGGGTCAAAAACGCTGTGCAGGGGATAGGCGGAGCACGCGAAAAATTCCTCCGGCTTCTCTCCAAACAGGAAGCTGCCGTGCTCGCCACGCTTCACGATGACAAAGCGCGGGCCCTTGGCCTGCAGCTTGCGCCCGGCTTCCACCAGGTTGGTCGTGCCGGCAAATTCCTTGGCTTCGCCGTCATTGATGACGAGGAGGTCGATGCGCTTGAGCACGTCGTGCAGGCGCTCATTGGCGATGTTGATCCACAGATCCATCGTGTCAGCGGTGACAAAATCAGCTTCGATCTGGTCCAGCATCTGCATCTGGTTGTCCGGGCTCATGTTGGCGGCCACGGCCACCTTGGCCTGCTTTGCAGCAGCGGGGAGCTTGGGCTGCCACGCCTCCAATACATTGAGGCCCACCTTGTGCGTGGTGCGGCTGTTCATGTCCTCGTGGTATTCGCCGGTCCAGGTGAAGGATTCGCCGTCGCTGCGCTCCAGACCATCCAGCGTGATGCCGCGTGAGGACAGCAAGTCGAGGTGAGCTTTTGGGAAATCATGGCCGATCACGCCGACCAGATGGATCGGCTGGCAGAAGATGCTGGCGGCCAGAGCCGCATAGCTGGCGGAACCTCCCAGCAGGTTTTCCTGCGAATCCTGCGGGGTTTTAACATTGTCGAGGGCGACTGATCCAGCGATGACGACTGACATGGGCGTGTATTTTGGTTAGATAAGGTGTAACAGTTATTCCTTGCCTCGCAGGCGGCGAACTTTAACGGTACGGCTGTCAGCGGGGACGCGGATTATCGGTTCCACCTCCTCGGTGTCAATTGCCACTCCGCACACTCTTTCATGCGTCTCAGTCTTTGCTTTTTCATGCTGATCCTCCTGCCCGTGGCGACGGGAGTGCATGCATGGCTGTTTTGCAGCGAGAATCTCCCCCTGCTCACTGAGGAGGCCGTGGCGCGTCTGAAGGCCGCCGGAGTGCGCGATCCCGTCGTGACGGTGCGATTCTTCGACATCGCCGTCAGCGGCGAGGCACCGGATCCTCCCGCACGTGAGAAAGCGCTGGCGGCCATCCGCACGCTCGTTCCCCTGCGTTTGCAGCCCGGCGCGGAAAACATCCACGTGCTGGCCAGTCTCAGTGCCAAACTGGACCAGAGCACCCTCCGTCTCAGCGGCTGGTTTCCCGAAGGGGATGAAATCAGCCAGGTGCGCCTCCTCCTCGCTGAGCTGCGCCCCGATCTCGTCATCAATACCGATGACCTGCACTCCACCCCCGAAGTGCGCTGGCCGGAAGGCTTCAAACCGCCGCTCACAGTCAGCAGTGCCCTCCTCAAGCCGATCATCGCCACCTTGCGCGTGCCTGCCGAACTGCACATTCATGCCCGAGGCGATACCATCGTCCTCAGCGGCCTGTTGCCGGACCCAGGCTTGAAAGAAGAGCTGGTGGCCGCGCTCGCCGAAGTGGCTGGCGCACGGGAGGTGGACCCCACCGCGCTTCAGGCCAGCCCGCATGTGCTGCCCGCCGACTTTGCCAAACCGGAGCTGCTTACGGCCTTTGTGAACAGTTTTTTCAGCCTCCCGCCACCACGCTCCTTCGACATCCAGAGCGATGGCATCCCGCACCTCACCGGGGTCGCGACGCGGCAGTTGGAAAGTGCCTGGCTGGCTCTGTTAAGGCCCGTCACCGGCGCTGCTAAAGTGGAAGCGCAGTTCACGTTGGTGCCCTCACTTTATCATTTTCCCGGGTATCAGATTCAGTCGAAGCTGCCCCCCGCCACTCTTGACCTGCTGCGCGAGATCCTGCGGGGCTGCGTGATCGTGTTTGATCCCGGTTCCTCACGCATTCCTCCCGAGGAGCAGACCAAGCTCGCCACCCTGTCGTCCACTTTGCTCGCTGCCGGGCCGAAGTTGGGCTTGGTCATCGGCGCTCATCCAGATCCCGCCGGACCCGAGAAAGCCGAAAAAGACATCAGCAAAGCCCGCGCCGATGCCGTGATGTCCTTCCTCGTCGAACAGGGCACGCCCACCAGTGACATTCATGCGGTGGTGTTTGATCCCGTCCCCGCCGGTTCGCCTGCGGCTCCTGCCAGTCCCCGCTCTGTCGAACTCCTCATCAAATAGCCGCCCATGAAATTCGACTTTGAATCCCTTTCCGCCGAGCCGCTGTTTTACATGCTGATGCACAGCGGTGCCTTTGTCTGTGTGCTGGGGTTCATCTTCTTCGTCGTCGGCCTGCTGTTTGGCTATGCGACCTGGGGGCGCTTCAAGCGCCAGACGCGCAAGCTGCAAGGCGAGGCATCCTCCTTGAAGAATGAGATTGCCAATTTGAAGCGCAAGGTGGGCGATCACTCCATCGTGTCCGGTCCTGCCATTCCAATGGGAACCGAGACCATCTACATGCCCAAAAAGGAGAAAGCAGGCACGACTGCGGCCGAGACCGTCCCCGCCGTCACGGAAGAAATTATCACCACGCGCGACATTCCTCTGCCGACCACGCCCTCCCAAACGGACACGCCGCCAGTGGAATCTGTTACCCCTGAGGATGTCCAGACGCCGGAATCAGTGCCCGCAGTTCCGGAAGAGCCACGCACCGAACCCGCCACGGCCAGCATCCCCCCTTCCGCCGCTGAACTCCCGCCGCCTGCACCGCATGCGTCATCGCTCGCCACCATCATTTCTGCCCCGCACGTCAGTGTGGAATCGGCTCCCGGCGTGGATGCGACTGCCGCTCATGGAGGCCTCGTGCTTGCCGACACCCTCCCCGCATTGACCGAACTCTTGCTGCCTGCCTTGCCTGAGATGGATTCGCAGCCCGAACTCAAGCTCAAGTTCGAACCCCAGCTCAATTCCCAGCTCGATCCCAAGCTCGGCTTCATCTACAAGACCCGGCCTGAAAAGACGGACGACCTCACCACGCTCGAAGGCATTTCGCCCGTGCTCGAAAAGCGTCTTCACGATATCGGCATCTACACCTACGAGCAGATCGCCGCCTGGGATCAAGACCACGTCAAAGAATTCTCCGCCCGTCTCGCCTTCAAAGACCGCATCAAGCGTGAGCACTGGGTGGAGCAGGCCCGGGAGCTTGCGATCAAACAGACGACCATCTGAACCCACAAACGATTCGCATTCCCTGCGCAACTGCCTCCGCAGCGCTGGGTTGGATGCGCTCATGATCACGCGCCTGTCCTTGCTGGTTCTGCTGTCTTCCACTCTCACCGTCAGCGCCGCCGACTGGCTGCGCTTTCGCGGCCCCAACGGCAGCGGCATCGCGCCGGATGACAAACCCGTGCCGGTGGAATGGAGCGCCACGAAAAATCTCAAGTGGAAGGCCACTCTGCCCGGCCCCGGCTCCTCCAGCCCCATCGTCGTGGGAGATCGTATCTTCGTCACCTGCTGGAGCGGCTACGCCGCCGATGGTCAGCAGGGCACCGGAGACATCACCGCGCTGAAGCGTCACCTCGTCTGCGTGGACCGCGCCACCGGAAACATACTCTGGGATCGCTCCGTGCCCGCCAAGCAGCCCGAAGAACGCTACGGCGGCATGTTTGCCCAAAACGGCTACGCCAGCCACACGCCCGTCTCGGATGGCAAGAGCGTCTTCGCCTTTTTCGGCAAGTCCGGAGTGCACGCCTTTGATCTCGATGGCAAACCACTCTGGCAGGCCGATGTGGGCGACTGGGATGACCGCCGCAGCTGGGGCACCGCTTCCAGTCCCATCCTGCATGGTGATGTCCTCATCGTCCCCGCCTTCATCGAAAGCCAGGCCATGTATGGCTTCGACAAAACCACCGGCAAACAACTCTGGAAAGCCCCCTCCGAAGGCTTCGCCAGCACCTGGGGCACCCCCATCGTGGTCGAAGTCGAAGGCCGCGCCGATCTCACTATCGCCGTGCCCAGCGAGATCTGGGGCTTCAATCCCGACACCGGCAAGCTGCGCTGGTACGCCACCGGCCTGCAGAGCGACTCCGTGTGCAACAGCCTCGTGACCGACGGCCAGGTCGTCTATGGCATGAGCGAACGCGGCGGCGGCTCCGTCGCCATCAAAGCAGGCGGCAAAGGCGACGTCACCGCCACCAACACCCTCTGGACCGGCTCCAACGGATCTCGCATCGCCACCCCCATCCTCTGGGAAGACCGCCTCTACTGGATCAGCGGCTCCCTCGCGACCTGTCGCGATGCCAAAACCGGCACCGAAACCTACAACGAACGCATCGAATCCACCGGCGGCACATCCGCCAATCAAGACTCCGGCGGTGGCGGCGGCGGACGTCGCGGTGGTGGCATGAGCGGTGGCGACTACGCCTCACCCGTCGCCGCCAACGGCCACCTCTACCACGTCAGCCGCCGTGGCGAAGTCCTCGTCATCAAACTCGGCCCCAAGTTCGAACTCATCTCCCGCAACAAAATCGAAGGCGACACCTCCGACCACAGCGCCACCCCCGCCATCAGCAACGGCCAGCTCTTCCTCCGCTCCGCGAAGACGCTCTATTGCATCAGCGAGTGAGCTGGTGTCTGCGATGAGCGGCGTTTTTGGAGTGCGGTCGCGTAGCGAGGCACGAGCGCAGCTACCGCTTTCGCCGTGCCGGATGATTCGCGCATGCCAGTGCCTGTCGAATGCGGGAGCCTGCAATCTTTCGCAAGCCAGTCAGCTCAGCACACCACGAGACGTTCGAAAGCGGCAGCTACGCTCGTTCTTCGATTCCCGATGCACTCCAAAGAAGCTTGCTGCGGCAGATCAGCGAGACGGAAATGAAATTTGCGCTTGGCCTTCGAGTCTTCGCTCTTGCTGCGGAACACCGTTTTCGTTAAAACGGCGCATGAATTCATCGTCATTGAACAGCCCCTGCTCCCTGCGCTGCGCATGATCTTGCGCTTCATGCCATGGCTCCTCTTGGCCTGCACACTCTCAGCCCAGGATCTCAACTCACTCCTCGCTCCAAACCTCGCTGACGGCTTCGATTTTCCCGTCGGCGGCGCGGACGCATCGGCGGGCTACAAAGATCAGGCCACCAAACGCTGGCATAAAAAATGGAGCGTGAGTGAAACAGTCATCGATGCACTCGCACTTGAATCCCACGAAACATGGAATGGCAGCGGCGGCGGTGACACAGATGCAAACCAACCTGTTTACACCCTCGCCGCCGGTACCGTGACCGACGTGAAAGAAGGCGAGGTCTGGTTGGAGCATCGCTTTCTCGACAATGGACAACCCCAGCACGTCCTGACTGGCTACACAGGCATCCACGCCTGCACTCTTAAACCCGGTGACACCGTGAAGCGACGACAACGCATTGCTCAGATCGCTCCCGGCTCGAATGGCAGTCCCGCACAGCTCACCCTCACGCTGCGACACCTTCTTTACGCTGAGGCGGCCACCTGGCCGCAGAGCGTTTCCACTTTCATCCGCAGCCACAAGCGCCTGCTGGTGCCAGCGAAAGAGGAGCGCGTGCTCATCGCCGTGAAGCATGCCTACCAAATCCATTTTTGTGAGAAAGGACAAGTGAAGCACGCTTTGCCCATCGCTCTTGGACAAGACGGCAGGCAGCGAAAGATGACCGACGGCGACAACGGCACGCCGGTGGGAGAATACCGCATCACGCAGAAGGCCAAGGGGCCATTCGATGGCGAATCTGGTGCCTATCTCGGCGCCGCATGGCTGCGGTTGGGCTATCCGAATGCCTTCGATGCCCGAACCGCCTTGAGCGAAAAGCGCATCTCAAAAAGAGAGCACGATCGCATTGCTGCAGCCGCGCTGCATGGTTCCCTGGCTCCCACAGACACCTCATTGGGCGGGGGTATCGGCATCCATGGCTGGATCAGCGACTGGCCCGACGGCCATCACCATCTCACCTGGGGCTGCCTGAGCATGCGAAAGGCCGATTTGCTCCAGGTTCACGACTTGGTGAAGAAAGGGACGCGGGTTTTGATTTTGCCGTGACATGCATATTGCGTCTAGAATGCATTCGCAACTGTAGTAGCTACACTTTTAGAATAGCGAGTAATGGGGCGGGAATCAAAAGGACTATGGTTTAGTAGTACTTTTTTAAACGAAACATATCGCAAAAACAGTCTGCCACCTGTTTGACGTTGGATTCATAAGCTAATTCGCCCGTCGTTTCATCTGACCAAGCAAAGCATGAATAAATGACGCCAAAGTCTGAGTGGTTGAGTGATAAAAAGAACAGGCCCATGGCACCGTCTCTCCCAATAGGAAGCCAGTTATCTTTTCCAGGGGGGCATGGCCAATGAAGGGTGGATAGCAAGGATGCTTCCATTTCATTGGTTTGCATGGAAAATAGAAAGCCAAACGGATGATCTGTTTCTAGCGGAAGGCCGCCGTTGTAGGCGCGCAGATAAGCTTCGAAATCTTCGGGAAGTGCCGTTTTCGCCTCGCTCTTGAACCTGTTGTAGGCGAGTTCATCGAAAGCTCCAAAAAGATTGGCGAATTCCATGTTCTCTCCAAAGCTAGGCAATAGCTGCACAAATCGAGCAAGCTTTTCAGCATCGGTTTTGATTGGGTCGTCTTTCATGGTTGGGTGTCGTTGTTAAAGGGCTGATCACTTAAATACAATGGCTCCTTCACCGCCACTCATGCTTTGGATACCTGCCGCGCAACTGCGCTTTCACCGCCGGGTACCCCTCGCGCCAAAAGCGGCCAATATCTCCGGTGGTCTGGATCGGCCTTTGTGCGGGTGAGAGCAGATGCACGGTGACGCTGATACGGCCGGCGGCAACCTTTGGGTTTTCGTTGACGTCGTACATATGCTGGAGGACGGCGCTGACGCTGGGGGGCTGCTTTTCGTCATAGACGATGCGGGCGGTCTTGCCGTTTTTGAGGGGGTAGCGTTCGGGGGCGTATTTGTCGAGCATGTCGCGCTGCGAATGGCTGAGCCATTGGTGCAGGGCAGGGAAGATGTCTTTATCCTTGAGCTGACGGTAGGCAATGCATCCGGTGCAGACCTGTTCAATAATCAGGTGGCGATCCTCCTCGCCGATGGCGGGGATTTCAAGATCGGGCATCCATTTGGAGAGGCAGTTCACACGCGTGATCCATTGCTCCACCTTTTCGTTCCAGTTGGTGAGCTGCAGACGTCCGGCGATGACTTCGGCGGCGAGCAGGCTGGCAGCGGTGGATTCATCCGGCTCGCCACGCTCGCGGCTGCTGAGCACGAGACTGCGGAAACGCACCTCCTCCAAATTCATCACGCGGCGGTTAATGGCATCGTAAGCCGCGCGCGAGGCCGTGGTGAAATCCTCGGGGAAGAGCTCGCGAAGCCACTCCTCCTCAATGCGTGTGCAGTTGTTAAGCTGGACGGTGAGCGCCTTGCCCTGCACCTCCACGATCTCGGCGGCGACGATCAGATGCGGCGGGCGGATGTGCGCATCTTTACCAAGATGCCCGCTGTAACCACCCGCAAGCCGGTAGATGCGGCTGCCTGTGCTGGTTTCCACACCCAGATGATCGCTGAACGCAGCGAGCAGCATCTTCGCCAGCGCTGTGGGATCGGCGACTTCGTCATTGATCGGCAGACCGGAGCGTTTCGCGAGCTGGAGGAATTGATCGGCGCTGCGTGCGGCTTCGCGTGAGGCATTGGCATGGATGCCATAGCGCGCGCATTCATCGGGGTTGAAGTTCATCGCCTCCGCACGCGCAAAGGCTCGCAGGATGGCCTGGAACTCGGTCACGTCGTCGTGTTCCCACAGGTCTTCGTTTTTGTGCGAGGCATTGTTTTTGCCGACGAGCAAAATGTCACGCCCCTGCGCTGCGGCGGCGCACAGCGTGGCCTCGCGCAAGCAGCCAAACTGCGCAGCGGCGAGCAGCATGCGCGCAAAACGCGGATGCAGCGGGAAGCGGCTCATCTGCCGCCCCAGCGCGGTGATGCGGCCTTCGTGATCCAGCGCACCGAGATCATGCAGCAAATTCTCCGCACGCGACATCGAGGCCGGCGTCGGCGCTTCAAACCAATCAAACGGTTCACGCGAAAGCACCCGCAGCGCGAGCAACGCTTCACTCAAATCAAGACGCTGCACTTCGGGCAGTTCGCTTTCTGGCCGCAGCAGGTGATCGCGCTGCGTCCACAAACGCACGGCGATACCAGGACCAAGACGGCCTGCACGTCCGGCACGCTGCTCCGCCGAAGCACGGCTTATTTTCTGCACCGTGAGCGTGTTGATGCCACGGCGCGGATCATACGAAGCCGTGCGTGCCTGCCCGCCATCCACCACGGCGCGCACGCCTTCGATGGTCAGCGATGTTTCCGCCACGTTCGTACTGACGATGATTTTCGGCTGTTCGCCGGGTGTGACGGCAGCGTCCTGATCCTGCGGCGTCAGCTCGCCATGCAGCGGCACCACACGGCGGCCGCGAGCAAAGCTGCGGCCTTGGATAGCCGCAATGGTCTTGCGGATCTCATGCCCACCCGGCATGAAGACCAGCATGTCGCCAGAGAAGCCAGGCGAAAGCGCGAGATCTTCACACGCACGCGCCGCCTGATCCCAGATAAACTCCGGGTAGCCAGTCTTCAGTTGCAGGGGCGCTTGATACCGCACCTCCACCGGAAAGGTGCGCCCCTCAGACTCCAGCAGCTTGCACGGCTGCATGAAATCCACCAGCGGCCCCGAAACCAGCGTGGCAGACATGACGATGATCTTCAAATCCGGCCGCCGTGTGCGCTGCAGCTGCCGCGCAAAGGCCAGCACCAGATCGCCATCCAGATGCCGCTCATGGAATTCATCGATGCAGATGCAGCCCACACGCTCAAGCTGCGGATCTTCCAGCATCTGCCGCAGCATCACGCCCTCGGTCACATAGCTCAGCCGCGTTTCCTTGCTGGTGATGTTTTCAAACCGCACCTGATAGCCCACCTCGCCACCGAGGCGTGCATTGCGCTCACGCGCGACCCGCTGGGCCAGCATGCGCGCGGCGATGCGGCGCGGCTGCAGCACGATGCAGCGTTTGCCTGCGGCCAGCAGGCCGGAATCCAGCACAAACTGCGGGATCTGCGTGGACTTGCCGGAGCCTGTCGGCGCTTTGATCAGCAGATTCGGCAGCGCCGGGTCAAGCAGCGCGGCGGTGAAGGTCTGGCGGAGTTCGAAGATGGGAAGCATGAAGAAAGGACGAGTGCGAAAGCCAGCATGGCGAATTCAGCAACTCGGTCGAGTCATTCATCACTTCTTCCCTTTTTCAGCCGCCAGAAAGGCCTGGCGCTCTCCCACCAGCACCGCCCCCCAGGAGCGCAGTTTTTCAAAGCCGAGAAGGAAGACCCCCACGGCGGCGACGGATGCGGCAAACCCGCCGAGGCCGAGGGCGGTGCGCTCCGTGTAGCAGGTCCAGATGAACTGCCCGACGCAGAGCACGGCGACAAAGAGGAGCGTGGGCTTGCGCCCGATGAGATCGACCATGAAGGCACCGAGAGGTGCACCGAGCGCCACAACTGGGGCGGCGGCGAGCCAGTTTTCATAGACACCCGGCTGCATGCCTGTGGTAAGATTCTTGATCACGATGCCCAGCACAGACGTGAAGGCCATGATGAGCACGGAGGTGGGGATGGCGATCTTCAAATCAGCACGGCAGAGCAGCACCAGCAGCGCGTAGAGCACCATGTCGATGCCCACGCCGGTGACAGCGGCGACGGTGGCGGCGGAGAACACGCCCATGGCCAGTCCCACGCGGAAGTCCCAGCGCTCGTCGAACTCCGTCATGCCATCGTGCGAGGCGATCTCGCCAATACGATAGAGATGCAGCACGCCGAAGCTCGCCCAGACGACCGCGAAGACGAGCTTGATCCACAGCCCCGGAATGTGCGGAGCGATCCAGAAGATCCCGGCGGGCAGCCCGATCACGGTGCCGACCATTGCGCCTTTCAGCATGGACCACGCCAGCGGCTGGCGGCGGCACAGGATGAAGATGCTCGCGCTCGTCATGCCGATGGACTGCACGGCAAAACTGAAGTCACGCCCAAGGGCGGGGGAAAGACCAAACAGCAGCACCAGGATGGGGAAGCCTACCGTGCCACCTCCCATGGGGGTGGAGCCTGCCACGTAGCTGCCCATCGCCATCGACAAAGCGATGGGCCAGTGCTCGGTGACGGCTTCCCAGCGGTCATGGCCAAACACCAGCCAGGACCACACGGCGTAAAAGCCGAAGAGCCAGAGAAACCAGATCCAGAGATGTTGTTTGCGGGGAGCTTGGATGGACATGCGCGGCCTCATACGTCCGGCTCATCCGTAACGAAAATAGATTTTCGCTATAGCTTTGATGCCGGTTCGCTATAAAGGCTGCCGATCATGGAACTGCGGCTCCTATAGAGCCCGCGCTGCACTTCAGCGTGGGGGAACGAGCTTCTTCAGGTCGTCAGGCAGCCAGGCGCGAAGCATCGGCCCCGTGGTGGCCGTGGTGACCAGGCACATAATGATGAACATGGTGAAGAGCTTGTCATTCAGCAGGCCAAGATCCTTTCCGACGCTGATTGCGATGAGGCCCATGAGGGCGCGGGTGTTCATCAACGCCCCAATTGACAGCCCCTCGCGCCAGCTCGCTCCGGCCCAGCGTGCCCCGAGGGTGCAGCCCCCCAGCTTGCCAATGATGGCGATGGCGGAAACGAGGAAGCAGCCGATCCACGCGGTGGCGTTGTCAAAGGAACCGATCTTGGTGTTGAGGCCGGTATTGGTAAAGAAGATGGGAACCAAGGTCACGATGACGAAGTCGGCGAAGCGCTCGCGCCATGCCTTCACCAGCGTGGGCTCCGAGTGCAGCGCCACGCCGAGCGCGAAGGCGCCAAAGATGGCGAAAATGCCGAGCTTGCTGGTGATCAGTGCGGAAATGAAAAGTGTGCAGAAGACCAGCACCAGAAAGCCCGGGGTGAAGGTCTCCGTCTGATGCACTGCGCATTGTCTGCGCCAGAGCCGGATGATAAACGGACCGACGACCTTCATCAGCACGACAAAATAGAGAACGATGAGCGCTGTCTGGCCCAGGAATGGCAGCCATGAAAAATGATCCCCTTGTTTGATGATGGCCGTGGAGACGCCGAGAAAAATCCAGCCCACGGCATCATCAATGGCGGCGGCGCTGATGGCCGTGGCCCCCAGGGCGGTGCGCTCCAGTTTCATCTCCAGCAGTATCCGGCCCATGATCGGCAGCGCGGAAATGGCCAAGGCAATGCAGACAAAAAGCTGAAAGCCGAAAAAGGGCAGGTCCGGCGCGAAGGTGCGGTGCAGCCATGGCCCGATGAGCAGCCCGCCAGCCAGCGGTGCCAGGATGCCCATGAGTGAGGAGGAGAAGACCACCCTGGACTTGTGGCGCAGGTGAGAAAAATCGAACTCCATGCCCACCTGAAACAGCATCAGCAGCAGGCCGATTTTTGCCAGCAAGGCGAGTGGGCCCTTGATTTCATCGGGAAAAATGAAGGTGACAAAATCGGGTGCAAACAGGCCGATGAACGAAGGCCCCAGCAGCAAGCCAGCGGCGATTTCGCCCACAGCGGGCGGCTGGCCGACGCGGCGGCACAGGCGGCCCACCAGCCACGCGGCGGCGATGATGATGATCCAGCTGACCAGGACCAGCTTGAGAGTTTCTTCGATTTTGGCAGGGTTCATGTGGGCGGACTCATGCGCCAACCGCTTCAGTAACTAAAATAGACTTTTGCTATGGCTTTGATGCCGGTTCGGTATAATGGCTGCCGATCATGGAACTGCGACATTTGAGGTACTTTCAGGCCGTGGCCGAGGAGCTAAGCTTCTCGCGCGCCGCACGTCGGCTCCGCATCGCCCAGCCTGCACTCAGCCGCGCGGTTCAAGAGATGGAGCGCGAATTGGGCGCACAATTGATCGAGCGCGAACGGCGCTCGCCACGGCTGACTCCAGCCGGTGCCGTGCTTCTGCATGAGACGGGTTTGATTCTCGAACGCCTGGATGATGCCCTGCGGCGCGTGCGCCGAACGGCTAAGGGCGAAGAGGGCGAATTGCGCCTCGGCTACATCGGCCCGCCCACCCGCATGTTCCTCTCTCGTCTGCTCAAGGAATACGGCAAACGCTACCCGCGTGTGACCGTGATCCTTGAAGAACGCACGCCTGAGCGTGTGTGGGAGATGGTGTCAAAGGGCCGCTTGTCCATAGGCTTGACCCGTCCCGTGCTCGCGCATGAAGTTCTCGGTTTGCAGACGCTGCTGCTGCGGGAGGAGAAATTCTGCGCTGCCGTGCCGAAGGATCACCCCTGGGCCAGGCTGACCTCGCTGCCCTGGAAAAAGCTCGCGGGAGAGCCACTCATCATCCTCGCACGGCGCGAAGGCGCAGGCTCGCACGATGCCATTCAGTCCGGCTGCCAGACGGCGGGTTTCGCACCACGCGTGAAGCACACGCCAAGTCTCATCGGCACCATTTTGCAATACGTCGAGGCAGGCACCGGCATCGGCATCGTGCCGGAAAGCACCACCAGCAAGCACCTCGCCCTCATCCCCCTCAAACCCCAGCAGACCATTCCGCTGGTGATGGTCTGGGCCAAAGAAGGCGATGACCCGGCGGTGCTGGCGTTTCGCGATCTGGTGAAGGAATGGCTGAAAGCAGGGGAGCTGTGGGGGTAGAAATCGTCCTCGTCCTCCTACTCGAACTCGTCCTCGATCCTGCAACCCCGCTCGTGGGTGCTACGCAGTCCGGGGGCTCATCACGCGCTGATCGACAGGCATGAGTGCCTGTCGTACTGCCGGGCAGCACGCCGGGGAAGTACGACGGACACTCTTGTCTGTCGATCAGCGCTCCCGCAAGCAGCCGGAGCCCTCGCATTTCCTGTAGCCTTCTCCTCGGGGATGCAACGCGCCATGGTCGATGACGACTTCACCCCCTCCGTCTCCCCTTGAAAAGCGTTGCACCACAGCCACGCTGGTGCTCCTTTCGCGCCCCCCTCGCCGGTGGCAGTCCAGTCATTCGGCACACCTCATCCACTCAATCGTCCCACCTACCATGTCCACCGACGCCAAGAACTCTATCGCGCAAATGGAGAAGATCGTTTCCCTCTGCAAGCGCCGCGGCTTCATCTATCAAAGCAGCGAGATCTACGGCGGCTGCGGCGGCGTGTGGGACTACGGCCCGCTGGGCGCGGAACTGAAGCGCAACCTACGCAGCGCCTGGTGGAACACCATGACGCGCGAGCGCGAAGACGTGCTCGGCCTCGACGCCTGCATCCTCATGAATCCGGCCATCTGGAAAGCCAGCGGTCACGTGGACACCTTTGCCGACCTCATGCGCGAGTGCTCGCTGACCAACAAGCGCGTGCGTGCGGACCATGTGGAGCCGCAGGACGGCATCGTCATGAAATACAGCGGTGCCACATCCCCCACCGGCTGGCGCTGGGACCGCACCGTGTCCGCTTTGTTGAAGAATGGCGAGCACATCGAAAGCTTCCGCAAACGCGTCCGCGCCTTGATCGCGCAGAACGCCGGTGAAGCCGCAGGCAAGCCCGAGGAGATCGAACTGCTCAATGAAGAGAAGATCGATGCCGTGAATGGCAGCGTCGATTTCCATCCCGAAACCGGCGGTGCTCTAGGCGAGGCGCGTCCCTTCAATCTCATGCTCAAGACCTACCTCGGCCCAACAGCGACCGAGGCCGACGTTACCTACCTGCGCCCCGAAACCGCGCAGGCCATCTTTGCGCAGTTCAAGAACGTCTATGACTCCAGCCGCGTGAAGGTTCCCTTCGGCATCGGCCAGATCGGCAAGGCCTTCCGCAACGAAGTCACCCCGAAGAACTTCACCTTCCGCAGCCGCGAATTTGAGCAGATGGAGCTCGAATTCTTCATCAAGCCCGACGAAGCCGTCGAGATCATCAGCGGCGAAGTCGCCCCGTGGGTCGAAGGCGCGGACCTCAGCGAGCCCAAGCCCAACTGGGGCTGGCAGATGTGGCACCGTTATTGGGTCGATCAGCGCACCAAGTTCTACGAAGGCATCGGCCTCGGCGACGTGCTGGAATACTACTGGCAGACCTCGGACGACCTGGCTCACTATGCTCGCGCCTGTGTGGACATCCTCTGCGAATTCCCCTTCGGCACCGAAGAACTCGAAGGCATCGCCGCCCGTGGCGACTTTGATTTGTCCGCGCATCAAAACGCCAGCACCAAGTCCCAGGAAATCTTCGACGAAGAACTCAAGACCGCCGCAGCGAAGCTCACCGACGAGCAAAAGGAGGCCCTCATCCAGAAGCGCCTCACCGCCGAAGCCGCCAAGACCAAGGGCGCGCCGCTGTCCGAAGCCGCCGTGCGTGCATGGTTTGAGCGCCTCTTCAAAGGCAGCTACGTCCCCCACGTCATCGAGCCCTCAGCCGGTCTCGACCGCATGGCACTCGCCGTCCTCGCCAAGGCTTTCTCCGAAACCGAAAAGGTGGATGAGAAGGGCAAGAAGGAGATCATCACCGTCCTGCACCTGCATCCGCGTGTCGCCCCAATCAAGGTTGGCGTCTTCCCGCTTCTGAAGAACAAGCCCGAACTCGTCGCCAAGGCGCGTGAGGTCTATGCGCTGCTCAAGAAGCACATGAACTGCTTCTACGACGAAACCGCTTCCATCGGCCGCCGCTACGCCCGTCAGGACGAAGTCGGCACTCCCTTCGGCGTCACCATCGACTTCGACTCCCTCGGCGAAAAAGGCCCCGAACTCCTCGACACCGTCACCCTGCGCCACCGCGACAGCGGCGAACAGGAACGCGTGAAGATCAGCGATCTCCTCGGCAAGCTGCTGCCGCTGGTGTCGTAAATAAGGAAATGGCGCGTCAATAGTTTGGTCCTTCCAGCCATTGACGCGTGGAATGATTTCAATCCTCGTCCTCGAACCAAAAAATGCCCTGCGTTGCAGGGGAGAGTGCGATCACGCCCGTCTCAAAGGTTGAGTGCGTGATGGAATTCCATGAGCTCAAGTTCAACAATGGATGGCCGCCATAGATCTCGACCGATTCCTCGAAATCTGAATTGGTGAAAAAGCGTGTTTCTTCAGTTGGAAAAACGCCAAGAAACTGCTGGGCCAGCTCCGGTGCTTTATTGATGGGAATGCAGCGGACGCCATACGCCATTTCATGAAGCATGAATGACACAAGAATTCTCTCCGCCTTTGAACGGTCGATTTCACAAAGTCCCTCGCAATTTTCAAAGCCGCTCTTTTCAACCAGGAGTCTGCACTGTTGTACTATGTCCAAATTCTGAGGTGTAGAATCGTTGAAAATGCGCAGCGTGGTTGTGCCGCAACCACGAAATCCATTGATAAATGCTTCAAGCTCGGGGGAGTTCATCGCTTTTTGCAGTCAGTTTTAAACTTCAAGCGACGCAGAGATTTTTCAAAATCAATTTCTGCGGCGTTCCAGCCTCTGCGGTGTTCAATCAGTGGTTTCCTAATCCGTGCTTGGGTGTGGAGGGAACTTGATGATCCCTCTCATCAAGCAACCATCCGCAGCGCAAAATACGGCACCAGATTGAGCAGCAGGACGCCGACTTTGTAGAACGCCATGGCTGCGTAGTGGATGGCATCAAATCGCTCCGTGGAGATGCGAAACATCCGGGCGTGAAGCCGATGCAGCGAATCATGCGCCAGGGTGAAAACGAGGAACCAGACGATGATGATGCCGTAGTTGATGACGGCACACCACAAGAGGAACTGGCAGGTGGTTGCGATGTTCATGCGGGAGCATCTACCCATCTGCGGGTTTGTCAGGCGCTTTTGTCCTGCGGCAGGGAGTGGTCCTCGAAGTGGTGGAGCTGTTCTCCGTCGGTCATGCAGCCGGGTCAGTGGCCGTCTGGGCCTGCGTCATGCCCCTTCTTGAAACGGGCGATCTCATCTTCAGGAATGGGCATGAGGCGCATGAGAATGGGCTTCAAATCACGAAAACCATCGGTATGGTTCTCCCAGCCAGCTCCTCTGCCGTAGTCCATCATGAAATTATGGCAATACCAGCAGATGCTTGTCTCAAAGGCGATCTCTGAGCCGACCCAGACTCGGATACCGTGGATCGGAAAATGACATCCCGTGCCACCGATGTGGGGCTGTCCACCGATGGCCTGTGAAAGAACGGGAATCAGTTCTTCTCGTTCTTTGGTCGTGCAGAAATGGCTGTCAAGAATGGGGGTGTCCTTCGAATAGGGTTTGATCTCGAACACTTGGAGGGCTGGCTTGCTCCGCTTTTCTTCACCCATCGAAAAATCCAGCAGCAGCACTTCGACTCGCGTGGCGTTGGAAATCAGTTCAGCCATGCGCTTCCGATACATTCCTCGAAGGACCTCCATGCCGATCCTGAATTCCTCGTCAGCCCGCTCCTTGGCTTTGGCGACTGAACCACTTTCTTCTGAATGAACCGTGGAAACGGCCAGTACAGTAAACAAAACGAAGAGGGATTTTGAAGCAGTGAGCATGGCCTTTGACGCTGGGGCTCAGAACTACAAGCAGCTCTTCAGCAGGCGTGTGCCTTTCAGGGTGAGGATGGATTCGTCATCGTGCCGACAGCGAGGACTCACTGCGTCAAAAATCATTCAGTGAGCTGCTTCACCTTGATCGTCTTGACGGTGACTTCGGAGCCGTGGGAAGGGAAGACACTGACCGGGTTGTCGATCTTGGAATAGTCGCCAGCATGCTCATACCGAAGCTTGCCATCCACATAGATGGATTGTTTTTGGGGCGTGACGACCCAGCGGATGGTCGCATACTTGTTGGTGGGGATGAATCCCGCGCCGGCTTTGTGCTGGCCGTCGGCAGGACCACCGCCCACACGAAGCTGGGTGCGCCCGCCTTCCCAATTAAAGATCAGTTCGTTCGCCGCATAGCTCAGGCGGAGATTGGTCGAGTCGGTCTTGGCTTCGATGATGATCTCAACCGGTGGCTTGAAAGTCGCCTTGGTGGTGGCTGTTTCACTGCCTTTGAGTTTCCTGGGCGACCCGCCACGTTCCATGAGCATGCCCATGTGCTCGGTGAAGCCGTCAGAGTCCGCTGCGCAGAGCAAGTTTGCGGCGGAGATGAAAATGAGAGCCAGAGAGATGTGTTTTTTCATGGATTGCGGTGGACATCGAAAGGGGCGCTCAGGTTTTGACCTAGCGTTTTTAGTGTCCTATGGCCGCAGAATAGCCAAAAACCCCTAAAGCAGGCAAGGCTTTTATTGCTGGGAGCCATGGCTTGGTACCAGCGGCTCAAATCCAGCGGCACCGAAGGACATCCCTCTTTGATGGACCTCTCAGGTTTCCACCGTCAAAAAGTGGGCAGCCGCTCTGGCCTGCCTCACATCTCCAAAAAGTTCTTCAGCAGCTTCTTGCCTTCCTGCGTCAGGATGGACTCAGGGTGAAACTGCACGCCGTGGATCGGCAGTTCCTTGTGGCGCAGACCCATGATCTCAGATTCATCATCGCTGGCTGTCGCGGTGATGGCGAGGCAGTCGGGCAGGGTGTCGCGTTTGACGAGAAGCGAATGGTAGCGAG
The DNA here is from genome assembly GCA_021733925.1 of Prosthecobacter sp. Taxonomy (GTDB): domain Bacteria; phylum Verrucomicrobiota; class Verrucomicrobiia; order Verrucomicrobiales; family Verrucomicrobiaceae; genus Prosthecobacter. Next base: position 42,278 of record JAIPJY010000025.1, on the reverse strand, counting down.
TGGCCTCAAAGGGCTGCGGCAGGCCTTTGAAGACGGATTCCCCCTTGTGATTGATCATCGAGGTCTTGCCGTGCATGAGGCGTCCGGCGCGGACGACCTCGCCGCCAAAGACATGGCCGATGGCCTGATGACCGAGGCAGACGCCGAGCAGCGGGGTGGATTTGCCAAAACGCTCGATCACCGCGCAGCTGATGCCCGCTTCCTTCGGCGTGCAGGGGCCGGGAGAGATGCAGATGTGGTCGGGATTGAGCTTGGCGATCTCATCCAGCGTCACCTGGTCATTACGGCGGATTTCCATCACGGCTCCCATCTCGCCAAAGTACTGGACGAGGTTGTACGTGAAGGAGTCGTAGTTGTCGATGATCAGAAGCATGGGGAAATGTCAGGCAGTCAGTGGGCCGGTGAGTAGTGGCGGGTTCGTCCTCGTCCTCCTACTCCTACTCAGCCTGCCCTTCGTAGCGCGCAGCGCGAAGAATGGGTCCTCGATCAAGGCGCGCCGTTTCAAGTTCAAGGGTTCAAGTTTCACGTTGTCCGGAGTTCAGGGTTCTCGGTTCTCGATTTGCAGCGGGTCAGAAGCCGCGGAGTTGAAGGATGTTGTCGAGTTCAGCCTGGAAGGCGGGGATGTCGGCAGCGGGTGGCTGGTAGCCGGGTGCGGGGCCACGCATGCCAAAGCGGCCCTGCTCATCCATGAACCACTGCACGGTGACACCATCGCTGAAGGTGGCCCTGCCGCTGATGACGGCACCGGGCGGCGGGACTTCATCCACGGAGACTTTGAGGTCACCGCCCGCAGCTACCTCGGGGGAGGCGACTTCATCAGGAATAGTCACGTCGCCATCCGCAGCGGGTTCAGGCGGTGGAGGTGCAGGCTTTTCCTCAGGCGGCACTTCACGCGGCTTGTCCTGGAGTTTAATGCCCAGCTCCATGAGGAGCAGACGCGTCTCCATGTACGTCAGCGTGGACTCGCACTCGCTGCGCAGACGGTCCTGGATCTGATTGAGGTTCGCGCCTTCAGCGGCCCATTGTTCGACGAGTTGACGCTGCTGTGGAGTGAGATTGGCCATGAGAAAGGTTTACGTAACGGGAACGGCTTCAGCCGTTCATCTTGTCGGTGATGATGTGGCAGAGTGTGGACGCCTTCTGGTGCAGCGTTTTCACTTCCTCCAGGGTCAATGCCTTGCCTTCCGGCACATCCAGCAGAGGAAGCATGGACTCCAGTCCTTTGCGGAGCTCCTGCAGCGCAGGATTTTTCATGATGCTCGGGTGCAGGCTGTCGAGGCTCATCATGTAATACTCGGCGATGTCACGGCGCGTGAGCTGGCGCGTCTTTTCCTCCGCATAGTTGTCGCTGATGCTCTTGGTGGCGATCTCCAGCGCACGCAGCCAGCCACCGAGGCTGATGAGATGCGCGATATCCACATCACGCAGCATCACCATCTCCGCCTCCACATCCGCCTGGGTTTTGGCCAGTTCGATGCGCAGGTCCTGCCAGTTGCCCTTCAGGCTGTATTCAAACAGGCTGCCGGTATGCTTGTTCATGCGGTTGCCCGCTCCCAGCGCCTTGCCGTACTTGATCATGGCGCGGCCCACGGACTCCATCTCCTCCACGCGCTCGCATTGCACGATGAGGAAGCCGTCGGCGATCAGCGTGCCGAGTCCCATTGCCACGATGATGCGGTCGGCAGGTGTTTTGTCGGTAAAGGGGCGCTTCAGGTCGTCAAAGCGCAGCTTGCCGACGTTGTTGAGCATGTCGAAGAGCTTGCGGATGGAGGGCGTGGTGAACTGGTTCACCCCGAATTCCTCACGCACATGCTCATCACCGATCACATCCTCAGGGATGGGGTTCTTGGCCGGCGTGCGTTCCGGTGCTTCCTGAGCGTTGAGCACGGCAATGCCAGCAGCTCCGAGCAGGGGCAGCAGCAGGCGGGCGATGAAACGACGAGTCATGGGCGGAGATGATACGGAGTCGTCCCGGGATTTCCAGTGCGAGTCTGCAAAAGTCTTTAGCGCGCAATTCGCTACAAATGCCCGATTTCCACCGTTCATTGCTTTCACCATGCGCCTCTTCTTCACCCTGATCCTCCTTTCAGCCTTCCACCTGTCCGCCCAGGAGGCCCCCCCACCGCTGACGGAGTATGAAGGCCGCGTCATCGCCCAAACCATGCACTGGAAAGGCGCAGAATGGCTCATGCGCCGCGTGCGCGAGCAGGAAGAAGGCCCCTCCCTCATGCGCGAACAGCTGCAGGTAAAGCCCGGCATGGCGGTGTGCGACATGGGCTGCGGCAGCGGCTACCACACCCTGCCACTGGCCGAAATGGTCGGCGAAAACGGCAAGGTCTATGCCGTGGATGCCCAGCCCGAGATGATCGAGATGCTCAAGATGAACATCGAGCGCAAGGGCCTGAAAAACATCGTGCCGATCACCAGCCTCTTCCACGATCCCAAACTCCCCCCCAACACCTGCGACCTGATCCTCATGGTCGATGTCTACCACGAATTCTCCCACCCCGTCCAAATGCTCGCCGGCATGCGCGCCGCCCTAAAACCCGGCGGCCAGCTCGTCCTCGTGGAATACCGCGCCGAAGACGACACCGTCCCCATCAAACCCGAGCACAAAATGAGCAAGGCCCAGATCAACAAGGAAATGAATGCGAATGGGTTCAAACTGGTGCGCGAATACGACGGCCTCCCCTGGCAGCACCTCATGTTCTTTGGCAAGGCGGGGCAGGGGGATGGGGCCGCGGTGGTGAAGTAGGGACGCACTGAATTATTTGCACCGCGAGAGATTAGAAAACCGCAGAGATGATTCAGAAGGTAGGCCTTTGCGGTTTTCCGAGTGCTGAGGTGTTTAGTCAGTGTTTCCGTTTGTCCGCCGCATGTGGCTTTCTAACGGAGTGTCAGCCATCTCGTGCCGAATTTAGTCGAGAATTTGCACCAGTGTGAAGGAGCTGGCTGCGGGGGGGGCATAGCGCGCCTCGGTTCGCCGTTATTTGTTTTGATTTTTCTTCACAAGGAAATATCCCCGTGGTATTTAGCGCTATAATTCATTTCGGATTAAGCAATATATTTACTATGAAACGTTTTCGTGTCTGGTCACTTCATGCTTCGATATTACATGGATACTTGATCGCTGCGATGGTTCTGCTGCCGCTGCCGCCTTCTCTACGGGTGATGGCGGATGAAGATCCTCCCCCAGAACCGCCACCGGAGGAGATGTGGTATTTCGACCACTCCGAATCCATGGTGAACGTGTCGCTACAGAATTGCACGGGGAGTGTGCCTCCGGGCAGCACGGTCACTCTGGAGGCCTATCTGCAGAACACGTCCTGGGAGATATGGACGAGCAGCTATGGGAATGTCCAGACGATGAACTACAACAGCGGCCCCGCCAGCTACACCGGTGTCTCGTGGTATCAGGACAGCGGGGATGGTTATTTGAGCAACTCCGCATCGAGCGCGAGTTCATCGGGAACTGCGACCTCGGACTTTGTGATGGGCAGCTCCCAGGCCGTGGTGCGTGTGGAGGTGGGGAATGGCAGTGGAGGCGTGGCAAGTGCCACACTGACCTTGGACCCGGCCATCGCGGAGGAGACCTGGAGCTGGGGTTATTCTGGCAGCACGATCACCTCTGTGCAATGGCAGGAGGTCGGGGGAAGCGCGACCATGGTGAATGGGGAGCAGCGTACGCTGACGGTGACCGTGACGAAAGAAGATTGGGACGTCTGGAACAGCTCGTGGGGTAACTCGCAGACTTCTGTCACCTCCTCCGGGACTGCGCAGAATGTGCCGGTCACCTTTTTCATCCAGTCGGGAGACGGCCTTTTAAACTATAATTCCAGCGTGGCCACCTTAACCGATACGCAAGGACAGGCGTCGGTGACTTTCATTATGTACAGCAATGATACTGTGGTGGGGGTCGTGGCGGGGGATCCGAGTCAATACCCTGTCTCAGGATCTAATGTGGGATTCACTGCCGCGCCTACGGGGGGAGAAGGTGGCGGCGGCGACACAGGAGGCGGCGGCGACACAGGTGGTGGTGGCGACACAGGTGGCGAGACGTGGAATTTGGCCGGCACGGAGACCGGCTATGCCGTTACGATGACGGCTGACGGAAGTGTGACGGAACTGCCGCAGGGAAGCCCGCTGGGTGGATTCACGGCCTGGGTCACCACGACCACGCACGATGTGTATGTGAGCAACTGGGGCAACACCTCCTATGGCACCGACTCCACCGCGCCCGCCAGCGGGGTGGCGGTCGCGTTCATGGTGGAGGGGGAGTCCAACCCTTTCTCCACCTCCAGCACTGATGGAGGGGGAGCGTGTTACGGCAGCAGCAGCAGCCAGATGGACTCCAACCCGTCGCGCATCTGGACCTACGTCATGGACGGAGGCCAGAACGTGCTGGCCAGCACCTATTGGGATATCACCCCGGCGGCGGTGCAGTGGTGGCATGCCTCTGATGAAACGTCGATATTCGCCACCCTGTCCACGGATGCGGCACAGACGGACGTGGCGGCGGGGACGTCGTGCACGGTCAGCGTCACTGTGACCTACTCCAACTGGGAGATATGGGAAAGCTCCATGGGCAGTTTGGAACAGCGCAACTACACGTCAGGGGCGGCCGAGGGTGCGTCCTTATGGTTTGGCTTGGAAAGCGGGGATGGGTCCGTGGACAGCCCCAGCCTCACCACGGACTCGCAGGGGCAGGCAGCGGCGACCTTTACGATGGGGCAAGCGGCGTCTGTGGTGCGGGTGGATTCGTGGTTTCTGACCGCATTCTCGGCGTCGTCGTTGAATTTCACCCCGCCAAGCGAGGTGGTCCCGGTATGGAACTATGATCATCAGGATCAGGCGCTGGATGTGCAGATGCTGCACGAGGCGGGCAGCGTTACCGTGACGGCCCGTGTGTCTTATGCGACCTGGGATGTGTATGTGCTTTCCACAGATACGAGCCAGACAGAGAACCGCAATCTGGCTTCCAGCCCCGCTGGTACTGCCCAGGTGAGTTTCGCCATCGACACGGGCTCGGTGGGCAATGATCTGGTCTGGACGGACGTCAACGGGGACGCGAGCACCACCTACCAAACCCCCGGTTACGCGACTGTCACCGCCTATGTTTCGTTTGGTGGTGGCATGACACAAACGGGAACGGTGGCAGTGGAAGGAAACGGGGACGGAACCGACGCCCTGAGCATCACCACGACCGCGCTGCCCGCCGGCACCGTGGGAAGCAACTACTCAGCAACCATCGCAGCGTCGGGCGGCACCGCACCGTACACGTTTAGCTTGGCAGACACCGGCCTGCCTAGCGGCTACACACTGGCCTCCGACGGCAATCTCACTGGTATGGTAAACGCGAGTCAAGCGCTCGGCACCTTCGGCTTCACCGTACAGGTGGATGACAGTGCTAATCACACCGCAACCAAACAACTGTCTCTGGTTGTGGCGCTAACAGGTGGCGGTGGCGGTGACGGCGGCACCGGTGGAACAACTGGTGGCACCGGTGGAACAACTGGTGGTGGCACGACCGGTGGCGGTACCACTGGCAATAACACCGGTTCAAATCGCTCCACCGTGGCACCAACGGGAGTTGCCACGCCTTTTCAGGTGCAGTATTCTGGCTGGGGCGGAGTTTATGCAACCACCACGGACGGAGTGGAAACTGCCGCTTACGACACTCCCGAGATCAATGTACCTGAAGTGAATATACCCGGCACCACCACGCCAGGCGAGACATTGAACCTTCGGGAGTACGCCGGACATCTGCAAGAGCGGCATTATGTCCTCGCGAATGAGAACGATGCACCGACCATCGAAAACGGCAGCGATACAACGGAGAACCTCGGACGTGAGCCGAGCGAGGAGGCTAAAGCGGCCTGGATCACGGCAAACAGCGCGCCGTTCCCTGGGCACAGCGGGGTTTATCTCATCAAAACCGTATCTTTAGATACTCCCCAGACAGAGAGTGATGGCAGAATGACCTGGGCCAAGCATGTCGTAACCACGGCCTCAGACGGAACACCGTCAGGCACAGTGCAGAGCTCAAGGATTGAACAAGCTGAATACGATCAATACCAAAATGGCGGGAAACCCTACACCACTTACGCGCTGGATGCGGACGGCGGCAGCTCATGGACCATTCCCAGCATTGCCAATGATGGCGCTCCCTATACAGTGAAGCTTCCCGACATCGTGACCCCAGGTTCCTTTACCCCGGCATCCGTTACACCAGCAAAACACCATGATGCGGTGCCAGCCCAACCATCCTCATTCACCGTTGATCCCTCACCCGGAGCCCTCGTGGCCAAGCTGTCGAGCCAGCCGGGGACTGCACAAGTGACGGAAACGAGAATTGACGTGTTGGCAAAGGTGGGATCACTTCAGGAGAATGTGATCTATGAGGACTACAACGTCCTGTCCTCCGGGGGGCAGATTGCCTATGCGGAGAGCCGACACCTTCAATCTTCCGGGGCAGGAAATCCTGAAACAGCCTGGCATAACGGCGGTAAGGCGAAGGTCATCTTCAGGCCGGACTGGACCGCCACCCCGGAGGAAAAGCAGCAATGGGGGGCGAAATATCTGCTGGTGCTGCTGGAGCGCAAAAATGGTGAGGACAAGGTGATTTCTGCAAAATCACTGAACCAGGCATTCAATGAGGATATAGATCTTGATCCGGGTGCTCCCACAAATGACGGCACCACCAGCAGCCGATCACTGAGCCTCCTCCCCATTGAGGTAAAGACCATTGGATTCAAAGACGAGACACCCAGTTTCGCCAACTTGATTGCAACCGATGACGATTACGACAAGGAATACAAGGATGAGGGCGGAGACGATGGACAGTGGAAGTCAAGCGGCGCTAGAAACTGGCCGCTGGCGTTCAAAGCCGGCAGGCCTATGAGCTTGCGTGCGAAACTCGATGTTGGCGGCGTCGCAGCAGGAACCGCGATTACGGTCACTGCCGAGTCTTCAAGCGGCCTGAAGGTGACATGGAACACAACCGCATCGGGCAGCATCTTGGACCTTCCATACACGCAATCAACAGTATCGCTGCCGTCAGGAATTCAATGCTACAGCTGGGATGACTGGAACCCAGCCGCATTCAAAATCGACTGGAAAATCAAGATCGGAGGAGGTGCAGAATTAACGATTGCAACAACAAAGCACACCCTCTACGCCACTCTTGCTTCAAACACCAAGCAGCCAGAAAGTCTTTACTTCATCGCTTGTCATTCAGCCGTGGGAAAGATAAGTGCAAATGCTGATCTCGCACATGCGATCTTCAGTGATTTCGAGACACAATCCGTGCAGCGAACAATTCCGACCAAGGCATTCCACGATGGACAATCGATACGGTTTGCGCACACGATTGATGTGCCGACAGTAAACATGTCATTGTGGAGGTTCTTCCAACTCCGAATGGGACGCTGTGGGCATTGGAGCGCTATGCTTGACGAATGCATGAGACTCCATGGGCTAACTGTAGAGAGTATTACTTTGCGACCTGACCGTGCAATAGTTGACGCAGCCTATCGTGCGTCATTGACTGCAAGGGAAGGACATAGCGTTGCTCCGATGCAATACCAGGAAGGTCTGTTTGTGAAAAATTGGAACATTACTAACCCTTTTTCTCCGAGCGCTGTGGAGGGAATTGCGGCCCAAGGAACATCGAATCCAAGCTCTGATTTTCTTGATCATGCGCTCCTGCGTTATCAAGGTGAGGTTTTTGATCCATCGTATGGTAGTCGCCACCCTTCACTTGATTCATGGGAAGGAGCAGCCTTGGAGGGAACCGGCGCCGAGAATCTCAGCACTGTTTGGACCCATCATTATTGGATAGGCGTCCCTATTCAAGGGGGCCGCAGGGAAACTACTGGAGGATAGCGCATGATACATTTTCTCAAACAGTTGGTCATCTTGGCAGTCGCATTCCAATGCTTGATTGCCTTTGGGAGTGCAGAAACGATTGCCACGAATCTCACTACTTCAGACGGGACTTTGGAAAATAGACATGCAACATCTGATAATGGTGAATACTCCAGTGAGATCATTTGGCATCCTAAAAGTGGAGGACAAGAGCTGGTATACACCGCAAGCGGCAAAAAGTTGGATGACCGCGCTTGGACCATTGAGGCAGCGTTTGCATCCGAGGGAGTATTGTCTTTGTGCAGAGGTTCTCGCAGTGGGGCTTTGGAACTTTGGCAGTTCAAAAAGAACGGCATCGTTTGGACGCTAGTTGCTAGAGCAAGTCTTGGCAGCGGAACTGATGTTTATGGTGTCACACTGCCAGATGCTCAAACCGTCGAGTTGCAGCGCAAAGATCGCGCCATTGACCAATTGTTAATCACAGATCGGCCACTCATTGGAAGTCCGCTTTATCGAGTCGTGATGATGAACGGGCAAGATTACTGGCCATACGGAAGGGCTGCAGGCGGGCCAACCGCAACTGGTGAAAAGGTTCGTGAAGTTGCCAACCATCTAGAAGTTGCACCACCTCTCAAGTCGCCGACTATTGTTTCAACCCTTCCTCAAAATACACTAGAAGCAAAGCTCACCCTCCCAACACTTAGCGAAGAACCGACCTCATCAACACCGTGGAGCATCATCGTTGTCTTGATCGTGGCGGCAACTGGCCTGCTGTGGTTGCTACTCAAGAAACGGAAGTGATAGGCCTGCTAAGTCATGAAATGAACCCAAAAAACATGGCAGGCAATATGTACGCATCGCCTGACGTAAAACATTGTCAATTAAAGTCAAATTGAGGCGGAGGCGCCGGTGGATGAGGCGCGTGAGAACGATGACGCTGATCACGGTGTCACGCGCATCGACTTCCGACTGAACACTCCTGCCCACCCTGAATGCGCGGTGTGTGGCCTCATCCTCCGTCGGCCAGTGGAAGATGCCGCTCATCGCGGCAGGGCGTTCTCCTCGAAGTGGTTGATTCACCTGCTCCCCGCAGACTCACCCCTGCGGGGCAGTCCTTCGGAAAGTCTCAAATGCCTCCGTCCCTCCGCATTCCTCCATGCATACGTTTTTGGAGGGAAGTAGGAACACGATTTCAATCAAGATGTGCCTGTTCCCGGAGACGTCGCCTCTCTTTGTGCCTCCTTGCGTCGTTCTCGCGCGTGAGTGGCCGTGTTTTGCCGTGCCGCACAGAAATTGAAGCTCATTATGTTTTTCGCCTTCCTTTGTACGCGGAGAGTATGTTAATAGAATGGTCCTTACGATGAAGAACGAACCCGCTCAATCACAGGACATTCTCCGGCCCGTGCCGCTGCCTCTCGTCAAGCTCCTTAGCCTTGCCACCGTTGCGTGGGGAGTGCTGGGCCATGGGTGGTTCAACATGCTGGGGGCTGCGTGGGTCGTTTGGATGGTGCTCGCTTTGCTGATCTTTTTGGATGCAAGTGCATGTGAATCTCGGCGAGCAACCTGGGGCCAAGCGAGCGCGATCTTCGTCCGTATCATCGGCCCCGGAATTCTACCCTTTTACGGGGCGTTGTGTGTGCTGCTGGCGGTGGGGCCTTCCTATGTGCGGCAGACGCCAGGCTTTTCTCTGCCACCCCAGGGAAGACCCGTGCCGAGTCAGCTGAATCAATCCTCTGTTTTCACCCCTAATGCTTCATTTGCACCCAAACCAGCTTCTGTCAATGCGCCTGGTTTTTCGTCCACACCACCACGCCCTTTCAAGCGACCGAACACCGCGCAGGGACCTGCCACATCCAATGCCGGACCCCAGGCGGCGAGCAATCCGAAGCCCGCTGTGAACCCAGCCGCGACCAAGCCTGTGTCTCCGACTCCGACTCCCGCTGCGGGGACTCCTACGCCCTTCATCATCCAGCCCAATGGCTCTGCCCGTCCGACGCCAGCACCTCCCAAATGAGCCCTGACTTTGCGGCTGGCAGGCCGGCAAGAGTTTGGAGATGGAGATGCGCGAAGTGGATGGCGCGCTGGCAGCGGCCTGCTATCATTGGAGCACTCATAGTCAGCCCTTTGATTTGAAACGCATGAGCCGATCCTCCATGTATCAGTCTTTGGAAAGGAACCTGCTGCGGGTTCTGCGGGGCCTGCTGTACCTGACGGTTTTTGGTTCTGTGGGTGCTGATGCTGAAGAAGCATCGCCTGTTTTCATTGCTCCAGAGGCGTATTCCCTCGGGCGGTATGAGGCGGGCTGGAACAAGAATCCATTCACCCTGAAAACGTTGCCGGTCGTGGCGGCGCAGGATTCGTTTGCCAAGGATCTCGCCATCGCCGCGTACTATGGTGACAGCGAAGATCCGACCGTGGTGGTGGTGAACACCAAGACCGGTGAGCGCACCAAGCTGAAAAAAACGCAGGCAAGCGCCAGCGGCATGCAATTGAAGAGCGTGACTCTGGGCAGCGGACGCAAGGACATTGCGGCTGAAGTCACACTGGGGACAGAAACCTCCGAGCTGCGGTTTAATGTGGAATACACGAAGCAAGTGGCCGCTGCGGAAACCACCCAGACCCCGGCAGGACAGCCACCGTCTGCACGACAGTCCGGTGCGCCTGTTCAGGTAAAACCGCCAGCGTTACCGCGCCTGCCATTCCAAGCGTCAAAGGCTGGAGGGCCATCCGCCCTCCCCCAACCCCGAATACCTGTTTCTTTTCCAAGCTCGCCCCAAGGCAAACCCGTGGCCGCCGTAGCCGGACGTCCCATGATGCCCGCAACGGGTGCTACTGCTGTGGGTTCCAACCCAGGAAGCAGCAACCCAAGGATGCCGCCCACCAATGCTGGACAACCGGTTTCGTCGACCCCGGTTGTTGTGACCGGCACCCCCGCCAGGCCGAGCCGCCGTCGATTGGTCGTTCCTCCTACCAGTTTACCCAGCGCACCGTGAGGAAGCGCGGTGCAACGGGTGGAGCATTGCGGTTTGCCCCGATCATTTCCAAGGGCTTGAACCTGCGAGATCTACGCACGTCTGGTGCGTGAGCAAACCTCGACATGCTGAAAGATACCCCCTTGTCTTCAGGAGGGAAGAGATGGCGTATGAGGAAGAGGAGGCCTTCTTAAAGGACGTTGATGGCGGCGCCACCATCCACCACAATCCCCTGGCCGGTGATGTAACTCCCCGCTTCGCTGGCCAGCATCAGAGCAGGCCCAGCCAGTTCACGCGGTGCCGCCCAGCGCTTCACCGCCGTGCGGTCAGCGAAGTACTGCTTCTCCTCGTCATTGAGCAGCTTCCCGGGCATGTCGGTGAGGAAGGGGCCGGGGCAGAGGCAGTTCACGGTGATGCCATAGGGCCCGAGATCCAGCGCACTGGCACGGGCGAGGCCGATGAGCGCCGCCTTGCAGGCGCAATAGACATTCCGCTTCAATCGACCACCCACGCCGAGCACGCTGGAGATGTGGATGATGCGGCCCCACTTGCGCGCCTTCATGCCGGGAACCACAGCGCGCGTCAGCGACATCACCGCCGTGAGATCCACTTCGACATTGCGGTCCCACACCTCGTCGGTGATTTCGTCGATGGCCTGCGGATTGTTGATGCCGGCGTTGTTGACCAGAATGTCGATCTTGACGAGGCGCTTTTCAGCCTCGACGGCTAGGGCTTTGACTGAGGGGCGGTCGGCCATGTCAGCCACCATCCACTCGACTTTGACGTTCAATCCGGCACCGATTTCAGCCGCCGCAGCGGTGAGTTCCTCGGCATTGCGGCTGGAGATGAAGACATCCGCGCCAGCTTCCGCAAAGCCACGCGCCATCGCTTTGCCAAGACCTTTGCTGCCGCCGGTGACGAGTGCTGCTTTGCCAGAGAGATTGAAGAGTGGGGAGGACATGCGCGCGGTTTAGCATGCGTGCCTGCCTTGTGCGAGTGGAAAGCGTGGGGAGGGGCGGTGGTCATGCGCTGGGTGGCACCCCCGGAGCCTGCTGAAGCAGGGATTACAGCGTTTTGCGAAACTGGTTTTCGGAAAGTGTACATGGAGTCACTCGGCGGCGGCTTGAGGACAAGCCTCCCCACCTCGCACTGGGCGTTCGCATGCCCAGCGCAGGTAGGGCGGGCTGTCCTCAGCCCGCCGTCGCCGAAGCCCATCATCTCCTTGGAACGAACCAGTGTCGTGACATGCCAGGGGGGTGAGTTTTGTGAGACGCTGCGCAAGAAGTGCCGTGGGGCACGCGCAGGAGCGGGGCGTTTCTCCAGAGCGAGCTAAAGCTCTTGAGTACTTTGGCAGAACCTACTTCACCACCTTGCCGCCCAGAGAAAGAATCCTCGCCTTGCCTTTAGCATCCTCCGCTTCAGCGATCTGCTTGTTGCTCACATACATCTGTGAGAGCGCAGTCCAGGCCAGCAGGTCGTTGGGCTGGAGCGTCGTCGCCATCATGCCGGCACCGATGGCCTCCTTCACCTCACCGTTGCGCAGCAGCGCCATGCCCAGGGCATGCCAGCTATCAAAGTGGTTCGGGTCCAGCGCGACGCAGCGCCGGTACAGCGCGATCGCCTCCGGCAGTTCACCAAGAGCGACGTGCCCGCTGGCTTCATCGTAGAGATCTTCGACGGTGGATGGCGTGTGGCTCATGCGCGTCGGTGGGCGGTGCCTCAGCCCAGCTTGGCGAAGGAGATGCGGGCCGCTTCGTGCTGCTTCTTGAACCAGGCCTGGAAGAGCCTCGCGCGTTCGCGATCAGACAGGAATTGGACCTGGTTCTTGCGCAGTTCGGCCGAATCAGGGCGTTTGCGGAGTTCCTTGGCGCTGACATAGACCAGCAGCGTGGCTTTGCCGTTGTCGATGTCCACGGCATGCGAGATGCTGCCGACGGCGGTCATGGCGGCTTCTTGAGCGATGTAAAAGCTGTTGGACACTTCCTGCGGTGGATTGGCGATGTCGATGTCCGGCAGGGGTTGAAGAGTGAGTTTCTGCGCCTTCACCAGGTCTTCGATTTTCTTGCCCGCCTTCAAGCCTTCGCTCAAAGCCAGACGTGCTTCATTCACAGCCTTGGTGCGGGCTTCATCCGCTTTCTGTCCCAGCAGCACCTCTTTGATCTTGCCGGTCACTTCGGCCAGTTCCTGCTGCTTGGGCTCCTCAACCTTGGTCACCTCAAAGACATACCAGCCCTTGCTTCCTTCGACGGCTTCCGCCGGTGAGGTTGAATCCTTGGGGCGGGCAAAGATCTGTTCGACCAGGTCGCTTTCGGCCTTGAGTGCGTCGGGAGGGTTGCCTTGGGCAAAGGCGGGGACCGTTTCGATTTTTTCCTTCATCGCTGCTGCTGCCTCGACAAAGGTTTTGCGCTTCTCCTTGGCATTGGTCAGCGCATTGAAAGCGTTCACCCGTTCCACGGGGGCGTTCTGCGCCTTCTGGCGTTGCTCGAAAGGCACCTTGTCGAGATCCTTGGCTTTTTCGAAGAACACGTAGCTCACCGCGCGTTTTTCGACGGTCTTGTAGTTCTCCTTGTTCTCCTCGTAGTACTTCTTGATCTCGTCATCGGTGACGGTGGCGGCCTTTTTGAAGGTCTCGGTCTCAAAGACGATCGTGGAGCCTTTGAAGGTCTGGTAGCTGCTGGCATACTGCTTCTCAGCGGACAGCGGGGAGGCCGTGTAGCTCTTGGTCACAAGGTCCTGCAGCTTGCGCAGGCCGATGATGTCCTTCATGATGTCCAGCAGGGCTTCGCTGTCGAAACCCATCGAAGCGGCGATTTGCTCCAGCATCTGGCCACGGGAGACGTCGAGCTTGCCGTTGTTTTGCAGGGCGGGGAGTTTGTCCAGTGCGGCTCGTGCTTCCTCATTGCTGGGACGGATGCCGAGTTCCTCCATGAGATGACGTGCCACGAAGAAATTGCCGAAAGCGTCCAGGCCGCCAGAGGAGGGAAGGATGCCCATGATATTAGTCAGTTCCTCGGACTGCAGGTAATTGGAGAACTGCACGGAGCGCTGCACACGCTGGACGTCGGCGACGGTGTAATCTTTGCCATACACCGTGAGAGCAACGTCGGTGGGGAGCAGCTTTTTCTCGTGGCTCGCTGTGGTCTGCGAAACTCCATAGTAGAACATGGAGATGATGATGGATGCCGTCAGGGTGATGAGGAAGGCGCCACGGTGGCGGCGGAAAAATTCGAGCATGGGAAGTCGGGGCGGTTGAAGGGCGCGCAATAAGCCGCACCGTACCCCGGCAGCAACCGGAAAGTGCTGTCCCTTGATCTGACCCCACCGGGAAACATTCGGCCTCATTCCTTGACATTGCAGGCACCCGGCACACTTCATGCGCTCCGATTTTCCGTTGATCGTCTGACCTCATGCCCCAAGCCCCCACGAAACGCTACTGGACCGTTCGCTCCTCCTCCATCCACAATCGCGGCATTTTTGCCCGTTGTGACATTCCCTACGATGCACCGATCATCGAATACGTAGGGGAAAAAATCACCAAGGCCGAGTCCGGCCGGCGTGGTGAGGCGCTGGTCGAGAAAGCCAAAAAGACCGGCTGTGCCGCCGTCTACGTCTTCACCCTGAACCAGCGCTACGACATTGACGGCGCCAAAGGCCGCAACCCCGCGCGCTACATCAACCACTCCTGCGCCCCCAACTGCGAGGCCTACATCATCCGCGGCCATATCTGGATCTATTCACTTCGCGAGATCAAGGCCGGCGAAGAGCTGACCTACAACTACGGTTTTGATGTGGACACCTGGGACGAACATCCCTGCCGCTGCGGCACAGAGCGCTGTGTCGGCTTCATTGTGGAAGAAAAGCAGTGGCCGAAACTCCTGCGCAAGCTGGAGAAAGTGGAGCGCGATGCCAAAAGCGGCAAGCTCAAGCTCAACGGCAGCAACGGCCTCACCACACCGCTGGCCAAAAAGAAAAAGAAGGTCGCGTAACGCTGTTCACACCCGCCTCGCCTCCCGCTCCGTGATACGTGCGGCGGCGCTGTTTTGAAAATGGGTGATGGCCGCGGCGAGGGCGTCGGCGGCATCGGCCTCCGGCGTTTCACGCAGGTGAAGTTGGGCGCGGACCATGAATGCTACCTGGTCTTTCTGCGCGGCACCCCGCCCCACGGCGGCCTGTTTGATTTCACGCGGGGCATATTCATAGATCGGCAGACCGTGCTCGGCGGCGGCGATCAGGCAGGCACCGCGTGCGGTGCCCAGCACGATGGCGGTCTTGTAGCTCTGCACAAAGATGGTGGACTCGATGGCGCACACCGTCGGCGCATGCCGGGTGATCACTTCATTCAACCCCGCTCGTATGGCCACTAGGCAGCCGGAAGGCAGCAGGGCGGGTTTGTTTTGAATGACTCCCCACTCTATCGCACGCACCACGCCACCGGCACTTTCCACCACGGCCCAGCCGGTTTTCCGCAGCGCCGGGTCGATGGCCAGGACGCGTTCGACGGCGGGCGTCACGGCAGCAGCGGTGGAACTGCGGACGATGCGGGCCATCAGCGGCGCTTTTTCGATCCACCTTGGCCGAGGCGGAAGAGTTGGTCCACGGAAACGGTGCCCGAACCAAACAGGAGCAGCGTCACGGTGATGATCAGGTAGAGCCAGGCCGCCTCCACCCGGGGAGAATCGGCGTTGTGCAGCACCACCAGGGTGGTGATGACCACCGGTAGAAAGACAAAGGCGAAGAGCCGGGTTAAAAAACCGATGATCCAGCTCAAGGCCACGCCGACGATGAGCAGGGCGACGACGGGGGCCAGCAGATGGGCGTAGGGCATGCCCGCCTCATGAAACGCAGGTACCCAGGCCCAGGGCTTTTCCTGAAAGAAGAAATGGTAGGCGTTTTGCACGGCACCCAGGCCGTAGCGTGTCATGAGCAGCAGCCCGGTCCCGATGCGGAGGATGGCGGCGGTTTGGACTAGCGAACTCAGGGGGCTTTGCGCAGTGGAGGGGCCACTGCCGGTGTATTCGAGCATGGTGCGAAAATCAGATGTCAGGAGAAAGCGTGATGATGTCACCAGCCTGCGGCTTCCAATTTTTATTCGCTGCTTCCAGCGAAGTGAAGAAATGGCGCTGGCCTTGACGTGAGATGTAAAAGCCGCGTGTGTTGGAGCCCGGCTTGCGTCCGCCGGTGACGGTCACGGCCTGCTTCACGCTCATGGCCTTGAAGACCGGAATAAACTCCGCCTCCATCACATCTCCGTTGAGAGAGATGACCGGGGTGTTTTCCACTGAGATGATTTGCACGGTGATCTCCCGGGTGTTGCGTCCGGCCAGCCGGAACACGGTGGCTATCGCCTCCGCCGCCTGCGGCAGATGCAGGCCCCCGACGCGTGCTGTGCCCACTTTGCCGAGAGGGAGCGTGCCATCGGTGTGGGTCATCACGATGCCACGGTAGATGCGTTCCGGGCTGCGAGTGCCTTCATAAACTTCCAGCCGGATCGTATGGCCAAACCCCAGGGTGCCGCGCGAATTAAAGGGCACATCCGGATCTTCAGCGCCCTCTTTGTCCCTCTCCGACATGCCTGGGACGAGCTTTGCCACCGTATTTCGGCTCGGCAGGCTGGGCAGGCCAATCTTCGGCAGCTTTGGCATCGAGTCGGGAATGATCTTCTTGATCATGCCACAGGAGCAGAGCAGAAAACTGGCGGCGGCAAAAAGAAGGGCTGAGAGGACACGTGTCATGGGGAGCAAAAACAGGTTCCGCCATGATGGCGGCGCGTGGTGCGATGGCAAGAGGCTTTCGTCTTTGGCATGATTCCTTCCTCTCCCGCTCGCCGGTTTTGGCGGGGCAGGGGATCAGGCTCCGGCCATGGTGTTTTTTTCATACACCCGCAGTGCCTCGGCGACCGAGGCCGGACGGTTGGCCGGGGCGCGGTTGATGAGCCATTCCACCCACTGGACAGTGCGGGCGGGCAGGTCGGGCCGCAGCGTTGCCAGCGGCGGGGTGTGCGGATGCAAATGCGCCACCATCACCTGCGGCTTGGTCTCGCCGTCGAAGGGATGCCGCTGCGTCAGCGCGTAGTAAAAAAGACAGCCCAGCGCATAGATGTCAGTGCGCACATCCACTGGCGCGCGTTCAAACTGCTCCGGAGCCATGAAATACACGGAGCCGACCAGCCCGCTGCCGGGTTTCGGGTCCTGCCCGCCTACCTGCGGGGTGCTTTTTGCCAGGCCAAAATCGAGGATCTTCACCTGCAGCCGGCCCTTCGGCAGCCGGTGGATCATCAGGTTTTCAGGTTTCAGATCGAGGTGAAGGATGCCCTTCTCGTGCACGGCGCTCATCCCATCCAGAGTCTGGCGCACCAGGGTGTCAAAATCACCGGCCGTCAAAGCGCCGCGCATGATCACATCCTCCAAAGTCTCGCCCTCGGCCAGTTCCATCACGATGAACCCACCTTCGTTGTCCACGCCGTAATCGTATACCGCCACAATGTTCGGGTGCTGGAAAGCCGACTGCTTCCGCGCCTCGCGGATCAGGGCATCCACGGCAGCACCGCAGCCCCCCATCTTGTCAGCTGGAATACGTTTGATCGCCACCTCGCGGTCCATTTCGGTGTCCCGCGCTCTGAAAACAACCCCTAGGCCGCCTTCGGCGATGGGGGCTAGCAATTCATAGCGTTTGTTCATCTGGGAAGGAATGCTGACACTTTCAAGCTTTCACGCAATGAAACTTTAGCGCGTTTTACCAGCTGTGCTAAATTCACGGCTTCCATCATGCAGCTGCTCAGCGTTAAAGACCTCAAAATTCACTTCCCCGTGCGCGGGGGCTGGTTTGGCCGTACCAAGGATGTCATCAAGGCCGTGGACAAGGTCAGCTTCGAGGTGGAGGAAGGCAGCACTGTCGGCCTCGTCGGCGAGAGCGGCAGCGGCAAGTCCACCGTGGCCCGCGCCCTGCTCAAGCTCACCCCGGTCACCTCCGGTAGCGTAAACTATCGCGGCATGGAAGTGCTGCCGATGCCGGAGAGCGAATTTCGCCCATTGCGCAGGGAAATGCAGATGGTGTTTCAGGATCCCATCGGCTCGCTCAATCCACGCATGACGGTCGAGTCCATTCTCGGTGAGCCGCTGCAGATTCATTTCAAAGAACTCTCCCGGGAGCAGCGCCGCGAAGTCTCCGCCGGACTGCTCAAAAAAGTGGGCCTTCCTGAGGATGCACTGCAGCGCTACCCGCATGAATTCAGCGGTGGCCAGCGCCAGCGCATCGGCATCGCACGCGCACTGGCCGTGAAGCCGCACTTCCTCATCTGTGACGAGCCCGTCAGCGCCCTCGATGTCAGCGTGCAGGCGCAGATTCTGAACCTCCTCAAAGACATCCAGGCGGAGCTCGATCTCACGCTGCTCTTCATCGCGCACGATCTCGCGGTCGTCCGCCACATGAGCGATCACATCGTCGTCATGCATCACGGCAAAATCGTCGAGCAGGGAGATGCGGATCAGATCTGCGAGAACCCGCGCCACGACTACACCCAGAAGCTGCTCGAAGCCGTGCCCGTCCTCATATAGCGGCAGGGGTGACCTCCTTGGCCCAACCTTTTTTGCTCCGATTCAATGACTCCTCTTTTTAAAAAATTCCTCGGAATGAACTGGCTGCTGGTGCTGAACATCGCCGCCCTCATTGTCTTCGGGGTGTATGCCATTTTCAATGCCTCGGCCTACAAGGACGAGGCTGATCTCGCGCTCAAGTGGCGTGATCAGATCCGCTGGGTGATGATTGGCGTGCCCGTTTTCTTTATCGCTTCGTTGCTGGACTACAAGTGGGTGCGCTGGGCCTGTGTGCCGATGTATCTCGCCGGCATCGGTGGTCTTATTGCGGTGCTGGCCTTCGGGGTGGAGATCGGTGGCAACAAAGCCTGGATTAAAGTGGGCGGCATGATGGTCCAGCCCTCGCAGTTTTCGATCATGTCGGGCATCCTGATTCTGGGGGTCATTTTCGGTGAACTGCCACGCATGATACCGGTCTTTCGCCGTCCCTGGCTGCGCATCCTGGCGGCTGGGATGGTGGCCGGCATTCCCGCCCTGATGGTCATCAAGGAAGACTTGGGCTCCGGCCTTGTCTGGGGCCCGGTGTTTCTGTCGATGATGCTCGTGGGCAGCATTCCATTCCGCTACATGATCACCATGCTGCTCGGTGTCGTCAGCGTGGTGCCGCTGGTGTATGTCTTTGCCCTCAAGCCCTACCAGCAGGCCCGTATCAATTCCACCTGGTACATGGCCACGAACCAGCTCGATAAAGTGGACCTTCAAAACGAAGGCTGGGTGGCCAAGCACCTGCAGATCGCCGTTTCCACGGGAGGCCTGGAAGGGAAGGGGCCTGAGTCCAAAAAGGTGCCTGATCAGGCCTCGATCCACCGCACTTTCTTCCCGCACGAATCCATCAATGACTTCATCTTCGGCGTCGTCGCTGAGGAGTTTGGTTTCCGTGGCTCGGTGCTGCTGCTCTCAGGCATGGCGCTGCTGCTGTTGCAGAGCGTCTTCGTGGCTTTTTGTGCCCGTGATCAGCTCGGGCGGCTCATTGTCGTGGGTGTGGTGGCCATGTTCTTTGTGCACACCTTCCAAAATGCCGGGATGAATCTCGTCATGCTGCCCGTCATCGGACTTCCCATGCCCTTCATCAGCTACGGCGGTACCTTTGTCGTCGTGACCCTCTTTCTCATGGGCATGGTCCAGAGCGTCTGGGTCCACCGCAACATCTCCGCCGTGAAGAAGAAGCGCTCCGTGAACGGCCCCCGCGACGAAGACGACGAGGACTGAGCAGGCTGCCACGCCCTCCATATGGACTGCGGTCGCGGAGTGAGGAACGAACGCAGCTACCGCTTTCGACGGGACGATTGGCACACGAACGCCGGTGATGATCGAATGCGGGAGCTGGTGGTTTCCCGCATGCTCGTCATCACACGCCCATCACAAGACACCCGAACGCGCCAACTCAGTCGCATTCACACTCCAAAAACGCTGCGTACAACCGCAGCCCCCATCTGGACTGCGGTCGCGCATCAAGCCCCTCCTCACACAAGCTCCCACCCCTTGCGGTAGTCCCTGCGAACCATCTTATCCGCCGCAGCATTGTTTGGAATCTTCAGCCCAGGCGCATCCCAGGTGAGGCTTTCATTCGGGAACGCACTCGCGAGACAGCCCAGCAGCACCGCCTCCGTGAGCGGTCCCGCGTAGTCGAAGTTTGCAGAGGGCTGCTTGTCGCCCTTGAGGCAGCAGTCGATGTAGTCCGCACGATGATCGCGGGGTTCGAGCTTGGGATATTTGAATCCGGCGTACTTCTCGCGTGGAAACATCAGCGGCGTGGAGCCGTGCGGGTGGAGCAGCACGCCTTCAGTGCCCAGATAAATCGTGCCCTGCTGGGGGAACTTGCCATCACCGATCAAGGCCATGACGGCCGCAGGCGGACGTGCGTCGCCATCGGTCCATGTCACCTTGATGCTGTCGCCTGCGGTGTATTCCGTGCCCTTGAAGGTGTACTCCACGATGGCATCCGTCGCCCAGTTGTCCTTGTTCGGCACCGGGCCGCTTGATACCACGGAGACCGGGGCCGCGAGACCCAGAGAGCGGAACCAGCCGCTGAACATGTGGCAGCCCATGTCCCCGAGCGTGCCGGTGCCGAAGTCACGGCGCTTGCGCCATTGGCCGGGGTGGTCGTATTTTTCGATGTAGCTGCGCTCACTGGCAACGCCGAGCCATTTGTCCCAGTCCAGCTCAGCGGGGATGGGGTCGCTCTTCGTCGGCCGCAGTTCCATGTCGCCCCACTTCTTGTGCGAGAAAGTATGCGCCTCCTTCACCTTGCCGATCGCCCCCATTTGAATCAAGGCGACCGCATGGCGCTCCGTGAAATCGGAGGAAACCTGGATGCCCATCTGCGTCATCACGCCCTTTTCACGCGCACGCAGCACCATCTGGCGGCACTCCCACAGATTATGCGCCAGAGGCTTCTGGCCATAGACATGCTTGCCAAGATTGATGGCCCGGATGCCCATGCTGCCGTGCATGTGGTCGGGCGTGGAGACGTTCACGCTGTCGATGTTGTCCGCCTCTTTTTCCAGCAGTTCGCGCCAGTCCTGATACACCTTCACATCAGGCCATTTGTTCTGCACCTGCTTGAAGTTTCTCGTATCGACATCGCAAACGGTGGTCAACTCCCACATCGGGTGTGCCGCCATCGAGTTCAGGTCACCCCAGCTCATGCCCGCTGCGCCAAAGCCGGCATGTCGCAGCTTGCCGTTGGGAGACGCCGCCCGCAGGCCGGTGGTGACCCAGGGGGCGGCGAACAAAGTGGCGGCGGACTGGCGGATGAAATGGCGGCGTGATTGCATGTGGAGTGGGAATGGTTGAACGCGAAAATACGTTGCGCAGCATGCTCATCTTCCGTTTCTCTTTGCCAAGACATGAACACCCTCTCCGACCGCCTGCAAGCCATCCGCGACCGCATCACCGCCGCCGCGCAGCGCTGCGGCCGCGATCCAGCTTCGATCGAGCTGCTCGCCGTCTCCAAAACCTTTCCCGTCGAAGCCATCCGCGAAGCCGTGGCTGCCGGCCAGCTTCTCTTCGGTGAAAACAAAGTGCAGGAGATCCTCGCCAAAGCCCCGCAGCTTCCCGCCAATCTGCACTGGCATCTCATCGGCCATCTGCAGTCCAACAAGGTGCGCAAAGTCCTCCCGCACGTGAAGTCCATCCACAGCATCGGCTCGCTCGATCTCGCCCGGGACGTGGACCGCATCGCCGCAGAACTCGGCCTCTTCCCCCAGGTCTATCTCGAGGTCAATCTCGCCGCCGAAAGCAGCAAGCACGGCTTCAGCGCCGAGCAGCTCCGCGCCAGCCTCGAAGCGCTGTATTCGCTCAAGCGCCTCGAAATCCAAGGCCTCATGTGCATCCCGCCCTTCGATGCCGATCCAGCCAAAAGCCGCCCCTACTTCACCCGCCTCCGCGAACTCCGCGACGAACTCGCACAAAGCGGCGGCGCACCCCTCCCGCGCCTCAGCATGGGCATGAGCCACGACTTCGAAATCGCCATCGAAGAAGGCGCCACCATCGTCCGCGTCGGCAGCGCCATCTTTGGCGAACGCACCTACCAGACCGCCGCATGAGCCAGCGCGCCGACAAATGGCTGCACCACGTGCGCGTCTTCAAAACCCGCACCCTCGCCACCCAGGCCTGCGCCCGAGGCAACGTCACCATCGACGGCCAGCCCGTGAAAGCCTCCCGCGATCTCAAACCCACCGACGTGCTCGAAGTCGTGCGCGGCGATCTCCGCCTGCGCCTCCGCGTCATCGCCTTCTCCCCCCAGCGCCTCAGCCCTCCCCGCGTCACCGAGTTCTACGAAAACCTCACCCCCCTCGAGTGGATCCAGCGCGCCAGCGAACTCCGCCGCGAACGCGAACTCATCCAGCCCCGCGCCCACGAAGTCGTCGCCAAGCCGGACAAGAAACAACTGCGCGATTTGCGGAAGTTCTGGGAGGAGCAGAACGTCGGGGAGGGGTGATGACGTCTCTTGTGGAAGGAGGACGCGCGAACATGGTCTGTGGCTGTGCGCGTACACGAGAGCCATCTGGAGTGCGGTCGCGAAGATGCAAGGCGCAGGCCTGCATCGGAGCTACCGCTTTCGCGGGGTGTCGTGGGTGCTGTGGACAATAGACCGCCGTTCGGCTGGCGGGTGGGTGCTGGCGGATGCCTGGCGTTATCTGCGTGTCAGCGGGCCTGCGGAAAGCGGTAGCTGCGGTCGTTCCTCCCTTCGCGACCGCACTCCAAATGAGCGCTGGGCTTGCGAGACTTTCGTTTCCATTTTCAGCCCCCTAGAGGTGGAAACGGGAAACGAAGCAGGACTGTTGCAGCGCAGGTGCGCCAGCTTTTGGAGTGCGGTCGCGAAGATGCAAGGCGCAGGCCTGCATCGCAGCTACCGCTTTCGCGGGGTGTCGTGGGTGCTGTGGACATAGACCGCCGTTCGGCTGGCGGGTGGGTGCTGGCGGATGCCTGGCGTTATCTGCGTGTCAGCGGGCCTGCGGAAAGCGGTAGCTGCGGTCGTGCCTCCCTTCGCGACCGCACTCCAAATCGGCGCTGGGCTTGCGAGACCTTCGTTTCCATTTTCAGCCCCTAGAGGTGGAAACGGGAAACGAAAATAGAGCGACTGCCCACTCACTCACTCCGCCTTCGCCTTCCCCTTACCCTTACCCTTACCCTTCTTCCCCTTGCCCGGTTTGTCCGTCTTAGTATCCAACGTGTAAGGCGGCCCCTCAAACGGCACCGGATCCATCGTCACGCGTGGATCACCCACCGCCTTCAGCTTCTCCTGCAACTCCGCCGCCATCTTCGCTCTCACGTCCGCATAAGCAGCCTCCTTCGCCACGTTGATCGTGGAGTCAGGATCTTTGCTGAGGTCATACAGCTCTTCCTCCGGGCGTTTCGCAAAGGCATAATCAAAGTACCACTTATACTGTGAGTCGCCACGATGCTGAACCAGCCAAGCCTTGGCAGGAGAAGCATCCATATCTGGAAACGCCACATACGTTTCGTTCTCCAAATCATCCTGCGAAGGCGTGAAGCTGTCGGTCAGCGTCTTGTAGTCGCCCATGGGCATGCGGTCGGGCTTGAAGTTGTGGATGTAGAGAAAGCCATCCTTGCGCAGGGCACGCTGCGGGTAGGGCAGATTCCCCTCACGGGCGATGCTCACATGCCGCTCACGCCCGGTGATCACATAGTCGCGCTCCTTCTCAATCTGCCCGGACTTGCCAGACTTCATCAAACTCACCAGACTTTTGCCATTCACCCCGTCAGGAATCGTCGCCCCACCGATCTCCATAAAAGTTGGCGCGAGATCCATGAGGTTCACAAAGTCGTCTATATACCGTCCCCCTGGCTGACCCGGCCAGCGGATCGCCAGCGCCACATTCACGCCAAAGTCATAGAGGTTGCACTTGCCACCGGGGAATCCGGGCGCGCCATGGTCGCCACTGATCACGATCACCGTGTTGTCGTACTCACCCGCCTCTTCCAGCCGCTTGATGATCACCCCCACCTGCGCGTCAAAGGCCTGGATCTCACCCAGGTAGCTGCCAAAATCCTCGCGAAATTCCGGCACATCAGGCAGATGCTTCGGCAGCTTGCCCTTCAAGTCGTCCGGATTGATGCCCCACTGCGCCTGCCCGCTGCCTTTGACCCACTTGCGGTGCACGTTGGTCGGCCCATGCCAGAACACAAATGGCGCACCTTTGGGCCGCGCCGCCAGGAAGCTGTCAAAATTGCCCCGCACCTCGTCGTAGATCTGCTGCTTGGCCGCCTCCACCGCGACACCTTCCTTCATGAGCTTGTCCACGTTTTGGGAGAACTGATTGCAGCGCCCGCCCGACTTCTGATACGCAAACTGCTGGCCACCATACGGCGCGTCCGACGGCTCGCCCGGTCCCCAGACCTTGTAGGACTTGCCAAGGTGGTAGCCCTGGTCCTTGAGCAGCAGCGGGTAGCTCGGGATCGCCGGGTCCCACACCGCACCGTTGAGGATGGCCGCGCGGCCGCAGTTGAAGAAGTAGCGGCCGGACAGCAGCGAGCTGCGGCAGGGCGTGCAGCTCGGGGCGTTCACATACGCCCGGCGAAACAGCGCCCCCTCGCGGGCGATACGGTCGATGTTCGGCGTTTTGACCACCTGGTTGGGGGAGGGGAACTTCTCATGCTCCGCATAGACGCTCGCATACCGCCCCCAGTCGTCCGCAAAGAGGAAGAGGATGTTCAGCGGCTTGTCAGCAGCAGCGGCAAAGGTGGTCAGGGCAAGGCAGCAAAGAAGAAAACGCATGGTTGCGTCATAACGAGCGCTTGGTGCGTAACCTTCGCAAAATTGAGCGTAAACAAGGCAACGACACCCCGGCATTGCTCCCGACCCTACGGAACATGATTCACTCACTGCTAGATACCACGCAAGTCATCAGCATCCTCGATGTGGAGGGGGTTCCCTTTGAAGTCTGCATTGAGGCGCTCGCCACCCATGACCGCAGCAAAGACCAGCTCTCGGTGCAACTGCGCGCCTTCCTGCGTGCGGAAAAGCACGATCACATCGGTGAACTCTCCACACCCTCCTGGCTGCCCGCCGATCACACGGTCACTGAGCATGTCAGCGCTGAAGAGGCGCATGAGGTCGCAGGCGATGTCCTCGCCAGCTGGCGGCAGAAAGTGGCAGGCTGTCTGCCTAAATAGCCCCGGACGAACCTTTGTCTTGCTGGTTGCACTCAGAACGTTTCACCCCATGAATGCGCGCACATGAACAATTTTAAAATCCTTTGCCTCACGACCACATTGACGTGTGCTTCCTGCAGCGTCGGGCCCAACTTCAAACTGCCGGAGGTGCTGATGCCCTCCAAGTGGAAGAATGGCGGCAATGCGAGCACGGCGGACATTCCCGTGCCCGGTGAATGGTGGAAGCTGTTTGGCTCTGATGAATTGAACCGGCTGGAAGCGCGCGCGCTGGAAAACAATCAGGAGCTGCGCGGCGCCCTGGCACGCGTCGAAACCGCACGTGCGCTCGTCGGCACTCAGCAGGCGGACTGGTTCCCCCAGCTCAACATGAAAAATGGGATGAATTATGAGCGCCTCTCGCAAAGCTCCTTCGGTGCCAACCTGCCCCCCGGTGTCGCCTTGCCCAAGACGCAACGCCGCCGTTTTCAAAACCTGCTCGAACTGGGCTGGGAATTTGACCTCTGGGGACGTGTGCGTCGCGGTGTGGAAAGCTCCAAGGCCTCCCAGTTCGCTGCCATGGAGACCCTCTCTGCCAGACGTCTGACCCTCGCCGCAGAAGTGGCGCGGCTCTACTTCCTGACTCATTCACTGGATCGGCAGATGCAGGTCGTGGTTGGCACGCAGACCTGGCGCGAAGAAGCGTTGAAGCTTCAGGAATCACGCTTCAAAGGCGGGCTCGCGAACGAAATGGACGTCGCACGGGCCCGGACGGAGCTTGAACTTGCCCGTAACGACCTCGCCGCACTGGAACGCCAGCGTGGCAATGCTGAAAACGCTCTCGCGGTCATCTGTGGCGAGATCCCTTCCGATTTCCATATCAGCAAGGTGACCAGCCAGCCACGGCCGCCGAAAGTGCCGGGAGGACTGCCTTCCTCGCTGCTGCAGCGCCGTCCGGACATCCGCGCGGCGGAGCAGAAGATGCGCGAGGCAAATGCCAAGGTGGGGGTTTCAAAGGCCTCCTTCTACCCGGCGTTCAGCATCGTCGGCAGCGGCGGTCTGGAAAGCATCGGTGCCGAGAATTTCTATGATCAGCGCAGCCGCATCCTGTCCATCGGACCCAGCATGACGCTGCCGATTTTTCAGGGCGGCAAGCTCCGGGCTAATTTGAGGGCGAGCAAGGCGAATTACGATGAGACATTGGCCAACTACCGCCAGAGCATTCTGGTCGCCCTGCAGGAAGTCGAGGACAGCCTGCTGGATGCCAGAGCCTATGCCAAACAGGGGCGGGCACTGGATGCCGCCATCGCCTCCGCGCAGGAGACCCAGCGCCTGGCCGAACTGCGCTACCAGAAAGGTCTCGCCAGCTACTTTGAAG
Organism: Prosthecobacter sp.; assembly: GCA_021733925.1. Taxonomy (GTDB): domain Bacteria; phylum Verrucomicrobiota; class Verrucomicrobiia; order Verrucomicrobiales; family Verrucomicrobiaceae; genus Prosthecobacter. Next base: position 15,852 of record JAIPJY010000025.1, on the reverse strand, counting down.
TTGTGGATGCCAACCGCACCGTGCTCAACGCCAAGCTCCTCTCCGCTCAAATTGAAGGCCAGCGCCTCATGGCCAGCGTGGCGATGCTCAAGGCACTCGGCGGCGGCTGGTAGTGCTTCTGGCAGCCTTACTTCTACTTGGGTAAGTTATCAGAGGGCATAAATCCATCGGGTTGTCTTACCTGCAGCATCACATCTTACGCCGTGGAAAGTTCCTGGCAGGTTGCCGTGGTCTTTCGTCATCCCATTTCGCTTGACCCCAGTCCCAACGGGACTGCGCATCATAGCAAAGGGTTGCCGAGCCTCAGCGAGGCTACCCTGGTACCGGACGTCAATCACCGGAAAGCAAACCCAGCGCCTTCGTCACACACCACGTCCACCAGCAGCGTTTGCAAAAAGCTTCGCCGCGTTCACAACGCACCGCCAGCCCCCATACTTACCAAAGTAGAATTACTTCACCTGCACCCACACCGGGGATGACCACGCCATGTTGCCGTCGTTCTGCTCGACGCGCAGGTAGTAGCGGTTCTCTCCGGCCAGCGGTGCTTCATCCGTGAAGGTTTGCTCAAAGCTTTTCGCCTTCGGCTCCCACTGCTGGTAGTTCTGTTCATTGCGCACCAGCGTGACCCGCGTGATCTCGGCCGTGCCGTCCACGCTGAACTTCAGCACGGGCTTGCCGCTGAGCGCGATCTCCGTCCCCAGCAGGTGGTCGTTGCAGGAGAACTCCACGAAAATCTTGTCCGTCGCGGCGATGGTCCGCCGGGCGTTGATGGCCTCAATGATGCCTTCACGCGTGAAGTCCTTCACATACACGCCGCCGTAGCTGGTGTGCGTGGAAATATGGTCGCTGTCCGCCCACACCCCGAGCTTGTGGCCGAGCTCCAGCGCATGCTGATACACGCCATTGTTCTTTTCCGTGAAGCTGCGGATCGGCTGACCGACGACCGGCGTCCCAACCACGGTGGAGGCATGGTTGTAGGGCTGTCCTTCACGCATGCCGACCGTGGGCTGCGGCACGTTCAGGCCCTCATAGCTGACCCGTGCCCCTTGATAAAGCTCCACCACATTTTCGATACGGTGATCCATCGGCGGCATCTGATCCCAGTCCGTGCCCATGCTTGTGGCACCCGTGTGGCTGATCGCGGTCACCGGTTTGCCATAACGCACCAGCACGTCCCACAGTTCGCTGGGGTGCAGCTCGGGCGCGCCCTCGGTTTTCACCGGAAACTCCTTCTGCCAGGGAGATGCCAGGTAGTTCTTGCGCTGGATGTACACGATCGGTCCGCCACGCTGCGCGAAGATCACATTGCGATGCCCATAGGGCCACTTCTGCTCGCGCTCGTAGGCGTACATGCTCATGAAAAAGTCGGGCGCGTAAAAGACCTCCGTCATCTTCTGGTTCAGCCACCACTCGTAGGGATGGTAGATTTTCGCGATGTCCGTGTGGTCGCTGAGCCCCAGAGTGTCCAGCTTGCCCATGTCCCAGGCATAGCGGTACTGCTCCAGCACACAGCCGTCATTCGCGGTGACGCAGTTCGAGATGTCCGTGTGCCGATGGTAATCGCCCCAGTAGAGCTTGTACGTCACGCCCTTGTGCGTCCAGGTGTGGTGCTCGCTGAGGTCACGCTCAGGCGTGGTGGCATTGATGTAAGCGGCAAAAGGCTCACGCGCCTTCACCTCCGGTGCCTTCACCATCGTCACCTCGGCATCCGTGGCGATTTTGCCCAGATGCACCCCCGTGGTCAGCTGCAGCTTCGAGGTGCGCAGATCGCTCGACCACGCCATCCACAGGCTGCCGTCCTTGCCCAGCGCATGCGTCGTCTGGCGGTCCTGCGTGTAAACACTCTCCGGGATCAAAGACGGCTGCGCCCACTGCTTCGTCGCTGCGTCATATCTCGTCAGCGCGATCTGCCAGCAGAAATTTTTGAAGTAGCGCACCGTGAGCCACGGACGGCCAGCAGCATCCAGCATGAGGTGCGGCAGGTTCACCGCGCCGATCTCATTCGGCGCAGGCTTGCCCTTCGCCTTGAGCTGCGCCGCCTGCGCCTTGGCGCGTTGCTCCGCTTTGGCCTTGGCCTTCGGATTGTTCGCCCGTGGCGCATTGGCCCCGGCAGGAGTTTTAGGGGCAGGCAGTGCAGCCAGAAGCTCATCGGGTCCAGGCAGCTCTTCCACCTTGCCGCTCGCAAGATCCCAGTAGGCGATCACCAAATCTCTGCGCCCGTTCAGCCCTACCTGACCGCCGTGCGCACGCATGTCGAGACCCCACTGCTCGTTACCACGTTCGCAGGCCAGCCAGATGCCCTTGCCGTCGGGTGCCGTGGCAGCGTTCACCCGGCCTTCGTAGCGGCTCGTGGCGATGAGCTTCTTCGTTTCACCCACCTTGTGTTCAGCATCCACATGCGTGGCATAAAGGTTAAATTCATTGCCGCGTGAGGAGTCATAGCAGACCCACGCCCCGCCTTTGCCATCAAATGCCACGCAAGGCTCCCAGTCGCCGCCCGGATCCTTCGTGACCTGCACCTCCTGCGACCACGCGCCTTTCTTCGAATCATAGACGCGGCAGAAAATGTCAGCCAGTGTGCCGCGCATGCTCTGCCACACCACCCACACATGGCCGGAGCCATCCGCTGTCGCCTTCGCAAAGGCATTGCCGCCGTTTGGCGAACTCGCCAGCGTCGTGATCTCCCCCTGGACCTTGCCATCACGAATGATCGCCGAACGAAGCTCCATCAAATCCTTGTCGTTCACCTGCGACCACACCACATGCAGCGCCCCCGTTCCATCCGCCGCCAGCGCAGGCTGATGAATGATGCCCGGCTGCCCCACCGTCAAAACATTGCTCAAAGCCCCATCGCTGAGCTTCGCCACATGCAGCCTGTCCTGTTTGCTGTCCCATTGGATGTAAGCCACATAGGGTGTCCCGCCCGCATCGACACACATGCTGGGGAAATCTGACTGCATGCCTTCCTGCCTAAGCACCTGCGTCTTCGGCAGCAGGTTTTGGGAAAAAGCAGAACTGGCGACTAGGATGGCAAGACAGGTCGGTCGGAACATCCCGTGTAAACATTCTGTTTGCCGATTCCTTTCATGCAGCGAAGGAAACGTCGGCCCAGCCAACCCCAATCTCAAGCCATGCAATTGCGTACCCTTCTAGCTTCCGTCCTGCTCTCCAGCCAGGTCCTCCATGCCGCAGATCATGACATCGTCATCTATGGCGGCACCTGTTCTGCCGTCATCGCCGCCGTGCAGGCCAAAAAGATGGGCAAGTCAGTCATCGTGGTGTCCCCCGACAAACATCTCGGCGGCTTGAGCAGCGGCGGCCTCGGTTTCACCGACACCGGCAACAAGGCCGTCATCGGCGGCCTCTCCCGAGACTTTTACCACCGCGTCTGGCTGCACTACGATCAGGACGCATCCTGGGTCCAGCAGAAGAAATCCGAATACGGCGGCAAAGGCCAGGGCACTCCCGCCATGGACGGCGAAAACCGCACCATGTGGATCTTCGAGCCCCATGTGGCCGAGCAGATCTTCGAAGACTACGTCAAGGAGTTCGGCCTCGAAGTCGTGCGCAATGAGTGGCTCGACCGCGCCAAAGGCGTAAAGAAAGACGGCGATAAAATCACCTCCATCACCACCCTGAGCGGCAAGACCTACGCCGGAAAAATGTTCATCGACGCCACTTATGAGGGCGACCTGATGGCTGCCGCAGGCGTGGACTACCACGTGGGCCGCGAGGCGCAGAGCGTCTATGAAGAAAAATGGAACGGCGTGCAAGTCGGCGTGCTCCATCACGGCCATCACTTCGGCCAGATGAACATCAGCCCCTACGTCGTCCCAGGCGATCCCAGCAGCGGCGTGCTGCCTCACATCAATACGGAGCCTGTGGGTGAATACGGCTCGGGCGACAAGAAGGTGCAGGCCTACTGCTTTCGCATGTGCCTGACGAATGATCCGAGCAACCGCGTCCCCTTTGCAAAGCCTGAGGGCTACGATCCAAAGGAATTCGAGCTCCTAGTGCGCGTCTTCGACAAGGGCTGGACGGATGTCTTCCACAAGTTTGACCCCATCCCGAACCACAAGACCGACACCAACAACCACGGCCCCTTCAGCACCGACAACATCGGCCGCAACTGGGACTACCCCGAGGCCAGCTACGAACGCCGTCGTGAGATCATCACCGAGCATGAGCGCTATCAGCAAGGCTGGCTCTACTTCATCGCCAACGATCCACGTGTGCCCAAGGAAATTCAGCAGGAGATGCAGACCTGGGGCCTCCCGAAAGATGAGTTCAAAGACAACGGCAACTGGAGCCACCAGCTCTACATCCGCGAAGCCCGCCGCATGATCGGCAGCTACGTGATGACCGAGAACGAACTGCTCAAAAAGCGCCCCACCCCCGACAGCGTCGGCATGGGCAGCTACGGCATCGATTCCCACAACATCCAGCGCTACATCACACCCGAGGGTTTTGTGCAAAACGAAGGCGACATCGGCGTCAGCACCAAAGGCCCCTATGAAATCGCCTACGGCTCTCTGGTCCCGAAAAAAGGGCAGGGGAGCAATCTGCTCGTCCCTGTCGCCATGTCCGCCAGCCACATCGCCTACGGCAGCATTCGCATGGAGCCCGTGTTCATGATCCTCGGCCAGAGCTCCGCCACCGCCGCAGTCATGGCAATCGATGCAGGCATCCCCGTCCAAGACGTGCCGTATGAAAAACTGAAGTCGCAGATTCTCAAAGACGGCCAGATCCTCCATTTCGATGGCCCCACAAGCATGCGCGGCATCGATCCAAAGTCCCTCAAAGGCATCGTCATGGATGACACCGAAGCCAAGGTGACCGGCGAGTGGAAGGAAAGCGGCGCGGCCAAGTCCTTCATCGGCGACGGTTACAGCCACGACAGCAATGCCAAGGACGGCAAAAGCAGCCTGCGCTTTGAGCCCAAGCTTACCAAGCCCGGCAAATACCGCCTCATGCTCGCCGCCCCGCCAAATAGCAACCGCGCCAGCAACGCAGCTGTGGAAGTCCAATACGCCGGCGGCGTGAAGAAGCTCAAAGTCGACCTCAAATCGCCTAAAGCCGGCGAAGGAGTTTATTGGATCGACCTCGGTGAATACGAGTGCAGCAACGACACCGCGATCACGATTTCCAACGAAGGCGCGGACGGCTACGTCGTCGTCGATGGCGCACGCTGGCTGCCAGTGGAGTATTGATCCCATGGAAAAGGATGCGCTGCTTCGACGCTACCATTGGGTTCTGGGCCTCTTCATCACCGGCCTGGTCCTCAGCGGTCTCACCGCCTTCCCCCTCCTGCATGAGCTTCGCCTCATGGCCTCCTGGCTCGGCATCGAAGATCATGCCACTTATGCGCAGCACGAAGGACTCGCCTACTGGCTCGGCTACGTCTGGCACGGCCTGGAAGTAACACAGCAGCAGTTTCCCTTCATCGCCTACGGCACAGACTGGCTGGCATTCGGCCACCTCATGATCGCCGTATTTTTCATCGCTGGACCCTGGCGTGATCCGTTGCCCAATACCTGGGTGCTGAAGGTGGGCCTGCTGGCCTGTGCCGCAGTTTTTCCCCTGGCGCTGATCTGCGGCGAGGTGCGCGGCATCCCGCTCTCCTGGCGGCTGGTGGACTGTTCATTTGGCCTTTTTGGGGCCATTCCTCTACTTTACTGCCTGCGGCTGGTGCGCCAAATGTCCGCAGGAACTTTAAGCAGTTCGTAATTTTCCGTTTTTATGGGGCGTATGCCTATCGACCCCATACCCCTGTCATGTCCACTATTCGTCTTCTGATCCTCATCACCGCAGCCTGCGCCACCAGTGCCTTTGCCGCGTACCCCACCTTCACCACCACGGTGCCAAACGGCGGCCAGCGTGGCACGGAGGTGAAACTCACCGTCACGGGGACCCAGCTGACCGACTTTGAGAGCCTGATGTTCTTCTCGCCCGGCTTCACCCAGAAGAGCGTGGACAAGGTGGAACCCAACAAGGTGCAGCTCACCATCGGCATCGCGCCGGATGTGCCACCGGGAAATCACCTCATGCGCATCCGCACCAAGACCGGCATGTCCCATGCACGCCAGTTCTTCGTCGGCATCTTCCCGAACGTGGAAGAAAAAGAGCCCAACAGCGATTTCGACACACCGCAGGTCATCCAGCTGAATCAAACCATCGAAGGCGTCGTGCAAAACGAGGACGTGGACAACTACCGCGTCAGCCTCAAGAAAGGCCAGCGCCTCTCCGTGGAAGTGGACGGCCTGCGTCTCGGCTACACCGTGTTTGACCCATTTCTGGCCATCATCGACAAGAACCGCTTCGAAAAAGTGATCTCGGATGACACCATCCTGCACCGCCAGGACGGCTACTGCTCCTATGTGGCTGAAGAAGATGGTGACTACACCGTCATGATCCGCGAATCCTCCTACCGTGGCGGCGGCACTTCCTATTACCGCCTGCACGTCGGCAGTTTCCGTCGTCCTGATGTCGTCTATCCCGCCGGTGGCAAGATCGGCACCAAGACCAAAGTGCGCTTCATTGAGCGTGACAGCTCCTTTGAAGAAGAGGTCCAGCTTCCTGCGGAAATAGATCCTGATTTCATGCTGTTCTCGAAATCCCAGGAGCCCGCACCCTCCGGCAATCCGTTCCGTCTCGTCAGCTATGACAACGTGCTCGAAGCCGAGCCGAACGACGAGCAGGCGAAGGCCACGGTCGCCCCGGGTTCCCCGATTGCTCTCAACGGCATCATCGAAAAACCCGGTGATGTGGATTTCTTCAAAGTGCCGCTCAAAAAAGGCATGACCCTGGAAGTTCAGGCCTTTGCCCAGAGCCTCGGCTCCCCGCTCGACAGCGTGGTCAACATCTACAACGCCAAAGGCGGCTCGATCAGTGGCAATGACGACGGTGGTGGTCGCCGCCGTCTCGACAGCAAGTTCAAGATCGCCATTCCTGCCGACGGCGACTACTTCGTGCGCGTGGCCGATCATCTCGAACGCGGCGGCGCCAACTACGTCTATCGCCTCGAACTCATCGCCGCCGAGCCCGAGGTTTTCTTTGCCTCACCTCAGTACTCGGTGAACGACAACAACTACCGCCAGTTCATCGCCGTTCCCAAAGGCGGGCGCTACGCCACCCTCGTCAACGTTACCCGCACCAATGTCGCCGGCGACTTCAAGTTCGAAGTGAAAAACATGCCACAGGGCGTGAAGCTGCTTACCGAAATGGCCCCGAAAGACCTCGGCAGCGTGCCGCTTCTTTTTGAAGCCACTGCAGATGCACCCCTCGGCCACCAGGTGGTGCCCATCTCTCTCAATGCCGTCGATCCCAACACGAAGTCACGCGGCAAGCTGCGCCAGGAGTTCGACATCGTTCGCAATGGCAACGTCGTTTACTACACCCAGATCGAAGACCGCCTGCCCGTTGCCGTCGTGGAAGAGGCTCCCTACTCCCTCGAAATCGTCAAGCCCGCCGTGCCGCTGGTGAACAACGGCATCCTCGAACTCAAGGTCGTCTCCAAGCGCAAGGAAGGCTTCAAAGCCCCCATCCGTGTGCTCATGATCTGGAAGCCCAACGGCGTCAGCGCTCTCGGTGAGCAGACCATCCCCGAAGGCAAGAACGAGTGCGTCTTCCAGCTTGATGCCAATGCCAATGTGGCTGCCGGTTCCTGGAATTTCACCGTCATGGGCGAGGCTGATGCAGGCAGTGGCCGCATCTACAATGCCTCCCCATTCACAGCTGTCGTCACCGCTCCTGCTTACATCAATGCGCCTGCCATCCCGCTCGTCGCGGTGGAACAGGGCAAGGAGACCTTCATGGTCGCCAAGCTCGATCAGCTCCTCCCATTCGAAGGCGAGGCCACCGCGCAGGTGCTCGGCGTTCCAGACACCATCCCGATCGAGTCCGCCAAGATCACCAAGGACACCAAGGAAGTGTCCTTCAAAGTGGTCACCAATGACAAGTCCCCCATCGGCAAACAGGCCAATCTGTTTGTGCGCGTCGATGTCCCTGTGAAGGGCACCAATGCCACCACGATCCATCGCATCGCACTGGGCTCCATCCTGCGCATCGACGCCCCGCGCAAAGTGGTCGCTCCGCCCGCAACCCCCGTCATCGCCGCCAACAAGCCCAAGGAAGCACCCAAGCCCGCCGCTCCCGCCGCGCCGAAAGTGCTCTCCCGTCTGGAGCAGCTCCGTCAGGAAGCCGCAGGCGGTAAGAAGTAACCCTCTGGATCTGAGTTTGTGCGGCTGCACTTCAGCCGTCGTGTTCTGCAGCACTCTTAGCTCCAAAATTCACGCGCCTCACCGCGCAGTTCCGTAGTCCCGGCTTCAGCCGGAATCCGGCGGTCTACAGCGTTTTTCAAAACTCCTTTCCGAATCCAGTCGAGCACGCTCCCCATATGGACTGCGGTTGCGTAGCGAGGAACGAGCGCAGCTACCGCTTTCGACGTGTCGGACAACTCACGCGTACGTGAAAAGATCCGAATGCGGCAGCCCGTGGTTCTTCGCATGCCGGTGAGCCCACTCATACCACGAGACGCTCGAAAGCGGCAGCTCCTTCGCACTGCAAACCCCACGAAAGCGATAGCCCATCGCAGCCGCACTCCAAATTCGCCCCGCAAGCTCACGCCCCCCATTTGGACTGCGGTCGCGCAGTGAGGCACGAACGAAGCTACCGCTTTCGCCGGACTCGCTGATTCACGCGTGCCAGAAACTCCCCGAAAGCGGGACCCGGTGATTCATCGCCAACCGCTCACCTCCCGAACACCACGAGACACTCGAAAGCGGCAGCTTTGCAGCCGCACTCCAAATCTGCCCCGCAAGCTCACGCCCCCCATATGGACTGCGGTCGCGCAGTGAGGCACGAACGAAGCTACCGCTTTCGACGGACTCCATGATTCATGCATGCCCGAAAACCCTCGAAAGCGGGAGCCTGTGATTCATCGCCAACCGGTCACCTCCCGCATACCACGAGACACTCGAAAGCGGCAGCTCCTTCGCACTGCAAACCCCACGAAAGCGATAGCCCATCGCCGCCGCACTCCAAATCTGCCCCGCAAGCTCACGCCCCCCATATGGACTGCGGTCGCGCAGTGAGGCACGAACGAAGCTACCGCTTTCGACGGACTCCATGATTCACGCGTGCCAGAAAATCCTCGAAAGCGGGAGCTGGTGATTCATCGACAACCGGTCACCTCCCGCATGCCACGAGACACTCGAAAGCGTCAGCCAATCGCACCCGCACCCTCAAACACCTGCTCACCGAACGGGGCTCAGCCCCAATCCTCACGTCACTCCGCGTGCGGCAGATCCCAGGCCTTCAGCCATTCCACCTTCGTCCGCTTGAAGCCCCGCTTCATCAGCCGCTCCTCCATGTCCCCCAGATGCGCCGCACCATAAAAAATGGCGATGCGCTTTTTCCCGGCGGCGATTTCCTTGTCCATCACCTGCAGCGCCACTTTGTTGCGCTCTCCCACGAGGACGGTGCCGTCACCGGTTTCGATGCCCGCCATGATGTCCTCCACGCTGTCAAACTCCTGCGCGATCATGCGCTTCAGCTCCGTGCTGCTGTCCTTCATGGTGAAAATCTTCAGCAGCATCACCAGCCCGGCGGCATCTGAATCGACCCCGCGCTTTTCGTTGACCTCTTTCTGCGCCTGCGCGGCCTTCAGATAAAGCGTGAGGAAGCTCTCCTGCTTCTGCGTCTGCGTCTGCGTAAACTGGGACATGTCCATGTCGGCATGCACGAAATTCTTCGCCGTGTAGTCAATGCCTTCGAGCTGGCCATGCAGCTTCAGCGTGTCACGCATCATCGTCTGCAACTGGCCGACCCATTGCAGCTTCTCCGCCTGCTTTTTCACCTCAGGCTTGCCCCGTTCCTCAAAGGACGGCCCGACGAGTTCATACAGCACCGCCTCATAGCCTTTGAACCGCACGTTCAGCGCATCGAAATACGCCTTGTCAGCGATGTGGATGGCTCCCACGAGATCCACTTTCACCTTCTGCGGATTCTCATAGCTCACCACAGCAGTTTGCAGGCTGTCGCTCTCATCCTCCTCCACGAAACGGATGAAGTTCGTCGGCTCTTCCGCTGCCGAAAGCACGGCAAAGGCCAGAGTGGCTTGCAGCAGCAGAAATCGTTTCATGAGAGCCTCCTTGTTTTAGCCTTCCGTTTTGAAAATGCGTGCGAAGAAGGCCTTCATCTCCTCCCAGGAAGCCTTGTCAGCAGCTTCATTGTACGCCGCCCCTTTGCTGTTGTCATTGCCCGCACCCTTCTGCGTGAAGGCATGCACCGCGCCGGGATAGCTCACCAGCTTGTAGTCCACCTTCGCGTCCTTCATCTCCTGCTCAAAGGCCGCGATGTCCTTCGCCGGCACAAAGGGATCATCCGCGCCATGCAGCGCCAGCACCTTGCCCTTGATGTTTTTGCCGTCCGCAGGCGTCGGAGAGTCGAGCCCGCCATGGAAACTCACCACGCCCTTGATCAGCGCACCGCTGCGCGCCAGTTCGATCACGCCCGTGCCGCCAAAGCAGTAGCCGATGGCCGCGATTTTGGACGCGTCGGTGTGCGGGTCTTTGCTCAGCACCTCCAGTGCGGACAGCATGCGCTCGCGGTACAGCTTGCGGTCAGACTTGTACTTCCCGGCCTCCTTGCCTGCCTCAGGCGGCTGCGGGCGCACGCCTTTGCCGTAAATGTCGGCGGCAAAGACGTTGTAGCCGAGCTCAGCGAGCATGTGGGCTCGCATCTTCTCGTTGTCACTCAGTCCTGTCCATTGGTGGATGATCAGCACGGAGGGCAGCTTGCCGGTCTTGGCGGTATCGACGACGTGCAGGCCTTCGCAGACCACACCTCCGGATGTGTAATCGACGACAGTTTCCTTGATCTCCGCCTTGAGCAGGCTGGTGGAAAGGAACAGGGTGGAGATGAAAAGCAGAGCGCGGTTGGTTTTCATGGTTTTGGAGCAGTGTACACAGAAGCAGGCGAGTTTTCCAACTCGTTTCCCCGATGAACTCGAAAGATGATTCTACTTGAGTTCCTGAATGCGGATGTTTTTCCACATCACTTCCTTGCCCACCGCCTCCGTTTTTTTGCCAATGCCATGCACCTGCAGGGCGATCACGCCCTCCGCCGTCATGTCATCCGTGAAATCCGCCGCCGGGACGCCATTGAGAAAGGTTTTGATGCTGCTGCCCCGGCACTCGATGCGCGCCTGGTTCCACTCGCCCTGCTTGAAGGCCTTGCGCGCCGCCTCGTTGTTCTTCAGGTCAAACAGCCAGCCCCGGCGCCCTTCGTCATACACACCTCCCGTGAAGGCACGCGCACTCGGATCAATCTCAAACTGGTAGCCGTGCACACGGTCAGCCGGGAATTTCCTCTTCTTCCCCGCGATCTCCACCTCCGTCTCCTGCGTGTAGTAGTTGCTGCGGAACTGAATCCCCGAGTTCATCGACGGATCCACCTTGAACTCCACCTCAAGAATGAAGTTCCCGTACTTCTTCGCCGTACAAAGAAACGAATTCCCCGTATTCGGCACCGTCTTGCCCACCACCGCCCCATTCTCCACACGGTACTCCGCCGTGCCGCTGTGCTGCTCCCAGCCGGTGAGGGTTTTACCATCAAACAGCGGTACAAAAGCGTCCTCCGCATGCAGGGCGGCGGTGAGGGAAACAAAGGCGGCAAAGGAGAGCAAACGGTGGGTCATAGGGCGGTGATAAACGGGCTCCTGCGCGCAGTCTTTCTCCTCTCATGCATCAAGATCCGTCACACCCCGGTCACAAAGCTTGTCCGGTTTTCGCTCGCACTGCGGGATGAAACCGCTAAAAACATCGGCACACTGCTCCGACCCAACCCATGAAGCGCTACTCCCTCGGCATCGACTACGGCACCAACTCCTGCCGCTCCCTTCTCATCGACCTCGACAACGGCGCTGAAGTCGGCTCCACCGTCTTCAATTACCCGAGCGGCGAGATGGGCATCCTGCTTGATCCCAAAGACCCGCACGTCGCCCGGCAAAATCCGCAGGACTACCTCGACGGCCTCGAAGCGGTCGTGCGCGGTGCCCTGCAGCAGGCCCATGCAAACGTCCCCGGTTTTGATCCCGCCCAGGTCATCGGCATCGGCATCGACACCACAGGCAGCACCCCCATTCCGGTGAACCAAGACGGCACGCCTCTCGGCCTGCTCCCCGAATTTAAGAACAACCTCAACGCCATGGTCTGGCTCTGGAAAGACCACACCGGCTACGCCGAAGCCGCCGAGATCACAGAACTCGCCAATAAAATCCGGCCCAACATCATCGCCAAATGCGGCGGCATCTACTCCAGCGAGTGGTGGTGGAGCAAAATCCTCCGCCTCCGCCGCGTGGATGCAAAGGTCTTCGAGGCCGCCTTCAGCTTCGTCGAACATTGCGACTGGATTCCCGCCGTGCTCACCGGCAACACCGATCCCCTCACGCTCAAGCGCGGCGTCTGCAGCGCCGGACACAAGGCCATGTTCAGCACCGAATGGGGCGGACTGCCAGACAAGGAATTCCTCGGCAAGCTCGATCTTGCCCTCGCCGACCTGCGTGATCGCCTCTACTCCGAAGCCCACACCGCCGATGTCAAAGCCGGCGATCTCTGCGCCGAATGGTCCCAGCGCCTCGGCCTCAAACAAGGCATCGCCATCAGCGTCGGCGCGTTTGATGCGCACATGGGCGCGGTCGGCGCAGGCATCAAAGAAGGCACACTCGTCAAAATCCTCGGCACCAGCACCTGCGATCTCATGATTGCTCCTACCAGCAAGCCCCTGGCAGACATCCCCGGCGTCTGCGGCATTGTGAACGGCTCCGTGCTCCCCGGCTACTACGGCATCGAGGCCGGACAGAGCGCAGTCGGCGATATCTTCCTCTGGTTCGTCAATCACCTCGTGCCCGACAGCTACGGCGCGACCGTCGGCGAAAAATTCTTCAACATGGAAAAAGCCATGCTCGGGAAAAAGCCCGGCTCCACCGGCCTCCTCGCGCTCGACTGGAACAACGGCAACCGCACCATCCTTGTCGATGTCCGCCTCACCGGTCTGCTCCTCGGCCAGACCCTCCACACCGAGGCGCACGAAATCTACCGCGCCTACATCGAAGCCACCGCCTTCGGTGCCCTCACCATCATCAAGCGCGTCGAAGAATACGGAGTGAAAATCGAAGAAGTCATCAACACCGGCGGCCTCTCCATCAAAAACGCCACCCTCATGCAGTGCTACGCCGACATCATCGGCAAGCCCATGAAAGTCAGCCAGAGCGAGCAGACCTGCGCCCTCGGCGCCGCCATCTTCGGTGCCGCCGCCGCCGGGGCAGGGGACATCCACACCCTCCAATCCCAAGTCACCGCCACCCGCGAGAAAGTCTATTATCCCATCCCCGAAAACCAGGCCATCTACGCCGAACTCTACACCCTCTACCGCACCCTCCACGACGCCTTCGGCACCCCCGACTGGACCGGCAAGATCAACCACGTGATGAAGCAGTTGCTTGATATTCGGGCGCGGCAGAGCTGATCAAAATGGAATGGCGGATCTACATCTACACTGGCCTGCTGCTTCTACTGCTCTGGCTGGGGCCTTATGTGCTCATCCTCTTTCCTGACAATGCCAAAAAGCCACCAGACACCTCCGCAAGTGATCACCGCCTGCTCCGCCTTTGCCTCCGCGGCTTGATCGCGATCACGGCCGCTTTGTTTCTGCTCTGGTGGCTCGGCTGATGTGGCGGAAGCTGTTCGCGTCATTCTCGCAAGCTCCCCCCGCTTCCCGCCGTTTGCCTTTCCTGCATGATCTCCCTCCGCACGCTTTCCCTGCTCCTCGCCCTCACCCCTTCGCTCCTCCTCGCCGAAGACTGGCCGCAGTGGCGCGGACCGCGTCTCGACGGCGCCTCAAAGGACACCGGCTTTCCCATCTCCGCAGACGGCAACGTCACCTGGAAAGTCGAACTCCCCGGCAGCGGCCACGCCTCACCCATCGTCTGGCAGGACCGCATCTTCATCGTCGCCGCACTCCCTGAAAACGAAGAACGCGCACTCCTTTGCCTCGACCGCGCATCAGGCAAACAGCTCTGGCAGTCCACCGTCCTCAAAGCCCCCACCGAAAGCATTCACAAGCTCAACAGCCAGGCCTCCAGCACCCCCGCCACCGATGGCGAGCACATCTTCACCGCCTTCCTCGACAACACCGAAACCGACGTCACCCGCGCCATCAACGCTGGCAAAGTCTTCGGCAAAGGCGAAGTCCCCAAAGGCACCGTCGTCATTTCCGCGCACGATTTCAGCGGCAAACAAATCTGGCAGGTGCGCCCCGGACTGTTCTCCAGCAAGCACGGCTTCTGCTCCAGCCCCATCGTTTTTGAAGACAAAGTCATCGTCAATTGCGACCACGATGGCGACGGCTACATCGTCGCCCTCGCCAAAACCGACGGCAAGGAACTGTGGCGCATCGCCCGCCCCAACAACACCCGCAGCTACTGCGTCCCTCTCATCCGCGACATCGCCGGCCGCACCCAGATGGTCCTCTCCGGCACCCTCTGCGTCACCAGCTACGATCCCCGCACCGGCAAACTCCTCTGGATCATCGACGGCCCCACCGAGCAGTTCGTCGCCTCAATCGTCTATAGCGAACAAACCGGACTCCTCTACATGACCGGCGGCTTCCCCGAGCACCACCTTCTCGCCATCAAGCCCGACGGCACCGGCAACGTCACCAACACCCACATCGTCTGGCGCACCAACAAAGGCGTCTCCTACGTCCCATCACCCATCATCGAAGGAACCCACCTCCTCAACGTCTCCGACTCCGGCGTCGCCCACTGCTTCGATGCGAAGTCCGGCGAGATCCAATGGGAGGAGCGCATGCGCGAGCACCACGCCTCCCTCACCAGCGCCGAAGGCCACGTCTTTTTCATCAACGACTTCGGCATCCTCCGCACCATCCAGCCCGACAAAACCTACAAGCTCCTCGCCGAAAGCGAACTCAAGGAAAAAGTCTTCGCCTCCCCCGCACTCAGCGAAGGCCAGATCTTCATCCGCACCGACAAAAGCCTCATCTGCCTCGGCAAACGCACCGCCAAAACAGCAGCGCGGTGACAGTAGCCATCTCGCTCCGCGAGATGAGCACAGCGCAACCTTCGCCCCACAGTTTTCATGACACGCCAATGCGTAGGATTGCATAAGGCCCACTAATTACCCTCTCCATTCCAACTTTACCATGCTCCTCCGCACCCTCTCCCTCCTCCTCTTCACCTCCCTCTCCGCCTTCGCTGCCGAGCCCCTCCCCGCATTCCACGGCTCCATCGAGCGCCTCGATCCTACCCTCGACACCCTGCTCGCCCCCGACGCCAAAATCGAAGCCCTCGCGTCCGGCTTCAACTGGTCCGAAGGCCCCGTCTGGCGCGATGGCGGCATCGTCTTCTCAGACGTCCCCGAGAACACCGTCTTCGGCTGGAAGGAAGGCGACACCGCTGCCAAAGTCGTGCTCAAACCCAGCGGCAGCCTCAGCGGCGACGGCCAGGGCTCGAACGGCCTCCAAGTCGATGCCCAGGGAAATCTCATCCTCTGCCAGCACGGCGAGCGCCGCATCGCACGTCTCGAAAAAGACGGCACCTTCACCTCCCTCGCGGACAAGTTTGAAGGCAAACGCTTCAACAGCCCCAACGACCTCGTCATCACAAAAACCGGCACCATCCTCTTCACCGACCCACCCTACGGCCTCAAAAAAGGCGAAGCCCCGGAACTCCCCCAGCACGGCGTCTACTCCGTCACTCCTGCCGGCAAAGTCTCACTCGTCATCGCAGACCTCCGCTTCCCAAACGGCATCGCACTCAGCCCCGACCAGCAC
>JAIPJY010000086.1 GCA_021733925.1 Prosthecobacter sp. | reverse complement strand
GGACTGCGTGCATACGTCACTGGTTCATTCGGGCCGTGCACGGCCTTGTTGGTGGCCTTGGCCTTGGCCTTGTAATCCGCCAGTTCATTGCGGGCCTGCTGCGCCTCCGCCTTCAGTCCCTTTGCCTCCAGCTCGTTGATCTTCGTCTGCGTCTGCTGCACTTCAGCCGCTGCGGCGGTCTTGGTCTTGGCCTCGGCGGCATTCAAAATGTCACGCGTGGTTTTTTGCAGCTTGGCGGCTTCATCAGCGTTCGAAATCGTCGTGCGGCCCGTTTTGATCTCTGCCAGCTTGTCGAGGATGTCCCCGGGATTTTTCACGCCATTCTGTTTGGCGATGGTTTTGACCATCTCAGGGTCCAGCCCCGCCTGGTTCGCCGCCTTGATCGCGCCTTTGGCCATCATCTGTCCTTCCGGTGCTCCGCCCACCAGAGTCTCCGGCGGCGCGCTGGTGCCGTGCAGCGCTTTTTTCGCGTGATCCATCGTGGCCACGTGATCCTTCAGCGCCCCTGGCTTCAGCGAGCCGCCCGTCTCTGAAACATACGTCTCGCCATGCTGCGCCCCTACCTTCACCTGAGACTGATGCCCCGCGCTGCCGACGCGGTCCGCCCCCGGCGCGGCATTCACTGTCATGCCAAACTCAGGCGAGGTCTCCAGCACGCCGCCCGTTACTTTCACGGGGCCGCCGTTGGGCCCCTTCACCCCGATCTCGTTGAGAATCTTCCCCGCCTTTTCCGTCGTGCGGTAGCCGCCGCCTGCGTCAAAGTCACCGTTCATGCCGCGATGATTCGGATCGGTGATCGTCGTCCCTGCGGTCTGCTTTGCGCTATTGCTGGCGTTGCTCGTTCCGCCCATCACATCACGGTTCGCCTGATTGATCACGCCCTCATGCACCACGTTTCGTTGGGTGGCAATCTGCTTGCTGGTCGCCCGGTGCGCCGCGTTTTCCGCCTCAATCTGCGCGGTTTTCGCCGGCCCTTCCGGCATTTTTTCGAGCTGCTTCTGCGCCGCATCATGCCGCGTGCACTCACTCTTCCAGTCAGACTCCACCTTGTTCCATTTTTGTTTCAGGTCGGAGATCACCTCCTTGCGCGCCGCCTGCTGCTGCATCGAAAGCCTCTTGGATTCCACCTGGTGCCGCGCAATCTCCTCCCGCAATTGCGCATCGCGCTGCGGACTGGCAGGTTGTTTCTGCAGCGCCGCCTTCCGTTCCTCAAAGGCCTGGCGTTCGCCCTGCTGCGCCGCCTCGATGGATTCAAAGTTCACCATCACCTCCCCGGTCTGCGCAAGAACCGCACTGCTCAGCAAGGCCCAGCATATCACGATCCGTTTCATGGCTTTTCTCCTTCCCATTCAGCCACCAGTTTGGCGGCGTAGTCATGCTCCGGCGTGCCTGCCTCCTCGATGAGCAGGATGTCCCGCGCCTCTGACAGCGCCGCCGCGCGGTCTCCCAGGTAGTTCAGCATGATCGCATGACCGACACCGAGCGCCGTCACCTCGGGATTCGCCGCATACTGCTCCTCAAAAAAATCCACCCCACGATACCCCTCGTCATTCGCCGCATACTCCGCGCATAAAGGGCCCACGGCATGCGACGCTGAGGCCGCCGGATCGCTCTCCAGCGCATGCTCCAGCGCCGAGATGGCCTCCATGCCGCGATCCTGCGCCGCCATCATCAGCCCCAGCTCCAGCCATGCCGCCGCGTGCTCCGCATCCACCTCCACGGCCTGGGTGAACATCTTTTCCGCCATCACCAGCGCACGCTCGTCGAACTCGGCCAGCTCTTGATACAGCAACCCCGTCAGAAACAAGTGCGCGGCATTTCCCGGTTCCAGCGCCGAGGCCGAGCGCGCATACCCCACCGCCTCCTCCAATGCGGCCTTGTCCAGTTCTCGCTGCGGATGATCAAGAATCGCAAACGCATGGTCATGCCGCACCACCGCCATCGTGTGGCGGTTTTCCAGCGAGGCATCTTCTAGCAGCGCCTTCATCGCCTGTTCTTCACGCGTTTTGATTTCCACCGGCACCCAGGCCGCGACACCCACCGGCGGCTGCGGCCCCAAAATCGTCGAACGTTCCAGATCCTCCTTCGCTCCGGCGCTGTCGCCCAGGGCCTCACGGGCCTCGCCCCGGATCTGCAGCGCTCGTGTCTCAGTCGGCAGCAGCTCAAGGCACTTCGTGGCATCTGCCACGGCCTTCTGAAACTCCCCTGCGGCCAGCCAGCCACCCGCGCGATTCCGATACGCCCTGGCGTGCTTGGGATTGATCTGCAGCGCCTTGTCAAAATCCGCCATCGCCATCTCCTGCTGCCCCAGGTTCAGCCATGCCTGCCCGCGATTGTTCAGATAGATCGTGCCCTCCGGAATCAGTTCCAGCGCCTTGTCAAAACTCTCGATCGCCGCCTCGTTGTCGCCCCGGTTCATCAGATAGAAGCCGCGGTTGTTGTGAAATTTCGCCACCTTCGGCGCGAGTTCCACCGCTTTGTCATAATCTGCCAGCACACGCTCCTTCTCCCCCATTTGATCGTAAGCCGTGGCCCGGTTGAAATAGGCTGCCGCGTACGTCTCGTTCAAGGCAATGGCCTTGTCACAATCCGCCACCGCCTTCTCATATTCGCCGCGGTTCAGCAGCAGCTCGGCGCGATATGCGTAGAACATGCCGTTTTTGGGGTCCAGCTCAATGGCCGCCGTGTAATCCGCCAGCGCTTTGTCGGGTTCTTTGACCGCGCTCCAGGTGAGCGCCCGGTTGTAGTAAAACAGCGCGTCCTTCGGATTCAACTCGATCGCCTTGGAATAATCCGCCAGGGCCAGGTCACGCTGCCCTTTGTTGTCATGGGCCAGGGCGCGGTTGTTGTAGGCCGACGCATCATTCGGCGTCAGTTGGGTCACCCGGGTGAAATCGGCAATCGCGCCATCCAGATCACCCAGCCGCCACCGTGCACGCCCACGCCCCATGAAAGCCCGCGCATTGTCCGGCTTCTGCCGCAGCAGCTTTTCATAGGCCGCCGCCGCCTCCTTGGTCTTTCCCTCCTTGAGCAGACTGTCCGCCGCCTGCCAGGCATCCGCAGCCCCCGCCACGCGCCTTGCCACCAGGACAAGCACGATAAACACCACCACCCACAGCACTCTGCGCCAGTGGTTGCGTGTCCCCAAATCTTCCGATGGTGGTTGGCTGTTCATGGAATGGCAGGCTGTACATAACTACACCTGCCTCCAGACCTTTACCGGGCACCCTTTGCGATAGATCGACTCCTTTTTGTGCCCTCCCACCTTGACCTTTGAACACAACATGACCTCTTGGACGTAACCTCATTGCCCATGCTCCTTTCCCTCACCTCACGCATCCTGAAAACCGTCGATCCCCTCTGCCTGGCCAAAATCGGCTGGAATTTCGGCTACAAGGGGGCGCGCTCCGTCATGCTGCACAAGCAGCGCATGAAGCAGGGCCAGTACTTCCCGCCGTTCTTCTACATCTCCATCCTGAACTCGTGCAACCTCCGCTGCCAGGGCTGCTGGGTGGACGTGGACAAACCGCGCGAGTCGCTGAATCTCGATGAGCTCAACAAGATCGTGAACGACGCCAAACGGCGCGGCAATTCCTTCTTCGGCATCCTCGGCGGCGAGCCCTTCATGCATCCCGAGCTCTTCGACTTTCTCTCGATGCACCCGGATGCCTTCTTCCAGGTCTTCACCAACGGCCAGATGATCACCCCGAAGGCCGCCGAAACCATGCGCAAGCTCGGCAACATCACCCCCCTCGTCAGCATCGAAGGCACCGAGATCGTCAGCAACGAACGCCGTGGCAACAAAGACGTGCTCACCCGCACCCTGCGCGGCCTGCAGAACTGCCTGGACGCCCGCGTCCTCACCGGCGTCGCCACCAGCCTCTGCAAAACCAACATCGACGACCTCCTCACCGAGAAATGGCTGCGCCGCCTCATCGACATGGGTGTGCACTACGCCTGGTATCACACCTACCGCCCCGTCGGCCCCAAGATCAGCGCCGATCTCGCCCTCACGCCCGAGCAGATCACCCAGGTGCGCAAGTTCGTCGTCAACATGCGCGCCAAGATGCCCATCGCCATCGTCGACGCCTACTACGACCACAACGGCCAGGCCCTCTGCCCCATGGCCAACGGCATCAGCCATCACATCAGCCCCACCGGCGCCATCGAGCCCTGCCCCATCATCCAGTTCGCCAAGGAAAGCGTGCGCACCAATGACGACCTCTTCGACGTCTTCACCAAAAGCGAATTCCTCCGCGACTTCCGCAACATCGCCTCCGCCAACACCCGCGGCTGCATCGTCCTCGAGCGCCCCGATCTCGTCAAAGCCGTCGTCACCAAGCACACCGCCAAAGACTCCACCATCCGCCAGACCGCCATGGCCGAACTCGAATCCATGACCCCACGCACCAGCCAGTGGCGCGAAGGCGAAGAGATCCCCGAAAAGCACTGGATGTACTGGCTCGCCAAAAAATTCTTCTTCAATGACTTCGGGGTGTATAAGAATCTGAAATCTGGAGGATAGCCGTCCCGGCTGTCTCTGGAGGATAGGCTTCCAGCCTGTCTGGTTTGGATGGAAGAAGCGGGGCGTTGTCTAGCTGGAATCGAGACGCCCCAGGCCATAGTCAGGCCTGAAGCCTATTCTCCAAATCCCCATCCTGCCTTCTCCCAATCAGGATGGACATACCGCACCCATTGCGCTTCGGGAATCCCCGCCTTGCCAGGATTTTTGCCGATGTAACGAATCACCTTCCAAAGATGCTCGCTGTCACGCACCAGCGTGTCATAACTTTCCGCCTCCCATACCTCACCGGTACGTCCGAGGTGATGATTGATAGCCTTCGCGGTAAAACTTTTCCACGAATGCAGCAAATCCGCTGGCTCAAAACCCACGAAAGGCCGCACCACCACATGCACGTGATTGGGCATGATGCAGTAGCTGGAGAGAAAGCACCGCTGCTCATGAAAGTGATGCAACGCACGGCTGACGATACCGGAACAGCCCGGATCGCACAGCCAGCATTCACCGCTTCCTGCATCCAGCCAGTCCTCGACACGGCGCATGGTCTCACGATGCAGTTCGTTCCAAGCCGCATCCTCACGAATATCCGCATGCGCCAGCAACCACTCTTCACGAAAGCGCTCCAGCTCACCCAATTTTTCAGCTGGCAGCGAATCCGCGAGACGAAACGTGATGAAGTACGTGGCTCCATCTTGGGTCCAATGCGGCAATTTTCGCCGGAGTTTGATGATGGGACGTGATTGGTCGAGCGGCTCGAAATCAGGGGGCCCATCGCGGAAGCTCATGCGGCATTGTGGAGGATAGCCGTCCCGGCTGTCAACCGGAGGATGGGCTTCCAGCCTGTCCTGAGTTCGGATGATTGCGCTGGGATGAAAGCTGGAGGCGGGACGCCTCAGACCTTGGTCAGGCTGGAAGCCTAACCTCCAATCATTGGCGCTCAATCCTCGGCGCAATCTCCAAACACCTCAGCCCCCCACCCTGCAGCCACCCATCGTCATTCCTCAGGATCACACGCAGCGTCTTCGGCGGTTTGTTGCCAATATAGGTGTCTGCTTTGATAAGGGTGATGGTGAGGCTGCCGTCATCATGGCGCAGGATGTTCTGCGGCTTGTCACTGTCGAACCATCCATCCTCAGTGAAGGCGATGATGTGGTCGGCCTCGCGCTGGTTTTTGCTAGGCCGGGCCTCAGCAGTGGCAGGTTTGAGCACGAGAGTGATCGTATCGCCTTTCTCGCTGACACTGGACGTCCAGGCATCACTCGTCTGTTCGGCACGGGCGCGTTCGACGTCGAGCAACTTGTGCCACTTCGCATTCAGTTCGGCGGTTTCAGCCACAGGCAAGGTCAGACTGAGATCCATCGAGCCGGGGTGGCAGGTGTTGCTGCAAGCCATCCATGCCGCAGTGCCAGTGAGGGTGACCGAATCTCCCACCTTCAAATTCGCCGGTGGCGTGATCTCCGTGCGCAGCATCACATCACGATCAAACCCCTGCGCCTTGATCTTGAACATCAGCGTACGCTCAGGCTCAGGATAGATGAGCTCCCCCGCCTTCCAGCCACGCGGTAAGTGCCATTGGATCTGCGTGGGCACCCCGACAATGCCGGGAAACCGCCAGTAGGTGTGATATCCGCGATCATGCTCCAGCCAAAGCCCAACCGTGAAGGGCTTTCCAGGCACGATGGCGGACTGCTCAGAAACGAGCTGAAGTTTGACCCCCTGCTGAGCCAAGGCAGAATGACGAAGGACGAACGACGATAGCAAAACCACGAGCAACACCCAGCGGTGGCTCGAACCATTCGTCATTACACATTGGGCATTCGTCATTGTTCAATAAGCAGCATGCCCCGGCGTCCGCGCAAAGGGAATCACATCCCGAATATTGGGAACTCCTGTGACAAACATGAGCAGGCGCTCGAAGCCGAGGCCATAACCCGCGTGCGGCACCGTGCCGTAGCGACGCAGGTCAGCATACCAGGAGTAATTTTCAGGCTCCAGCCCTTGCTTCGCCATCAGGACTTCCAGCACGTCCAGCCTCTCCTCGCGCTGGCTGCCGCCGACGATCTCGCCGATGCCGGGGACAAGCAGGTCCATGGCGGCTGCCGTTTTGCCATCGTCATTCTGGCGCATGTAGAAGGGTTTGATCTCCTTCGGGTAATTGAAAATGGTGACCGGCCCTTTGACGTGCTCTTCAGCAAGGTAGCGCTCATGCTCCGTCTGCAGCCCTTCGCCCCAGACCACAGGATTTTCAAAGCTGCGCCCGCTCTTGAGCAGAATTTCCACCGCATCCGTATAGCTGATGCGCTCAAAGGGCTTTGAGAGCGTTTGCTTGAGCCGTTCGATGAGCCCCTTGTCGATGAACTTGTTGAAGAACTCCAGTTCGTCCGGGCACTCATCAAACATGGCCTGCACAAGGTAGCGCACCTGCTCCTCCGCCAGCGTCATATCGGCGGTGAGATCGTAGAACGCCATCTCAGGCTCGATCATCCAAAACTCGGCGGCATGCCGCGTCGTGTTGCTGTTCTCCGCACGGAACGTGGGACCAAAGGTGTAGATGTTGCCCAGCGCACAGGCAAACGCCTCGCCCTGAAGCTGCCCGCTGACCGTGAGGTAGGTCGGACGACCAAAGAAATCCTGCTCCGGCTTCGTCGGCGTATTCGGCTTCAACGTCGTCACCTGAAACATCTCCCCCGCCCCTTCGCAGTCGCTGCTGGTGATGATGGGCGTGTGGACATAAAAGAACCCGCGCTCCTGAAAAAAGCGATGCACCGCAAAGGCCATCTTGCTGCGCACGCGGAAGACGCTGCCAAACAGATTCGTGCGCGGCCGCAGATGCGCAATGGTCCGCAGGAACTCCGGCGTGTGCCCCTTCTTCTGCAGCGGATACGTCGCATCCGCCTCACCCAGCAGCCGCAGTTCCTTCGCCTGCATCTCCCACTTCTGTCCCGCAGCAGGCGAGGCAATCAAATCACCCGTCACTTCCACAGAAGCACCCGTCAAAATACGCGGCAGCAGCTCAGCCGAAGCCAGCGCCGCATCCACCACCACCTGCAACCCCTTGAAGCAGGAGCCATCGGAGATCTCCAGAAAGGAGCAGGCTTTCGAATCGCGCTTCGTACGCACCCAGCCACGAGCGATGATGCCAGGCCGTGCAGATTCGGAATGAATGAGGGAATTGATGGTGTCGAGGGACATGCGCGGAACTCTAACAAGCCCGCGCACAGGAGCAAGATGCCCGCATCACTTTCCTACTTCCCGAAATACCCCTTCACCTTGACCTTGCGGCCATAGATCTTCTCGCCGCCAGCCACGTAGAGGATGTCATGGTCCTTGCCAGCAAACTCGACACTGACGACCTTGCCCAGCGGATCCGGTTTCGCGATAATCCCTGACAGACGACCTGCCGTATCGAAAATCTGCACGCCGAGTTCGGTCGTGACAAAGGTGCGACCGTTCGCCTCCGTGGTCGAGCCATCGCCCGCCGCCGATTCTTTACCAACCGGCAGCCACATGGTCATGTAAGGCGCGCCGCCAGTCAGGCTGCCGTCTTCTTCGATGCGCCAGGCCCACACATGCTTGCCGCCGTACTCGGACACAACCAGCGTGCGCTCGTCCGTGGAAATCGTGATGCCGTTCGGCTTCACCACATGACCTTCATCCGCAACGACGTGCTTCTTGTCCTGGGTGATGAGATGGATGTGCTGCGTAGGCGTCTCCGTGAAATACAGATTCCCCGTCTTGCTGACGACGAGATCGTTGCACTTCACGTCCGTGAGCAGCACCTCCACATCGCCCTTCATCGTGATGGCAATGATGCGGCCTTCTTTGTTGTGACAGGCATAGAAACGCCCATCCGGCCCAATTTGCAAGCCGCTGATGCCCGGCAGATTATCCAAAAACAAATCCACCTTCCCCGTAGCGGCATCCAGCTTGTAGATCCCCTTCCCGCCCTTCACATCAGTAAAGAACAGATTGCCTGCCGCATCGCAGCACAATCCATCCGTGAAGACATACCCACCCGCCACTTCCCGCCACGGCTCCCCCTCAATGAGGTAGTCATGCAACGAAGTGTCCTGGGCGAACAGCGAGGTGGAAAGGAGGCAAAGGGAAAGGAGCGTGCGTTTCATGATGGCTCTGAATTCAATGTTCAATGTTGAGTGTTCAATGTTCAAAGTTCACTCTCCTTTCTTCCACAACCAGCGCAGCGTGTCTGGCAGCATGGAGCCGCCGTGCTTGCCGTTGTGCGTGCCTTCACCGAGGACGAACTCGAAATCATACCCCGCAAACTTTAGCGCTGCCGCCATGTCCTGATTCGCCAGCGGCCAGTTCCCGAACTGGTTATCGAGGTCGTTCTTGCCATCCTGCAGGAAGACCTTGATCGGCTTTTTCTCCGTTTTGCGGATCAGCGCCGGATAGACATAGCCGCCACGGATGTTTGTGAAGGAACCAATGTGGCTGATCACCTTGCGGAAGGCATCAGGGCGCTCCCAAGCGACAGTGAAGGCGCAGATGCCACCGCTGCTGTTCCCGCAGATGCCACGGCCTTCAGGATCCTCAGTCAGCTTGTAGGTCTTGGACACTTCCGGCAGGATTTCTTCAAGCAGGAAGCGCGCATGCAGATCGCCGAGGGAATCATACTCAAAGCTGCGGTTGCTGCGCGCCTTCTCCTTCGGGTTGCTCGTCGGAAACACACCGGGATTGATAAAGATGGCGATCGTCACCGGCATCTCGCCCTTGGCGATGAGATTGTCGAACACCACCGGCACACGGAACTGGCCGTCGGTCTTCACAAAGCCACCGCCATCACAAAACACCATCACATTCGCAGGCGTCTCCGCCTTATACTGCGCTGGCAAATACACCCACCAGTCACGCGTCGTGCCCGGATAGATCTTGGAATTCGTCCACGCCGGCATCTGCGTCACCTTGCCCTGCGGCACCCCATCCTTGACCTGTGAATCAGGTCCGAGGACATACTGATCATCCTGCGGAGCAGAGTGGGAGAGCGAGACAAGGAGCAACGAGGCAGCGGCAAAGGGGAGAAACTTCATGGGACGAATCCGAACGACAGGAGGACGGGACATCTTGCAGACATGCGCTGACACGGTCTCTCAGAGAGTCCGCAAGCACTCGTCGGGTAAGATTTGAAAACTTTGATGAATGCTGTTGACGCAATTTAAATCTTCGAATTAAACCAAAATTAACCTCGATTCATTTATTATGCTCAATAGGTCAGATCATTTAGCATTACCCCCGGAAACAACGCTGAAGATCAAGCGGAAATCACCTTCGCAATGGGCGGTCGCTGGCGGCATCGCCGTGTCTCTCCTGCTCTGCTCCTGCAAAGAGAGAGATGCCCTGCTCAAAGAACAGGCTGATCTGCAGATCGCGCTAAAGCAGGCCAAGGCGGATCTGGACGCCTATCAGCTCAAAATGAACACTGTTGGACAAGCCCTTCCCACAGCAGCAGCGGCGCTGGAAGTCCAGATGACGGCATCCGACAAAGCCCACGCAGAACTCACTCAGGTAATCAGCGAGCTTAACAGCAAAGCCACACACATGGAGGAAGAGGTCAAAAAGTTGCGACCCAAAGTCGAGGCTTATAAAGCAAAGTATCTGCGCTGATTTCATCCGCAACATCTCCAGCCCATCATGACTTTTTTAAAAATCCTCCTTCTCCTGGGGGCCATCGGCGGCGCATTTTACGGCATTGACTGCTACCAGAAAATCGACCAAGCCAAAACAGAGCTGCAGGAACTCAAACCTGAGCTCTCCCAGACACAGGATGCCCTGTCTTTCAACAAGGACGCATGGGAAAAATATGAAGCACTCAAGAGCAAAGCAGATCAGGCAGCCGCCCAAACGGCCGCCCTCAAACAACAAAAGGAAAGCGGTGAGAATAAACTGAAAGCCGCCTTGCAGGAATTCACAGCCCTGGCCACTGCCATGAAGGCCGCCGTGGACAAAGCGAGATCCAATGACGCCACCTTGGCTTTCCCTGAAATCAAGCTCGCCGATGGCAGAGTTTTAAAGGATGCCAAAGTTCGGAAGATTGATGAAACCCAGGTGTCTTTAATGCATTCGGAAGGCATTGGATCAGTACCGGTCGCGCAACTGCCACCTTCACTGCTGGAGCAGCTGGACCTGGGCCCCACCAGCCTGACCGCCGCCATAGACATCACGGCAGCAGTCCTCATTGCCAAAACGCAGCAACTGGATGCCCTCAGCTTGAAATGCCCCATTCCGTTGGTCGAAAAGCCATACAAGGTTGAGCTCAACGTGGTGACTGAGGCAAAAAGCTTCCAGGGCAAAGCCGCTGATGAAATGGAGGTAAACGTCAGCAAGATTCGCTATGCCAAGGGCACCACGATCAGCTTGGACGGTGCAGTTTCCGGCACTCTAAAATCGGTGGCCGCCCTTGAGGGCATTACCAATCCCCAGCAGAAAGTCCAGGACACAAAGGTTTCCACCTTTCCGGCCAAACGGGCTTCTTTTTCCGCCAATCGATTTGGCGGTGAACTTCTTTCTGAAAGTCTGTTCGTCCTTAACGGGGAAGAACTGTGGATGATCCAAGTGATCTTCTCGAGCAAATCCAAAGCGGGACGTCCCATCGCCGAAAACATTCTGGCATCGGTAAAAATCGCCCCTGCTCCTTGATGCACGCACTCATCTCATCTCCTCGATGAAGGGAGGCGAGGGTGAAGTGCATCAACGGTGGATGACTCCAGCATTGGCTGCGAGCGAAGCGTATTGGAATGGCCAACAGGGTGAAAATTGAATCTTCTCCCGAGTCGAATGACTTAAGGTCTGTTGAAACTTGGTGTCACGCTAGAGACGGCGGCAACCAACAATGAATGAGAAGCTTATCCCCGGCGCGTCTCATGGTTGACTTAACTTGTGCCAAGGACAAAACTCCGCCATTCGAGCTCTTTTCCTCATGGCCAACGACGAACACCCCCTAAAAACGCGGAGCATTTTCCTCTGCTACCGGCAAGAGGATTCAAGTGATGTGACAGGACGCATCTTCGACAGGCTGAATGTCGAGTTTCCTGACGAGGTGTTCATGGACATGGTGATTCCATTTGGTGTGGATTTTCGCGGCTACATCAAGGAGGTGCTGTGTCAATGCAAGGTGGTGCTTGTGGTGGTTGGTCCACGTTGGACCAACATCCAGGACAGCAATGGATTGGTGCGCCTGACAGACAAGGATGATTGTGTGCGTTTCGAAATTGAAACCGCCTTGGCCCAGCCTGGTCTCATTGTCATTCCCGTGGCTGTAGGTGGTGACGGCTTCCCGGATAAAAAGGATGTGGAGGCCCTGCCGAACACCTTGCAACCGTTGTTCAAGTTGAATGGCCCCGAAGTGCGCCGTGGCCGCGACTTCCCGCATGACATGATCGAATTGATCAACAGCATCAGAGGGGCGCTGAAAAGGGAGCCGAAGGATATCAAGCAGCCCTGTCTTGAAGAGGAGGAATCAAAGCTCCCCGGAGCAATCCCGGTTGAGAGTGATGAGCGTGACTTGGAAGAAGCAAACGTTTCAGAGGCAGCCGAATGCATTGAAAATTCCGAGCATGACAGTTCTGATGAAAGCTCGCCTTGTGACGACATGGCTGCGGCAAGCGCCAGCATTGAACAAACCCTCATTAGCAGCGATACAGAAGACCTCTCAGGTTCTGCCAAGTCCCGAAACATTGACACCACCAGAGATTCGGACCCGCCAGAAGCGCCAGTCGGCCCACCCCATGCCGAGTCCCTTGATCAAACCCATGAGAAAAAATCCAGGGATCAGGGCGGAAGTGTCGCTGTCAGAAAAGAGCCTCGCAAACAAGGTTTTACAGCCGTGCTCTTCAAGGTGTTGTTGACGCTGCTGGTGGTCGCTGTCGGTTCGTGGTGGATTAAAACAGAACTGCAAAAGCGTGACGAAGCGCGCAGCCTTGCCAATGAGGTGTCGCAAAAGCAGGCCGAGGCAAAGGCAGAAACGGATCGCCTTGCAAAGGAAAAAGCCAAAGCCGAAGCCGCCTTGCAAGCAACTCAGCAGGATGTGGCTCGCCTGTCCAAAGAAAAGCAGGAGTCTGACAGGAAGCTGAAGGAAGCACAAGCTGAGTCAGCCAGGCTTGCGCTGGAAAAAGCGGAGATGGCCGCGAAAGTCGAAGCAGACCTCAAGGCCAAAGAGATGGCGGAAGCTGACCAGGCCGCCGAGGCAAAATTGATGGCTGCTAAAATCGCAGCCGATGAGGCTGAGAAAGTCAGAAAAGCAGCAGCCGAGGCTGAACAAAGACAAAAGGAGTGGCCGAAGGGCGCCAGCAAAGCGCATCCTTTTAAGAACTCACTGGGAATGATCTTCGTGGCGACAGCCAAGCCTGACCTGCTGTTCAGCATCTACGCCACTCAAGTCTCCAACTTCAAGGTTTTCGTGGACACCACTGAATATGACGCGGTCAGTGGAAGCAAAAATGGCAATGAAGCCCACTCGGTTCAGCGGACTGGAGACAAGTTCCAGTGGCTGAAGATGGGGGCATCATGGAAGGATTCGGACTTTCCTCCAGGTGCGAAACAGACGGGAGATCATCCGGTCGTTTGCGTCAGCTATTTTGATGCCTTGAATTTCTGCGCATGGCTGACCGGCAAGGAACATGATGAGGGCATTCTTCCGCCTGGCTGGGCCTATCGTCTCCCAACGGATGCGGAATGGAGCCAGGCATGTGGAGACAGCAGGTATCCTTGGGGAGAAGTCGCCCCCCCCGCCGGAATCAGCGGCAACTACGCCGGGGAAGAAAGCCGGCTAAGCGCCACTGACGTGGACTCTTGGAAGATTATTCCCGGCTATCGGGACGGCTTTCCCCGGACTTGTCCCGTGGGCAGCTTCCAGCCGAATCAATACGGGCTCTACGACATGGGTGGCAATGTTTGGCAATGGTGCGACACTTGGTACCGCGCCGAAATGAATGATGCCGAAACAAAAAAGGAATGGCCCAAAGCGCTCGATGATGGAGGAGGCAATAAATACCGTGTCGGACGCGGCGGAGCTTGGAGCACAGGACATGAATCCCGCCTGCGTTCTTCCTACCATGATTTTGCCGCACCTCTTTATCGGGATGATTCCACGGGATTTCGCTGCGTTCTTTCGCCCGTTTCCAAATGATAAGCATGCCTGCTGATTGAAGTTGTCGCATCTCTTGACGGACTATCAGTTGCTGTCACAACCTCGAGAACCCCGCTTTCGCTGCTCTACGGGCTCAAAAGCAGACAATATCTGTTTCGCTCATTCGCGAGAACATGCTTGCACGCAACGTTCGTCCTTCTGAATGCGTCTCTCGATTCTCTTTATCCTTCCCGCCACGGTTGCCACTGCCGCCGTCGATTTTTCCCACCAGATCGTCCCGATCCTGCGGGAGCACTGCGCCGAGTGTCATGCGGGCGACAAGAAAAAGGGCGGCTTCTCCTTCAATAATCGCGAATCCTTGCTGGAAGGCGGTGAAGACGGCAAGGTGGTGGTGAGCGGCAAAAGCGCGGCGAGTGCGATGATCCAGGCCATCCGCTCCACCGACCCCGATGACCAGATGCCACCCAAAGGCAAGCGAGTGCCTGCGGATCAGATCGCGCTGCTGAAGCAGTGGATCGATGAAGGCCTGTCATGGGAGGAAGGTTTCGCCTTCAAGAAACCCGCGTATGAGCCGCCTCTCAAACCCCGCATGCCCGTGCTCCCTGCGGCGGTGGAAGGACGAAGCAACCCCATCGATCGCATCCTTGACCAATACCTTGCGCAAAAAAAATACCCCCGCCCTGCGGCCATCGACGATGCCACTTTTGTGCGCCGTGCGTATCTCGACCTCATCGGCCTGCTGCCCTCACCCAAGGACCTGGAGACTTTTGCCAAAGACAAACCCGCCGACAAACGCGCAAACCTCATCAAGAGCTTGCTCAAACGCGACATCGATTACACCGAGCACTGGCTCACGTTTTGGAACGACCTCCTGCGCAATGACTACGGCGGCACCGGCTTCATCACTGGCGGCCGCAAGCAGATCAGCAACTGGCTGTATCACGCGCTGATCACCAACATGCCCTTCGACCAGTTCGTGCGTGAACTCATCGCACCACCGAATGACGAGAGCCGCGGCTTCATCGACGGCATCAAGTGGCGCGGTGATGTCAGCGCCGGGCAGACCGTGGAAATCCAGTTCGCGCAGAGCGTCTCGCAGAGCTTCCTCGGCATCAACATGAAGTGCGCATCGTGCCACGACAGCTTCATCGACCGCTGGAAACTCAGCGAAGCCTATGGACTCGCCGCCATCTACTCCAGCCGCCCGCTGGAGATCAACCGCTGTGACAAACCCATCGGCCAGCAGGCCGTGGCATCGTGGTTATTCCCAGAGATCGGCCAGGTCGATGCCAAGGCTGCACAACCCGAACGCATGAAGCAACTCGCAGCCTTGATGACCCATCCACAGAATGGCCGCACCACGCGCACCATCGTCAACCGCCTTTGGCAGCGTCTGATGGGACGCGGCATCGTGCATCCGGTAGATGCCATGCAGACCGAGCCATGGAGTGCAGACCTTCTCGACTATCTCGCCGCACATCTCGCGGAGCATGAGTATGACCTGAAACAAACCCTCGCCCTCATCACCACCTCTCAAGCATATCAATCACATTCCCAGGTCGTGACCAAAGGCATCGACGATCACGGCTACGTCTATGCCGGCCCCCGCGCGAAACGGCTCACAGCCGAGCAGTTTGTCGATGCCATCTGGCAGATCACCGGTTCAGCACCCACGAAAATGGATGCAGGCGTGCTGCGCGGAAAAGTCGATCCCGAACTCGCCAAACAGATCCAAATACAAGGCCAGTGGATCTGGGGCCACAGCGCCAAGCCAGGCAGCACCCCGCCCTCAGGCGAAACGATCACACTGCGCAAGACCATCAAACTCGACACCGATCCCGCCAGCGCCAGCGCCGTCGTCACCTGCGACAATGGTTATACCCTGTTCGTGAACGGCCGTAAGATCAGCGCCGGAGATGACTGGACCAAACTCGCCGCAGTTCCTCTTCAAACCGCGTTGCGCAAAGGCGCAAATTCCATCCTCGTGATCGCCACCAATGCAGGCAAAGGCCCGAACCCCGCCGGATTTTTCTTCGATGCCCGCGTGCGCGATGTGGCTGGCAAAGAAACCGCGATCAGCAGCGACGCCTCCTGGGAATGGTCGGCCAAATCTCCACCCGCCAAAGAAGGCCGCATCGGTGCCTTCGAAGCAAAGGACTGGCAGCCCGTCACCATCGTGAAAGCCCTCGGATCATGGCAGCAGACCATCCATGCGCAGGCCCCTTCACTGTTGGCGCAAGGAGCCGCCGCCTCAGACCACATGGTCCGCGCTTCGCTGATGAAATCCAATTTCCTCTTGCGCACTCTGGGCCGCCCGAACCGCGACCAGATTGTCACCGCCCGACCAAACGACCTTACCACACTGGAGGCCATCGACCTCGCGAACGGCAGCATCCTGTCAGACTCCATCACCAAAGGTGCGCAACGTTTGTTACAGCAACACGCCCCTTCTCCAACCGCGTTGATCATTGACCTGTATCACCAAGCCCTCTGCCGCGAGCCATCGGCAAGCGAACTCGACACGGCGCAAAGCCTGCTAGGCGCAAAGCCTACACAGCAGTCGCTCGAAGACCTGCTCTGGGCGGTTTGCATGCTTCCGGAATTTCAGGTAGTGAGGTAGCGAGCGGTCCCTGATCCCCGGCTTCGGCTCTTGATTTGAATCGGAGGCCGGGGATGATGCGAACCACTCTACCAACCTATGAAACCCGTACAACTGCTCGTCCTCCTTGCCGCCACCGCTGTTTCACTCCAGGCCGTCACGCCGGATGGCAAACAGAAGCTCGTTTTCATCGCAGGCAAGCCCTCGCATCCGCCTGGCATGCATGAATTCCGTGCGGGCACGATGCTGTTGGAGCAATGTCTCAAGAACGTGCCGAACCTCGTGGTTGACCGCCACGAAATGGGATGGGTGAGCGATGAAAAGACCTTCGATGACGCCGATGCAGTGGTCATTTACGCCGACGGTGGCGGCAAGCATCCCGCCGTGGTGGACGGGCATCTTGAAACACTGCGCAAGCTGATGGCGAAAGGTGTCGGCTTTGGCTGCATGCACTATGGCGTCGAAGTGGTCGCTGGTCAGGCTGGCAAAGAGTTTCAGGAATGGCTCGGAGGCTATTATGAGAATGCGTATTCCTGCAATCCGATTTGGGATGCGAACTACACGCTGCTGCCCAAACACCCTATCACCAACGGAGTGCTGCCCTTCGCCACCAAAGACGAATGGTACATCCACATGCGCTTCCGCCCGGCCTTCGGTCATGGCGTGGCGCCGGTGGCAGATGGCGCGGTGAAGTTTGCGCCCATCCTGGTGGCGGTGCCGAGCGAAGCAACCCGCAATGGCCCCTATGTCGCTCCGAAAGGTCCCTACCCTCACATCCAGGCGGAAAGAGGCAGTCCTGAAACGACCATGTGGACCATCGAACGTGCGGACGGCGGCCGTGGCTTCGGCTTCACCGGCGGGCATTTCCACGCCAATTGGGGCAATGACAACGTGCGCAAAACAGTGCTCAACGCGCTGCTGTGGGTGACGAAGGTCGAAGTCCCGGAAAATGGAGTCGAATCAGTCGTGACCCCCGAAGCACTAACGCAGAATCTGGACCCAAAATCCGCGCCTAAACCCAAGAACGCCAGCAGCGAAACACCCCGCGTGTTTCAGCGCATGGCAGCACGCTGATCAGAAGTGCTCCTTCTTGAACAGGATGCTCGCGAAAGACTCGATGCGTTTGAGGATGTTTCTAAGCATCTGCTGATGCTGATCAATCATCGCAAACTTCGCGGGTTCTGAGAGTTTCATGTTGTCACACTGTTCCTCGACACGTTCGACGGCAACTTTGAGTTCCTTGAGCTTCTGTCTGACTTCAGGCGTGATCCGGCTTTCCTTGATGGTGTTGCCGAGGATCTCAGCTTCACGCGAGAGATAGTCGACTGTCTTTGGCAGCGCCGAACTGCCACCGATCAGTGCTCCACTGTAGTTATCAACTTTGGGCTTGCCCGCAAGATGTGGCTTCAGTGGCACGACCGACTGCGGCTCAGTAGGCAGGCCACCGTTGCGCCCGTCAATGATCGTCGGAGTGATGAAGAGCATGAGGCTCTTGTGATTTTTGCTCCGGCTCTTGTAATCGAAGAGCCACTTGAGACCTGGGATCTTGCTCAGGAAGGGCACCCCTGCTTCCGCCTCTTTTTCAGTCGCTTCATCCAGTCCGCCCACGGCCACCGTGTAGCCCGACTCAATCTCCACCGGCGCGCTGTAAACGCGTGATGAAGCAATAGGATATGGATTGCCGGAGATGACCTGGGTGCCAATGATGCTGGAAACCGTGACCGCCATGTTGAGCAGCACCTTGTCCCCCTGCATGCGCTTGGGCAGGATGTTCAACACCGTACCAATCGGCAGATAAGCGACCTTGGTCGTGGTGGTCGCACCGACTGATCCTGAACTCGCCGTGGAGCTCGCGTCCAGCACCGGCTGGTTCACCACCGCACGAATGGCCACCTCCCGGTTGCTCAGAGTCACCATTCGAGGGTAGGACGTGGTGTTGGTTTCCTGATCACGCATCATTGCGCGCAGTTTCACATTCACATCCTGCGCACTCAGGATGCTGGTGGCTGGAAAGCCCAGTGAGGCACCCACATTGTTGAGATCCGCACCAGTCAGCAAATTGGCGAGGTCGGTGCGGTAACCGCCCGTGGTCGGTATGTTGTTGTACTTGACCGTGGTGGTGGGTAGACCTGTGGCGGAGTCGGTCGTGTTGGTGACGTCTTGGACCTGCCGGAAGTTTCCAGACTCCAGCGTGCCGGTCCAGTCGATGCCAAATTCACGCGAAGGATCACGTGAGGTTTCAATGAATTTCACTTCGACGGCGATCATCGTCTGCGGTTTGTCAGTGTCAGCGATGTAGCCCTCCACCCACAGGTGCTGGAGACGCGTTGCCACAATGTAGAGCGTGTTCGAGTCTGATTTCCAGATCACCTTCGGTTTCCGCATCGCGCTCATGTCATTTGAATTCATCGCCCGTGCGGCATTCTCATCCGTCCCGGAGCCGCCCAGGCCAGCCATTCCTACGCCCCCCTGTGATCCATCCATTTCCTCAGGAGGCAGCCCCAGCAAGGTGCGAATGTCATTGATCACTTCACTGCGTTTGACTGAAAACGTCTGGCTGGTTCCCTGGAGGTCCATCCCAACCCCCGCCCCGCTGAAGCCACCACCACTACTGCCGCCGGATCTGGCGGAAGAAGAACTCGTACCGGAATTGACACGTTCAACAAGCTCCACCGCATTGTTTTTGATCTCATAGGATTTGCCGATGAGTTCACGATCATCTGCGGGTCGAATGTACCAGATGCCGTTGTCGGGAATGATGGCCAGCCCATTGGCTTTGCACAAAGTTTCCAGCACCTGGAATGGACTGGATTTAATGGAGAACGTGATCAAACGACTGCCATCGGCGCTGTCATCAGGCAGTGAAAAGAACGAAATTCCAGCGTCGGTCGCAAGAAAGCGCAGCACATCACTCAGCATGGCCTTCGAAAAGTCATACTGTTGGGGTGCAGCTGAACGCAGCCTTTCCGCCTCCATTTCATGCTCGGGCGACATCACGTGCAGATTGCTCTGATTAAACTGAGCGCGCAACGTCGTCCCCGACAAGCTCGTCAGAACGAGGCAAACCAGGAGATTGAGCTGGAAATGTGCTATAAAGTGACGCACAATTATGGAAATTATATCTGAGATGGTAAAACAAATCAAATAACATTTAACAGTGAAGTGTATTGATTTTACGTTTTATGCCAAATATTTAGCCGTCCAAACATTTTACTCCATGTTTTCCATGTTTTCCATGTTTTCCATATCTTTCCCTTGAATTTAGGGACTTTTAACTATTTAGTATCGTATCAATGATAACCGCTAGAGTCACAGCTTTGCGCTCAGAGGTACGCAGTTCACACTGTCGTGGCGCATTCTCGTTGCTCGAACTGATCATCATGATCTCCATTATAGGAGTGATTGTTGGAACGGGCGCAGCCCTGCTCAGCGATGACTCCGACTCCGCCCGCGTGGCCAAGCTTCAATCAGACGTCGCCACACTGAATCAATTGGTGGCCGTCTACGTGGCAGACGGCGGTACTTTGGCAGGTCTCACCAACCCCCAGACGGTGCTTGATAAAATGAAACGCTCCCGCCCTCAGACAGAATGGCAGCAGCATGTGGGCGTTGTTTCAGGCAAAATGGTGGATGTGCGGTTGCGGGCCCTCTTGACCACCCAGCCGGACAATTCCAACAATCCGCGAGCCTTCTGGGACCGTGTAAAGCAACGCTTTGTCATGCGCCAGGCGGCAGGCAGTGCCGTGTCCGATTTTTATCTGGATGAATCCCTTGCGAGCGCCGACTTCGGCACCGAAAAACGCACCAAATCCGTTGTCTCTTTTAATTCAAGCAACAGTGGCTGGGTCTGGGGCGCCTCGGTTTCAAACCCCACTGCCAGCTATTTAGATCCGCAGCCTTTCGAGTCACCGACTCCCACCTCTGGATTCGATCCTTCAGAAACAGCCGACCCTTCGTCCACTCCTCCAACCGACTCCGGTGGTGGCAGCGGCGGTGGTGGCGGCGGCAGTGGTGGTGGAGACCCTTCCGTTCCCACTCTGGCGCTTTTACCGATTCCTCTCATCACCCCTGTTGGCGGCACCTTCGCATTCAACAATTTTCCAAACACAGTCTCTATCAGTACCAGTGCCCCGGCAGAGGTCTCCAAGCTGGTGTACAGCATCAATGGCGGCGCCTGGCAGGATTACACCGGCAGCAGCATTCCTGTGATTCCTGCGATGAGTCTGCAGGCACGCAATGAAACAACGCGTCCTGCCGAGTTCGCCACCAGTTTCACCAATACGCAGACTTACTACCGCCTCACCAGCGGCTTCAGCGGCTCGGGTGAAGGCAGCTGGGGCAACGCCCTTGGCGGTTCCAATCTCGTCACCAGCATTCAGAACAGCGGCACCACTTCCACTTTCAAATCCGGCAACACCAAGCTCGATCTCGGCAATGGCACCTACCTCGATGCAGGCGTGGAAAATTCATTGAGCTTCACTCCTGCGGGCTTCGACAGCATCACGCCCAACACCTGGTTCGACTTTGGTTCGCTGATGATTTTGAACGGCACCACCTTCTATAACAGCGAAGCCACAGGTGTCACCCTCACCGTCAATCTGAGCCTGACGCAGCCCTCCATCAGTGTCACCACCTACATCAATTTAGGGCTCATCAGCACCACCAACACCAGTGATCGCCTGGCAAGCGCTGACATCGTCCAGTTGATCAACCCAACCACGGATTTCACCATCACCATCGACGGCGTCCAGTATCGTCTGGAGCTTGAATGGGTGTCAAAGGACTCCACCTCAAGTGTCGTCCAGGGCAACAACCTCCTCGTCTATGAAGGCGCCAACGCGGCAGTGGAACTGCGCGCACGCTTCACCAGCAATTACTAAACCACCATGGAAGACATTCACGAACGCAGTCAGCTTGGTTACCGCATGCTTCACCTCTCGAAGGATTCGGGCGTCAGCGACTTCTATGTCACACCGTGGGAGGCACTGACTTACAAGCGCAACGGCAAGCTGTTTTACGACTCTTTCATCTATCAGCCGGAACGCCCGCTGGAGTTTACCGCAGGCTGCATCGACTACGCGCTGCAGCTCGGGCCACGTCGTTATCGTGTCAACCGCATGGTCACGCGCGGGCGTCCGCGCTGGGTGCTGCGTCTGCTGCCGGAAAGCATTCCTGACATCGCCAAGCTGATGGTCCCGCCGCCCGCCATCAAGGCCTTCCTGGAGGCCAAGAACGGCCTGTTTCTCGTCTGCGGCGCCACGGGCTCCGGTAAGTCAACGACCATTGCCTCCATGATTCTTGAGCGCGCCAAACGCCGCCAGGAACACGTTCTCACCTTTGAGGATCCCATCGAATTCGTCTATCCCTCCGGCATTCCTTCGCTGGTCTCTCAACGTGAAATCGGCACGGACGAGCTCGACTTCAACAAATCCCTGCGTGCCGCACTCCGACAGGCGCCCGACGTGATCCTCGTGGGAGAAATTCGTGATGGCGAAACCGCCGAAATCGCCCTGCAGGCTGCCGAAACCGGCCACGTCGTCGTGGCCACCCTGCATACGTCATCCGCCGCTCAGACGGTGCAGCGCTATCTCAAGCTCATCCCAAGCGACCGCATGGAAAACGCCATGCTCTCCTTCGCGGACTCCATCCGCGGCATTCTCTGCCAGCGGCTGCTGTTTGACGAAACCCGCGGCAAACGTTTTCCCATTCACGAGCTGCTGCTGCCTTATGATTCGGTTTGCGGCATGATCCGCCGTGGTGAGTTCAAGAACCTGGACCAGGAGCTGGAGGCAGGTTTCACCCGCGGCATGGTGAGCTTTGAACGCTGTTTAAACATGCGCATGGCAGACGGCTGGAAGCCTTCCACCGCACGCAAAACCGGCTACACCGAACATGAGGTGTACGACTTCCTTTCCAAAGAACAACTGACCTCTATTTATGCTGTTGGATGAAATCAAATCTGTCCTGAGCTTCGCCGCTTTCAAAGCCGACCCCGACGACTCCGCAGTCCCGTGGGCAAAACGCTATGAAGCACGCAAATCTCTGGCCATTCAAACATTTCCGTGTGATGCGGAGTGACGAAAAGAGAACCAAGTAGCCAGAATGGACACAAAAGCATGGGAAGAGTTGTTGGGTGTAGCCGCGCCTTGGAGGGTAGTGGGCATGGAAATCAATGTCGCGCA
>JAIPJY010000085.1 GCA_021733925.1 Prosthecobacter sp. | reverse complement strand
CATTGATGTGGTGACGTGCTGGCTGAGTGGCTGGTGTGTGTTTTGTTTTAGACATCGCACTCCAAATCAAGCCGCTTCCCGCCCTCAGTCAGCGCACTTCACTTCAAAAATGCATCCACCTATGGGATGCCTGTGAACTGAGAACTGAAAACTGAGAATTGTAAATTGACCAGAGGCCGGGCGAGATCAGGACATGGGTAACAGATTTAGTTCAGTACATGGATTATACCTGCCGTGATTTGGGTATAAAAAAGCCACCCTGCATGCGGGGTGGCTTGGGGATGGCCCGATGGTGAGGGTTCAATTTCAGCTGAAACCGAGGGCGTGGAGGACGGCGTGGGCGACGGAGTAGAAGAGCCAGGCGTAGACGATCCAGGCGACGACGATGAAGCCGATGACCATGGCGGTGAGGAGGAAGAGGCCGAAGTAGAAGTGGAAGGTGCTGCGCTGCACTTTGTCCTTGTGCCCGGCCTGCCAGGCGAGGAGGAGCTT
The DNA here is from genome assembly GCA_021733925.1 of Prosthecobacter sp. Taxonomy (GTDB): domain Bacteria; phylum Verrucomicrobiota; class Verrucomicrobiia; order Verrucomicrobiales; family Verrucomicrobiaceae; genus Prosthecobacter. Next base: position 22,167 of record JAIPJY010000085.1, on the reverse strand, counting down.
CAAATTGCGGGAGTTGGATTTGAAGAAGACGGAGGCGAGGGCTCCGGCGCCGGGGATGAGGCCGATGAGGAAATTGATGCCCATATTCAGCGCCATGCGCAGGAAGACGGGGATGGGGATGCCGGAGCGGAGGGCATCGAGCAGGATGATGACGCCGGCGCCGGAGGCGACGGTGTCGCCAACTGCGGGGATGAGGGCGAGGATGGGATCGAGTCCGAAACGGACGTTGGTGCCGGGGACGCGCATGAGCTCGTCGAGGTACTTGGTGAGGATGCGGGCGGCGGCGTTGTTGACGGGGTCTTTGCTGGCGGCGAGCTTGGCGGCGATGGGATTGATCGCGGGCGGTGGGAGGACTTCGTCTACTTTGATGTCAGGTGCCGGCATGGGAGTGGATACGCTGCTGAGAGGGAAGGGGAAGGAAGAATTAAGAAGGATGAAGGCGGATGCGGAGTGGATGCTGGTTGCGGAGCGGTGTTGGGAGAAGGGTTTAAAGCTTCAGGTTTCAGGTTTCAGGTTTCAGGTTTCAGGTTTGCCTTCGCTTCCCTATCAGTCCAGCTCTTTGCCTGACATCCGCCCGTTCTAACACACTCTCACTGTGTCGGCAGCACAGCACCAAAGCTGCGGCCTGTCGCAGCCCAAGGCAACTCCCAGGGTTCACCATCACCGATTCCTCCTCTCGATTCTGGAGCCCTGAAAGGGCGGCCCACCCCCCCCAGCATATCGAACAGCCTGCAACGTGCCGCCCCCCATCATTCCTCTTTGCCCCGCGCCGATTGCTGAGATACCCTCCGCCAGCATGCCCAAGACTCGGAGCCTCCTTCTCGCCGCCACCCTTCTCTCACTCCCCACCGCCCTCCTTGCGGCCGGGCTTGAAGAAGCCTCCGAGTATGTCTCCGCACAGCAGGCCCTCGCAGACGGCCTCCCCGGCGTCGCCGCCGTCAAAGCCGGGCGCCTGCTCAAGCTCAAAGGCTGGACCCGCGTCGAGACACGCCAGCTCGCCACCTTCGCCGCCGAAGCCTGGACCCGTGCCAACGAAGGCACCCACGTCCTCACCCTCGCAGACACCTACGACCTCGATGACGAACCCTTCTGGCGCGGCCAGGGCCTCGCCCTCACCGGAGACCTCACCGCCGCACGCCAGATCCTCACCGAGGAAACCACCACCCCGCAGCACCCACGCACCCAGCTCCTCCTCGCCCAGATCCTCGCCACCCTCGGAGAAAACGCCGCCGCCCGTGACACCCTCTCCCCACTGCTCACCACCACCGACCCCGCGCTGCAAAAACATGCACGCCTCCTGCAAAGCGAGATCGACATCAACGAAGACAAACCCGCCACCGGCCTCCCAGCCAAAGTAGATCAGGACGACGCCCCCACCCGCTTCCTCCGCGCACGCGCCCTCCTGCAGAGCGGCCAGCTCATCCCCGCGCAGGAAATGCTCCAGTCCGTCCTCACCTCCCCCCAGGGCGGAGAGCGCATCCACCAGGCCGCACAGCTACTCCAGGTGGAAGCCCTCCTCCAGCTCCACCAGGCCACCGAAGCCCAGGAGCAGCTCACCAAATTTCTCGACGCCTCCGCCAGCAGCCCCCTCTGGGTCGAAGCCTTTGACCTCCTCAATCTCGCCCATCAGGAGATCCCCACCTCCGGCACCATCCCCGAAGGCGTCCTCCGCTGGATCTCCGCCGGAAACACCGCCCAGCAGCAGCCCGACCCACCCCCCGTGCTCGTCGCAGCCACCGCCGAATTTCGCGGCCACGCCATCTACCTCACCGCCCAGTGGCTCACCGCACAGAAGCGCGATGACGAAGCCGTCAGCCTCCTCGAAGCCCTCATCCAGCTCTACCCCACCCACCCTCGCCTCAGCGATGCCATGCAGCTCGCCATGGAGATCTACGCCAACCACCACATCGACGAGCGCGTCAAAGCCCTCGCCGAAGCCTGGCACCAGCAGTTCCACACCGCCTCCGTCCCCGTCGACTTTGCCGTCGGCGGCTTCCTCTACCGCCGTGGCGAGCCCCTCGAAGCACTCCAAATGTTTCAAAACGCCGCCAACATCGCCACCACCCTCACCGAGCGCCGCCGCGCCCTCTTCAACGCCGCCGTCTCCGCCATCGCCGCCAGCGACTTCACCCTCTACAACACCCTCCTCGCACAGCTAGAGCTCATCTCCAACGCCGCCGCCGTCGGCCCCGAAAGCACCGACTCCGCAGCCATGCTCGAGCTCGAAAAAGCCCTCTTCCTCGCCGCCACACACAAGCCCGAAGCCGAAGACGCCCTCCGCACCTTCATCCGCACCTATCCCAAGCACCCACGCTTCGCCGACGCCTGCATCGCCCTCGCCGAATGGTTTCTCCTCGCCACCCCCCCGCGCATCGAAGACGCCCTCAAATCCCTCGACAACGCCACCACCGCCCCCGGCGAAGTCCTCCCCCTGCAGCAGCAGCGCATCCAGTACACCCGCCTCTGGCTCAGCGATGCCGCAGGCGACCTCAAAACCCTCATCACCCAGGGCACCGATTTCCTCAAGCACTGGCCCAAAAGCAACTTGGTGCCCGAAGTCCGCATGAAGATCGCCGGCGCCTACTACCGCCTCGAAGACTTCGCCAATGCCCGCACCGAATTCGAAATCATCGCCCGCGACTATCCCGACAGCCAGCAGGCAGACACCGCCCTCTACTTCGCCGCCATGTCCGCCACCTCCGTCATGAGCGAAGACGGCCGCAAACGCGCCATCGAAATCTGGGAAGAACTCGCCCAGAAAAACGGCCCCCTCGCCGTCGCCGCCCGCAGGCAGCATGCCCTCTCCGAACGCCTCCAGGGAAACCACGCCGCCGCCCTGCTCCTGCTCGACAAAGTCCTCGCCATGAAAGCCCTCGAACCCGAGCAGCGCCTCATGACCCTCTGTGAAAAAGCCGAGCTCCTCCTCCTCCTCGGCAAGACCGACCCCGCCCAGCTCGACGCCGCCGCAGACCTCCTCGACGCCTTCCTCATCGACCACTCCCTCCCCTTCGTCTGGAAAGCCCGCGCCGGCTTCACCCTCGCCACCGTCCATCACGACGCCAGGCACGACACCGAAGCCCTCGAAGCCTGCTACAACGTCCTCCGCGCCGCAGACATGACCCCGCCCACCAGTCCCGCCGACTACATCTGGTTTGCCAAAGCCGGCTTCTTCGGCGTCGACCTCCTCGAAGCCTCCCGCCAGTGGGAAGCCGCCGCCCGCCTCGCCGAGCAGATCGCCCAGCGCCCCGGAGACCGCGCCACCGAAGCCCACGACCGCGCCACCAAGATCCGCCTCGAACACTTCCTCTGGGACGGCCCCGCCCCCAAGCTCCCCACCGTCCTCAAGCTCAACGACACCCCCGAAAAAGCCCCCGCCAAGAGCACCAAGAAGAAGGGGAAATAAGGCAGAGTTCAACGTTCCTTGAAGCCGGTATGCAGCAGTCTTTGCAAATACCCCGCCGATCTCGTAATGTCTCCCGTCATGAACACTGACCGCATCACTCTTGATCCCACCGTCATGTCGGGGAAACCTTGCCTCCGAGGACTGCGTGTCACGGTGGCAAATATTCTTCGCCAGCTCGCCAACCACCGCACGACCGAGCAGATCCTCGCGGCCTACCCGTATCTGGAAGCGGCGGACATTGACGCCTGCCTGACTTATGCCGCCCTGCGCGTGGATGATGAAGAGCTTGTCATGACCGCCGCATGAGGCTGCTGGTGGACATGAACCTCAGTCCGGAATGGGTGCCGCTGCTCGTAACCCACGGCTGGGATGCCACCCATTGGAGCACCATCGGGCCGGGCAACGCCCCGGATTCAGCACTCATGAGCTGGGCACGAGAGCATCAGCATGTGGTGCTTACTCAGGATCTCGATTTTTCGCAACTCCTCTACACCACACATGAGACCGGCCCCAGCGTCATACTCTTGCGCATGGACAATGAATTTGATGCTGCAGCACGTGACCACGTCTTCGCGGCCATCGCACTCGCCGAGGCATCCCTCACCGCCGGGGCCCTGCTGACGATCTCAGGCCATCGAGTGCGCCTCCGCCATCTGCCCATTTCTCCGTCTTCGCCGCAGCCGTAAAAAGGGGGTCAGTGTGCAAATACTTGACAAATTTCCACCGGGATTTCACGCAGTCATATCGCCAGACTTTCGTCCCGCCGACAACCGTCTACCGGTGCTCAATGCTGCATTTGGGATCGTTTGGTGCGCCTCTCGAATGAACCAGCATTCCATCAGCGTAGCTTCAAAAGCCGGACCGACATGCAACTGACTCGCTTGATCGCCGGTTGTAGACCCTGTACCCGATTCCAATCAACGCCTCTCCCATGACACCTCGTTTCCTCTGCCTCCTTGCAGCCCTCTCCGTCACCACCTTCGCCCAGGTCCAAACCGCCGATCCCAAGCCGCTCGTCGAAAAAGCCCTCACCGCCGTCGGCGGCCAAGAGCGGCTCCTCAAAATTTTCCGCATCAAGGAAATCTTCCACTTTGGCAACACCCCTGAACCTGCCGAGGGAAAAAAGCGCTCCACCCGCGAGTCCATCCTCTCCCAGCCCGACAAATGGTGGATCAACAAAAAAGAGCGCGGCGTCGAACCCGCCAAGGACGACGTGCGCGCCTGGTCGCTTGACCTCCTCGTCGATGAAAAGTCCAAGATCGAAGTCATCCCCGACCTCACCGACGAAGGCAAAAGCTGCTTCGGCCTCCGCGTCAGCGGCAGCGTCACACCCGCGATGAATTTCTACTTCGACAAGGAGACCTCCCTCCTCCACCGCCTCGACTGGCGCGGAGACTTCTATCGCTTCAGCGACTGGAAGGAGCACGACGGCCTCAAATACGCCAGCAAGACCATCATCTTCAAAGTGAAAGACAGCAAACCCTGGTTCTTTCACGAAGTCACCGAGCTCGAACCCCTCGCCACCCTGCCCGAAGGCCTCGCCAAGCCCTAAAGCCACCGCCGCAAAAAACGGCCCACCCGCCACGCCCAAAAGGGGGTCAGTGTGCAAATTCTTGACAAAATCACCGCCCCGCCCCTAGACTCCCCCCATGCCACGCAGCATCCGCATCCAAGCCGCCGGAGCCTACTACCACGTCATGGCCCGGGGAAACCGTCGCGAAGCCATCTTCCATGACGACGCCGACCGCCGCTTCTTCCTCCACACCCTCAGCCAGGCCTGCGCCATGACCGGCTGGCGCGTCCACGCCTGGGTGCTCATGAGCAATCACTACCACCTCTTCCTCCAGACCCCGGAGCCCAACCTCGTCGCCGGCATGTCCTGGCTGCAAAACACCCTCACCCGCCGCTACAATGTCCGGCACAGCCAGTGGGGCCGCCTCTTTGGAGACCGCTACAAAGCCGTCATCGTCGAAGGCACCGACGCCCACCACTACCAGACCCTCATCGACTACATCCACCTCAATCCCGTCCGCGCCAAACTCATCCGCCCCAAGGCCGGCAAAAGCGTGCTCGACTACCGCTGGAGCAGCATCGCCGGCGGCTACGCCCTCCCACCCAAAGAGCGCCCCACCTGGCTCGCCGCCGCCAGCGGCCTCCGCGCCTTCAATCTCGAAGACAACGCCGCAGGCCGCCGCCAGATGATCAAGCGCCTCGACCGCCGCGCCCTCACCGAAGAACTCGCCACCTGCGGCGTCCCACCGCTCCCCGAAGAAGCCGACGCCCGCACCAGCCACCTCCGCCGCGGCTGGTTCTGGGGCACCCAGGCCTTCGGCAACGCCATGCGCAAGCTCGCCGACGCCGCCATCACCGATCGCGCCCCTAAATCCCGCAGCTATCGCAGCGATCCCCACGTCGCCTCCCACGGTCAGCAGCAGGCCGAAGCCTGGCTCAAGCAAGGCCTCAAAGCCGCCGGAATGAAGCCCGCCGAAGTCGCCCAGCTCAAAGGCTCCGATCCCCGCAAGCTCCTCCTCGCCGATCTCCTCTGGCGCCGCACCACCGTCACCCAGGAATGGCTCGCCGAGAAGCTCGCCATGAAATCCGCCGCCAACGTCAGCCAGCAGCTCCGCCGACTGGACCGCAAAGGCACCCGCGCGAAAGCCCCCAAGGAACTCATAGACTTCCTCGATCAGGCGGAAGCACCCGCAGAATAATACCATCAGCAGTTGAAAATGAGTCTTGATGCAGCCTCAAGCGGAGAGGCTGAGATGCAGAGCTGTTTTCCATCGATTGTTGCATTTCACACCTGCAAACCATCTCGGTGACGGCCCACATCTCCTGCCTTTCCACATGCCAATGACGGCGCACCTATTTCAGCGCCCGCGACGCTGCAGACCCGAAACTTCGGACCCGGCACAGCGGTTCCCTACCAGCCCTGCGGCAAGCGTTGCTCTGGATGGTCGGGATGCGCTGTGCGCGTCCGTGAAATCCTTTGCTCCAGCGTCGTCTGCTGCCTCATCGTATTCCCCCTTTTCAAAAGCCCCCGCTCCCAAGCGCGCACGTCCTGGTTTTGCATGTGCCTTCTGTCACCTGCCATCTGGATCAGAAAAGGAGCTGTGAGCCGGTTCGAGTGCACAGGCTTCCCCGGCTCAGAGACAGACCTGTTTTCAGCGGATCGTGATATAAATCATGCTCCTTCATACCATGCATGGTGTGATCTTTGCGGAATAGACGTGTGAATGGAGAGCCGTGGATGCGGTGGCAGAGGCGCTGCGTCAAACGATGCTGGAGGTGACGGGGGTGCCGGCAGCACTGCACCGCGTGCCACCTCTTCTTTCTCTCGGCGCGCCGTGCTCCCTTCAGTCTCAGCCCATCGCGCTCCTCACCCTCTCCCCAATCTCCTCCTCCGGCACCTTCAGCTCTTGCAGGAGGCCGATGTAGTTACTACCCGCCCCCTGTGAATTCGGATGCTGCAGCCCCAGACTGCGGACCAAAATGCCGAAGGCGCGTGCCATCAGCGGCACCGCCTCCGCCAGCCGGTTCGTGTCCTGGAGCAACCGTGCAAGGTTGTTGAGGTCTCGGGCGACCTTGGGATGCTCCGGGCCAAAGCTGGCCTCGTCGATCTGCAAGGCACGGCGCATCAGCGGCTCCGCCTTCGCCAGACGGTTCGTGTCCTGGAGCAACTGCGCGAGGTTATTGAGGGCAGTGGCGACATTGGGATGCTCCCTTCCAAAGGCCGACTCAAAAATCGTCACCACGCGTGCCATCAGCGGCTCCGCATCCGCCAGCCGGTTCGTTGCCTGGAGCAACTGCGCGAGGTTGTTGAGTTGAATAGCGACACGGGGATGATCGGGGCCGTAGCTGCTCTCTTCAATCATCAGACCTCGGCGCATCAGCGGCTCCGCCTCCGCCAGCCGGTTCGTGGCCTTGAGCAACATCGCGAGGTTATTGAGGTCAATGGCGACATCGGGATGACCCGGGCCATAGCTGGCCTCGTCGATCTTCAAGGCACGGCGCATCAGCGCCTCCGCCTCCGCCAGCCGATTCGTAGCCTTGAGCAACATCGCGAGGTTGTTGAGGCGGATGGCGACCTTGGGATGCTCCGGGCCATGGCTGGCCTCGTCGATCTTCAAGGCACGGCGCATCAGCGCCTCCGCCTCCGCCAGCCGGTTCGTGTCATTAAGCAACGAAGCGAGGTTGTTGAGGCGGCTGGCGACCTTGGGATGCTCCGGGCCATAGCTGGCCTCTTCGATCATCAAGGCACGGCGAATGTGCGGCTCGGCTTGATCAAAGAGCGATTTTATTTTAAGCAACAGTGATAGGCAGCCCAGCAGCCAGGTCAGCCGCTGCGGCGCTGGCTCATCCGGCGCGTGCTGGCACAGGGCCAGGGCGTGGGGCTGTAGAGGGGTCCATTTGGGCCAAGTGCGAACGTCTTGCGGATCTCCAGGGTAGCCATGTGCCATGAGTTGAATACCCACCTCCAACGCGGTGGCGCGCTCTGCTGCGGTGGCAGTGAGGCGGGTGACGTGCTGGACGAGGCGGTGGAGCTTGAAGCGGGGGGGAGCGTCGTCGCGGGTGAGGAGGCTGATTTTTTCGGCCTGGGCCAGGGCGTCGAGGGCGGTGCGGTGGAGGGATTTGACCTCGGCGCTGGCATCGGGGGCGTCTTCGAGGAGGAACTCGGGGATGGGGTCGGGGGCGAAGTGGGAGAAGACAAGGAGCCACTTTTTGGCGTTGGCGTCGAGGCGGTCGAAGCTGGTCTTCCAGGTGATGAGGACGGGGCGCGGGGCGAGGGCGTCTGGCCCGGTGTCTGGCCCGGCGTAGGGGATGCTGAGGGTGCTGAACCAGCGGAGCAGGCCTGCGGCTTCCTGCTCGTAACGGGCGAGGTATTGGGCGAAGGTGAGGCGCTGCTCATTGATGTAGCCGGCGGCCTGATGCAGGGCGAGGGGCAGGCCTTCCATGAGGCGGGCGAGGGCGCGGGCCTGCGTGTCATCGTCAGCGGCTTTGCGGCGGTCGTCGTGGGTGAGCAGCAGCAGGAGAGAGGTGGAATCGGCCTCGCTGAGGACGGAGAGGTCGAGGGTGGCGACCTGCCGGGAAAAGCCGTGGAGGCGGGAGGTGATGAGGACGTGGCCGGTGTGAAGCTTGTCGAAATACGCGGTGAGCGCGAGCGCGGCGGCTTCGTCGTCCACGTTGTCCACGATGAGCAGCCAGTCGCGATGGGTGGCAATCCAGTGGAGGACGGCGGCGATGCGGGCGGCCTGCTCCGGGGGCAGGGCGCCGGCGTCCTGGAGGGGCAGGACTTCGCAGAGAGCGGCCAGACCGGAGTCGAGCCGCTGGGGAGTATCGCCACTGACAAAGAGGAGCGCGGAGTAGTCGTGCCGGTGGCGGTGGGCGTACTCGACTGCGGCATGCGTTTTGCCCAGCCCGCCGAGGCCTTCGATGCCGGTGGCCATGCGCTGCTGCCGCTGCTGGGTGATGGCGGTGGCGTGCGTCGTTTTTTCCAAGGAGGCATGCAGCTCCTTGAGGAAGTCCTCCCGCCCAAGAAAGAGCTGGCCGATGTAGCCTCCGGGGAGATTGGACGGATGGTATGAACTGGCATGAGGGATGCCCAGATCCGCAGGCGGGAGTGGAGCGCCTGTGCCCAAGCCATCGACAAGCGCAAGGCGCTGAAGGATGAGCGCGGCGAATTGCTCGGGTGTTTTGTCATCCAGTTCGACGAAGCCGGCGAGGCCGTAGAGCCCCTTGCCCTCGGCTTTTTGAAAGCGGGAGAGCAAGACCGTTTTGACGAGGTCTGGCTTCTTGATGAGGCCGTAGATGGCGCGCCACTCGAGCCCGCACCACTCCCTGTCCAGATAACCGGGGCAGAAGATGACGACGATGAGATCGGTCTCGCGATGATAAAGCTCCGGCAGATCCCAGGCGAGATCGGCCTGCGCAAACTCAGCCTCGTAATACTTGTCGTAGAGAATCTTGTCCCGGCCCAGCCGCGCGGCGAGGATCTCGGCGACCTGCGCCACGAAATCTCGATGATCTCCCGCAAAGGAGAGGGCGATGCGGAAGCGTTTGGACGACATGGTGGAAAGGACTGCCGCATTCAAGCGAACTGCGGTGATTTGGCTAGAGGAAATTCGGAGGAACCGTGGAGAGCGCTGGGAGGGCTGTCCCTCTGTGGCTCCCATGTTCCTGTTCAAACCCGCAGTTCGGACCCGCCCTCAAAATGGGGTCAGTGTGCAAATTCTTGACAGATTTTCCACCCTGAAATCAAGGCTGCCGCACATCCGCCCCAGCATAGCGTCCCCATCCTCGCAGCAGCCGTCGTCAGCAATATTGCGCCCCTCATCCGCTTCCACGCCCCCTTCTCGCTGCGCCCACGCACCCCATCAGCAGCCGGCCTCACCACAGCAACACTCAGGCATCACAGCCCCCAAATCCACCACTCCCCAGCATCCCCTCAACCCTTTTCCTTTTTTGCGTCTTTTTGCGCCCTTTTGCGGCCAAATCCTTTCCCTCTCTCCCTCAGCGCGCCCCATCGAACGACCTGCAGCCACCCCACCGCCCCCTCCCACTTTCCCCACCCCCTAAAAAAACATCTTGCATCCTGCCCCGGCATCCCGCACACTTCAGCCGTTCCAAGTTCTCTCAACTTGGTGAACACTTGGTGTTGTTCCCGGCAGGATTGCCGAAGTTTCTCTGGCCTTGGGCTGTTGAAACGCGACTCCGCACTCGCTGCGTAGCCGTCATTCCTGCAGAGACTCACCGCGGCAATGCCGCTTTCCCCCCTACATTTCCCCAAACCACACCGCACGGAAGGCCGCCGTCATTGTCATGGCCGCACCCGTTCGCTGCATTCCTCCAGACATCGTTCTTCACTATGGCAGGCCACAATAAATGGTCCAAAATCAAGCGTGGCAAAGCCATCACGGATGCCAAACGCGGCAATGCGTTCAGCAAGCTGTCGAAGGAAATCACCCTCGCTGCCAAGCATGGCGGCGGCAGCATTGACATGAATGCCCGCCTCCGCAGCGCCGTCCTCGCCGCACGCGCCGCCAACATGCCCAATGACAACATCGACCGCGCCGTCAAAAAAGGCACCGGCGAGCTCGGCGGCGCACAGATCGAAGAAATCCTCTACGAAGCCTACGCCCCCGGCGGCGTCGCCATGATGATCGAAATCGTCACCGACAACCGCAACCGCAGCGCCAACGACATCCGCGTCCTCCTCGGCAAAAACCAGGGCACCTTCGCAGACTCCGGCAGCGTCGCCTACATGTTCGCACGCCGTGGCGAGATCCGCCTCGACAAAGCCTCCGCCACCGAAGACCAGATCATGGAAGTCGCCCTCGACGCCGGCGCCGAAGACATCCAGGAAGATGGCGACGACTGGATCGTCTACACCGCCACCGACCAGCTCTTCCAGGTCAATGGCGTCCTCCGCGAAAAAGGCCTCACCACCACCTCCCAAAAGCTCATCTATCAGCCGCAGACCACCGTCACCATCAGCGACGTGGACACCGCGAAATCCCTGATCCGCCTCTACGACATCCTCGACGGCTACGACGATGCACATCACGTCCACGCCAATTTTGAAATCGACGACGCCATTGCCGAGCAGCTCGATTAATCCCCTCCCTTTCCCGCATATGCCTGACGAAACCACCGCCGAGCTCGAAGCTCCTAAAACCAAGCGCAAAGCCCCGGCCAAAAAAGCAGCGGTCAAAAAAGTCGCCAAAGCCAAAGCCGCCCCTATCGCGGAAGTCGCCGCCGAAGAAGCCGCGCCCCCTCCAGCGAAAAAAGCAGCCAAAGCAAAAGCCAAAGCCGCACCTGCTCCCGAACCCGTGGTCGAAGTCGCCCCCGTCGAAGAAGCCCCTCCTGCCGCCGCCAAGCCCAAGGCCAAAGTCGCCCGCAAGACCGCCAAGAAAAAAGCCGACACCGCCGAAGCGCCCGAGCTGAATCTTGAGATCACCGCAGCCCCAGCGCCCGCTCCCGCCGCAGCCCCCGCCGCAGCACCTGCCGCCATCGTTCAGGAGGCCCCAGCACCCGCCCCCGAGGCCGCTGCACCCGCGCCAGCCCCTGCAGCACCCGGCGCCAATCCCGCAGGCGCAGCAGACTCTGAAGGCGACGACGAATCCGAAGACAACGGCTCCGGCACCGAGCCCAACGGCCTCCCTCGCTACACCGTCATCGGCGACAACGGCCAGCCGCGCCCCATGACCGCCAAAGAGCGCCGCAAAGCCAAGTTCGAACGCTGGAAGCAGCGCCGCGCCGAGCGCGATGCCCAGCGCCGCTCCGGCGTCCCCTACACGCCCAACCCCAATGTGAATCGCGACGGTGGCGGCAATCGTGATCGCGACGGTGGCAACAACCGTGATCGCGACAACGGCAACAATCGTGACCGCGACAACGGCGGCAACCGTGAACGCGAACGCGACAACGGCAACCCCCAGCAGAGCCCCCAGGGCGGCCGCAACTACGAGCCCGAGCCCGAAAAACCCCTCGGCCCGCCCGAGCCCGCCAACGGCATTCTCGAAATGTCCCCCAAAGGCTACGGCTTCCTTCGCCGCCGCGAGCTCTCCTTCGCGCAAAACCCCATGGACGCCTTCATCGCCCCCGAATTCGTCCGCAAGTACGGCCTCCGCGAAGGCATGCAGATCGTCGGCGTCCAGTGCAAAGGCGCACGCGGCCCCCAGATCACCGAAGTCACCGAAGTCAACGGCCGCAATCCCCTCGCCATGCGAGACCTGCCCCTCTTCGAAGAGCTCAAAGCCATCAATCCCAACAAGCGCTACCAGCTTGAGACCACCCGGGAACGCCTCACCACACGCGTCATCGACATGATGACCCCCGTCGGCCGTGGCCAGCGCGGCCTCATCGTCGCCGCACCCCGCGCCGGCAAGACCACCATCCTTCAGCACATCGCCGAAGCCATGGTCACCAACCATCCCACCGTGCACTTGATGATCCTCCTCGTCGACGAACGCCCCGAAGAAGTCACCGAGTTCAAGCGCATCCTCCCGCAGGCCGAAATCTACGCCAGCAACAACGACCAGGACGTCAAGAACCACACCCGCATCTGCACCTTCGCCATCGAGCGCGCCAAGCGCCTCGTCGAATGCGGCGAGCACGTCTTCATGCTCATGGACTCCCTCACCCGCATGGCCCGCGCCTTCAACAACACCGCCAAATCCGGTGCTGTCATGAGCGGTGGCGTCGGCGTCGGCGCCCTCGAAATCCCGCGTCGTCTCTTCGCCGCCGCGCGCAATACCCGCACCGCAGGCTCCCTCACCATCCTCGGCACCGCCCTCGTCGAAACCGGCACCCGCATGGACGACCTCATCTTCCAGGAGTTCAAAGGCACCGGCAACATGGAGCTCGTCCTCGACCGCAAGATCGCCGAGCAGTTCGTCTATCCCGCCGTCAACATCTTCAAATCCGGCACCCGTCGCGAAGAGCTCCTCCTCCAGACCTTCCAGCTCGACAAAATCCACATGCTCCGCCGCGGCCTCGCCGGCCACAAGCCCGTCGAAGCCATCCAGCGCGTCATCTCGCTGCTGGAGCGGTATCCGAGCAATGCACAGATGCTCGTCGACCTCCCCAGCAAGACCTAGTCCTTCGCTCCGCGTTCACAGCACTCCGCATCTCATTCGGGCTTCCCATTCCTTCGTCACCAAGGCGAAGAGGGAAGCCCGAACTTCGTACTGGGCTCCCTTCACGCCCTCGCACCACCCCCCCATATGGACTGCGGTCGCGCAGCGAGGCACGGCCAGTCCTCCGTAGCTCAGCTGGCACTTCGTAGCTTTAGCGAAGAATGGGCAGAGCGAAGGGGGAAGCGCAGCCACCGCTTTCCGCAGGCCGGTCATCCATCGCACATCACGTGGCGCTCGAACGCACCACCCCATCAGCCCCATCCGTCCTATTCCGGCCTCACGCCCCCCTTGCCCAAATGCGGTGGCGCAGCTTCTGCTTTCGAGGGGGCTGGGTGTGCGTGAACTGTCGCGGCCTGCGGAAAGCGGTAGCTGTGCTCGTGCCTCGCTGCGCGACCGCACTCCATATGGATGGCGTTCTCGGTTGCTTGTGCCTGTTTGATCCTGATGTGGGATTTGCGACTGGCCTTGGCTGAGGACCGTTCGTGACTGCGCCTCGGTTAGAACTGATCGAGGAGGTATTTGATGAGGTCGGTGGTGGTGACGATGCCGACGAGCTTGGTGCCGGAGACGATGGGGAGGGCGTGGAATGTGCCGCCGGCGAGGAGCTCGGCGGCTTCACGGACGGTGCTGGTCTCGGGGAGGGTGACGGGATTTTTTTGCATGAGCTGCTCGAGCTTCAGAGTGTGGTCGAGCGTGGCATCGACGGCGCGTTCGTCGGTTTGAAAGGCGTCGCCGAAACTGACGCGGAGGATGTCGCTCCAGGAGATGATGCCGATGAGCTGGTCGGCATTGACGACGGGGATGTGATGGACGCCGTGCTCGCGAAAGAGGGCGCGGACTTTGGAGATGGGGTCGCCGTGGTGCGCGGTGATCACGGTGCGGGACATGAGGTGGGTGATGGGGTCGTTGCGTTTCATGGTTGGGATGAAACATGGCGGGGGCGGATGGAGGGTGCTCTGCGTGGGTTGGGCGTGGTTGGGCGGATGTTGTGCGGGGGCTGGATGCTGGATGCTGGATGCTGGATGCTGGATGCTGGATGCTGGATGCTGGTGGTGGTGGTGGTGGTGGTGGTGGTGGTGTTTGAGTGTTTGGGGTATGGGATGGCTGACCGGCACGACGAAAGCGGTAGCTGCGGTCGTTCCTCCCTGCGCGACCGCAGTCCAAATGGGGGCGTGATCGCGCGAGGCGTTTTTGGAGTGCGGCTGCGCAACCCTGAAAGGGTGAAGCTGCCGCTTTCGAGCGTCTCGTGGCACGCGTGAACTGACGGGCCTGCGAGGAATCACCGGCTCCCGCATTCGAACGCCTGCTGACACGCGCGGGCTGGCCGGCACGACGAAAGCGGTAGCTGCGTTTCCCCCTTCGCTCTACGAGCTACGGAGGACAGGCTGTTCCTCACTTCGCGACCGCAGTCCAAATGGGGGCGGGGCGGGGCGAGCTAGTTAAAGCATCTCCACGACGACGGCGCTGGCGTTGTCTCTGCCGGATTCGGCGACGGCGTATTCGACGATGGTTTTGGCGTCGTCTTTGGCGAGCATGTCGGCGAGGCGGTGGTCCCAGATGCCGTCGATGACGCCGTCGGTGCAGAACAGGAAGCGGTCGCCGGATTCGCAGCCGACGGAGCCGATTTGGGGATCGATGCTCTGGCGGCCTGCGCCGAGGACTTGCATGAGGACGCTTTTGCGCGGGTGGGTGCGTGCCTGGCGCTCATTGAGCTCGCCTTTGCGCTGGAGCCAGCCGACGTAGCTGTGGTCCTGGGTGAGCTGCTTCATCGGGCCGGCTTTGGGGAGGTAGTAGATGCGGCTGTCGCCGACGTGGGCGAAGTGCATCCAGCCGGGGGTGAACCAGCCGAGGCTGAGGGTGGCGCCCATGCCGCGGCATTCTTCGTAGTAGCGGCCGAGTTTGATGAGCTCCGCATGGATGCGGCTGATGAGTTCCTGGAGGACATCGCTGTGGCCGACTTCGATGTTCTGGGCGGACTGCTTGAAGCTGCGGGGGAGGAGCTGGGTGATTTTTTCGGCGGCGATCTTGCTGGCGAATTCGCCGGATTTGGCGCCGCCCATGCCATCACTGACGGCAAAGACAAAGTCGCCGGAGTCGAGGCCGGACTGGCCGACTTTGCCGAGGAAGCGGACTTCGTGGGCGTCAAAATTCAGACACAGGAAGGTGTCTTCATTGTTCTGGCGCACGCGGCCGGGATGGGTGAGGCCGGACCAGCGGAGGTGGTTGGGTGGTGGGGGCGGGGCGGGGTCGCTCATGGAGCAGGCTTCGGCGGCTCGTCGAGGATGGTTGCGAGCTCGAAATCGATCAGGCAGAATCTGCCGTCTTTGGAGTTGTAGGTGATGTTGCGGGCAAAGGCGTCGTCATGGCGGACGCCGTAGTCGCGCTCGAGTTCGCCGAAGAGCTCTTTGACGCGGGACGTGCTGATGTGAGTGACGATGGAGCCGCAGTTGGTGGTCACGATTTTGAGCTCTTCGGGGTGGGACTCGAGCAGGCGGGGGACGTAGTTGCAGCCGCGCTCTTCGAGGAGTTTGAGGACACGCACTTCGTTGTCAAAACGCTCCCGCGCGTTGTGCCCTTTGAACTGCTTGTACACCTTGCCGTCATAGCCGATGTGCACGATGGCGCGGGCGGTGTTTTTGGCTTCTCTCATGGCGTTTTCTTGAGACACCATACTCCTGCTTTTCCGTGGTGTGCGCAAGGCGTGTCTGAGGGCGGGGAGGAATGAGGCCGAGGGGGGCGGGAGGTCAAGAATTGGGGGATGTGCGGGGGTTCTTCAGGCCTGCTGGATTTTTTTGACGGCTTGATCGCCTGAGTGGATGCAAAAATCTCAAAAAACATCTGGCGTGTGGCATGGGACATGCTCATTTCAATCTCGCTGCTGCCGGAGGAAAGGTTTCTGAAGGCCTGGGCAAGATTCAATCCACACACTCAACCATGGCCAAATACAAACTCGAATATCTCTGGCTGGACGGTTATCAGCCTGTCCGCAACCTTCGTGGCAAAACTCAGATCAAGGAGTACGCCAGTTTCCCCAAGCTGGAAGACCTGCCGGAATGGGGCTTTGACGGCTCTTCCACTCAGCAGGCACCTGGTGGCAGCTCTGACTGCGTGCTCAAGCCTGTGTCCGTGTATCCTGACAGCAGCCGCAAGAACGGCGTGCTCGTCATGTGCGAAGTTTACAAAGCTGACGGCACACCGCATGAGTCCAACGAGCGTGCGACGATTCTTGACGATCCAGACGCCTGGTTCGGCTTTGAGCAGGAGTACTTCCTCTATCAGGACGGCCGCCCGCTCGGCTTCCCTGAGCACGGCTATCCCGCCCCGCAGGGCCCTTACTACACGGGCGTCGGCTACTCCAACGTGGGTGACATCGCCCGTCAGATCGTCGAGGAGCACCTCGACCTCTGCCTGGACGCCGGCATCAACCACGAAGGCATCAACGCCGAAGTGGCGAAAGGCCAGTGGGAATTCCAGATCTTCGGCAAAGGCTCCAAAGTCTGCGCCGACCAGATGTGGGTGGCCCGCTACATCCTCCAGCGTCTGTGTGAAAAGTACTGCGTGGACGTCGAGTACCACTGCAAACCCCTCGGAGCCACCGACTGGAACGGTTCCGGCATGCACGCCAACTTCTCCACGAAGTACATGCGTGAAACCGGCGGAGAGCCCTACTTCCTCGCCCTCATGGCCCAGTTTGAGAAGAACTGCGCCGAGCACATTGCCGTCTATGGTCCTGACAATCACATGCGCCTGACCGGTCTGCATGAGACGCAGTCCATCGACCAGTTCTCCTGGGGCATTGCTGACCGTGGCGCGTCCATCCGCGTCCCGCACAGCTTCAAGAAAAACGGCTGGAAGGGCTACCTCGAAGACCGCCGTCCGAACAGCCAGGGCAATCCTTATGCGATCGCCAGCCGCATTCTCAAGACGATCAGCGAAGTGCCGAAGCCTTGATCTGCTTG
Organism: Prosthecobacter sp.; assembly: GCA_021733925.1. Lineage (GTDB taxonomy): Bacteria > Verrucomicrobiota > Verrucomicrobiia > Verrucomicrobiales > Verrucomicrobiaceae > Prosthecobacter. The sequence goes on along the minus strand of JAIPJY010000085.1, from coordinate 5,167 downwards.
CTGAGATATTGATCCACGAACGGCGCCTGGAAACAGGCGGGGTTTTTTTGTGGGCTGGATGCTGGATGCTGGATGTGAAGAGGGGAACTGCGAATGAGGAAGGTGGAGACTGGCGGCTGTCTATGAGCGGGGCGGGTTTTCAATGCGTGAGCGCTTGGCGGAGTGGCAGGATCGAGGACGAGGACGAGGACGAGGACGAGGGCACTTCCGCTCACGACTCAGCGACCCCAAGCCAAAGGGAGGAAGAGGAGGATGAAATCCTTTTGACTCGCTACGCTCACCCTTCGGGCTCCCTGCGGTCGTCTATCTCGCTGCGCTCGGTTCACTTCCTCCAGCGCGTGTTTGCAAAGCTGCGTCATCGGGCTAGGTGAAGGCGTATCCCCAATCTCCCATGCCCACCGAACAAGACATCCGCACCGCCCTTGGCAACGTCCGCTACCCTGGCTTCAGCCGGGACATCATCTCTTTTGGTCTGGTGAAGGGCATTCAGATGGATGGCAAGAATGTGACCATCGACATCTCCGTGGCGACTCGTGACCCGAACATCCCGCGCCTCATCCATGAGCAGGCGATGGACGTGCTGAACAAGGTGGCCGGCATCGGCGAGGTGAAGCTGAATTTTGACATCAAGGACCCGCCCGGTGCAGGCGTCACCGCCTCTGAAAAGCTGGGCAAATCGAGCATCCCCGGGGTCAAGAAAGTGATCGCCGTGGCCTCCGGCAAAGGCGGCGTGGGCAAGAGCACCGTAGCCTCCAATCTGGCCATCGCGATGAGCCAGAGCGGCCTGCGCGTGGGCCTGTGTGACTGCGACTTGTACGGTCCCAGCATCCCGCACATGTTTGGCACCGACGAGCGTCCGTACCAGAATGATGAGCAGCAGATCGTGCCGATTGAGAAGTATGGCGTGCAGCTGATCTCGATGGGATTTCTGCTGGATGATAGCTCCCCGGTCATCGTGCGCGGCCCCATCGCCACACGCTACACGCAGCAGTTCCTGCGTCAGGTCGCGTGGGACAATCTCGATGTCCTGGTCCTCGATCTCCCGCCCGGCACCGGCGACATCCAGCTCACCATCGTGCAGACCGTCTCGCTGGATGGTGCCGTCATCGTCACCACGCCGCAGGAAGTCGCCCTCATCGATGCTCGCAAGGCCGTCGGCATGTTTCAGAAGGTCAATGTGCCCATTCTCGGCATCATCGAAAACATGAGCTACTTCCTCTGCCCGAGCGACGGAGTGGTCTACCACATCTTCGGCAAAGGCGGCGGCGAGCACGAAGCCAAGCGCCTCGGCGTCCCCCTCCTCGGCCAGATCCCCATCGAGATGCACGTGCGTGAGTGCGGCGATGAGGGGCACCCGATTGCGCTGGAGGATGCGGAGAAGTCGGCGTCGTCGAAGGCGTTCCGGGAGATTGCGGCAAAGCTGAAGTAGGGGCGGGGGAAGGAGCAGTCTGAAAGGGCCTGCGGAATACGCGGAATACACGGAGCTGAACGAAGTGAGACAGACAGCCGAAGGCTGCCCGTAGGGCAAGCATAGCGCAGTCAATCTAATGCGGACTCCGGGTGCTGTGATTTCTGTGATTCAAAAGAGCGGCCCGGATTTTACACCGCAGAGTTTGGAACGCCGCAGAGATGTCCCAGATATTCGCAGTCCTGGCTGCCATTCGTGCTTAAGGAAGTGTTCTGTGGAGACAAATCCTTGCCATGGCGGCATGCCTCCGCTTTCATCGGCAACTCATGTCGCAACCAGCCCTCACTCCCGCCGCTTTCATCGACCACTGGTCCAAGGCGGAGGCCAATGAGAGGGCGAATTCGCAGAGTTTCCTCATCGGGCTGACGCAGTTGCTGGGGGTTCCCGCGCCATCGCACAATCACGCGGACGGCTACAGCTTCGAGTATCCAGTGAAGGTTCCGGGAGGGACCAGCACGAACTTCCTCGATCTCTACCGCCGTGGGCACTTCGTGCTGGAGTCCAAGCAGTTCACTGCGCAAAAGCTGGAGCAGTCCGCGCTGGAACTGGCGGCCATTGATGCTGGAACACTGGCGCAGCAGAAGAAATCCGGCCCGGTGCGCGGCACTGGCTCCTGGGACGATGCGATGATCCGCGCCAAGGGCCAGGCCGAGCGCTACGTCCGCTCCCTGCCTGCGGAGGAGCCCAATCCGTCGTTCATCCTCGTCTGCGATGTGGGCCACAGTTTTGAGGTCTATGCCGACTTCACCCAGGCGGGCAAAGCTTACCTGCCATTCCCTGACCCGCGCACCTTCCGCATTCAGCTCAAGGATCTGGAGCGGGAGGACATCCGCGAGCGCCTGCACCTCATCTGGACGAACCCCACGGTGCTTGATCCCGCGAAGGTCAGCGCCGAAGTCACGCGGGAGATCGCCGGCTACCTCGCAGAACTCGCCAAATCCCTGGAGCAGGAAAAGCACGATCCCGAAGTCGTCGCGCAGTTCCTCACCCGCTGCCTCTTCTGCATGTTCGCGGAAGACGTGGGCCTCCTCCCAGACCACGCCTTCACCGAGCTGCTGCAGTCCGTTCCAGGGGACGGCACCGGCTTCCCGGAATTGCTCAGCACCCTCTTCCGGGAGATGAACACCGGCACCGGCAAGAGCATCTCCGTCGTCCTCCGCAAAAAGCTGCTCAAGTTCAATGGCGGCCTCTTTGCCGATGACACCGTGCTCCCCGTCAATGGCCTCCAGCTCGGCCTCCTCAAGCAGGCCGCCAAAATGAACTGGCGCAATGTGGAGCCCGCCATCTTCGGCACCCTGCTGGAGCGCGCCCTCGTCCCCTCAGAGCGCCACGCCCTCGGCGCACACTTCACCCCGCGCGCCTACGTGGAGCGCCTCGTCCTCCCCACCGTCATCGAGCCCCTGCGCGAGCAGTGGGAAAACGTCCGCGCCGCCGCCATCACCCATGCCAGCCGTTCGGTGCAGCACACAGCCGCCGCAGTGACCCTGGAACAAAGCTCCTCCCTCAAGACCCAGGCTGGAGACCTCGAAGGTGCCAAGGCAGACTACAAAACCTCGCTCGATGAGCGAAAGGCCGCCGATGCCGACATGCGCAAGGCCCAGCAGGAAATCCTCAACTTCCACGAAAAGCTGTGCGCAGTCCGCGTGCTCGATCCCGCCTGCGGCAGCGGTAATTTCCTCTACGTCGCTTTGCAGCATCTCAAAATCCTTGAGGGAGAAGTGCTGGACACCGCCGCGCAGTTTGGCGAGGACATGAAACTGGAACTCGAAACCCACACCATCGATCCCCATCAGTTCCTCGGCATCGAGCTCAACCCCCGCGCCGCCTCCATCGCCGAACTCGTCCTTTGGATCGGTTACCTCCAGTGGCATTTCAAAATCCACGGCCAGCGCACCCCGCCCCGCCCGAGCCCATCCTCCGCGCCTTCAAAAACATCGAATGCCGCGACGCCGTCCTCGCCTACGACGGCGAGCCCCAGCCCGTGCGGGATGAAGCCGGAAACATCACCACCGTCTGGGATCGCCGCAGTTATAAAACTGATCTCGTGACAAATCGTGATGTGCCCGATGAATTGAAGCGCGTACCCCTGTTCACGTATTCCAATCCACGGCCCGCTGCATGGCCCGAGGCTGAGTTCATTGTGGGCAATCCACCGTTCATTGGCACCGCACGCATGCGCGAAGATTTAGGAGACGGCTACGCGGAAACGCTGCGCAAGACATATCCCGAGGTGCCCGAGTCCGCCGACTTCGTGCTCTACTGGTGGCACAAGGCAGCCACTCTCGTGCGCGGAGGTCAGGCGCAGCGCTTCGGCCTCATCACCACCAACAGCCTGCGGCAGACTTTCGCCCGCCGCGTGGTGCAGATGCATCTGGACGGGAGCGCGCGCGTCCCGCGTGCTGTTTCCCGCGTCCTCGCGGGAGACCGTCCCCAAGACAGCTCCAACATCGGCGGCGGCCAAGTGCCTGACAGCGCGCTGGAACGATCTTCGGCGGGGACGCCGAAGATAGCACGCGAGGACGCGTGCGCTCCACTCTCGCTCGCCTTCGCCATTCCTGATCACCCATGGGTGGACACCGCTGAAGGAGCCGCCGTGCGCATCGCCATGACCGTCGGAGTTGCTGGCGCAAGCGAAGGCGATTTATCCGAAGTCATCGACGAAGAAGAGCATGAGGATGGCTCCGCGATTGTGACGCTGCGTACGCACCACGGAAAGATTGCGGGTGATTTGACGGTCGGGGCGGATGTCTCATCGATTTACTCTTTGCAATCCAATGATGGTCTTGGGTGCCCTGGAGTGAAACTGCATGGGTCTGGATTCATCGTGACACCCGATGAAGCAAAAGGCCTAGGCCTTGGCAGCATTGATGGGCTTGAGCAATACATCCGACTCTACCGAAACGGCAAAGACCTGAATGATGCGCCACGCGGAGTGATGGTGATCGACTTATTCGGGCTTTCCATTGATGAAGTGCGTTCTCGGTTCCCGGCTGTTTATCAGCATGTGCTCAATCGAGTAAAACCTGAACGTGACACCAACAACCGTGCAACATATCGCGACAATTGGTGGATCTTTGGTGAGCCGCGAAGAGATTTTCGTCCTGCGCTTGAAGGTTTGGGGCGCTACACAGCTACGACGGAAACTTCGAAGCATCGTTTCTTTCAGTTTCTCGATCAGAGCATTTTGCCAGATAACATGGTGATTGCGATCGCTTTAGATGATGCCTTTCACCTCGGAGTTTTAAGTTCACGCATTCATGTGCTCTTTTCGCTTGCTGCTGGTGGACGACTCGGTGTGGGCAATGATCCACGTTACAACAAAACGCGCTGCTTCGATCCCTTCCCATTCCCCCTCTGCAACGAAGCCGAGAAAGACCGCATCCGCCAACTCGCCGAAGAACTCGACGCGCACCGCAAGCGCGTGCAGGCCGCGCATCGGTTTGAACTGGAACATGGGTGACACTTGTACCGGGGACATAGGTTACACTGCCTGCTCCGTATTTTGAGGGTGTTCACAGCCAGGCAGCGAGCGGAGCGAGTTCCATGGCTTTGACCCCCCCCAAAATACGGTCGCCACCCCCTCCCTCCCTGCGGTTCAAGTCTCAGGGCTTTCACGGCTTACGGGCACCTTGGATTGTATTTTGCGACCGCCTCGCCGCTTGTTGAACGCCGTGGGTCGGATGCGCCCATAGGGACAGT
>JAIPJY010000084.1 GCA_021733925.1 Prosthecobacter sp. | reverse complement strand
GGCATCATTCAAACTGCCCGCCGTCGTGCACGCGGCTTCCGTAACTTCGAGAACCTCAAGGCCATCTGCTACTGGATGGCTGGAGACCTAAACCTCAAAATCCCTTCTGCTTTTACCCACCCAGTTTAGCGAAGCGCCCTCAATTATGACGGCCAGCAGCATCGGGCCGTGCGCGAGTATTTTCTCTCCAACGTGGCCTACTGGCTGGATGAGTTTCATTTTGACGGCCTGCGCCTGGATGCCACGCATGCGATTCTGGATGAATCATCCCGCCATCTGCTCGCGGAGATCGCGGATGCCGCGCATGAACGTGGTGCGTTTGTCATTGCCGAGGACGAGCGCAATCTGGCGGCGGTGATCGCCCCCGACGGCCACGGCATGGACGCGGTGTATGCCGATGATTTCTGTCACTCCATCCAGGTGGCGCTGGGTGACAACTCCTACCAGGAAGACTTCAGCGGCAGCGCAGAGGAACTGTCCGATGAACTGTGGCATGGCTGGTACTATCGCGGACAGTTGAGCAAACATATTGGAGCACCGCGAGGCAGCGCAGGCGAGCATCTGCCGCCGGAAAAATTTGCCTTCTGCATCAGCAATCACGATCAAGTGGGCAACCGTGCTTTTGGCGAGCGTCTGCATCAGCTCACCACGCCGGAGGCTTATCGCGCAGCCAGTGCCCTGCTGCTGCTGGCTCCGGCCACGCCGATGCTGTTCATGGGCCAGGAATGGGGTGCGGAAACTCCGTTTCAGTACTTCACCAATCACAACGATGAACTCGGACGCCTCGTCACCGAGGGCCGGCGCAAGGAGTTCGCACGATTCCCGGAGTTTCGGGATCCTGAAATCGCCCGCACGATTCCCGATCCGCAAAGCCACGAAACCTTCATGCGCTCCAAGCTGGACTGGTCTGAACTGGCCCGGTCGCCGCATGCGGAACTTCTGGACCTGCATCGCGAATGTCTGCGATTGCGTGCGCAGGAGGCCGCGCTGCGGCCGGTCTCGCGTTTAGGGTGGCAGGTGCTGGATCTCGGCGCTGTCGCACTTCGATATTTCGGCCAGAACTGTGAATGGTTCGTCCTGGCGCATTTTGCGCCCACAGCTCTGGCAGTCACGCTGGCAGCCGCACGCTGGCAGTGCATCCTTTCAACCAACGACACACGATTTGGCGGCAGCGGTGCTGCAGGGATTGACCCTGCGACCGGCAGGGTGGCATTCACCCAGCCTGAGCTGCTCGTCATGCAAACGACATCATGACCGACACCCGTTCACATATCCCCTCCTCAACTTATCGCCTGCAGTTCAACAAGCATTTCACGTTCCGGCAGGCGCGTGATCTCGTGCCGTATCTGCGTGATCTCGGCGTCAGCCACGTCTATGCCTCGCCGTTTTTTCGTGCGGGGCCCGGCAGCCTGCATGGCTATGACATTGGCGATCACAATGAGTTGAATCCCGAGATCGGCACACGGGCGGAGTATGATGAGTTCGTCTCCGCATTGCATGCGCATGGGATGGGGCAGATTGTTGATTTTGTGCCGAATCATATGGGGATCGGCTCGCCGGTGAACACGTGGTGGACGGACGTGCTCGAAAACGGCCCCAGTTCTGAATTTGCGCCGCATTTCGACATCGACTGGCGCCCCCTCAAGAGTGATCTCAACAACTGCGTGCTACTGCCGATTCTGGGAGATCAGTACGGTCGTGTGCTGGAGCGTGGCGAGTTCAAGCTCGAGTTTGAGTCAGGTGCGTTTTTCTTGCGCTACTTCGACACAAGGCTGCCCCTTGCTCCGCGCACCTACACGCTGATCCTCGTGCCGGCGCTCGTCAAGCTGGCCTCCATGGGAGTGGCGGATGACTTTCTGGCGGAGTTTCAAAGCGTCATCACTGCTCTGGAACATCTGCCGCCTCGTACAGAAACTGACCCGGATAAAATCGCCGAACGTTTGCGCGAAAAGGAAATCATCAAGCGACGTCTGCTACGTCGCTGTGATGAATGTCCGGAGCTGATCGAGGCCATCACCGCGATCATGCGCGAGATCGAAGGCCAGCCGGGTGATGCGCGCAGCTTTGATGCGTTTGATGAGTTGATCACCGCACAGGCTTACCGCCTCAGTTTTTGGCGTGTCGCAGCGGAGGAGATCAACTACCGGCGCTTTTTCGACATCAACGAACTCGCCGCCATCCGTGTCGAATTGCCGGAGGTTTTCGAGGCGACGCATCGACTGCTCCTTGAACTGATTGCCAGCGGTTCGCTCGACGGCGTGCGCATTGATCATGTGGACGGCCTTTGGAATCCCGCCGAATATCTCTCACTGCTGCAGTCCCGTGCCGGGCAATTTTCACCAGGCAAAGGGGACGACATGCCACTCTACCTTGTGGTGGAAAAGATCCTCCTGGGTGAAGAGCGCCTGCGTCCTGACTGGCCCGTGCATGGCACCACCGGCTACGAGTTTGCCAATCAGGCGATTCGGCTGCTGATTGATCCGGCCGCTGAAAAATCGGTGACGGAGACCTATGCCAAATTCATCGGCAGCTCGACGAGCTTCTCTGAGATCGCCTACCATCGCAAACAGCTGGTGATGCGGCTTGCGCTGGCCAGTGAGATCAACGTGCTGGCCTTCATGCTGGACCGGCTGTCAGAGCGCAACCGCTGGTATCGAGACTTCACGCTGAATGCACTGACCACCGCTGTGCGGGAAGTCATTGCCTGCTTTCCAGTGTACCGCACCTACCTCACACCCAACCAGGAGCCAGGGGCGGATGACATCCACGCTGTGCGTCGTGCCGTACGACTCGCTGAACGCCGCAATCCGGGCATCGAGCGCTCCATGTTTGATTTCCTTGGAGAAATCCTGATCAAGAAATTCCCGGAGAACATTGATGAGCAGACACGTGCCGAGCACATGCACTTCGTGATGAAGTTTCAGCAGTGTACCGGACCGATCATGGCGAAGGGCGTCGAAGACACCAGCTTCTACATTTACAACCGTCTGGTGGCTCTCAACGAAGTCGGTGGCGAACCGAATCACTTCGCGGTGTCCCCGGAAAAATTCTTCGGCGAATGCGTGACACGGCTGCGCGAGCATCCGCACTGCATGCTGGCGACCTCCACGCACGACACCAAGCGCAGCGAGGATGTGCGGGCGCGTATTGCCACGCTGTCTGAGCTGCCTTCCGAGTGGCGCAAGGCGCTGCGGCGCTGGCAGACGATCAATCGCCGGCACAAGCGCGAGATCGAAGGCGACCTCGCGCCGGATGCGAACGAGGAATACCTCATCTACCAGACACTGCTTGGCAGCTGGCCGCTGGCGCCGATGGACAAGCCCGAGCGCGCCACCTACCTCGGACGTATTCAGGAATACATCATCAAGGCCATCAAGGAGGCCAAGGTGAACAGCAGCTGGGTGCAGCCGAATGACGAATGGGAGAACGCCGTGCGCGACTTTTTGGCGAAGCTGCTGCGGGCAGGAGCCAACCGCTTTCTCGACAACTTCAAACTCCTGGCTGATCGGGTCGCGCAACTCGGCATGGTCAACTCTCTCGCACAGACCGTGCTCAAGGCGGCGGTGCCCGGCATGCCTGACTTTTACCAGGGTACAGAACTGTGGGACTTCAGCCTGGTGGACCCTGACAACCGCAGGCTGGTCGATTATGAAGCACGGCGAGTGGCTCTCTCATCTCTTGCTGGCGCCGAACCTTCGGTGCTGCTGAGTGAGTGGCGCGATGGTCGCATCAAGCTGCACCTCACGCACAAACTGCTTCATTTCCGCCGTGACCACCCGGCCTTGTTCATGCAGGGCGGGTTCACTTCACTGACTGCCACGGGGGCTTTTGGCGATTCCTGTATCGCTTTCCTGCGTCGCTTTGAAGACCATGCTCTGCTGCTGATCGTTCCGCGCCTGAGCGCCCGACTTGGTTTCCCGCCCGTGGGCGGTGTCTGGAGAGACACGGTGGTCGAATGGCCGGAAGCCCTTCACGGCAGACAGATGCGTGATCTGTTTACTGGGGTGGAGTATACTGCTGGCACATCGCCTCTCGCCTTGGCGGATGCATTGCGTGTGCTCCCGTTTGCTGCCTTCGCTTTGGTCTGAGCCGGTGGCTCAATTTCGCGCTTCGGAAATGTTGTAGTCGAGATTGCATGCGGCGCTGATGAGCGCGAGGTGGCTGAACGCCTGGGGGAAATTTCCCAGATGTTCGCCGCAAGGACCGAGCTCTTCGGCGTAGAGGCCCAGGTGGTTGGCGTATCCCAGGGTCTTTTCGAAGATGAAGCGCGCCTTTTCGAGATCGCCGGAGCGGGAGAGACACTCAACGTACCAGAATGAACACATGGAAAACGTGCCTTCACCGCCGGAGAGCCCGTCGGATGCGCCGTTGATCGTGTTGTAGCGATAGACCAGTGAGTCTTCGACCAGCAGCTCCTCAATGGCTTTCAAAGTGGACAGCCAGCGCGGATCAGTCGGGCTGATGAACTTCACCAGGGGCATCAGCAGGCAGGAGGCGTCCACTGCCTCGGAGCCTTTGTGCTGCACAAAGGCCTGCAGCTTCGGTGACCAGTGGTTCTCAAAGACCTCGTTGTAGATTTCATCACGCACGGTTTGCCAGCGCTCAAGCGGTGCTGGGAATGCGCGGTCTTGTGCGATGCGGATGGCACGATCAATGGCGACCCAGCACATGACACGTGAGTAGGTGAACTCCTGCCTGCCGGCCCGCACCTCCCAGATGCCTTCGTCCGGCTGCCGCCAGTTGTTGCAGACGAACTCCACCAGGCGGGCGAGATACGTCCAGAAGTCATGCGAGATGGAGCCGGTATGCTTGTGGTAGATGTAGACGGAGTTCATCAGCTCGCCGTAGATGTCGAGCTGGAGCTGGTCGTGCGCGCCGTTGCCTATGCGAACCGGTGAGGAGTTTTTATAGCCCTCGGTGTGAATGAGGGTCCGTTCGGTCAGATCGTGACTGCCATCCAATGCGTACATCAGCTGCAGAGAGCCGTCAGGATTCATCTCGCGGCAGCGCTGCTCAATCCAGGCCATGAAGGCTGTTGTTTCACTGGTGTATCCCAGGCGCATCAGGCCGTACAGGGTGAACGAGGCATCGCGGATCCAGGTGAAGCGGTAGTCCCAGTTGCGCTCTCCGCCGATCTCCTCCGGCAGGCCGAAGGTCGGTGCCGCGATGATGGACCCGTACTTGTGCGAAGTTAGCATCTTCAGCGTCAGCGCGGAGCGGTTCACCATCTCGCGCCATCGGCCCCGGTAGGTGGACTGGCTGACCCAGTCCCGCCAGAAATTCATCGTCTCCTTGAAGACTTCCGCGATGTAGTCCGGCGCGGCCGAAGCGGTCTCGTGCCACGTTTCAACGTCTTCAAAAATGAAGGAGGCAGTTTCTCCCTCGCTCAGCGTAAAATCGACAACGACTGCGCCGTTTTCGATCCGCAGGGGGACATCAGATCGCAGACGCACGACGGTTTTGTCAGCGCCTTTGCTGGTGAAAATCATGGTGCCATCAAGCTCTTTGATGCTGTGGGAGGCGCGGCCATAGTCAAACGCCGGGGCGCAGATCATGTGAAAGTGTACCTTGCCCCTGACTGTCTTGGCGCGGCGGATCAGCTGGTGCCCGTGCCGTTTCTCTGCCACCGGCATGAAGTCGGACACCTCTGCGACTCCTTCGCTCGACAGAAAGCGCGTGAGTAGAATGTTGGTGTTGGGGAGGTAGAGCTGCCGACGCTTGGCGTAGCTGAAGCGAGGTGCCAGTTTGAACCTGCCGCCTTTTTGATCATCCAGCAGCGCCGCAAAGACCGAGGGTGAGTCAAAGTGCGGGAAGCACATGAAGTCGATGGACCCGTCCTTTCCGACAAGAGCGACGGTGTGGAGGTCACCGACGATTCCGTAATTTTCGATGGGTTGGTAGCTCATGCACGGTGTTCCGGTGTGTCCACTTGAATGCTGCCTGCTGGATGCGCAAATGGCAATTGCATGTGACCAAAGAGTTACGCTGCACGGCCCGGTCGTGACGCCATTCGAACCCAGGCTCAGTCTTTTTTCTCGTCCTTCTCCGGCTTCGTCAGCTCGCGCATGGGATTCACAGGCTTGTCATCTTTGTAGAGCTGGAATTTGCTCTTCACCGGACGGCGCGGCCAGTAGTTGTTTTCGATGTCGGTGTCCACGAGTTCCTGGCGGGGGTCGAAGGTGACGGATTTGAGCTCCTTTTTCGTGAAGAGCAGTTTGGCGGCTTTCTCGGTGTTGAAGCGCCAGATCTCGGCGGGGAGTTTGAGCTCCTCGCTGCTGCCATCGGTGTATTCGACTTTCAAAATCACCGGTGTGATGAGGCCGCCGACGTTGCTGAATTCGATGAGGTAGAAGTTGTGCTTCGTTTGCAGCAGCGCGGGATCGATCTTCTCTTCCTTGAGATCCTTGATGAGCGATTCGAACTTCTTCTTTTCGCTCGGCAGCACGGTGGCTTTGTCATAGCTGTCGTAGAAGTCTTTCAGATCGGGGTAGCGGTCGATGCGCTTTGAAAGCGAGTAGTTGCGTTCACGGGTGAGGGTTTTGGGCAGTTCGTCTTCTTCCTTTTCCTTTTTGGGCTTCTCGATGGCGGGATCGCGTGAGTCGAGCTGGAGCCACTTCACTTCATCAATGGAGACATCGACATGATCGGTGCTGTAAAACCAGCCGCGCCAGAACCAGTCGAGATCGACACCGCTGGCTTCCTCGATGGTGCGGAAGAAATCGGAAGGGGTGGGGCGCTTGAACATCCAACGTTTGGCGTAGGTCTTGAAGGCGTGGTCGAAGGCCTCGCGGCCGAGGATATGCTCGCGCAGGATGTTCAGCGCCACCGTGGGCTGGCCGTAGGCGTTTGGACCGAGATCGGCGATGGATTCCGAATTGGTCATCACCGGCACGCGGTCCTTCAGGCGCATGTAGTCCACCATGCCGCGTTCGTTGCGGCGGTGCTTCCAGTCGTTCTCCCATTCTTCTTCCGTGAGGAATTCAACGAAGGAGTTCAGCCCTTCATCCATCCACGTCCACTGCCGCTCGTCGCTGTTCACGATCATGGGAAAGTAGTTGTGACCGACCTCATGAATCACGACGCCGATGAGGGCATATTTGGTCTTTTCAGGATAGGTGCCGTCTTTTTCAGGACGCGGGCCGTTGAAGCAGATCATCGGGTATTCCATGCCGCCGATGGGACCGTTGACCGACCACGCGACGGGGTAGGGGTACTCGAAGGTGTAGCGTGAGTAGACCTGAATCGTGTGCGCGATGGCGTGTGTCGAATATTTGTCCCACAGCGGCATGCCTTCTTTGGGATAGAGAGACATGGCCATCACGGGTTTGCCGTTCACATTCGCGCCTTCGACGGCCATCGCGTCCCAGATGAACTTGCGTGACGAAGCGAAGGCGAAATCGCGGACGTTGTCGGCTTGGAAGATCCAGGTCTTCCTGCCCTTGGGTTTGCTTTTTTCGGCGGTTTTGGCTTCGTCCGGTGTGACGATGAACATGGGTTTCTTCGTTGCGCTTTCGGCCTGCTTCAGGCGGTCGCGCTGAGTTTTTGTTAGGACAGCCTCTTCGTTTTGCAAGGTGCCGGTGGCGGCCACGAGATGATCGTCCGGCACGGTGAGGCGCACGGTGTAGTCGCCGAATTCGAGGGTGAACTCGCCGGTGCCGAGGAACTGCTTGTTGATCCAGCCGGCGTAGTCCGTGTAGGCCGCCATGCGCGGGAACCACTGCGCGATGGTGTAGATGGTGTTGCCGTCCTCTTTGAAGAACTCGTAGCCGGTGCGTGCGCTGATGCGTTCGCAGTCGTTGATCGGATAGCTCCAGGCGATCTTGAAGACGTAGTCGGCTCCGGCGGCCAGGGGTTCGTTCAAGTCGAGACGCAGCATGGTTTTCACCACGGCATGCGGCAGCGCATTGCCCTTGGCATCGGTGAGCTTGGTGATTTTCATCTCGCCGTCGTAGTCTTCGTAGGCCAGGAGGCGGTCGAGCGCGGAGTAGGTGATCTTGCTGGGATCAATGCCGCGCTTGGTATTTGGAACGGCGCGCGAGTCTGCGGTGTGGGAGAGGAAGTTCTGATCGAGTTGCACCCACAGGTAGGTCAGAGGATCTGGGGAGAGATTGTGATAGGTGACTGTCGCCTCCGCCGTGATGGTGCGTTTCACATCATCAAGCTCGACGCTGATGTCGTAGTCGGCGCGGTTTTGCCAGTAGGCCGTTCCCGGAGCGCCCGAAGCATTGCGCTGTGGGGATGGCGTGGGGATGGTGGGATCAAGCTGCTGAAACTTGCCGACCGGTGCGCCGGACTCTGCAGCGACGAGGGACAGGGCGGCGAAAAAGGCAGGAAGGAGGCGCTTCATGGAGGGCGATTCTCGAAGTGCTTGCGATAAAGGCAAGTCCGTCCTGCTCGTCTGATCTGGGGAGGCGCGGCGCGTTTCTTCCTCTTGCCTTCGTTTCCTGCATCTGATTGCATCAGGCCATGAAACCGCCCTCCGACTCCCTTTCTCGTCGTGATGCCCTTAAAGCCACCATCGCCTCCGTGGGGCTCAGTGCGCTCGCCTTTGAGCCTGCACAGGCTGCTCCAGCGGCTGTGCCTGATGCGCGGCGTGGAGCGGTGAAGAAGTACAAGATGCTGAAGTCGATCAACCTCTGGGCGTTTCCTTATCCTGAGCGCATGACGCTGCGCGAGTGCATGCAACTGGCCAAGGACGCGGGGTTCGACGGGATCGAGCTGAACTATGATCTCGACAACGATCTCTCGCCGAAGCATGACACGGCGGATTACGTGAAGATTCGCAAGATGGCGGATGAGATCGGCATCCAGATCAGCGGGCTGTGCTCATTCCTATTCTGGCCGTATCCGCTGACGAGCAACGATCCTGCGAAGCGGACGCAAGGCATGGAACTGGCCGGAAAAATCGCCCAGTGTGCGCACGATTTAGGTGTCGAGAATGTGCTGGTCGTGCCGGGGGCGGTGTGCATTCCGTGGCGTACGGACCATGAGCCGGTGGCGAATGATGTCTGCGATCAGCGCGCCCGTGAGGCCGTGGGCCAGCTTGCGAAGCAGGCGGAGAAGCTGAAGGTCTGCCTCAATATCGAGAACATTTTCTTCAATGGTTATCTCATGACGCCGATGGAGATGAACGCCTTTGTGGACGGCTTTGGCAGCGAGCATGTGCGGGTGCATTTTGACACGGGAAACATCAGCATGTTTCAGTATCCCGAGCATTGGGCCAAGGTACTCGGCAAGCGCACAAAAAATGTACACCTGAAGGAATTTACCAAAAAGGGCACGGACTTCAGTCTGGAGACCTTCCGTCCGCTGCTGGATGGAACGACGAACTGGCCTGCGGTGACGGATGCACTGGCTGACAGCGGTTATGAAGGCTTCCTGACTTTTGAATACTTCCATCCGTATGCGCATTATCCGGAGGCGCTGATCTACCAGACCTCGGATTCACTTGATCGTATTCTGGGCCGAAAATGATGAGCTGGGAAACGATCACGCTGCTCTTTTTCGCCGGGCTGAGTGCTGGATTCATCGACGCCATTGCAGGTGGCGGTGGATTGATCTCCGTGCCGGCGTTGTTGTGGGCTGGACTGCCACCGCAGATGGCGTTGGGAACAAATAAGATGCAGTCCACCTGGGGCACGCTGATGGCGGTGCGGAAGTATGCGAAGGCAGGGCTTGTCTCGTGGTCGCAGGTGCGGCTCACGGTGTGCATCACTTTTGTCTCTGCGATGTCAGGGGCCTTGGTGCTGATGCTGATCAGCAACGCGGTGCTGAAAATGATCGTGCCATGGATGCTACTGGGCATTGCGGTGTATGTGCTGCTCAGTCCGGGGCTGGGGAAAACGGCAGCGAAGGCGCGGCTAAGTCTGGGGACCTTCGCGTGTCTGGCGGGCAGTGTGCTGGGATTTTACGATGGCTTTTTTGGACCCGGCACGGGCACTTTTTGGACGATGTCCTGCATTGCATTGCTGGGGCTGGAACTGACGCGGGCGACTGCTTTTACCAAAGTGGCGAATCTCACCAGCAACATGGCTTCGCTGATCATTTTCGTCCTCAGTGCGCGGGTGAATTATGAGGTCGCAGGTGTGATGATAGCCGGACAGCTCATTGGCGGCCGACTTGGCGCTGGAATGGCGATTCGCCATGGGGCGCCGTTTATCCGCATCATTTTCATCAGCGTGGTGCTCACGATGGTGGCGAAATTGTTGTGGGATCAGTTCGTATAATCACGCACAATTCAATGAATCCGACTGATAATGCACGGCGTATTTGCCTGACACTCTCCCATGCCTATGATCGCCGCTCCCATGTCAACCGTCCAAACCACTGCCCAAGGGCGTCAGTTTCCTAAATTTGATCTCGCCCGCCTGCTCGGAACCGTGTTCAAACCCACGTTCGGCCGCAAAATCTGCATCCTCATCGACTTGCCTGATCTCGCAGAAGCGAAGGACTACGCGTTCTTGAAAAATCCAGAGCGCCCCATTCAACAGAAGGCGTATGAGCACTTTTATCTGGGGCTGAAAAACGGCGTGGCGGAAGAGCTGGCGCTGAAGGGTGGGGAAATGTTTGCCTACACTCAGACCACGGGCAGCAATCTCGATCTGCCCGATCTTTGCGTCGATATGAGCGGCAAGGAGCTGAGTCTCGAAAAGGATATTTACACGAATTACGACATCATTCTCTGCATCTCGACCTTCTCCGCCACGGCGCCGCTGACGGCGTTTGCGAAGCAGTATGGTTTCCGTGGTGCGACGCTGCATGGGGTGAATGACGTCATCCTGAATTCCGGTCTCGCGGTCGATTACGAAGTCGTCAGCATCGATGCCGAAAAGCTGCGTCGTGCGATGACTCGCGCTGATGCGGTGGAGATTGATTTCACGGTGGAGAACGGCCCTGATATGACGGTGCGTCTGGAACTGAGCCGCCAGGAGGCGCAGAAGAGCCACGGGCTCTGCCAGGGGGATGCGCCTGACATTGCGAATCTGCCGGCGGGTGAGGTTTACTTTGTGCCCACGGGTGCCGAAGGGACCTTCCCGCTGAAATACGAGGACGGCACGCTGGGCAAGCTCACCGTCACCGGTGGTTGTATCATCAAGGCTGAACTCATTGCGGGCAACCAGAGCACGATTGATGAACACAATGCCAAACTCGCGGATGATCCGATGACGGGCGTGCTTGGCGAGCTGGGTTTTGGCACGCAGGTGCTGCCGGTTTCGGGTGCGGACATCCAGGATGAAAAGGTGCTTGGAACCTGCCATCTGGCTACAGGTCGTGACGACCATCTTGGAGGGCACATCACACCGGCGCAGTTCAAACGCCACCAAAACGCGACGCACGACGACATCCTCTTCGCGCCACACAAGACGCCGAACTTTGACATCAGGCAAACGCGCATGTTCCGCGATGGTGTGGTCACGGTCTTGAATGAGCACTTCCAGCCGTCGAAGTATTTGCTGGAAGCTTTGGCTGGCGAATAGTCTGAGCGATGAACATCTACGAGACCCGTCGCCTGCTCGACGAATACCTGCTTTTCCATTACGGCCAGCCTGCGGAGGTACTGCCATGGGAAAGCGGGCCGCGTGAGGCGCTGGGGTTTCCAGTGCGCACGGTGATGGAGCTGATCGATCTGCCGCGCACGCCTTGTGAGGCGGTGGCGCTGGATCTCGGCTGTGCGGTAGGGAGGTCGAGTTTTGAGCTGGCGAACTTTGGCGTTCGAGTGCTGGGCATTGATTACTCGCAGAGTTTTGTGGATGCGGCGGCGGCGCTGGCGCGTGATGGCAGCATGAGCTACGAGCGCGTGGATGAAGGCAGCGCAACAACGGCGCTGGTGGCACGCGTGCCGGAGAATCTGCGGCGGGACCGGGTGAGCTTTGAGCAAGGGGATGCGATGAACCTGCGCAGTGATCTAGGAGATTATGACATCGTGCATGCGGCGAATTTGCTGTGCCGGCTGACCGACCCGCTGAAGCTGATTGAGCGTCTGCCGAACCTCGTGAGGCCTGGAGGTCAGCTGCTGCTGACGACGCCCTGCACCTGGCTGGAAGACTTCACGCCGCGTGGCAACTGGCCGCAGGGGTCGACGCGCGAGTGGCTCACATCCCTTCTTGAGCCGCACTTTGATCTGGCCAAGACGGTGGACATGCCGTTTCTGATTCGCGAGCACGCACGGAAGTATCAATGGAGCGTGGCGCTGGGGATGCGCTGGCGGCGGAAAGTCGAGGAGGTTTGAGTTTGAGGGCTTGATTCATGGCGGCGTTTTCAACTAGGCTGCGAAATCATGAAAAATGCGCTTCTGTTCGTCACCCTCCTTACCGCCTCCGTTGTGCAGGCGCAGACCCCGAGTTTCAAAGAGGAGCTGATCGATGACGCCGTGGGCATCGGCTACGGGCTGGCGGTGGGGGATGTGAATGGGGACGGGCGCACGGACATCCTGCTGGCGGACAGCCATGTCATCGTCTGGTATGAGAACCCGACGTGGACGAAGCACATCATTGCTGAAAATCTGACGGAGAAGGACCACGTGTGCATCGCGGCGCGTGACATCAACGGGGATGGCAAGTGCGAGATCGCCGTGGGGGCCGGGTGGAATCCGGGAGACACGGTGGGAAGCGGTGCCGTGTTTTATTTGATCCCGCCGACAGATCGGACGCAGAAGTGGGAGCCGGTGAAGCTGACGCATGAACCGACGACGCACCGCATGAAGTGGGTGCGCAGCCGTGCCGGGCGCTATGACCTTGTCGTGGTGCCTCTCCATGGCCGCGGTAATGACAAGAACGGTGAAGGCGACGGCGTGCGGGTGCTGGCCTACCACATGCCGGAGGATCCGCGCAAGGAGTGGAACACCACGGTGGTGCAGGGGACGATGCACAAGACGCACAACCTCGACATCATTCCCGCGCCTGGCACGGAAGCGGAAAGCCTGCTGCTGGCAGGACGTGAAGGCGTGGTGAGGCTGGATCAAACTGACAACGGCTGGAAGGAGCAATGGATCACCAAGCATCCGAAGGACTCCACCGAACTGCTGGGCGCGGGTGAAGTGCGCTATGGGGCTTTTTCGGGCGGGCAGCCGTATGTGACGACGATTGAACCGATGCATGGAGACAAGCTGGTGATTTACACCCCGAAACCGGAAGGGCCGAAAAATGGCACCTGGGAGCGTCATGTGATCAGCGATCAACTTGTCGATGGTCACGCCATCGCCACTCACGATTTGCTCGGATTGAACAACCGTCAGATCGTCGTGGGCTGGCGTGCGCAGCAGAAGGTTGGCAAAGTGGCGGTCAAGATTTTCTGGACGACTAAAGAGGACGGCAACGGCTGGCAGGAGGCTTTCATTGATGATGGGGGCATGGCTTGTGAAGATGCTGTTTGTGCCGATCTCGACGGGGATCACGATTTGGAAATCATCGCAGCAGGTCGTCGCAGTAAGAATGTTAAGATTTATTGGAATCAGCGAAACCAGTGAAATTTAAACCTGCCCTGCGCTCCAGCTGATAGGTTGCATGGGCGCGGTATGTGCTTCTAGAATTGTGAATCGTTATGAGAGTCACACGTCTATTCTATTCTGCCGCCTGCGCGCTGCTCCTCAGCCAGTGTGCCATGCCGGAATTTCCCCTGTTCTCGTCGCGCACGGAAATGGCCCGCCGTCGCATGACGATCATGCCACCGCTTGCTTCTCAACCGGTGATGTATGTGTGGAATGGCAGCAGCAAGCCCGGCCCTTTGAGTGTGAACATCGATCTCAGCGAGCAGAGGGCGTATCTCTTTAAAGGCAGCGAAAATGTCGGCTGGACCTATGTCGCCACCGGACGCAGCGGATTTTCTTCTCCCACGGGCACGTTTCGGATCATGGAAAAGATCGTGAACAAGCGATCGAACCGCTACGGCATGATTGTAGACAGCAATGGCGACGTGGTGAACAGCAATGCCACCGCTGGTGTGTCGAGCATCCCTCCGGGCGGTCATTTTCTGGGTGCCAAGATGCCCTACTGGATGCGGCTCACAGGTTATGGAGTCGGCATGCATGCGGGGCCAATCCCCCATCCCGGCTCTCCGGCTTCTCATGGCTGCATCCGCCTGCCGAGCGACATGGCTGAGACGATCTTCCAGCATGCCCCAGTTGGCGCGCGGGTGACGATCATGCAGTGAGGAGAGGCCGAGCCGTTTACGATTGTTGACGGTGGTTTACCGTGGTTGACGGTTGTTTGTCGGAAGGCGGGTGTGAATCGGCGGCGGTGTGCGCAATCCCTACTTCGGCAAAACCATTGTGAGCTCAGATTCTGACCGCTTCGGCCAAAATTTCTTCGAAGCGCTGAAGCCAGGCCTGGGGGCTTGCCTCACGCAGCAGCCACTCACGTCCGGCGCTGCCTATGACGAGACGTTCCGTATTAGGGGTGGCCTCCATGGCCAGTACATCATGCACGATGCCGCGAACATCTCCGGGCTCATGCTGCAAGCCGGTGACACCCTGCTGTACGATCTCGGTCAATCCGCCTGATTTCGCGGCGAGCACCGGTTTGCGATAATCATACGCTTCATAAACCACGAGGCCGAGGGGCTCCCACCACGTTGAGGGAACGATCACTGCGCGGCAGCGCCGCAGCGCCTCGCGCTTGGTTTCCCCGCCCGTGTGGCCGAGCTGGCCGATGTAGGGATTGGTGCGCACGCGCTGCTGCACGGCATCGCTGAGCGGGCCCTCTCCTGCGATGTGAAGCGAGGGGGTCTTTTTGCCGAGTTGGGCACGCAATGCGTCCCAGGCATCGAGCAGTGGAATGACGCCTTTGGTTTCGACCAGACGCCCAAGGAACAGGTAGTAGCCCGCATCCTCTGCGACAGGAGGCTGCGGCATCGCATCCCAGGCATGACGCAGGGTGTGAACACGCGACTCAGGCAGCGCTCCGGTGCTGACCAACTTCTGCCGCATGAAATCTGAAATGGCGATCCACGCCTTCACACTCTTCAGCCAGCCGCTGCGTTGCAGGGCTTTTAGCATGACCGCGAAAAGAGCACTTTTCACCACCGACCCCTGCCATGCGCCCGAGAACACCTCTTTCCAGTAGCTGCCGTAGAGGGCGTCCTGCACCACCTTGCTGTTCGCATGAAGTGTACCGTTAACTGAAAACGGACGATAATTATGCAGGTATTGCACGACTGGAAGCTGACGCTCCAGAGCGGCATGATACAACGACGGCGAGCCGACCGGGAAGATGTTGTGAAACAAGGCGACGTCTGCACCACTGGCGTCCAGGGCGGCCTCGAAGCGTGTGCGCGATTCTTTGTTGTAAAAGAGCCGCTTCAACTGTCCGGCAGCGCTCGGAGAGCCTTCGCCTTTCCAGTCCGCGCTGTCGAAGAAGCACCGTGACATGGCGTGTTCTCCACTCAGATGATTGAAGATGCGGTCCACGCTCATCTCTTCGCCGCCTGGGGAAAGGTAGCGGTTGAACACCTGCAAAATAGCAGGTGTCATTGGAGTTCCCTCGTTTCGTCGTAGTGTCGTCGCGCCCATTCCTCCAGCACGTATAGCATCCAAACGCGCTGACTCAATGGCCATGCCGCAGTGGAGTTCAGACTGCCGCTGAAATATTTTTCACAAATCTCCTTTTTCTGCGCCTCATCCACCCAGCCGCGGTCACGGCAGCGCTGTGATCCCAGCGTGTCGCGGATGCGTTCCTGCCATTTCGGCAGCCGCATCCATTTCATCAGCGGCAGCGTGAAGGTTTTCTTCTGACGGTCATCATAAATCTGCGGGGGCAGCAGACTGCGGAAGGCCTCGCGCAGCACACGCTTGCCACCCAGGGCGTCCAGTTTGCTCTCCGGCGGCAACCTTCCTGCCAGCGCAAAGATCTCTTTGTCCACAAGCGGCGCACGCAATTCGAGGGAGTGCGCCATGCTCATCACGTCATTGTCCCGCAGCAGGGTGTTGGCCAGGTAGGTCTCCGTTTCACGCAGGAGGAGTTCATGAAGCCACGAGTCTGGAGACTGCGGTTCGAATACCGGAGAGGATGGCATTTTGAATTCTCCATGCAGAAGTCGTGCCACTTGATCGGGCGGCATGATCGAGCGGCCATAGGACTGCCATTCGCGCACGTTGCGCCCGGCACCGCCGAGCGTGTAAAAAAGCATCTTCCACGCCCTGTGCCCGCGCGCGCCCTGAGGCAGCATTGAATCTACGCCGCGCACCCACCTGCCTGCCGCAAGCAGCGGTGACTTCGCCGCCACGGCGATGAGACGGTGGTAATTGTAGCCTGCCCACCACTCGTCGGCGCCCAGTCCGCTGAGCGTCACCTTAACCTCTTTGGAAGCCAGTCGGGATACCAGCCAAGTGTTGAGTGCATCACCTGTCGGCTGGTCCATTTGATCAAAATAGCCGTCGAGGCTCGACTCCAGCGAAGCCGCCGTGAGTCGTTCACGCTTGAACTCGCAGCCGTAGAATTCCGCGGTGCGCCGCGCTGCGTCGGTCTCATCCGGCACGCCTGCGTTTTCTTCGTAGCCAATGGAAAACGCCTTGATGTGCTTCTGGCCTGCCTCGCGCATGCAGGCCACCAGGAGGGTTGAATCCAGGCCCCCGCTCAAGAACACACCCACCGGCACGTCCGCGACCAGATGGGCCTTCACGCTTTCCAGCACGCCTTCACGCACCATGCGCCTTTGCTCCACCGCATCGTGCACCCACGCATCGCGTCCGGGCCAGGCAGGATGAAACCAGCGCCTCACCTCGGCCTTGCCACCACGCCACGTGAGCAGGTGACCCGGAGGCAGGCAGTGCACATCATCAAACATCGTCTCCGGACTCTGCACCGAACCCCGTTGAAAATACTGCGCCAAGGCGATGCGTGAAACCTGACCGCCACCGCCCAGCTTGCGCACCGCACGCAGTTCAGACCCGTAAACCAGCTCTCCGTCAGCGCTGAGGCGATAATACAGCGGCTTGATGCCAAAGTGATCCCGCGCGAGCACCACTGATTCCGTTTCAGCATCCCGCCATGCGATCGCAAACATGCCGCGCAATTTTGGCAGGACCTGCTCAAGAGGCGCACGCTCAAGCAGTGTCCCCAGCACCGCTGTATCACCTGAGGAAGGGAGCTTTACCTCTCCGAGGCCTGCGCGCAGTTCGCGGAAGTTATAAATTTCGCCGTTGAAGGTGAGGGTGAATCTTCCGCCTCCAAACGACATGGGCTGCCGGCCGTGATCGCTTAAATCCAAAATTGAAAGCCGCTGGAATCCCATCCACCAGTTTTCACCTTCTGCTTCCGCGCTGTCATCCGGACCACGATGGAGGATCATCTGCAGAGACTGTTTCCGCAAGGCGCGCTCGTCTTCACGCCACGACGTGTTTGGCATACGAAACCATCCGAGAAAACCGCACATGAGGGGACGAATTTAAAAAAGGGCAGGGCTTAGGAGTTCAGTCCCGCCCACCATGACAGCCTTTTGCGCCTTTCAAACAGGAAGCATTTGCGTGATCAACATCCAGTATTGTATAAATCCGGCATGAGCTTCCGTCCCTCCCGGATCATTCTGGCAATGTGCTGCACGATTGTGCTCATTGAGGCGGCAGAGGCTGAGGATGCCGTTTATCGCCCGTGGAAGGACGCGCAGGGCCGGGTCATTCAGGCCGCCTTCGTCAGTGCCACCGCGGACAGTGTCACTTTGAAATTGGCAGATGGAAAAGAGCACCAGCTGTCACTCGCCCGCCTGTGCGCGGAAGATCAGGCTTTTGTGAAGAGCCAGTCCGCCGCCGCAGCGCCTGCTCCAGCCACCGCCCAAGGGACCGCGCCTGCCGTGACCGCCCCTTCTTTGGACCGGGTTCCCGTCGAGAAGCGCACCTGGCCGGAAAATGTTGTGGTGCCGACCAAATCCATTGAAATTCAAGTGGTTGAGGAGAATCCGGCGGCACGGAAGTGCGTGTACCGTTCCGAGGGATTTGAGTTCACCTCGCAGGCCAAACTGGCCGGCAGTGTGATGAAGGAAGTGGCGCGGACCTTTGAGGCCACGAAAACACTCGTCTCGTCACTGCCTTGGGGGGTGGTCTGCCTACCGCCCGAGGGCTTCGAACGCTATCAGGCCGAGTTGTTTGAGACGCGGAAGGACTACATCGCGGCCGGTGGCCCTGAAAACTCGGGTGGGGTGTACATGAGCGGGGACAAAATCTTCCGGGTGCCGTTTCCTAGCATTGGTCTCAAGCTGCTGGGGAAAACGTATGCCAAGGATGACAATTACGACGGTGGCACCTTGATCCATGAGATCACCCATCAGGTGATGGACGCCTACCTTACCTTCCTGCCCGTGTGGGTCATCGAGGGGACGGCGGAATACACCGAGATGCTGCCCTACAATGCCGGCAAGTTCCGCGCTGACGCCCACCAGAAGGGCCTGAAAGACCACATTACGGAGATGCAGAAGCGTGGTTATGCCATCGAGATTGGCAATCTGGAAGAGCACCTGAAGATGAACCGC
This sequence comes from Prosthecobacter sp., assembly GCA_021733925.1. GTDB lineage: Bacteria > Verrucomicrobiota > Verrucomicrobiia > Verrucomicrobiales > Verrucomicrobiaceae > Prosthecobacter. The sequence goes on along the minus strand of JAIPJY010000084.1, from coordinate 4,364 downwards.
GCCACGTGGTCGGGCATCGCCAACACCACCAATCGAAAGATGGGGGAGCTCTACTTCCAGTCCGTGCTCGCGGTGTATTTCTTCTGCCACCTCGATGGCGATAAAAAAGGCACGCGCTTCATCAAGTTCATGGATGCCGTCTATGGCGACACCGAAGCCATGCGCACCTTTTTCAAGGATCCCCGCGTCAAGCACCTGGAAGGTGGTCGCTTCAGCTACCCCACGGACTTTCCGCCCCCGGACATGAAGTCGGAAACTGCACCGTTCAAGCATCTGGAGCTGCTCCTCGACGGACGAAGTTATTCACAAATCGCAAAGGAGATGACCGAGGCTTACAAGGATACCGGCGTCAAAATCTCCGTGAATTGAGCGGCTGAGTGGAAAATCGGCTGGCAAGCTCATTCTTGGGAGCTATTTCGCGTCTTTTCCACCCCTGCGTTTGACGCATCGCATCGACTGTGCAAGATGCCGGGCTTTCCGGCCCCGCGATGCCGTAACACTAGCCTGCCAGCCAGTGGTTCCTTCGCTCCGAAAGCGCCCAGATCATACGCTTTCTCCCTCCTAACCTGCCGCATTCGTCGTCCATACCCGGATTTCGCCATTTTTCCCTCCCCATGCCCAAAGATACCACCATCCATCGCATCCTCGTCATTGGTTCCGGCCCCATCGTCATCGGGCAGGGCTGTGAATTTGACTACTCCGGCGTCCAGGCCTGCAAGGCCCTGCGCGAAGAAGGATATGAAGTGGTGCTCATCAACTCGAATCCGGCCACGATCATGACGGATCCGGAGTTCGCCTTCCGCACCTACATCGAGCCCATCACGCCAGAGATGGTGGAGAAGATCATCATCAAGGAAAAGCCGGATGTGCTGCTGCCCACGCTGGGTGGCCAGACGGCACTGAACTGCGCCATGTCCCTGCATCGTGCAGGCACGCTGGACAAGCATGGTGTGCGCATGATCGGTGCGAAGCCGGACGCCATTGAGAAGGGTGAAGACCGCCTGCTTTTCAAAAACGCGATGCTCAAAATCGGGCTCGATCTGCCGCAGTCCGGCGTCGCCCACACGATTGAGGAGGCCCGCGTGATTGCCGAGGAGATCGGCACCATGCCGCTCATCATCCGCCCCGCCTACACCTTGGGTGGCACCGGCGGCGGTATTGCCTACAACAAGGAGGAGTTTGAAACCATCACGGCCAACGGCCTTGATCTCTCTCCCGTGACGGAAGTGCTCATCGAGGAATCGCTTCTCGGCTGGAAGGAGTTCGAAATGGAGGTCATGCGCGACAAGGCGGACAACTGCGTGATCATCTGCTCCATCGAAAACCTCGACCCCATGGGTGTGCATACCGGTGACTCGATCACCGTGGCACCGATCCAGACGCTGACGGATCGCGAGTATCAGATCATGCGTGATTTCTCGTTTGCCTGCATTCGCGAGATCGGCGTGGAGACGGGGGGCTCGAATATTCAGTTCGCCGTGCATCCCGACACAGGCCGCATGATCGTCATCGAGATGAACCCGCGCGTGAGCCGAAGCTCCGCGCTCGCGTCGAAGGCCACAGGTTTCCCGATTGCGAAGATCGCCGCCAAGCTGGCTGTGGGATACACGCTGGATGAACTGAAGAACGACATCACCCGCGAGACGCCCGCCAGCTTCGAGCCGTCCATCGACTACGTCGTCACCAAGGTGCCGCGCTTCACGTTCGAAAAATTTCCCGGTGCTGATGAGACGCTGACCACGCAGATGAAGTCCGTGGGCGAGGCCATGGCCATCGGCCGCACGTTCAAGGAGAGCCTGCAAAAGGCGCTGCGCAGTCTGGAGATCAAGCGCTTCGGCCTCATCGGCGACGGTGCCGATGTCGTGGTCGATGACGAAAAGCTCACGACGAAGCTCAGCGTGCCGAACGCTGAGCGCATCTTCTTCCTCGCTCAGGCCTTCGCGAAGGGCTGGAGCGTGGAGCGTGTGTTTGAGCTGACGAAGATTGACCGGTGGTTCCTGAGGCAGATTGAGGACATCGTGAAGGAAGACTTGCTCATCCCCAGCCAGTCTGGCGAAGCATTGATCGCCCAGATTCCTGAAGCTGAACGCACGGAGGAAAAGAAGGCGGAAGTTCTCACCGCAGCGATGCGCAAATGGAAGCGCATGGGTTTCTCCGACAAGCAACTCGCTCATTCCTTTGGTGTGGATGAGAAGTACATCCGTGCCGGTCGCATCAAGTATGGAGTCGTTCCCACCTACCGCCTCGTGGACACCTGCGCGGCTGAGTTTGAGGCCTACACGCCTTACTATTACAGCACCTACGGCATCGAGGACGAAGTGCGGGACAACGACCGCAAGAAGGTCATGATTCTCGGTGGCGGCCCGAACCGCATCGGTCAGGGCATTGAGTTCGACTACTGCTGCGTGCATGCATCCTTTGCTTTGCGTGAGCTGGGCTACGAGACGATCATGGTGAACTCGAATCCCGAGACTGTCTCCACAGACTACGATACCTCCGACAAGCTCTACTTTGAACCGCTCACGCTGGAGGATGTGCTGAACATCTATGAGCGCGAAAACCGCCACGATCAGGTGCTCGGCGTCATCGTGCAGTTCGGTGGACAGACCCCGCTGAACCTGGCCAAGGGGCTCGAAGAAAACGGCGTCCGCATCATTGGTACTTCGCCGAAGAACATTGAGCTTGCCGAAGACCGCAAGTTGTTCGCCAAGCTGCTCGACGATCTTGAATTGCTCCAGGCTCCCAGCGGCACTGCCACCTCGCTGGAGGAGGCTCTGGCCATCACTGCGACGATTGGTTACCCCAGCCTTGTGCGCCCCAGCTTCGTGCTCGGCGGTCGTGCCATGCAGATCGTTTATAGCGACGCTGAACTGACCCACTACATGAAGAACGCCGTCGAGGCCACGCCCGACCGTCCCGTGCTGGTGGACCGCTTCCTTGAAGACGCCACCGAAGTCGATGTCGATTGCATCAGCGACGGCGAGACCACCGTCATCGGTGCCATCATGGAGCACATCGAAGAGGCTGGCATTCACTCTGGCGACAGCGCCTGCGTCATCCCGCCTTTCAGCCTCAGCGCGGCGATGCAGGACCGCATTCGCGATGCCGCGAAGAAGCTGGCCAAGGCCCTCGGCGTGCGCGGCTTGATGAACATGCAGCTCGCGGTGAAGGGCGATGACTTGTATGTCATCGAAGTCAATCCACGTGCCTCCCGCACCGCGCCTTTTGTCAGCAAGGCCATCGGCGTGCCGCTGCCAAAGCTTGCTGCCAAGATCATGGCGGGCATGACACTCAAGGAACTGGGCTTCACCGAGGAAGTGATTCCGAAGCATCACAGCGTGAAGGAAGCCGTCTTCCCCTTCAGCAAGTTTGCCGGCGTGGACATCATCCTCGGCCCTGAAATGAAGAGCACCGGCGAAGTCATGGGCATCGACTACGACCTCGGCATGGCCTTCGCCAAGAGCCAGATGGCTGCGGGAGGCACCCTGCCCACGAAGGGCAATGTCTTCATCAGCGTCAAGGAAACCGACCGCCCCAACGTCGTGAAAATTGCCAAAGGCTACGCCGACCTCGGCTTCACCCTCTACGCCACCAGCGGCACAGGCGGCGTCATCAAGGAAGCCGGCATTGCGGTGAACATCCTCCCCAAACTCGCCAGCGGCCAGCGCCCGAACGTCATCGACCTGATGAAGAACAAGGACATGGCCCTCGTCATCAACACCCCGAGCGGCAAAAATCCGCGCGAGGACGAAATCAAGATCCGCACCGCTTCGATGCAGAACCGCATTCCGATCATGACCACCCTGCGCGGTGCTGATGCGGCGCTGCGGGCGATCAAGTCATTGCAGGGGACCGAGGTGCAGGTTCGGGCGTTGCAGGAGTATCATCAGTAGCTTTGAATTGTCTTAGAAGCCCTTGCATTCACACATCTAATCCTTGGAATGCCGCTCGCAAATCACACATCTCGTTCAACATTTGGCACCACCCACATTTTCATTTTCCCACTCCTAGTCATCCCCCATCTTTGCACTCTCTCCTCCAGAGGTAATCTGGTCGTGCACCCGCAAATTCAATCTCCTAACAGCTAGAAAAAGATATGAAAAATGAGAATGTAATTTACAAGATGCCCGAAGGAACGGCCAATCAGTTATTCCAAGCCGATCTTTCTTTGTTGGTTAAATATGCTTTTGAGAACAGCAATCGAATTTCTGCCGCTCCCGATAAATATGGCCATTCAAACATTTCCGTGTGATGCGGAGTGACGAAAAGAGAACCAAGTAGCCAGAATGGACACAAAAGCATGGGAAGAGTTGTTGGGTGTAGCCGCGCCTTGGAGGGTAGTGGGCATGGAAATCAATGTCGCG
>JAIPJY010000083.1 GCA_021733925.1 Prosthecobacter sp. | reverse complement strand
AAGCTCCAGCAGAGTCGCCGCGCTGGGCGTCCCTCTCGCCGCACGGGCGTTGGTGGTCGCGTGCGCGCTCACATTCTGCACATCATGCCCTGCCTTCAGCGTCACATTGCCACCGCCCAGCGCGGCCACGCCGTCAAAGAAGTTGCTGAAGTTGATCCACCACGTCGTGGACGAAGCCACGTCATTGACGGTCTGCACGAAGCCGTTGGAAACCCGCGTGGTTCCATAAATTCCCGCATCATTCACATACCCTCGGCGCATCAGCCAGTTGTTGGGCAGTTGACGCTGCGAATCCATGATCAGGTTGCCCTGCGAATCCTTCGTCAGATGGATGATGTCCCCCTGGGCTGACACATCCACATTCCCCCCCGCCATGCTGTATTGGGGGGCGTAGAGCTGCTGCACTGCGCCCAGCGAGGTCTGAGGCAGCGAGGTCACAGTGACGATGGGAAGCACAAAGTCACCCGCGGTGAACACCGTCGTCGCCGCCGCCACCGCCACCCCTGCGGTGTAGATGGTGGCAAACTGGTTCAAAAGCTGCACATCACGTCCGGCGGCGATCTCAATGCTCCCCGTGCCCGTCCGGATCACCTGAAAGCGGTTGCTCGTCGTGGTGTCCGTCGTGGTCGAGGTGCTGTTGTTGGGATTGATGGCCAGCCGCGTCACGGCGCTATCACCGGGTGACGAGTTGATCCCGGTGCTGGTGGGAATGGCCTGTCCCGCATCTTTGCCCAGGAGCACAGATCCCGAGTTGGCCCCAAGGCTGCTCAGCGCCACGACTTCGCGGAAATTCGATGCCGAGAAATCCGCTCCCGCCGCCATGCGGTAGGACCACGACTGGTTGTTCAGCGGGCGCAGGCCGCTTTGTGCCATCAGCGTGGCCATCCACATCCGCTCCACGACAATGCCGGTGGTCGGCACCTGAAAGCCATCGCTCAGCGTGTTGTAAAATTCCAGATTGCCCGCTGCACGCAGCGTCAGCACGCCCGCCGCACTCTTGGGGCCATAGCGGAAGGTCGCAAGGTTCCAGTCCTCCGCAGCCGCCGAGGTGGCAGTTCCCAGCGTCAGATTGCCGGTGCGGTTGATGATCTCCGCTCCCGGTGCCAGCACATACACGGAGGACAGTCCCGCATTGTTCGCCAGCAGCCGGTTGGTGATGCTCGTGTAAGTGGCCGAGGTGCTCCCGGACGCGCCCAAAAATGCCTGCGAATTCGTGTTGATGCTCGTCTGCGTTGCAGAGGAAATCGCCACACTCGCTCCGCTTGCGCCCGTCAGATCATAGATGCGGTACCCTTCCACCGTAATGCTCGATGCGTCCACGATGCTGCCATCCACCGCACTCACCAGAATGTCATTGATGCTGCCGGACTGTGAGTTGTTCGTCGTGTTGATCTGCGGCGCACGGATGTGCAGCGTGCCGCTGAATTTCCCCTGAAACGCGCTCGATCCCACCACCGTGGCAGCCCCCGCCACCTTGGAGGCCACCGAGAGGTCGATCAGCGTCCCTGCCAAAATCGTCACCGTGTCAGCGGCGTTCACACTGTTGGCATTCGCTCCGCCCAGCACACTGCTGGTGCCGATGTAGCCATCGCGGTCCGTGCCGGATTCCAACGTCACAGATCCTCCCTTGCCGGCACTGTTAAAGTCGGCCGCCGCCACGCTCAGCCGCGCCCCAAAGACCAGGCTCGTGCTCGCCGGCACGGCCGCCGTCACATCCTGGCTCAGCGTCACCTGATTGCCATTGATCGCCGTGATGTAGGTCCCCGCGGCAATGTTCGTTCCGCTCACCGACTGACCCACGGAGACTCCCGTCATGTTGCTTACCGTGATGTTGCGGCTGCTGCCCACCACACTGCCACCTGTCCCGCTCTGCGTGTTCAGCGTGAGGCTGCCATTGGCGGACAGCCGGATCGTGCCGCCCGTCGCCCCGGAGGCGTCGATGGCGCCATTCACCGTGATCGATCCCTGATCCGCTCCCAGATAGAATTCGTGCGCGGTCACCAGACCGTCGATTGTCACATTCCCGCTGCGCACACGCACATCGCGCCGTTGCGTAAATGACCCCGCGTTGAGCTTGTCATTCAGCGCACTGAAGGAGGGCAGGGCGCTCACATCGATTTTGGCAGAGGCTGCCGTGCCTGCGATCCCCGCCTGTCCCGTCAGGGCTCCGTTCAGACTCACCTGCCCATGGACGGCGCTGGCGGTAAACGTCCCCCCGCTGCCGTAGGCCGCCGCTGCCACATTGATGCTTCCGTTCGCGTTCAGCGTCACGTTGCCGTTGTCCGCTGTCAGGATCACCTGTCCGGCATCCGTGTAGCGTGTCTGGTCAAAGAAATACTGCACACTGCCGCCGGCGTCCAGTTGGCCGCTCACACTCACATCTCCCGTTCTGGCATGCAGGGAAATCAGGCCGCTGGGCAGCAGGATCGCCGTGCTGGCCGTCACGCTTGCTCCTTCAAAGGTCACCTGTGCACCGAGTCCCAGGCTCGTGGGCGTCGGCAGCGGACCCGCCGACGGAGTCAGGCTCAGGTTTCCTCCCGCCACCAGGCTTTGCGTCGCGTTGCTGCCGCCGGTGATGAATGGCGTCACGGCATTCAAGTCGCCCTGCGCGGTGAATGATCCCGTCCCCTGCATCAAAATGCCGCCGGAGGCATTCAGCTCCACCGTCGAAAACTGCTCCACCGCCAGCGCATTCTGGCCGATCGTGATCGTCGCGGCCGTGACATTCAGCGTCCCTGACATCGTGCCCGCAGTGCCAGCCGTGCTGTTGGCACTGTTGTCCAGCAGGATGGAGGATGCCGTCAGGTTGATGCTGTCTGCGCCTTGGTTGAAGCCGCGAATTTCAGCCGCATGCAGTGCCAGTGTTCCCGTGTTGGAAAACGTGCCCGTACCATACAGGTCGATGGAGGAGTAGCTTAGCAGCGAGAGCGCACCCGTGTTTTGCAGGCCGGCCAGCGTGGTGCCACCCAGCACCAGGCTGCCAGTGGTCTGCAAAGCGCCGGGGTTGGTCAGCAGCACGGAGATTCGGCCGCTGTTCAAATTCACCGCCTGGGAGGTGAGGCTGGCGCTGTTGTCCAGCGCGGTCACATTGCTGGAGTCCAGCGTGATGCTCGCACCACTGATTTGTACGCCCGCCTCCACGTTCAGTTGCGGCAGTGCCGAGGTCGTCACCCCGGTGCGCAGCGTCTGCGCCGTGGCCACACCACTGACACGCACCAGCGAGCCATTGCCGCTCAGGACCAGGGAATCAGCAGCGGTCTGGGTGCCGGTCTGCGTGATCGTCGCATTGATGGCCAGCGTGATCGTTTGCTTCGCTGCCAGGATGATTTCAGTGCCTGTCAGGGCCACCCCGGCATCCAATGTCACCTGGTTGCTGCGCGCATTGACGGTGCTCGTGCTGGTGCCAAAGGTGCGGTCCCCGCCGATCAGCAGGCTTTCCGCATTCCACCCGCTCAGCAGCGTGGCGTTCAGCACCAGCTTGCCGCTCTGGGCCGGCGCACCCGGCGCTGCCAGTATGATGTCCAGCGGGCTGCTGATGTCCACCCGCCCGCCACGTCCGCCCTGCATCCCGCTGGCTGAGACATTCCCGTCCAGCTGCATGTTTTGCTGGGCGCCGATCAGCGCATAGCCCGCGTCCAGCGCCGTGCGTGAAACCGGCAGGCTCAGGCCCTGCTGTGCGGCGGTGATAAAGGTTGTCGCCGAATAATCGGTGTACTCCGCGCGTGCCTTCACCACGCTTTGCGGGGCGATCTCATACTGCTGGTACAGGCTGCCCGAGACCGATGGGTTCAGACTGTTGAAGACGTAGCCGCTCGTCATCACCGCCCCATCAGGCTTCACCAGCGCGTCAGTCGCAGTTCCCGAACTCGGCGTGATCAGCAAGGCCCCCGGCAGCAGCGCATACCGCGCAGGCAGCAGGGTGTAGGTGCCCGCCGCCACGAGTGAGCTGCCCTTGAGGTAAATCTGATCTCCCACTTTCAGGCTGTCATTCGCATAGCCCTTGTCTCCGCCCAGATTGCTGGCGTTCACACTCGACGTCGAATAGGGCGCGTAAGGCGCCGCCAAGGACGTGTAGCCCGGCATGATCGCAAAGACTCCGCTCGAAGCCAGGATGTCCTGCGTGCCGCCATTGCCTGACACCCATCGGTAGCCGTACAATCCGCCCCCCCCTCGAATGTCCAGCACTGATCCATCCTCCGCGGTCACGTTCGTCGCAGATACTCGCACCGACTTGTCCGGCACGCCGATGCTCGTGATGTCCAGGCCGGTGGGGTCGATCCACACGCTGCCATCCTTCACCAGACCGTAGGGAATCTGCACGCCAAGTCCCGTCTGCGGATCAATCGCTGAAACGGACGTCACGCTCCCGCTGCCAAGCGTGATCTGCTGCGTCACCGGCACCCTCACATTCGTCACCAGACCTTTGGGCGCCGTCCCTGTGCCATCCCAGCCGAGGGTGATGGTCCCAAACGGCGCACGCAGCGTACCCTCCTGAGTGATCGTCGCCGCATAGATGTTCAGCCTGCCCCCGCCTGAGAGCGGGAACTCCGGAGTGCTGCCCGATGACGCAATCGTCACCGACCCAGTGCCCCCGGCATAATTGTAGGCCGTGATGGTGAAGGTGGAGGCCGTCGTCGGATAAATCTGCCCCGCTGTGATCGTCAGATCGCCCGCGATGTCGAAATACCCGTTGCCGCGCAGCTCCTGCCGCGCCGTCAGGCTCGCCTGGCCGATGTTCTTCAGCGAAAGAAATCCCGTCTCGATCAAATCAGCCACCACTTCGAGCCTTCCGCTGCCATAGCTCGGGCCGAAGTAGCTCGGGCTGTTTCCCAGCCCTGGATTGGAAACAATGAACGGATTGACCAGCTCTTCGTCGCGGGTCGGTTCGCTCAACGGTCTGCCCAGGGTCACATAGGAGGCCGTCAGTCGCACCAGATCATCCGCCGCGATCACTCCACCGTCCGCCACCTTCAGATAGCCCCTGGCTGTCACATCGACCGCGCCGCTGAACTGCACGTTGCCTTCAAGATTGAGTGAATCAAACCCGCCATTGAGAAACGAGTTCGCCCCAAAGTAGCCCTGGGCTGTGATGCCCGACCCCAGGCCGCTCACCAGTGATTTGCCCACCACATCCTGACCGCTGGCGAACACCGGCTGCGTGAATGACGCCATGTCCTGGGTCACGATCAGCGTCGTGTCCTTGTCATCCCTCGCAAAACCCGGCAATATAAACAGACCGGAGGTGACGGTCAGCACACCTCCCTGCGCGGTGCTGCCGCCGGCGTTCCCCACCAGCGTTGCATTCGAGAATAAAAACTCCCCGCCGTTCAGTTCAATCAGACCGCCATTGCTGTCGACGCGGACCGCAACGGAGCTTGCCACCGAGTTCAGTCCGGAGACAGAATTCTGCGCCGCCACATCCAGCCCGGCTTCCGCAGCCAGCAAATCCAGCACGCTGCTCGTGCCGGAGACATTCAGAACCGCCCCGGCATCCGCCACGATGTTTCCTGCCACCTTGATCGTTCCACCGGCATGCACCGTGCCCACCCGCCGGCCATAGATGTCCGCCAGCAGCACCGTTTTGCCTGCGGTCGAGACACTGCTCGTGCTGCTCAAATGCACGGTCGCAAACGCCACGCTCGAATTCCCATTTTCAGGATAATGGTCGGCGCCTTTGATCGTGACCGTGCCTCCCGGTGCCACGATGCTCCCGCTCATCTCAACGGTCTGCCCGTGCAGCGTCACGCTCCCAAGAGCATCCGTTTCAATCAGCGCCCCGGCTCCCATCACGATGTTGCCACGCACCACGAGCTGGTTGTCCACAAAATTCGTCACCCCGGCCGCTTCGAAGTCGAGTGTCACTGGGTTGCGGTAGCCTTCCGGTTGCAGCAAATGCGTGAGCATGATCGCGCTCCTTCCGTTCTGCTGTTCAATGCTGGCCTGCAGGCTGCTCACCACCGGCCGGATCACCACGCCCGGCGTGATGAGAATGGCGGGCGCAAAGGTTTCCGCTCCGCCAGGCGGTGTGATGTCTGAACCCAGTCCGAGCAGCGTAAACTGGCTGAACCCGCCCTGGCTGAAAAACCCGGCTTCCAACAGCAGCGTGTTCGGGTAGGTCGCGGTGCCTCCCACCTGAATGGTCGGAGCCTTCAAACTCAGCGCGCCACCAGTGGTGCCTGAATACCCCAGCAGGGTGCCGTCAAGGGTGAGGTGCCCGCCCATCAGCGATCCGATCAACGGGTCATTTCCCGCCTGGATTGAAAGGCTGCCGCCTGCTCCATACGTGATCGCACTGCTCGCGGTCAGTCCGCCTGAAACATCCACCAAACTCCCCGCCGCGAGTTCGGCTATGTAGCCTTGAATGCTGATGCTTCCACCCTGCGTGGTGCTGCGGTATTCGATCTCACCGTTCGCGTTCGTGATGGCGGTGAAATGCGGCACCGTCAGTGGCGCGGGTGCATCTCCCCGGTCGTTGATCACCAGCCCGGCGGTGCTGATCACCGCACCTGCTCCCACCGTCACCTTGCCCCGGGTGGCGCTCACGGGCGGCACCACGGCAAATGATCCCTGTGCTTTCAACAGCGCCGTGAGGTACGGCGAGATGTTGTAGGCGATCAGCTCCACTGTGCCGCCCGGCGCGGACAGCGTTCCCTGGATGTTCACATTCGCCCCATAAAGCTGGATCGTGCCACCGGCTGCCGCTGTCAGTGCCACATTGCTCGGCAGGGTGATGTCCCCGTCACCGTTGTTCACCAGCAGCGAGCCAAAGCCCTGCGTGGTGAGCAGCTCTGGTGAAAGATAAACCGTGTCCCGCCGGTCCTGCCGCAGCGCCAGCGGTGCACCGTTGCCATCCAGCGCAAAGGCATCGGCTGCAGTCTGCGTGACTCCGCCGTTGCGAAACTCAATAGCCGGCGGCGTTGGAGAATACGCGGGGAACAGCAAGGGCGACCGGCTCACCTGCTGCGCCTGGAATGCCAGTGAAAGGCTGCTCTGCAGCGGCGCTGTCTCAAGCTGCTGCGGCCCGATGATCGTGTTTCCCTTCAAACTGCCATCCAGGGCCATGGCTGCCGCTGCTATATCAAGGCTGCCTCCGTTGCCCCCGCTGCTGTATCCATTTTCATAATGGCTTGGCGTGGCAAATATCCCGGTCGTCGTCTCCGTGGTCCCCCAGCGTGTGTCTGTCACGGATGTGCTGCCTGTGTAGATGCCAGCATAGGCCACGGTTGGGTCCGCCTGAGCAATGTCCACCAGATTTCCCCCCACGGCCAGCAGCGTGGTCGCCACCGTGCCTCCGCTGAAGTCCTCATAGCCGCCGGACACATTCACCTGCGCCCCCTGCTGCATCACCACTGAATCTCCCGCTTTCATCGTCACCGTGCCCCCGGCGGTGGTCAGTTCCCCGACGGTCCGGTCGATGATGCCGAGGTAGCCCGTCAGGTTGGCCAGCGGTGTTCCCACCCACTTCGTGCCATCGCTCCGCACTCCCTGGTTGCGCAGATCGACGGTGATCGTTTCTCCCCGCAGGCTGCCATTGCGCTGCAGCGCCGAGTCCGCCAGCTCGTTGGAGCGCAGCACGATCGTCAAAATGTATTTGGAAAGGTTCGTGGCCACGGCGGTTGAACCCGCGACGTCGATCACCGCTCCCTGATCCATGTAAATCTGCCCGCTGGAGGCCACAAACCCCAGATCCGTGTTCCCGGTGGTCATCAGCAGATCCCAGATCCCCGCGCTGATGCTGACGTTGGCATTAGGCGCCAGCACCACCGAGTTCTGCCCGAAGTAAACACTCAGCCCTTGGAAATTGATCTGCGATTTCAGCGCCAGCTCCGTGCCCACCACCGTCTCCGTGCTCGCCCATTCCGGCAGGATCTGCGTCACCGAACCGCTCCCCACATTCACCTGTCCCGTCGAGTTCGCCGACTGGTACACAAACGGTCCGCCCAGCGTCGGGTCCGAGGAGTTGTAGTTGATGTTCGGCACCGCGTTGTAGTTCGCCAGCAGATCAATCCGTCCGTTCAGCGCCACCGATGTGCTGCTGTCGATGAAGCCGTTCTGGTTCACGATTTTGCCGGCGATCTCCACACTCCCGCGCGGCGCTTCAATCAGGCCCGCATTGGTCGCAGTGCCGCCATAGCTGCCCACTGAGCCCACATACACATCCAGCCCGCGCAGCGATGGGTCATCCGTGCTGTGCGCGTCAAAGCCCACTTCCATCCCTGCCGCCAGGATCGTCTGCCCGTCCGGCGTGCTGATCGTCCCGTTGTTCGTCACATTCGGCCCCACCAGCACCACCCGCCCGCCGACATTGGCGGAAGACGTCGGCGCGGTGATCTGCGCCCCCGCCTGCACCGTCACGTTGCCGATTTTCCCAAACGCCGGCACCGAAGGCGGCGTGAAGGCCGGTGTCGGTCCCTTGGTGCCTGCTGGCTGTGCGTTGGCCGAAAAGAGGAACTGCGAATCCGGATTGTTCAGCAGCCCGCGTGTCACCAGGTTGTCATTCAGCGGCAGCGCGGAAGCCACCAGCGCATGCGTGTTCACCTCGCTCCCGCCGCCAAAGATGATCCCGTTCTGATTGATGATGTACACCTGGCCCTGCGCCTCGATGGACCCCAGGATCTGCGTCGGATTGCCCGTCGGATCCGTGACTTTGTTGAAGGCAATCCACGTCCCCGCGTCCGCGCCGCCCGCGCTTTGGTCAAACTTCACCGTCGTGTCACTGCCCACGTTGAATGTGTTCCAGTTCAGCAGCGCCTGCTGCTGCGTCTGCTGGATCGTCACAATCGTGTGCGCGTTCTGCAGCGACTGCGTCGGCGCATTCGCCCCGGTCGGCGCGCCGTTGATGTCCAGCCCGCCCGCCCCAAGACCATTCGGCACATCCGGCAGCGTCTGCCCGGGGAAGTTCGGGTTCGCTCCCGCATTCGTCGCGTTCGCCGCAGCGGCCCGCGCGGCCTCCTGCATGGCGTTCACCGCCTCCAGCGCCATCGTGTTGCGGCTCAGCATGTCCTGCGCGTTGGCATGCGCCTGCGCCGTCGCCGCTGCTGTGTCGATCGCATTCGCCGCTCCCGGCGCTGTCGCAGCGGGTGTTCCACCGCTGCCACCACCCGTGGCGATCCCGATGTTCGTGCTCAGCATGTCCGCGATCAGCGGCGTTGGAGCCAGACCTGTCAGGACGACGAGCACATGCACCAGCAGCACATGGGCGTAGGAGAACCGGTGAGGTTTCGAAAAAGTAAGGGGGAAAAGCTTCATAACGGGGGCATTCAAGGTTTCACGCTCGCATCATTGGAGGGCGCGTTTTGCAGCAGCTTAGACAGCGCGACCTCGTTGATAGCCACAGGGTGTTTGTGCAACACTTCCGACACATACGCCTGCATGCTGGCGCTGCTCTTTTCAGCGCGCATGCGCTGCGCCAGCTGCACCCGCACCTGGTCAAAGATCGGCGTAAAGGGCTCTCGCACGTCCAGCACCTTGAGAATATGCCAGCCGTCCTTGAGCCGCACCGGGGCGGAAGTTGCGTTCACCTTCAGCTGCGGCAGCTGCGCCAGGATCTCCGGCTGGATCTGCTGCTCCCTGAGCCAGCCGATCTCCCCGTCGCGTGATGCGCTCTCCTTCTCCTCGCTCATCTCACGCGCCACCTGCGCAAAGCTCGCCGGCTTCTCCTTCAGCCGCTGCTGCACCGCCTTCAGCTTCTTCTCCGCACCGGCCTCTTCGGCCACATAAATCTGCGCCAGCCGGAACGACCTCGGCACCGTCAGCGCCGCACGCCCGTTCTCATACGCCATCTTCAGCTCGGCTTCGCTCGGGTACGACTCCGGTGGCCGGTTCACCGCTTTCAAATAACTGTCCGCGATCGCAGCCTCACGCGTGCTCTTGATCAGCGCCTGCGTCTGCGGCTCCTCCTCCCATTTCTTTTCCAGCGCCTCCTTCAGGATCACCCGCTGCACCAGCAAAGAGCGCACCAGCTTGTTCAGCGTGGCCGGGTCACGGGCCAGCGCTTCCTTCTCCACACTGCCCAGCGTTCCAAAGGAGGCCAGCACCTCGCTCTGATGCACCTCGGTCTCTCCGATGCTCCCTATCACCGGGTCGCTCTCTTCGGCCAGGATGAAACTGCTCCAGCCGCAGCAAAGCAGCAGACAGGGCCACAAGCTTGCGCGCAGCGATGCTTTTGGAGCGCGGAATTTATTCCGCAGCAGGTCGCAAACATCCCCGTGATGACACGGCGCATGAAGCGTCGCAAACACTCGGGTTCCGGAAAGTGAAAGAGGAGTCGTTGATGAGTGGAGTTCGTTGTGTGGCGGCGTGCTGCGGAATAAATTCCGCGCTCCGGCGCCCGTATTGGCAAGTCCTCTCAGCAGATTTTTAATCATGGCCTAGCGTCCCGCAGGAGTTGATACCTTCGCGGGGTCTTCCTTGCCCGTCGGCTTCGCTTGGGGCTTCGGTGTCCCATCTGGCTTGATCTTGCTGTCCACCAGCTTGTCTCCATAGTCCTGCACCAGCGTCTCCAGCTTCACCCGCATGTTGCCTGTGAATGGCTCGCGCGCGGCGATGGCCGTGCCCAGTCCAAAGCCCTCATACTTCGAAAGAATCTCGCTGCCCACCTTGAACAGCTCGTCGTTCTTGCGCTGGTAGTCCGCCACCTTGCGGTCCTGCAAAATCACCCGCGCCGCCAGCTCCGCACGCTGCGCATCCACCTTCATCGCCGCTTGCTTGAGCTTTTCGTGCCCGGCCTTCCAGTTCGCCAGCGCCTCCTGCAGCTGCGCCTTCTCGCGCTCGTCCTCCATCACCTTCGCCTTCAGCTCCGCGATGGTTTTGTCCGCCGCGTCCTTCTCCGCGTTCTTCTCTTTCCCGAGTACTTTGAACTTCGTGTCCAGCGTCTTGAGCTTGTTTTCCAGCTCCACATTCGCCGCCTGCAGCGTCGCGCGCTCGGCCTCCGTTTTCTGCTGCTGGATCATGACGGTGCGCAGCTGCTCGCGCATGCGTTTCAGCACGGCCATGGCCGGGTCCGCCTCTTCGGCGGCATGAGTGGCGCCGGTCATGACGCCGGCAAGAAGGATCAGGGATGCAATGCGTTGCTTCATAATTAAAATTTCGCGGTGAGGTCAAACATGAGGACGTCGGAGCGCAGCGTCGGCCCGGCTATCTGGGCGGCGGCCATGTAGGAAAGGCGGATCGCAGTCGCTTTCGACAGCGCCATGGCGGCACTGATCGTGTAGCCCTTCATGTTCGTGCCGCCGCCGCCGAAGTTCGAGTCGGTGAATCCATCCACCACCGCATCGGACTCCACGTAACGATAGCCGATCCCCATGTTCCAGTTCCCGCGCTCGTTGAAGAGTGTGTAGGGCTTGCCCACGTTCACTCCCATGTACCACGCAGTGTCGCCGCCTTCCCAGTTGCCCGTGCCGCCGCTGCGGTTGTTCACCACCGGATCAGCCCGGTTAAGATTCTGCATCGCGGTCTGGTCGAGCCCCACGTTTTTGACAAACTCTCCCAGCAGGGACACCTGCAGCGGCCTCAGGTGGTTGAAGTCAAGCCGTCCTGCCCAGGCGATCTGGCGGAACTTCGTCGCCAGACCGAAGTATTGGAACTGCGCCACCGTGCCGTTCAGGTTGCCCCCGGGGGATGCTCCCGCCGTCGGTGTGATGTTGCGGATCTTCCGGTACGTGTTGCCTTTCTGCGCAAACAGCGGCCGGCTGTTGTCCGTGTCTCCATTGTCGTTGACGGAGGCCGGGACGAACGGGCTGGAGAACCGGCCTTCAATGTTTTCCCAGTCGTAATACGCGAGGCTCATTTTACCCTCGATGTCATCGGTGATTTTGAACTCCACGCCAAACTGCGCGGCAAAGAGGTACTTGTCATAGCTCTGTCCCTTCGTCGTGCTGTTGTCGGGGAAGTTCAGCGCGCTGTTGAACACGGCAAAGGCTCCGCCGCTCAGCCATGTTTTAAAGCCGGGGTTCCACGTGCTCTTCAGCTTGAAGGCCGCGCCATCCAGCGCCACGTCTTCATCCCACATGATCTCACTGGAGGTCATGAACAAGTTGTCAAAGCGCCCCAGAAAGACCGCCACATCCGTGTCCGCTGTCAGTGAGGCTTCATACTTGATGAAGGCGCGGTCCAGCCACAGCTCGTACTTGGAGAAGTTGCCGCCCTGTCCGCCCTGCCCACCCGGGCCTGCGGCCGCCATCGCCTGGTTGGTCGACACCGGCGTGTTCGAGCTGCCAGACGCAAAGCGGATGCCGGCGGTGAAGCCGTCCTCCAGATCAATGTCAAAGCCCAGACGCATGCGCAGCAGGTACGTGTCACGGCTCTTGTCCACATTCAGCTGGGGTGGGATAAGGCCCAGGTTGTCCACACCAAAGTTAAACGGCTGCCCGCTGTTGATCGCGTTGAAGTTCGGGAAGGCGCCTGTCGTGTTGTCATTGCCAGTGGGATAGTTGAACCCCTGGTACATCATGCGCACGTCTCCAAACATCTTGATGCGCTGCGTCCACTCCGGCACGGAGCCCGGCGCCGCCCAATGCTGCGCGCGCGCCTGCTCAAACACTTCTGTGCGCAATTGGTCGCGGATCTGCGCCTTCACAGATTCTGGGATGTACGTCACGCGCACCTCCTCGGCGTCCGGCTGCACCGGCGGCATCGCCGTCTGGGCCGCCACCGCCGCCTGTGTCTCCGCCAGGGCTTGTGCCTGCGCCTTCGCAAAGGCCGCATCCTCTTCCGCGCCCTTGATCAAATCAGACGCCTCTCCATGCGTGAGGATGCCCTTTTGCACCAGCCGGTTGATCAGGTTCAGCGTCACATTCTGCGACGGCGTGTTCAGGATCGGCTGCGGTGGCGCAGCATTCGGGTCCGGCAGCACCGGCACCGCCTCAGCGGGGTCCGCAGAAATCGGCGCAGGTGTGCTTGGGGAGGTCCCCGTGGCAGCTGCGGGCGCAGGCGGGGCATTCTCAGCCAGCAGAGGCAGCGGCGCTGGCAGGTCAGGTTCCGCAGCAAACATCAGCGAGGGCTGCAAAGCGGCGAGGAGGGAGGCGGTCAAACAGGCGTACGTACGTCGCCAGACTTGGTTTGGAGTGAGCATGGAGCAGGGGAAAGGGCAGGGGGGATTCAGTTCGCTTTGCGTGCGGTCAGTCTGAGATTGATGGGCATCGGCATGTCGTCCGGCGGCGGTTCGCTCAGCACGATTCCGTTGAAGACTTCGTTCTCGATCGCGGCGTCCAGCTTGCTGTCGCCTGTCGTGCCGCTGAGTTTCACCCGCACGATGCGCCCGGTGTTGTCCGACCAAATTTTGATCACGTTGCTAAATCCGGCGCGCTTCGTCACCGCGTTGTTGCGCAGCGCATCCGCCAGACGGTTCTGCACCTGCCCGGCATACCAGCCCCATTTGCTGCCGCCTTTGCCGCCGCCGCCGATCATGCCTCCTCCGCCGCCACCGCCACCGCCGAGGCCCAGGCCGCTGCCATTGCCTCCGCTGATCGCAGTGCCCAGCGGTTCATCCGCCGGCTTGTCCGCAGGTTTGTCATCAGGCTTGTCCACGACTTCTTCGGGAGCTTGTTCGACCATCTCCTCCTCCTTCTCCTCCGGTGGCGGCTCCTCCTTGGGTGGTGGCGGCGGGGGTGGAGGTGGCGGCGGTGGAATGAACACCGAGACCATCTCAATCTTCCTCTTCGGCGTGGACTTCGACGGCGTGTGGTTCACATACATGTAGCCGCCGCCCGCGAGCGCCAGCCCGCCAACAACCAGCAGCACGAGGTTGCGCCGGAAAAATCCGGGCTCGTCGTCGTCTTCGATGTGAGGAGATGCCATGATGTAGGAGGAATCTGGAGTTACTTTTTCGCCTGCGTCGCCAGTCCGATGTTCGTGATGCCCGAGCGCCCCACGGCCGTCAGCACATCCATGATGGTCTGATACTGCGTGCCGCTGTCGCCACGGATGACCACCGGCACGTCGGGCATGGAGGCCTTGATCGCCTCCAGCTTGCTGGAAAGTTCGTCAATCGTGACCGTCAGTGCGTTAAGCTTGATGTTCCCCGCATTGTCCACCGTGATCGCCTGCATCTTCGGACCCTCGATCGGCTTCGACGTGGAAGGCCCGCCGCGTGGCAGGTTCACCTTCACGCCCTGCACGCCTGCCGTGGTCATGATGATGAAAATCAGCAGCAGCACCAGGTAGAGATCCACCATCGGCGTGACGTTGATGTCATCGTAAGATTTGTTGTCGGCGTCCATGGATTATTCCTTGTAGTGTTCAGCCATCTTCGTGACGAACTCGTCGATGAAGGTCTCCATGTTCGAGACCACATCCTTGATGCGTGAGCTCAGGTAGCTGTAGATAAACAGCGCCGGAATGGCCACCGCCAGACCCGCCACCGTCGCCAGCAACGCACCCGCAATACCAGGCGCGATCGAGTTCACTTCCACCTCACCGGATTTCGCAATCACGGCGAAGGTGATCATCACCCCGATCACCGTTCCCAGCAGCCCCAGGTAAGGACCACCCGCGATGCCGATCGTCAGAAACACCAGCTTGCCATTCAGCTTCTGCACCTCGCGCACCATCCCGCCATGCAGCGTCGCCTTGATCGCCTGAATCGAGCGCCCGGAAAGCCCCATCGCCTTCGCCTCCTTCTTCTCCTGCGGGTTGAAAGTCACCTGGCGGAAGGTCTTCATACGACGGCTGATTTCTTCCGAACCCAGATGGTAGAGCTGATACAGCGGCGACTGGCGCATCAGCTTCTGCATTTTGCCGCTCATGCTCCCGCCGATGTTCTTGATGCTGTCATTGTCCTCGGTGTCGATCGCCGTGAGGTCATTGGAAATATTCTCCCAGCGCTTCATGAACTCCTTCGAAGCCTTCTCAATCGTGTTGAGATACATCACTTTTCCCGCCGCAATGATCCAGCCCATGATCGCCAGCACCGTACAAAGGAAGATCACCACCCAGCCGTCAAACGTCAGGTCCTTCGAGATGTCCGTGATCAGCGACAGATGCTTCATGATCTCGCTCTCCTCCTCGTGGTCCGAAGCCTCGTCTTCACCCAGCGTGATCAACTTCGCCGCGTCTGCCGAATTCCCCTGATTCACCGCCGCAAAGCGGATGAAGCCCGCAGGCCGCGCTGTCTTCGAAATTTGAACTTCGTCCAGCTCACCCGTGTAGCCCACAAACGCAGCCGCCGCAGGCGAGCTGTCCTTGTCGATTTCCACCGGGCCTTTCAGCAGCGGCATCGCAGCATTCAGCGCGCCGTAGGATTTCCCGTCCAAATACACCGTGATCGCGCCCGCATCCGCCACCGCTGCCACATGATGCCATGCCCCCGGGGCAATCGGTGCACCCACGCTGCTGCGCTGCTTGTTCAGCTCCACAAACGGTATGCCATTGTCCAGACCGAGGATGAAAGCATTCGCACCTTCACGGCGGCTCAGGATCACCGCATTCGGCTGCAAGGCGCTCGCCTTGACCCACACAGAAACCGTCAGCGGCGCTCCCGGCGCCCATTCAGGCAGCGGTGGTGCAGCGACGGTGATCGCCGTCTGCCCAAACACCCGCAGTCCGTTCCCGACCAGCGATCCCGCAGCCGGTGTCGGTACGCCTTCAGCATTCGCGCCCGTGGCTGAGGAGTCCTTGCCTGCTTTCGCCGCATCCGCAAAGTGGTACACCAGCGCCGTGTTCGCATCATACGACTCCTTCGCCTCTTCAGGCGCAGGGGCCTCGGCGTTGCCGTAGTAGAGCCACAGGCTCGTCGCGCTCGCAGGCTTCAGGTCAGGCACCTGCACCCACACGTAGGCCTCGTTCAGCAGCGAGTCCCACTTTTCCACATGATGCTTCAGCACCGTCTTCCCATCTTCCGTCACAAAGCGCAGGTCGCTGCCGTCTTCCCTCGCGGACATGAAGCTGAACACCCCTTCATGCAGACGCACCAGCACCGCTGTCGTGCCGATGGGTTCGTCGATGCCCACGCCCTTGCCGGACGTGTCGATGTCGATCTTCTTGCGCGTGGTCCACTTCGCATCCCACCAGTTTTCAACGGCGGAAGCGAATGAAGTCGTGAGCGCCAGGGCAAGCAGCAGGGAATTCAGGAGGCGTGGTTTGCGGGACATGAAGCGTGTGGAGGGGCTGTGCATTGAGAGAGGAAAAATGGGGTCGGCCTAGAAATCCATGCCGAGGCGGAAGAGCAGGAAGAGGTCATGCGCCAGAGCGTTCGGCTGCGAGACCAGCGGCATCGCCAGATCGATGGAACCCGTGATGTGGTTCAAATAACGGACGCGTGTGCCAAAGCCCGCGCTGGCCAGGTCATAGCTGCGCTTCTCCGCTGGCAGTGTCTTGTTCGTGTAAAGCTTGCCGCCTTCCAGGAAGGCATACACGCGCCACTGGTTCTCACGATCCTTCGCAGAGCCGATGAAGTTCGGACTGCGAAACTCCAGCGTGCCAAAGATCCCCGAGTCACCCAGCCGCGTCGCGATCAGATACCCGCGCGCCGTGTTGTAGCCACCACCCGAAGTCTGCTCCGTGTTGATCAGCGCATCCGGCGTCGCCTGACCCTGCACACGCGTGTACACCTGGAAACCCTGCGCCACATCATGCGTGTGGGAAAGATCCCCGCGGAAGTAGAAGAAGCTGTCCGTCGCCGCAAAGCGCCGCGCCGCAAACTGCGTCTGCGATCCACCCATACCCATCACATGCCACGTCAGCGCCGCGTTGAATTCCGTGAACGTGTTGTCCGTCACACGGCTCCCGCTGTAGGACAGGTTGAAGGGGTAATACGCGATGGGGGAGGAAACCAGTGCACCGCCCGCGTTCACATCCTGCACAAAGTTTTTGTAGTCGATGCCAAAGCTGATGGAGTGAAAGTAGCCCTGCTTCGCCGGCAGCGTCTTCATCAGGCGAAAGCCCACGATCTGCCCCTTGCCGATCACCGTCGTGCCACCCAGCGCCGCGATGTTGCTGTCCTGCACCGTGCCCGTCAGCATCGCGCTCAGACCTTCCACACTGTGAATCGGTGCCTGGTAAAAAGCCGAGTACACCGCGCTGTCCGTCATTCTTTCCGGGGCCACCTGAAAGCTCACACCCAGCGTGTGGCCCATCTGCCAGAGATTGCTATAGCTCAGCGAGCCGCTCAGGCGCAGCGGCACCGTGTTCGCATTGTGCTGGTTGTTGATCTCCCAGCTCCCATGCAGCGGCAGCTTGTCCTCCACATTCAGATCGATGTCCACCGTACCCGGCACCACACCCGCGCGCAGCTCAGGAGTGATCTTGCGGTCACGCCAGCGGTTCAGCGCCACGATGTCCTTGCTGATCTCATTGAAGTTCGGCACCGTGCCCTCCTTCATCGAAGGCGCCATCTCCTTGATCTTGCTCGGCAGGAAATACCGCGCGCCCTTCACCCGCAGCCGTCCCACAGGCGTTTCCACCACTTCCAGGTAGATCACACCACGCGCACCCGTCTGCTGCGGCACCTGCACCCCCACGCTCTGGTAGCCCTTCGCCTTGTAAACCTTCTCCAAAGCCATGCGTGCAGCCTCGATGTCCTGCTCCCCACGGCCCGGCCCCATGAACGGATACACCGCCTCCTCGATCTCGATCGCCTTCAGGATCTTGTTCCCCCGCACGCGATACTCACGCACATAAAGATTTCCGATCTGCGACACCGCCGTCGGAGCAGCCACCGGCATCGCCGTTGCCGCCGTTTGGGCCTCACCCCGCGCAGGGCCAAAACCACTCAAACCCGCCCCGCACAGCAGGGCGCAAAATCCACGCGTGATCTCCCGGATGTTCAGGCGCACGGGGCTTGGTTTGTAGCTGGATTGAATGTTTGGAGGCAGCATTGATGCAGGATTCAGGACGCCCTCCTTTTCGTTCGCCCCCGCCCTCGCTCAAGCTTGCCGCTGTTACGAATGCGTCACAGTCTGCCGCTCATTCAGGGGAGCTTCCCACCGTCATCCTTTCTTTCGGTGACAATTTTGAAACACAACGCGTGTCTCAAGGACCTGCTTTCGCTGTCGCAGCTTTGTTAACTGCCTCAATCTGAGTGAGGATGAACAAGTCTCCGCCAAACATGGAGGAAAACTGCTCATCACTGTCACGGCGCACCTGGTTCCACCGTGCCCGGTAGGCAGGACTGTCGGAAGGCGCATTGGTTTCGCCCACTGCTTGCGCGAAATCACTTTGCATCTGCTGCAGCGCCGCCGTTGCGGCAGGGGAAAGTGTCGGGTCAGGCGTGCCTGCGTTGAGCAGGCCTTGAGACGCCTGCTGCTGGACCGTGGATCCTTGGGTCCCATACGTGAATGCGGCTGGGATGTCAGCCGCGGGGTTCCCCGCAGGCGTCGAATTCGTGAGGGCGGTCTCGGATGGTGCCGTATTGGAAGAGCCTCCCTGCTGGTTCACCGCAGCGGCAGAGCCTTGACTCGCCTGCTCAGAGGACGCTGCAGGCGCGGTCAGTTTCGTCAGCAGTTGCTCGTACTCGGCCTGTAGCTTCATCTCCTCTGCTGCACGCAGGGGACCGCTGGTCGTGGCCATTGCCTTGCGTTTCTCGGCATGGATTTCATTCAGCTCCCCGGCCACGATGTCCCGTATCGTTGCCTCCGGGCAGCCCACTCCGCGCAGATTTTTCACGTAACTCGCGAAATCAGGCGTCTCCAGCTGGCTCCAGTGAAACGGCTTCGGCGGGGCCGTCTTGACCACCAGCGGGCGTGGTTTTGCGGCTGCCGGTGCCACCGCCGGAATGGCGGCAGTCTGCGGCGTTTTACCTGCCTGGACCCAGAGCGCGAACGCCGCGCAACCTAGCAGGACATTCAATGCAAGTGATCCTGCCATGAGCAGCGGGTGACGGAGCAGGGGAAAGCGTGGCATGAGATTTTAAGGAATAAAGAGTGAAACAAAAACTGGTGCTGACGGCATGCGTCAGCACCAGCGTGGGGTTTTTGTCAGGCAGGCATTGCGAGAATGCCGGCAAGTTTAGTTGGCACCAGCACCGATGGTGGAACCGTCACTCTGACGGTTCACATTCATCTGGGACACGCGCAGACCGGCCGAGCCGAGCACGGAGGCGTTGTCAAGCTGGGTCGCCATGTTGGTCTTGAACTGGTTCTCGTCGCTGGTCAGACCGCTGCGGGTGTAGAGGTGCAGGTAACCCCAGGCGGAATAGCGGCCTTGGTAGATCAGGTCCGTGTTCGTGCCGTCATAAGTCACGCCTTCATAGGCGAGGCGCACGGCCCCGTTGCCGACGGCGGTGTTTGCATCGGTGATGCCCAGCCAGGAAACCACGGTGACCGGAAGGCTGCCTGCGACTTCCGTGCCGGTTTCATCCAGCAGACTGATGGATGACGAGGTCATGCTCATGAAGTTACGAATGGTGCTGCCGCTCGTATAGCCGCCATTGCCAACGGTGGTGGACCCCACGCCATCACCGATGGGCCAGATCTGGGCGGAGACGATGCTGCCGGTGCCCACTGCACCGGTGGTGGTGAATTTCCACTGCTGCACCGGCGTGAAGGCGCCATACTTGGTCTCAGCCAGTGATGTGATGCGGGTGCCGGAGCCGTTGTCACGGCCAGCCATGAGCACGTAGTCCGCATCTGCCACGTTGCCGGTGAGGATGCTCTTCGGGATGAAGCCGTTGGAGTAGAGAGCACGTGCACCCTGCTGTGTCATGTTGGTGAAGTTCGTGGTGCCTTTGTTGGCGACCCAGCAGAACGGAATGATCGCCAGCTTGTTGTCCACCAGCGCAGGGGAGGCTGTGGGGGTGGATGCCTGGAACACATCGGAAAACGCAAAGTTGGCCTTGGCGATTTCGGTTGGGCTCTGGCTGATGGCAATGTTGGCGTAGCCATTGCTGGCAGGCAGCGCGCTGGCCGGGATGAAGGTCAGGTCGAGCTGCTGAGCAACGTCTTTCACCCCGGTAGCGGAGCCAGTCCAGGCGCATTGCACCGTGGTAATGCCGCTGATGCCAGTGGCCGTTCCCTGGATGATGGTGAAGTCGGCGCTTTCGTAGCTGCCCTGCGTTTGCGCGGTTGCCACGGGATTGCCGTTGCTGTCAGGGAGGGCCCCGGTCGCGATTTTGCAGTTCGTTTCACCGCCCATCATGGCGATGATGCCCTTGTGGGTGCCGGAACGGAAGGCGGTGGATCCGGTGAGGCGGATGGTCACATCAGCAGAAGCCTGCTGGGCGAGGGCGAGGGCGATCACGCCCACGGAGAGTTTAAAAATAGATTTCATGAGTAAGTTAAAAAAAGAGAAAGGTGTATGATTTGGGGAAATAGGGAGTGTTGTCTCAGGCTTTCACGCTGCGACGGCGGCGGAGCAGCAGACCACCGAGGCCAATGGCGGCCAGGATTGCACGGCTTGGCTCAGGCACTGCTTCTGCCGCAGCGAAACCCACCACACCAGCACTGCTGATGGTGAAGGTGCCTTCATAGGAGCCCACGCCGACGGTTCCCGTCGGATTGGCACCTGTGTTGGTGTTCAGCACACGATAGAGGTCCAGTGCCGTGCCGGAGGCGCCATTGGCGAAGTTGCCTTCGATGGTGCCGCCGAGTCGGAAGGAATCCGAACCGCTGTTGTTGGTCGACCAGCTTCCTGCATCCGTGGAGTTAAGGATCGAGCTGTTCGTACCCGGGGCTGCGGCATAAGCGACCCCGAGGCCAAGAATGTCGGCCGTGGTGTCTGTCCGTCCCTGACCGCTGACAACCCAGGCCGTGGACTGCTGGGTCCCCGGGCTGATGGTGGTCTGCGCGGCTGAGAGGTAGTCCGTTCTGGCGGGGTCTCCGCCCACCGCAGCACTGATGGTGCTGTTGGTTCGGGCGCCGACGATACCCCAGGACAGATCAGAGCGCGTGGCCCAGTCCGAACCATACGTGCTGATCAGCAGGGAGCCGATGTCAACCACTGAGGCAATGTTGGAGGTGGCGTCACGATAGCCTGTGGCCAGCCCGAGATCGACGATCAGGTTGGAGGTTGAGCCTGTGTTGCCAGTGGCACGGAAGCCGAGGAGGAGATCCCCGGCAACGTAGGTGGTGGCAGCGTGAGACGGAAGGGCTGCCGCTGAAATTCCTGCCACGACAAGCATGGTGAGGAAGTGTTTGGTTTTGATTAGCATTGGTATGTGTGGGTTTGTCGGTTGTTGTGAAATGATTGCTCCAGGTTTGAAAAAGAGCGCTCATCGCCTTTCGCCGACGAGCGTGCTGTAGCTAAGCGATGAGTGTGAATCTAGCGGTTGAGGGTGACGATTTGGACACCTGCTCAGCAGTCTCACAGCACTCGTGATCGCTCGTGTCATCGAGGACGTCAGAGTGATAATGAGAGGAGGGAAAATGCTTCATGGCAGCAGTGGCAGACGCACCCTTCGTTAAGGCGGCGCGGGCTGCGGAATCAGCGCTTTATTGTTAATGTTCTGTAACATTGCCATGGCCCTCGCCACGCATGGCAGTCACCCCATCAAGGGGCGTTGACCGCGAGTTCACGTGCCAGCGCCGCCTGCAGCTTGGGGATGCTCGTCAATTCATGGTACCCGCTGGCAAGATACCGGATGACGCCCGTTTTCCCGATCACCACCGTGCGTGGCGCATACTTCGTGAAGTAGCGCTCGTAAATTTGCCGGTCCGCATCGGGCACCAGCGGAAAAGTGAACTTGTTCTCGCCTCCTAGAATGACCAGTTCCTCCCGTGTGCTGCCCTTGCCGAAGCCGATGCCGATCAGTTGAAAATCATCTCTGTTCCGAAGCTTCTCGTACACCTCGCTCTGAAGATGGCTCATCTCGGCGATGCACGGCACCACCTGGGTGGAGAAAAAATACACCACCACCACCTTGCCTTTCAGCGCAGAGAGCGTCATCGTCCGGCCATCGGTTGTCTTGCCATTGAAGTCCGGGGCCGTCTCTCCCACCTGCACCAGCGTGTGCCTCTTCACATCTTCGTCCACATCGACATCCTCTGCGGCATCACCCCGGGCGAAAGTCAGGAACGCGAGCAACATCAGGCCGTACAGCATGGGGTGGAATGATTTCATAGGAAACCCCACGGATTCATGCATTCCCGCCAGACCTGTCAAAACTCACTCTGGAACAAAGTTGTCACGTTGAAGTCTTGGTTGGGAAGGCTTTGATGCCGGTGTATCTGCCGCTTTTGCCACAATGCCGTCCAGACACGCATTCATCCTCCTGTTCCTGCTGACTCACCTCCGGGTGATTCACGCGGCGGAGTCCGCCGTGTTCACGCCCCCGCAGGCGTACTCCGCATCACGTTATGAAGCCGGCTGGAGCAAAAATCCCTTCACCCTGAAGACCGTCGCGCAAATCGCCGCCCAGGATTCCTTCGCACGGGATTTCGCCATCGGCGCCCACTACGGCGCGGCGGACAATCCCACCGTCGTCATTGTCAACACCAGGACCAACGAACGCATCCCCCTGCGCAAAGACCAGCCCGCGCCCGGCGGCATGCGCCTCACATCCGTCCGCCTCTCCAGCACACGCGCTGAATGTCAGGCCGAAGTCCTCCTCGGTGCCGAAGCAGCCGTCCTCACCTACGATTCCAAATACATCGGCCAGCTCGCCGCCACCGAAACCACCCGCCTCGCCGCCGCAAAACCCACCGCCGCGACCTCAAAGCAAAACCGCCTCATCATCCCCCCGATCCCACTGCCCGGCACCAAACCCGCCACCGTGGTCGCCTCCCGCCAGTTTTCGCCACCACCCCTTCCAGCACCTGAGTCCGCAGCGCAAAACTCCGCCCCCGCCCGCCCCCGCTTCGCCTCTCCTCCGAAGCTCCGCTGACCCGCATCCGCGAGGTTCGGACCGGGCACATGGGTGACAAGCTGACCGGGGACATGGGTTACACTGTATGGGTTGGTCTATGCCTTGGACCAACACACCTACGACGGAGCAGCGACAGAAGTTTGTCACCTTAGCCAACAGCGGAAGGTTTA
>JAIPJY010000082.1 GCA_021733925.1 Prosthecobacter sp. | reverse complement strand
CTCAAACCCACTCCGCACAACCTTCCAAGGTGTGCTCAGTCCCAAAGCCATTGCAAACAGGTCGTTCTGATCCATCTCCGAATCTGACATCTCCCGCCCTCATGTGCCACCAGCTACCCACTCAATTCAGCGAGGCGGCCAAATTCGAGAGTTGCTCTCAGGCGTTGGCTTTTCGAGGCTCTTTGTATTCTTTGACGATTTCTCCGAACTAACTTGGATTGATCAGAAGCTGTTTGTTGATGTCATATTGTCTCCGTTAAACAACGCTAGCGATGAAACAGTTAAGCTCAAGATTGCTGGATATCCTGGCCGCATCTACTACGGAAAAATTGACCCTGGCAAAGTAGACACAGTAGGCCTCGATTTTTACCAGCTTTACAAGTCACAAGAGATTCAGGCTAGTGAAACAGCGGCTGTAAATTACCTCGAGCGACTTTTGGTGACCCGCTTCAAGGGTTTCGGCGAGCAAATCACTGACTATTTTGAGAAATCGGCCCTGATGGCGGATCACTATAGACTCCTATTTGAAGTGACTTTGAATGTGCCTCGGCTGATTGGATATGTGCTTCACTATTGTTATCTGGACCGCATTTCAAAACGACTTCCTATTTCCACAGCCTCAATTCGACTCGCTGCGCAGAAATATTATGAAACTGTCGTGGCTCAATATTTTAATCGGATGAACCGATTTGCGATGGAGCCATTTGAGCGTAAACTGGACCGCCATAACCAACAGCAAATGTTGCGCGCCTTAATTACAGAAGCCCGTAATGTTCGGCGAGGTATTACAACGGGTCAAATTGGAGGAAAATTCTTCGAGGGATTGACTAATCCACCTGTTAGTCATTTTGCGGTGAACCCATCAATGGAATCGCTTCTCTCATCGCTAGAGTTGAACTTTCTAGTGACAAAATACCACGAGATGAGAGATAAAAGTGGGAAGGACGTTTCCATTTACGCATTCTTCTATGGGCTGTGCGAGACAGAGAGGTTCCCTTGGGGCTATCCAAGAGGCCGGCGCGACGACAGAAGCTATTTCGTGCAAAGGTGCTTCAACTACAATGCAGCCATTCAGCAGTTCCTTGCCAAGAGCCAAACTATACGCTGCGACACCTGTGGTGCGTGTTTTGGCATGGAAAAAAGAGATACGATCGAGTTTTACAAATGGCGTTGTCCAGAATGTCAAACAGGCACATGCTCTGTCGTTGCACTCGGTGACGATTTTGGCAGAGAGATGGATGCCCTAAACAAAGACACCATGCTGCCTCCCGTCGAACTAGAAATATTGGAAACTTTGAACGAAGAAGGAGTGCCAATGAGGGCTGGCGAAGTAGCAACATTAGTCGATGCCACATATCAATTGGTTGGACGCCGCACATCGAAGCTCCATGAATTGGGGCTTGTGCATAAATCATCAAAAGACGGCATCACTCGAAGCACAATCACCGACACAGCAAAGCAACGGTATTTCAGTGGTGCTGAACACGGCGAAGGCGAAGTTGCTCAAGACGAATAAGGAACGAATCGTATGATGCTTGCAAAGCTCAAACCTCATAAGAAGCCGAATGTCTACGATTTGGTCAAAGAGGCCGGAATCGATGTCAGCAACTGGTCCGACTACCAACGACCTGAGTCACCTGCCTCCAATCCCCGCTACTGCTACGAATGGGCCTTTTGGTCTGAGGAGGTGGTTGTGCTTTGCTTATGGCACAGGGAAATGCGCGAGGAGAACGGCGTTATCTTCCTCGCTGCCAACTATCGGACAATGGAGTTGGACCATCGGCACTGGGGAGCAAACCAACGTCGGCGTGCGCTGGTCATGGATCAGGCCATTCACCAATCATGGAAGCGAGGTGTGCCAATAAGGGTAATTGTGGTTGAGGGGCCTCAGAGAGACGAAGAGTCAAAAAAGAGTTCATCTGTGACGGGACGGTTGCTGGATGTTGTGCCGTGGTCGGTCACCTCTTATGATGATTTGAGTGGAAACGCTCGCTTGGGGCGCGCGTTCCAACAATTCGACCAGACGGTCGATTTTCCAAGAAAAGCGCTTTCAACACGTATCAGGAAACTCACCCGTATCGCTTACAACACAGAGAGGTGGAAAAAACCGACAGGGATGGCGGGAAGTAACGAGGCTCCTGACACCTACAACTCGCAAAATGGATTTGGCCATGAAGAATGGCTGTTTCGGGCGGACTGGCTAGTGGACGGCTGGCGCTATGCTTTCCTCCAGGGGGTGAACAAACATCGCGAAACTTATTTGGGTCAGTCATTGGATGTTACTCTTTTCACTGTTCAGCCTGATGGCCGTTACAGGCTGGTGGCAACCATCAATGAACTAGAGGTTTTAAATCCTGAGCAATCCCAGGCCGTTGAAGCGATCTTCCGCGAGAAAGGCTGGATAGATGAGATGCGGAAGGAGGTGGCTGAGGTGAACGGAAAGGAGGGAGCGCTGGGAGATCCTGGCTGGGCGGAAGACCTTTTGAACATTCGATTCCGGTGGGAGAATGTGGATTTTTATCCAGCGGATACGTTCTTGCCTGACGACAAATGGACTCGGGACCGGCATCGGTATCAACTGTACCAACTTCGGCAGCCTGAAGTGGAAAACATCGAAAGATTTACCAGCGGCCGACGGGCCAGGGCAGATGCGCCTGAAGCACGCCCGCTTTTCCGGCGCGGCGTTGGATCATTGGAATATACTCCGGAGCATCACAAGATGCAGGCGAAATTGATGGCTGAACTCCGGGGACAGTATGGCCATGAGCGTGTCTCTTGTGAAGGTGGCTGCATCGATGTTACGGTGGAAACCGAGAACGAATTGATCTATTTCGAGATCAAGACAGACCAACTGCCGCGCTCTGTGATACGTCAGGCTCTGGGACAAATCCTTGAGTATGCCTATTATCCGTCATCAGGTGACCGCCAGCCGGATCATCTTGTGATCGTGGGACGGCATGCACTTGATGCTCATGATCGCGCATATTTGGCGACGCTTGTGGAAATGTTCCGGCTACCTCTTAGCTATAGGGTGTGCCAATTGGATTGACAGTGGCCTAAGAGGTCTTGGTTTGTTCAGGCTCGAATCTCACGCAGAAAAATGGCTGGCATGAATGGCACTTAGTTAAAGGAGTTGTTGTGGCGCGGAGACAAGGGGGAAGATGGCGTCAGACAGATGAGGAAGTTTTGGGAGCATTCCACCCTGCGGAACGTGGGCAGAACTGCGTGCATGAAGTGGGCGACGAAGTCGCAGTGTCCAATCTGAAGGACAAAAAGGACGGAAGGGACAGAAAGGACACTGGATGCCATGACTGCCCGATTTTTGAGACGTAGGAGGATGCCCGAAGGTCGACGAGGGCTTGCAGCTACGGGCTTCCAACGCGAATGGGGCAAATGTCCGCGAATTTTCACGAATGGGCGCTGGGTAATCAGTGTCTCGTTAGAGCACCAAGAAGCCCTGCTCGTCCATTTTTGCGCCGGGGATGGTGGCGGTGAGGAGGGAGTCGGGGAGGAGGGCGCTGATGAGGAGGCCTTCGGGGGTGGAGGCGATGGCGAGGCCGGGGAGGAGGCGGCCGAGGGTGTGGGGTTTTTGGCCGAGTTGCTGGTCTTTGTCCCCGGAAGGCATGGGGGGATTGGGGACTTCGGTGGTGAGGAGGATGCCGGTTTCTGCGTCGATGTAGCCGCGGAGGGGCGTGGCGGTGGGAGCGGGATCCTGAAGTGGGGGAGGAGGAGTAAGAGGAGGAGGAAGATTAGCTGGGGAGCTGTCGAGGCAGAAGGCGAGGCGTTCGTGGCCGGTGAGTTTACTTAGCGTATTGCGGGTGCAGAAGGCGACGATGTGGGTGGCGTGGGACTGTGTCGCGTGGTCGATGAACTTGGTGCCAGGGAGGACCTGGGTGAGGGCTTTGACGGTGCGGTGGATGATGCTGCCTGGGGGGTCGAGGCTGAGGAAGACATCGCCTGCGTGATGCCATTCGACTTCGGCGAGGCGGAGGGCGTTGGCGAAGGGGACGAGGTCGTCGGCTTCGGCGTGGTGCCAGCTTTTGCGCTTGAGGAAGGCTTCGGCGCTGAGGGCGAGCATGGCGTGGCGGACGACGACGGAGGTGGCGGCGCGTGCGGTTAGAGGTTCGCCGTAGTGGACTTCGACGGGGTAGCGGAGGTGCTTGGGGCGTTTGGTGAAGAACTTGCCGCCCTGGAAGGAGAAGATGCTGCCGTAGAGGCCGTCGAGATAGACGGGGACGACCTGGGCATCGCCCTGGCGGGCCATGAGCTCGAAGCCTTTGAGGAGTTCATTGACCATGCCGTGGCGGGTGATCTGGCCTTCGGGGAAGAGGCAGACGACTTCGCCTTCCTTGAGCGCAGCGGCGACGGCACGGATGGCATCCTTGGCACGCGTGGCGGAGATGGGGACGGTGCCGATGAGGCGCATGAGCCATTTGAGCCACCAGAGATGATAGAGCGCATCCCACATGACAAAGCGCACGGGGCGGCGGCTGGCGGAGCCGACGATGAGTGCATCGACATAGCTGACGTGGTTCGGCAGCAGCAGCACACCGCCGGTGGCGGGAATACGCTCCATGTTCACGGGCTTGACCTTATAGGTGAAGCGCACGGCGGCCAGCATGAGGAAGCGCACCAGATCCTGCGGCAGCAGGCGCATGATGTAAACGGCGGCAAAAAAGGTCGGAATGGCCAGCAGCAGGAACTGGGTGGAGGCGGACAGTTCCAGCCACTTCATCAGGCCGACGATGGCCACCGCCACCAGCGTGCCGAGGCAGTCCATCAGGTTCATGCCGGCATGAATGCGGGCCTTTTCCTGTTTTTCCGCCTTGTCCTGCGCGAAGGCGTAGAGTGGCACCATGAAGCAGCCGCCTGCAGCACCGGTGAAGATGATGCCTGCGTACATCCAGCTGCTGCCGAGTGTGGCGAGACCGGACCAGATCAGTCCGGCCACGAGTCCGAAGCCCCCCAGAGGAATGAGGCCGAGTTCAATGCGATTACGGCTGACGTGGGAGGCAAAGAAGCTGCCGCTGATCACGCCGATGCCGAGGATGCCAGCGACTTTCGCGAGCTCCATGGGGCCGTCGCCATGGCCGGTGTCGGGATGCAGTTCCTTGGTGAGGGTGACGAGGATGAAGCTGAGCGCGTTGGAAATGAACCAGAAGTAGGTGACTCCCAAAGCCGCGAGGCGGATGGAGCGGCGGCGGAAAACAATTTTGAGGCTTTCAAAATGCTCCAGCGCCATGCCTTTGCGCCAGTGGACTTCGGTATGCGCGGGCGTGCTTTGAATGCAGATGGCGGCGATCAGTTCCACAATGCCGAGGATGCTGATGATGATCAGCGGGCCGAGCGCGGAGCCCCATGCATCGTGAGTTTTTTCATACTCGGTGCCATACCAGATGCCACCGGCCCACATGCCGCCCAGAATGCCCGCGAGCATGGTGACCTGGAGCCAGCCGGAGACGCGGCCAAGGCGGCGTGAGCCCGCGAGCTCCTTCATGATGCCCATCTTGGCCGGACTGAGCACGGCTGCCTGCACGGCGAGCACAAAGAAGCCGACCAGACAGATTTCCAGCGAGCCGGGCACACGCTGCATCCACAGAGCCAGCGCCAGCCACACAAAGCAGATGATCTGCATGACCTGCATCCAGACGATGACCTTGCGCTTTGAAAAACGATCCGACCAATAACCGGCCAGCGGGGCAAAGATCATGTAGGGCAGGGAAAAGATGGCCCCGAGCCACAGCTCCATGTGGCGGCCCACCCAGGAATCTCTGGCGATGATGATCGACAGCGCGATCAGCAACATCTTCACGAAGTTGTCGCTGAACGAATTCATCGCCTGTACAAAGAGTACGAGCACGATGGAAGCCCAGTTCCGGCGTGGCAGATGCGGTGCGTTGTCGAGTTCGGCGGTGTCGAGCATGGGTGTCGTTCAATCGACAAAACGCTGAGCCAGCAGAATATCTGCCGGGAACGTGATCTTCGGGTTCAGTTCAAAGTTTTCGACGACAAAGACAGATTCGCCGAGGTGCTGCACGGCGGAAACTTCATCGGTGACAAGCAGTCCGTCACGCAGCACGGCGTCATAAGCCCGTACGAGCAGAGCGAGCTGAAACACCTGGGGTGTTTCCATGATCCAGGCATTGGCACGATCAATGGAGTCGATGATGCGGCCTGTGCTGTCGCAGCGCTTGAGGGTTTCGGTCATGGGCCGGGCACAGGCGACGGCGGCCTGAGTGCGGGCGGCCTCGATGCAGCGGGTGATCTGAGCCACCGAGATGAGGGGGCGTGCGCCATCATGCACCGCGACGATCTGGCAGGCAGGATTCAAGGCCTGCAGGCCGGCATGCACGGAGAGATGACGTTCGGCGCCCCCGCTGATGATCTGGGTCACTTTGCCGAGACCGCTGGTGCGCCATGCTTCGATGTCCGGGCGCAGGGCATCACTGGTGACCACGATGATTTCATCAATGGCGTCGCAGGCCTGGAATGCGCCCAAAGTGCGCCTGAGCACAGGTTCACCTGCCAGCGGAGCCAGGAGCTTGTTGAAGCCCATGCGTCGGCTGCTGCCAGCGGCAACGATGATGGCGGAGGTCATGAAAGCCGGAGAATCATGGAAACGGTGCGCGGCGGAGCAGTCACCGGTTTAAGCGAGGCGTTTGGCGACTTCGGTGGAAATGGACTTGCTGTCGGCTCGGCCTGCAACGCGTTCCTGCAGCGCCTTCATCACGCCGCCCATGTCTTTTTTGGAATTGGCACCGAGTTCGGCAATGACGGTGTCAACGAGCGTGCCCAGCTCTTCCGTGCTCATGGCGGCAGGGAGGTATTTTTCCAAAACGGCAATCTCAGCCTTGGCTGCTTCCACGGCTTCCGGGCGGCCGGCTTTTTCGGCTCCTTCCACGGAGTCCTGCAGTTTTTTGATTTCCTTGCGCACGACGGCCAGGGCATCGGTGTCGCCGAGTTCACCATCCGCGCCGAGTTTTTCGATGGCGGCGTATTTGAGGGCGGACTTAAGGTTGCGGATGACGTTGAGTGCCACGGTGTCCTTGGCACGCATGGCGTTTTTCAGGTCTTCGGAAATTTGGGAAATGAAGCTCATGGCAAGGGGCGGCGGGGTTGGTTGAATGGAGGGGCGAGCATGGCGTGGCGCATGGCTTTGTCCAGACGATAGGAGGGTGTGCAAAATGACGAAACCAGAATGAGGAATGTCGAATGAATGACCGGACGACTTGTGTGAAGTGTGGTGGAGGCGGCGTGGTTCCTGCGGAAAGGACGAAAGGGACAGAAAGGCCGGAAGGGACACCGGAGCGGTGAGAGGCTGATGTTTTGCCGCCGTTCATGCGGTTGAAGAGCGGGTATCTTGAGTGCCATTGTGCGGGGACTAATGCTGGGGGCGGAAGGGGGTGGAATGCTCTTTGCACTCGCGGGCTTGCCGTGCATGATCACGGCCCTGTGCAATTTCGACATCCCAAACACGACCTTTACATTCCTGACGAAACTGAACCTGGGGTCGCGTTGCGACGTGTGACGCATCTGGGCATTGTTTCGCATCAGGACGATCTGGAAATCGCCGCGTATCACGGCATCACCGAGTGTTTTCATCACAAATCGCAGTGGTTTGGCGGTGTGGTGGTCACCGATGGGGCAGGAAGCCCGCGCAAAGGCCCATATGAGTCCTACACGGATGAGGAGATGCAGAAAGTGCGCCTCATTGAGCAGCGTAAGGCGGCCTACGTGGGTGAATACAGTTTCATGGTACAGCTTGGCTATCCGAGTGAGGACATCAAAAAGCCGAAGCATGCGCCGGCCATCGCGGATTTGAAGTTCGTGCTGGAGCAGTCGCAGCCCAAGTTTCTCTATCTGCACAATCCCTGTGACCGGCATGACACGCATGTGGCGACCTTTTTGCGCTGCCTCGAAGCCATTCGTGAGCTGCCGCCAGAACAGCGTCCTGAGAAGGTCTATGGCTGCGAAGTCTGGCGCAAGCTGGACTGGCTGCTCGCTGAGGACAAGGAGATGCTCTGGGTGGACAAGCACCCCCACATGCTGCGCCCGCTGCTTGGCGTGTTTGATTCGCAGATCAGCGGCGGCAAGCGCTATGACCTGGCTGAGGAAGGCCTGCGCCACGCGAATGCGACCTACTTTGACTCGCACACGACGGACAAGACCAGCCTGCTAACCTTTGCGATGGATCTGACACCGCTGACGAAGGACGACAGCATGTGTCCGGTGGAATATGCGGTGAACTACGTGAAGCGTCTGGAAATCGATGTGCGTGATCGCGTGAAGAAGTTTATGTGATGGGGCTGTGGTTCCGCCATGCGGGTGTGCGTGGCGGGGATGGATGGGACGTACAAGACCGATAGGTCAGAGAGGACGGACGTGTGTCGGGCGACGGGTATGGGGGCATAAAAAATGCCAGCCGGAGTGACCGACTGGCATTTGAATTGGGAGCGGGGTGCTGGCGGTGATTATTCCGCGAGCTTGGCGCTCTTGATGACGATCGGTTCCACTGGAACGTCTCCGTGCTGGCCTTTGCGACCGGTTTCGACGGCGGCCATGGCTTCGACGATGTCCATGCCTTTGCTCACTTTGCCGAAGACGCAGTAGCCCCAGCCATCCTGTCCAGGATAGTCGAGGAAGCTGTTGTCCTTGAGGTTGATGAAGAACTGGGAGCTGGCGCTGTGCGGGTCCGGAGTGCGGGCCATGGCGAGGGTGCCTTTGACGTTCTTGAGGCCGTTCTTGGCTTCGTTTTGAATCTTTTCGTCAGGCTCCTTCTGCTGCATGTCCGGGCTGAATCCGCCGCCCTGCACCATGAAGCCAGGGATCACGCGGTGGAAGATCAGCCCGTCGTAGAAGCCGTTCTTCACATACTTCACAAAGTTGGCGACAGAAATGGGGGCCTTGGCGGCGTCGAGTTCGATTTCGATGGTGCCTTTGGAGGTCTCCATCACGACTTTTACTGGTTTGGCTTCACTCACGGTTTGGGCGGGGGTTGTTCCGGTCAGACCGGCAAACGTGATGACGAGAGCGGCAAGAGTCGGTGCGATTGATTTCATAGTTGGATTGATTGGGGATGGGAATGAGCCACGGAGCCATTGATTTGCAATGATCAATATCGGCGCTCTGCCGGCTGAGGTCTTGCCGCCGCTGGATGCCGGTGTCTGGAGACAACTCGGCCCGGAAGAACCCAACCAAAATTCTTCCGGGCCTTTAGGTGACCAGAGAGTCCCAACCATGAAGCGACTCTCCAGCTCGTTGTGTGTTTTCTCAGGCGAACCTGAAAAATCTTTGTGAAGCTTGCGCCCCAACTGAGTTCTTGATAAAGCAGCCGCCGGGCCAGTTTTACGCATTTATATTTTTCAGGGCCAATCGCCTCTGAAGGTGTGTATCTGCAGCGTAAACAGAATATATAGGCAGACGTCGGTGGGGAGTGAACGAGACTGTCTCCCAAGATCCACTTCAGATCATCCCAAGATTGGTCGGTCTGGTCGAGCTTCACACAAGGCCCATGACGTCTGCTCTTGGAGACTGCCGAGTTGTTTTAAAACAACTCGGCCCGGAAGGACCCAACCAAAATCCTTCCGGGCCTTTAGGTGACCAGAGAGTCCCAACCATGAAGCGACTCTCCAGCTCGTTGTGTGTTTCCTCGAGCGAACCCGAGAAATCTTTGTGAAGCATGCGCCCCAACTGAGTTCTTGATTAAGCAGCCGCCGGGCCAAGTTTGGCGGGGAAATTCAGAAAGTTGATTTTTTTCGCAGCATCAATCATATCCCCCTGCAGATGAGGGGGATGTATGGCTGTTTGCATGAACGCACACTGCATCAAGGGCGATGCACTGAATGCAATGACAGGCTCACAAGCCGGAGGCTTGTGCTACTTCGGCAGCACGCGCACGATGAAGGCTTTCTTCTCACCGAAGTACTTTGCGGCGACGCGCTGGATTTCTTTGGAACTGATGTCTGCCATGATGCCGGGGAGTTTTTGGAAGTGGTCCCAACCGAGGCCGTTGATTTCATTCCATGCGCAGACGTCTGCCATGGCGGTGTTGCCCTGCTGGGCACGCAGCCAAGAGGAGCGCCACGTCACGCGGGAGCGGTCGATCTCTTCGGCGTGGAGGCCGTTGTCGGCGAGATCGTTGATCTGTGCCATGAGCTCCTTTTCGGCGAGCTTCACTTTTTTGGGATCGGTGCCGACGTAGAAGTAAAAGGCGCCTGCGCCCATGGCGGCGAAGTTTTGTGCGCCGACATAGTAGGCGAGGCCGAGCTCTTCGCGGATGCGATTGAACAAACGGCTGCCCATGTCGCTGCAGGCTTCATCAATGAGATTGAGCGCATGCACGTCACGATCTTCAAGGC
Organism: Prosthecobacter sp.; assembly: GCA_021733925.1. Classification (GTDB taxonomy): domain Bacteria; phylum Verrucomicrobiota; class Verrucomicrobiia; order Verrucomicrobiales; family Verrucomicrobiaceae; genus Prosthecobacter. The sequence continues at coordinate 12,682 of JAIPJY010000082.1, read as the reverse complement.
CGACGGTGCGGAAGCCGACGACGATGACGGCTTGTTCTTTGTCGAGGTGTTCGGTCCAGGCTGCGGGCTTGGCACTGGCGTGGTATTCACGTCCCATGGCGATCTGGCGATTGCCGCGTGGCAGTTTGGCGAAGGCTTTTTCCACCTGCGCTTTCACCACGGAGGCCTGCACATCACCAAAGACTGAGATGACGCCGTTGCCGGTGGCAAAGCTGGCATGCAGCATGGCGCGGCAGTCGGTGAGTTTCAGCGCGGCCACGGATTTCTCGGTGCCGAGCGCGGTGCGGTGGAAGGGCTGGCCGGCAAAGATCTCGCGCCGTGCTTTGCGCATGGCGACGGTGAGCGGGTCTTCCTTCTCTTCGAGGATGTTGGCGATCTGGCGTTTTTTGACTTCGGCGAGCTGAACCTGGGGCAGGGCGGGATTGAGGATGAGATCGGCCACGAGGTCGAGCGCGTTGGCTTCATCCCCACGCATGACGTCGGCACCGATCATGTAGCGGTGCGCATCGGCAGAGCAGATGAGGCTGCCACCGCGATTTTCGAGCTCGGAGGCGATGGCAGCCGCAGCACGTTTTTTGGTGCCTTTGAGGAGCATCTGAGCGGAGATCTGCGTGACACCGGCGGAGAGGTCGGTTTCTGCGAGAACACCGGCGAGGAAGTTGGTGCGGACGCTGATGAGCGGCAGGCGCGGATTTTCGCCCACGAGCAGGATGAGGCCGTTCTTCAGTTTGAAGCGCTGAATCTCCGGACGTGCGGAGTCGGCGGTGGACTTGGCCTTATTATGAGTCTCGACTTTATCGCCGACGACCACGGTGCTCATGGCTTCCGGGGTCAAGTAGCGGCGTGCGGCACTGCGGATGACCTCGGGTGTGAGGGCGGTGATGGAGTTGAGGAACTGGCGCTGGTAGTCAAGTGAGCCGGAGAGCAGCCATCCGTTGCCAAGGCTGCCTGCCTGGCCTTTGACGGTGGTCAGCGTGCGCAGCTGGCCATTGAGTGTGGCGCATACGGCCTTTTCGAGTTCGGCGCGGCCCGGCCCGACTTTTTGCATGGTGGCAATGACTTCGAGCATGCCCTTCTTGAGCTTTTCAGCATCGGCAGGATTGCATTCGGCCTCGACATTGAACAGGCCGACTTCCGGCGCGCACCAAGCACCGGCCCAGACGTAGTGGGCGAGGCTGCGTTTCTCGCGCAGTTCCTGGTAGAGGCGTGAACTGCGGCCGGAGCCCAGAAGGAAGGCGAGCACATCGAGTGCTGGTTTGTCCTCATGGTTTTCACCGGGGATCTGCCAGCCGAGGGCGATGCGCGTGAGTTCGGTGGTGAAGTTTTTCGTGGCGGAGCGGCTGCCATGCTGGCGCGGCTCGGCGGGGAGCATGACGGGATCAAAGGCGCGGCGCTGCCAGTCGCCAAAGAAGCTGCGCACGGTGTCCAGTACTTCAGCGGTCTCGACATCACCGGCAATGACGATGAAGGCATTGTTGGGCACGTAATGGCGCTGCACAAAGCCGTAGACATCGGCACGGGTGATCTGATCGAAGACTTCGCGATGGCCAATGATGGGATGGCGCAGTGGATGCTGGCGGAAGGCGGTGGCCTGCATCAGATGCTGGACCGTGCTGCCGGGGTCGTCGTTATCCATGGCCATCTCGCGGCGTATGACGTCCTTTTCGCGAGCGAGTTCATCGGCATCGAATTTCGAATGGCGGACCATGTCCGCGAGGATGTCGAGATAGCCGCCCGCGTGTTCGGCGAGGCCGTCGATCCAATACACCGTGCGGTTGAAGGATGTGTAGGCATTCACGTAGCCACCCAGCGCCTGAATGCCCTGGGAGATCTGCGCCGGGTCGCGTTTCTCGGTGCCTTTGAAGAGCATGTGCTCCACGCAATGCGCGATGCCTGCGCCGGTGTGCTGCTCCTCGTGCATGCTGCCTGCCTTGATCCAGACCTGTACGCTGACGAGAGGGTGGGCATGGTCTTCACGCACGATGACCTCCAGGCCATTGGGCAGTGTGGTGACGCTGGCGTCCAAGGAGGGAACGGTGCGGGCGCTTGATTTGGCGGACGAGGAACGGGACAAAACTTTTTTCATGAGGATTTTTTCTCGCTCGATTCACGAAGCGAAGAAGGGAGGAAAGGGGTGCTGAAAGCGTGGGAGAAGTCGTAACCGCCGGCGAAGTCTTCCAGGCTGTCGCCGTCGTTTTTGCCGAAGTAACCGCAGTCGATCAAGTTGTAGACGATGTTGCCTACATCCTCGCCGCGCTGGAGGCCCCATTGGTCGAGGATGATGTTGGACATGGGGCCGTATTCCTGAAGGACGTAGTCGCGGAAACCGGCGAGCAATTCCTGACCGCTGACGTGCTGGTCTTCGGCGTTTTCATCGCGGAATTTTTTGGCGGCGAGGTGCAGGGCATCACGCACCAGTTCGTAGGCGGCCGGGTGGTAGCGGGGGTCTTTTTGAATCGAGCGCCGGACGGCCTCGCCAAAGGTGATGGAAGTCATGGGCGGGCAAACATTGGAGCGGAGAAGGGCAGGGTCAATGCTGTGGAATGACGAAACCAGAATGACGAATGTCGAATGAGAGAACAGAAGGTAGATCCGCCTTTGCGCTCATTCTATGGGCGGATTAGAGGCGGCCACGGCTTCCTGGAGTACAACCTCGAAACGCTCGGCCATGCGGGTGGCGCTGAATTCCTGGCGGACTTTGTTGATGCCGTTTTTGGAGAATTTTTCGCGCTGTTCGTCGTCGTTGAGCAGGGTTTCGAGGGTGTCGGCGAGGTCCTTGACGTCGTCGGGCTTGCAGAGCACACCGCCTTCAGTGGCGGCAATGAGTTCAGGGAAGGCGCCATGGTCGGGCTGCACCACGGGTACGCCGCTGGAGATGGCCTCAATGACGTAAAGGCCGAAGGCTTCGCCGTAGGTGGCTGGGACGCTGAAGACTGTGAGGTCGTGAAAGAAATGCACCTTGTCTTTGAAGGTGACATTGGGGAGCCACTCGACGCGTTTGGTCAGCCCTGCCGCCTTGATCTTGCGCTGCAGTTCCGCCACATACTTTTCGTCGATGGGTGTCTTCGCGCCGCCGATGCGCAGCTTCACGCGTGGCACGGTGCCGCGTTTGGCGAGATCGATGAAGGCATCCACGAGGGTGGTGAGACCCTTGCCGTGGATCATGCGGGCAAAGTAGCCGATGGTGGGCCAGTTGGGATCAGGAGAGGAGGTGGTGAAGGCGGTGGTGTCGATGCCATTGGGCATCACCTTGATCTGACCTGCAGGCGCATCGAGGCGCTGGTGCATCTGATCGGCGTAGTACTGGCTGGGAGCGACGAACCGGCGAATGCTGTGGGCGTTGTGCTGCATGGCTTCCCAGCACTGGGTGCGGTAGGGCTCTGGCAGGGTGTCGAGGAAGCTGTCCTCCCCCTGCAAGGAGCAGACGACTGGAATGCCCAGTTCTTTTTCGATCGCGGGGGCGAGGCCGGTGAGGAGGCTGTTGGAGAGGGAGATGACGTCAAACTTGCCGTGACCGCGAATCCATTCGAGGAGCTTGTGCCACTCGCCCCACTGGCGGCCTTCGGTGCCAAGTAGTGCGCCGAGGGTCATTTCACCAAGCACCTTGGGGCTGGTCATGCCCATGCGCTTGGAGGCTCTGCGGAGGAAATCGGGTTTGTTGATCCAGTTGTGGAAGAAGCGGGGCAGCTTGTGAAACCAGGTGAACTTCTGCTGCAAAAACAACGAGATGCCGCCGATCTGCACCGGCAACTCCTGTGAGCCAAACTCGCGATCTGTGACCAGCGGCAGGTAAAGCGGCGCCATGAGGGCATCGTGGCCGCGAACGCGGAGGGCTTTGATCAGCGCATGGTCACGCAGGCAGCTTCCGCAGTGGAAATTGCCGGTGCCGGGGGTGAGGTGCAGGATGCGCATGACGAATGCCGGGGAGGGAAACAATGACGAGTGACGAAATCAGAATGACGAATGAATACCGAAACGTGGGTTTCTGGTCTCATTCGTCATTCGACAGTCTGCCTGCGTCATTTCCGATTACGTCTCAGTCAGGCCGCGGGCCATGACGATTTTGCCGGTGCGGACGGTTTCGATGATTTCGAACTTGGTGAGCAGGCGGACGGCGGCGTCGAGCTTGTCGCTGTTGCCGCTGATGAGGGCGATGAGGCTGTCTTCCTGGAGATCGACGGTCTTGCCGTTGTAGTGCTCGATGATCTGGAGGATCTCGGTGCGCTCGGTGGAGCTGGAGGCGACCTTGATGAGCACCATTTCCTTGGAGACGGCATCACGGTCGGTATGCTCGATGCAGTGGATGACGTCGATGAGCTTGTTCACCTGCATGATGATCTGGTGCAGGCCTTCGGGATGACCGCTGGTGCCGATGGTCATGCGGCTGAAGCGCGGATCGCGCGTCTGGGAGACGACGAGGGACTCGATGTTGAAACCACGGCGGCTGAAGACGGCGCAGATGCGGCCGAGGACGCCGGGCTGGTTGTTCACCATGACGCTGAGCGTGTGGATGTTGATGATGTCAGCCTGGGGCGCTGGCTTTTTATCGGTGGTGGCGGGGATGCGGTCGCTCATGGGATTTATTCAGTTGTTTAAAATTAAGGAAAGTGGCGGCCAAAGATTTTGCGAAAGCGACTTTGAAAGCCGCCCGCTTTTGGATTTGCCTTGTATCTTTCGATCCTTTGAAGGTCTGTATGGGTCAGCTCGATTTCGAGAGTCCTTTTATTTACTTTGGAGCGGAGGCTAAATAAAAATGATTGAAACCCCCCCTCGATTTTTGTCCAAATGCTCACCTTTACATAACTCAGTGTACTCGGTGCGTGAAAGTTTAATCTTCGCTTTTTCGACGCCAAAACCTGCTGTGACATCCTTGCCTAGCCCTAGGCTTTCTCTAAGTTTTTTTATACCTTCTCCAATGGCATTAAGTTCGAATTCTATGAGGGATCCAATTTTAACTTTTCCGCCTGATAAAGTCACTGCGCAAACCAGGAACGACACCACTCCATAAACTAAAAATTCCCATGGGCTTGCTCGAACAATCCGTTTAACAATCAATTGTTTATCGTTCAATTCGGAACGAAAAATTTGGTCAATTTGCAGAGGGGAAAGGCTTCTTGCAAAGGCGCGAAATTCCTCGACTGAATTTCTTGGATCGTCATAGTCGATTCTTGATGCGCCCGTGTTATCGAAAAGACTGGCGGCAGCATAAGCTCCTTTGAGCAAAAAAAGAAACTCACCCAATTCTTCAGGCAAGGAGTCTTTGTCCAGGAGTGTCGATATTTTGATATTGTCTTTAAATATGGCAGTGGTGCTCATGGATTTTTGACGCGTTGCTTTGCAATTCGAACATATTCCGCGTTGGCTTCAATGCCGATCCACCGGCGCTGCAGGCGCATGGCGGCGGCGGCGGTGGTGCCGGAACCGAGGAAGGGATCGATGACGAGGTCACCGGCGTCCGTGGAGCAGGCGATGAGTTTTTCGATGAGGCCGAGTGGCTTCTGCGAGGGGTGGCCGCACTTTTCTTTGGAGATGCCTTTCAGGCTCGGGACGCGGAGGATGTTGGTGGCGAACTTGCCGCTCTCGAGATGAGCGCGGCGGGCGACTTTGTCCTTGTAGCGTTTGTCCCGGAGGTAGAGTTCGATGGTGGCGGCGTCGTAGGGGATGCGGACGGCGTCTTTGTTGAACTTCACGTTGTCGCCTTTGCGCAGGACGAGGATCATCTCGTACTGCGGGGTGAAGCTGTCGCGGCGTTCGTCATAGCCCACGGCACGATCCCAGATGATGAGATCGTGAAACTGGTGCTGCTGACTGAGTCGTGACATGAGGTGGAGGAAGGTGTGCTCGCGTTTGCCTAGCTGGCCGAAGATGAAGGCGAGGCCGTCATCGCGCAGAACGCGCATGGATTCAGCGACCCACGCATCGCACCAGGCGAGGTAGTCGGCGGCTGTTTTCCATTGGGTGTCCCAGGCTTCATCTTCGAGAACGTTGAAGTAAGGTGGATCGGCGATGATGGACTGGGCGATGGACGCAGGGAGCTTTTGGAGTTCCGTGAGGGCGTCGCCTTGGATGATGCGGTTGGTTTCCATAGGTAGCGCAAGCCTCCGGCTTGCTGATGCAACCGGGACGGTTGCACTACGACGGTTGCGCTACTACGTGGAACCGGTGGGCTTTTCCATGCGCTGCTTCGGTGCTTCGGTGATCATGTCTTCGAGTGCGGCACCGGCTGGGATCATCGGGAAGACGTTCTCCGTTTTGATGCACTCGGCTTCGATGATGCAGGGGCCGTCATTGTAGTCGAGGGCCTGCTGGAGGATGCGCTCGACGTCAGCGGGGCGGCGGATGTGGAAGCCTTTGATGCCGTAGGCTTCACCGAGCTTCACGAAGTCGGGGTTGCCGATGAGGTCGACGCCGCTTTCGCGGTTCTCGAAGAAGAGCTCCTGCCACTGGCGGACCATGCCGAGGTAGCTGTTGTTCAGGATGAGGATCTTGATCGGCAGTTTGTGGATGGCTGCGGTGGCGAGTTCAAACAGGGTCATCTGGAAGCCGCCGTCGCCGGAGATGGAGACGACGAGCTTGCCCGGGCAGGCGAGCTGGGCACCGATGGCCGCAGGGAAGCCGAAGCCCATGGTGCCGGCACCGCCGGAGCTGAGCCAGTGGTAGCTTTCGTCGTTCTTGTAGAACTGCGCGGCCCACATCTGGTGCTGACCGACGTCCGTGGAGACGATGGCCTTGCCCTTGGTGAGGGTGTACAGTTCATCAATGACCTGCTGCATGCGGAGGCCACCCTGCTTCTTATAAGAGAGGGGGAACTTCTTCTTGTAACCGTCGAGATGGGAGAGCCAGTCTTCGGTTGGGAGTTTTTCGACGAGAGGGAGGAGATCGCTAAGAGCGGCCTTGGCATCGCCCTTGATGGTGACGTCCACCTTGATCATCTTGTTGAACTCAGCCGCATCGATGTCGATGTGGATGAGCTTGGCGTTGCGGCCAAACATGTGGGGCTTGCCGATGATGCGGTCATCAAAACGGGAGCCGACATTGAAGATGAGGTCGGCTTCGCAGATGGCCTTGTTGGCGTAGGCGGTGCCGTGCATGCCGAGCATGCCGAGGGAGAGCGGGTGCGTTTCCGGGAAGACGCCTTTGCCGAGCAGGGTCGTGGTGACCGGGCAGCCGAGGGTTTCGGCCAGTGTGAGCAGTTCATTGGCGGCACGGGCGATCATGGCGCCCTGACCGGCGAGGATCACGGGGCGCTTGGCACCTGCGATCAGGCGGGCGGCTTCTTTGATACCAGCCTGATCAATCTTGAAGTTGTCTTCGGGATGGTAGCCGGGCAGATCCATCGGCTCGTCAAAGGTGCCGGTGAAGGCGCCCTGGCTGAAGTCCTTGGGGATGTCAATCAGAACCGGACCTGGACGGCCCGTGGTGGCGATGTGGTAGGCCTCCTTGGCGATGCGGGGCAGGGAATTGGAGCTCTTGATCAGGTAGTTGTGCTTAACGACCGGGCAGGTGATGTTGAAGATGTCGGCTTCCTGGAAGGCGTCTTTCCCCAGCATCCAGCTGACGGTCTGGCCGCAAAGGACGATCATGGGGACGCTGTCCATCTGCGCGGTCATGAGGCCGGTGATGGTGTTGCCTGCGCCAGGGCCGGAGGTGACGAGAACAACGGCGGGCTTGCCAGTGGCGCGGGCGTAACCGTCAGCCATGTGAACAGCACCCTGCTCGTGACGGACGAGGATGAACTTCATGTCCGTCTTCACGGTCTGCAGCGCGTCGAAGATCGGGATGGCGGCTCCGCCGGAGTACCCGAAGACGTACTCGATGCCGAGATCTGCGAGGGTTTTGATGAGCGCCTGTGCGCCGTCCATTTTTTGCTGGCTCATGATGGTTGGGGTGAAAATTGCGATTTGGAAGGGGATAATGGGGGTGAATGGGAAAATCGCAATCGAAAATTGGTGTTTTTGGGGTGAATTGAGTGGGTCGGAGGGCTTGCGTCCTCAAAAAATTCGCCTTTTGAAGGGGTTTGAGGGGTGTGTGGCTTGGGTGTGGGGTAAAAACTTGTGGGTGGCTGCGAGCTTGGAGGCCGAGGGAATGCGACAGAGCTCAAAGTTGTAAAACAAACTGCCTGTGGCGCGTCTTCAGAGTGTTGGCCTCCTACCCCGCCACCAACTGCTGGCTGCGGGGACATGGCCAAGAGTGCCGAGGATGCCCGGCTACTCCTCCGAGTGCTGGGCGAGGAATTTTTTGACCTGCGCAAACACCTCGAGGTGGTGTGCGGGCTGCGGCTTGCCCTCTTTGGGAATGAGCACGGTGTGCTCTTTGCTGTTGGCGGTGCGGATGGCACGGGCGGAAGCGGGCAGTTTGTCCTGCTCATGGCGGCGGAAGTCACACAGCTCCACACTGGCAAAGGAGCTGCCAAATTCTGACCGGAGGCGCTCAAAGCGGTGCTCCGTGCATACAGGGTCACGGTAAAAACGGAAGCCCAGCAGCGCGGGCTCCGGCAGGGTGGCAGACCGACGCACGGCCTGCTGCAGCGTGGCGGGGGAGACATCCAGAGAACGCCTGCCAGAGGTGTTAAAGGAGTAGGGCAAGGCCGGCTGGCTGATGATGGCACCGCAAACATGCGGGCTGCCCAGAAGAGCCACAGCGATGCCACCGGTGGCGCAGTTGCCGATGACGATAACGCGCCGCCCGTTGTGCCGCGCGCTCAGGGCGGCACAGAGCCGCTGCAGGTCGGGAAGCGCGGGCTGATCCTGATTTTTGGCGCGGAAATCCCACCCTGGGCGGTTCACGAAGAGGGAGCTGATAAACGAGGACTTAGATTCACAACCCAACTGGCCATAGAGCACTGGTACGTAAACGCGATAGTGCTGCGGCAGGGCGCTGATCTGCCGGCCCAGCGCCAGGCACGCGGGACGTGGGCCGAGGATATCATGCAGCAGGAGCACGGGCGGGCCGGAGGTGCGGGTGTCATGCATCTCCCATGGCAAGTCCTCGCCAGGCCGGGGCGTGGTGGCGTGGTAGCCCGCCACTGCAGCGGTCTGCTGCGCTGAGGAGGTGGACTGCCCAGAGGCGCATTTGTGAGCGCAGGTGCAGGAGGAAACATGTGCGCCGAGGGCGAGCGCCGCAGCCAGCAGCCCGAGACCTCTGACGCGGAGATGAAGCAAGTGGTGCATGGGGTCAGTAGGAGGTCGGCATGACGCGGGACTGTGCTGGAGCGGCCTGATCGGCACGGGCTGCGCCCACGGCTTTGTTTTGCGCGCTGATGAAGAATTTCACGAAGTCGTAGGCTTTGGAGCTGCCTGAGCCAAGCCAGAAGTCGCTATGGCCGTTGATGATCTTCGGGCTGGTGGAGACCACCATGAAGGGCAGCAGCCCGGGATTGCCGGTATCAGTCACGATGCGTCTGTTGCCGCGACTGTCGGCGAAGTTCATCAGATCGGGACGCAGCGTTTTGAGGGGCAGCGTCGTTTTCACCCCGTTCTTGTCTTTCTTCGTGACACTGAAATACGTCCCCACTTTGGTCAATTGGAACTGACCGCTCTCCATCAGCTCGAGATCATGCGTACGGTACAGGGGCCAGTGACCCAGTGCGGTGGTGTTCTGGCTGGCCTCCTTGCGGTCGTCGGGGCGGGCGAACCAGTCGCGGAAGCGGTTGCCAAGCGTCTCGCCGATGGGCAGCAGGCTCTTGTTGGGCACGTCGTTTTTGGCACTGAGCACCATCATGAGGACTGGCTGCTTGGAGTCGTAATTGACCATGGTATTGCTGGACATGGCGTAGTGGCTGGGCCGGTAAGGAAGGCTCTTGATGGCAGGGTTGATCAGCAGCACCAGATCGCCGACACCGGTGACGCGCTGCATCGTGGCCTGCGTCCGGGAGCCTTTGCCTTTGGCCGCTGGGAAGGAGCGGGCCGCCCAGTACGGCGGCATGAAGCTGGTCTCCATGCTTTTGGCGACGGCGGTGTAGAGTGCGCGCCCGCCGAAGCTGTGACCGATGAAGACGAGACGGCTGTTTTGATAGATGTCCAAACTAGCAGCACTCGCGCGACCGGCGCTGGAAGCCACCAGCCAGTGAATATTGCGAATGCGCGCCAGCGGCTCGACCATCCCCTGTCCGATGACGTCAGATGTGCGGCCACGGCCCCAGTAGGTGAGGAATTTCAGCGGAGTGCTGGAGATGGAGCCCCCGCGCCAACTGAGGTAAACACCGAGCACCCCGCGGCCCTGCTGCTTTTGCTCCGCGCCCAAATCACTGAGCATATGGCGAAAGTTATTGAGGTTGCCGTTTTCCTCCTGGGCATTGTTGAACCAGCCATGCACGAACACGACGACAGTGATGCCGTTTTTAAACAGGCTCTTGCCGGTGTGGGTATCCTGTTCGATCTGGCGCTCCAGCTGGCTCATCTGGCGGGGATCCTGATAGGTGCCGTATTCGGTCATCTCCACATGGCCCAGCCAGAAATTGCTGTCTGAGTATTTCTCCAGACACTCGTGCTCACGCTCCCGCGCTATGGCACGCTGCTCCGCCTTGTCTGCTCCCTGCTTGTAGGTGTGCCGCTCTTCGTGGGTGCCCGCCGAAACCGGGCGGTAGGCGCTGCGGGTGGTGCATCCCACCAGCAGGAAGAGTGATAGAAGAAACGACGCAGCAGGCTGAAAATGAGTGCTCATAAATAAGGCATTCATTTCAGAGCATTTCCTGATGTCAGACAAATATTATATTATTTATATAATTAATAAACTTAGGTGCATTGACCTTAATTAATTGATTTGTATCAACCTACCATCCTGAAAAAAATCACTTTGTTATAAGTGCCGCCATGGCTTGAGGGACTTTGTTTGAGGCGACTGAAGTGGAGCGAGGTGGAGACTGCAGGCGTTTGGGGGCGGGGGAGGTGATTGCGGTGCCGCTGATCGACAGACAGGAGTGTCAGTCGTACTTTCCTCGCCTCCATACTTCACCACATCACCTCTAATTGAGAAGACACGACGAATCAAAAAGCTGCCCTGACTGGAATCGTGTGAGTCAAGCTATCGACAAAGGTCTGCCGGTGCAGTTCTCCTATCACTTCTTAATCCGATACAGATTCCCCTCCGTGCGGATGAGGAGGTCGGAGCCGATGATGGCGTAGGAGGCGAGGGAGCGTTCGGCGAGGTCGTTTTGGGCGAGGATTTCGAATTTCTTGCCGGGTTTGACAACGACGCCGAGGCCTTTTTCGTCCTGAAGGTAGAGCTTGCCGTCGGCGGCGAGGAGGGAGGCGGAGATGGGGCCGGTGCAGCGTTCGGAGTAGTGGATGGCGCCGGTTTTGGCATCGGCGCAGGTGAGGATGCCGTTGTCGGCGACGAAGTAGAGTTCATCGCCGATGACGGTCATGCTGGGATTGTGCGGGGCGGCTTTGTCGATGATCCAGCCGAGGTGGGTGTCGGTGACGTCGCCTTTGGAAGCTTCATCCACTTTGATGGCGTAGAGAATGGGTTTGTCGTAGCCGCTGGAGAGGTAGATCATTCCATGCGCGTAAATCGGGCGCGGGACGACGGAGTAGCCCTGGCCGTAATTGAAGTGCCAGATTTCGGTGCCGGTTTTGGGATCGAGCGCGTTCACGACGCCGCTGCCGGGGGTGATGAGCTGCTTCTGGCCGTTGACGTCGACGAGGAGCGGGGTGCAGAAGGAGAATTTCTTCTTGGCCTCGGACTGGCGGGCGAAGGTCCAGCGCATCTTGCCGGTGGTTTTGTCGAGCGCGATGACCTTGGGCTCCGTCTCGGCGTCGGCATTGAAGATGAGGAGGTCTTCAAACAGGACGGGGCTGCTGCCATTGCCATGCACGGGCGAGTACGCAAACTCCTGGGTGCTCCAGAGGGTCTTGCCGGTGAGGGCGTCCAGGCAGGCGGTGCCGAGGTGGCCGAAGTGGACGTAGAGTTTGCCGTCTTCAAAAATGGGCGTCGGGCTGGCGTGGCTGTTTTTGCGATGGGCACGTGGTGCGGTGGCGGTGAACAGTTCCACGTCCCAGACGGGTTTGCCGTTGGTGGCATCAAGTGACATGGCATGCAATGAGCGGTCGGCCTTGGGATCTTCCACGCCACCGACGGGCAGCGCGGAGGTGAGGAAGATGCGATCACCTATGACCACAGGGGAGGACCAGCCAATGCCTGCGACGGGGGAAATCCATGCGATGTGCGAGGTGGGGCTCCAGGTCAGCGGGAGGTTGGTGGCGGCCGAGTGGCCCTGGGCGTCCGTGCCACGGAACTCGGGCCAGTTCACAGAAGCGGGTGCGCTGGCGGCCGGGGCGGCGCTGAGGAGCGAGGTGGAAAGGGTGAGTAGAAGCGTGGTGAGGGCGGAGGCGGTGCGCATGAGGCGGAAAGAACGCTGCGAGAGCGCGGGCATTTTCAGAATGAGAAAGAAGACATGCTAATTTCAGGCAAGGTGCGGCATGGCATTTTTGCATGACGCCCTTTGATGAGTGTGAGAGCGTACCCGCATGTCGGTGAAATCCATTCTCAAACATCTGCTGGCCTTCGCGGCAGCGGTGCTGCTGCCGCTGGGTTTTACCCAGCACTGGAGTTTGGCCTCTGACTAGATAATTCCGTCGTGAAGCGATCAAAAAGTCTGTCTTTTGTGTGGACAAAGGTCTAGTTAAGTAACTAGTATAAGCATTATGGGATTCCCTACCAAAGTTCAACTCATCCAGCGCAA
>JAIPJY010000024.1 GCA_021733925.1 Prosthecobacter sp. | reverse complement strand
GTGGATGGTCGGGATGGGAGTCCGACATCAACGCATGACGCAGCGCGTTTGCTTCAATTCATTCTCAGCGGCAGTGAGCCCAGCAATCAGCGGATGAAGTAGCTCAGATTCTCCAGCTCCACGGCCAGATCGACGCTGTTCACCACGACATGCTCCGGCACATCGAGCACGGTGGGTGAGAAGTTCAGGATGGCTTGGATGCCATGCTGCACCAGATCATTGACCACAGACTGGGCGTTGCTGGCAGGCACGGTGAGGATGGCCATTTTTACATTCTGACGGCGGATGAACTCGGCCATTTCTGTCATTCCCAGCACAGGCACGTTTACCTGAGGAATTTTACGCGGTGCGAGATCAAACGCCGCCGCGACTTCGAATCCCTCTTTGCGAAAGCCGCCATAGCGCAGCAGCGCGGAGCCGAGATTGCCGACGCCGACCAGGATGACGGGTTGCAGCTTGTTTTGCCCCAGCACATCCCCGATCGTGCCACTGAGGATGTCCACATTGTATCCCAGACCCCGGGTGCCAAGCTGACCGAAGTAGGCCAGATCTTTGCGCAATTGCGTGGATTTCACCCCAGCAGCCTTTGCCAAGGCGGCAGAGGAAACGGTGTCCACCTGGTTCTCACGCAGACGCTGCAGGCAGCGCTGGTAGATCGACAGGCGGTAGATCGACTTGCGGGGAATGTCTCTTTTGGCTGGCATTGGTTGGAACAATGTGAAAATTCACCCGGAATTGTCGAATGTCAACCAAGCTAGGCTGCCAGCCTATTGCCGTTGGGGTCCGGCCTGAGGGTCGGGCGTCGATCTGACCGGGCCTGCATCCGGAATACGCTGAGCCGCAGGGATGTGGAGGTTGTGTTCCAGCATCTTCAGGAATTCGATCAAGCCCGGCGTGGTCTTCTTCTCGTCATAGAGTCTTTTCAAAATGGCATATCCCTTGGCCCATGAGGCCGGGTCGTTTGACTGCGCATAGGCAAAGCCAGCGAAGCGCTCGGAGAAATTCAGGCCGCCGTGCTGAAAGGAATTCCAGTAGGCATCACCTGACGCCTTGAAGTCCTTGCTGCGGGCCCAGTGCAGTTCACCCAGTTTTTGCCACAGGCGCGGGTTGTCGGGCATGAGCTTCAATCCTTCTTCCAGGATGTCGGTGCCGCGCTTCACATAGTCATGGTACAAGCTTCCACGCAGCGCCGGTTTCAGCTCCTTGTTGTAGAGGTAGTACGAAGCCGCGTTGTAGGCCATCTGCCATGACGCTTCCTCCCAGTAGCGGGCAATGCGCGGCTGGAGCTCCGTCACAAACCCATAGTATTTGTCCACCTGCGCCCAGTTCACCCGCGTGAACTCCACGTGGGCGCGCAGTTGGAAAATGGTGGCGATCAGCCCGCGCAATCCGCCGAACGCTGCCGCGAGGCCCATCTGCCCCATGTTTCCTTTTACCCCCAGATGCAGAGGCTCATCCACCAGATGCATCGCGCGCAGATCATGCGTCACCCGCTGCTCCAGCGGCAGTTTCAGCACACCAAAGATCAGCAGCACGGCGGCAGCCTGGAGTTTTCGTTTCATGAGGGGAGATTGTTGGCCGCAAAGAGGCGCAAAAAGATGAAAAAATCAGAGTTCAGCCAGAGACTCGGAGAGGATGAACTTTTTGATGAAGAAGCGACTGGCCCCAAAGTTAAGGAGGAGACCATGTTCCTGAGATGAGCTGCGCATGTAACCGAGGAGCTGTGCCACATGCTCGCTCACAATGGCCCTTACGGCTTTGAGTTCCAAGATGAGAAAGTCATCCACGACGAGGTCGGCAAAGAAGTCGCCGAGAAGTGTGCCGTCCTCGTCTCTGACCTGCATCGGCTTTTGCGACTCCACCTTGTGCCCCAGCTTTCGCAGGCGATTTGTGAGAGCGTTTTCATAAATCTTCTCCAGATGCCCCGGCCCATGATAACGATGAATCGCAAATGCAACTTCTCTCACCACATCACACAGTTCAAAAACAGGATCTTTTTTGATCTGGTTCATCATCTGTTTTTTTGGTTCGTTTTTGCGCTTTTTTGCGGCCATCCACTCATAGTTCCTTCTCCACAAAAACAAGGTGAGTGACGAAGAGGTAAACCGTCATGTAGAGAGCAGCGATGCCGGTCATTTCATACACCGCTGCCCAAGGCACGATCTCGCCGTTGGCCACGCTGTCGACGACGTCAAATTGCGCCAGGTCCGGGCAGATCGCGGCCAGTATGAAAGTTCCGATGCGAGTGGCAGTGCTCCCCAGATTAGGCTGGAAAATGAATTCGCGGATCATCGCATGACCATGGCCGATGATGGTGATGCAAAAGGTGATGACGATGGTGAACAATGTCGAACTCGCGATGCAGGAGAGCAGCAGTGCCACTGTCGTCACCAAGGAGGCCTTCAGGAAGATGGCCCACACTGCCCAGTGCAGATTCCAAGTGAGCCCCTGTCTGGCCACGATTTCGCGTATCTGCGCCACCGCTTCGGGTGTATCTTGGTTTTCTGTGTGCAACTGGGATACGGCAGCGTTGAACAGCATGGACTGCTGCAGCCATAAGATCAGACTCAGCACGGCATCAATGATGATCAGCCCTGAAGCGATGAGCATCAGCACGCCGATCAGCTTTCCCAGAAGGTAGTCAAAACGCGGCACAGGCTTGGACAGGATCGTGTAAAGTGTCCGGTCCTCCAGGTCTTTTGGCAGCAGCAGGGCGGTGGCGACAATGCCGAACACCAGGCTAAAAACCTGCAGGACGCCCAGGGACATGGTTTTGAACTGGCTGAGCTGCTGCTCGGGATTGATCACGGAAAAGCCAAAACCCATGGCCGCCACCAGCGCGCAGAAGAGCAGCAGAAAGGGCAGGATTTTCATGCGCATGAGCTGCGTCATCGTCGCATAGGCCAGCGTCCACACGCGCCGGGGCGAGAAGCGCACCGGAGCCACGGAGGCGGGAGCAGAACTTGAGGAGGCTTGGCTCATGGTTTTTTCGGTTCGTTGGTGGCTTCAATGAACAGGCGTTCCAGCGTCGTGCGTGGGTGGCCGCTGCGCAGCAGACGTGTGCCGCCGCCTTCGGCCTTCACCAAGGCATCAATCTTGGCCAGCAGGTCAGGGGAGGCGTTTTCAAAAACCAACTCGGTTTGATTTTCCACAGCGATCAGTTCATCAAGCCGTCCTTCACGCACCATGCGCCCGTGCGCCATGATGCCCACGCGGTCACACACCTCCTGCATCTGCTCCAGCAGATGCGAAGTCACCAGCACCGTAATGCCGCGAGAGCGGAACTCGATGATCAGGTCCCGGATGATGCGCGAGCCGGAAGGGTCCACGCCTGCGGTGGGTTCATCCAGCACGAGCAACTGCGGCTCATGGATCAAGGCCTGCGCCAGGCCGAGCCGTTGCAGCATGCCTTTGGAATAGCCGCCCACACGCCGCGTTGCCGCATCTTCGAGCCCAGTCAGCGCCAGCATTTCCTCCGCACGGGATTTCAATTGGTCACCGCTCATGCCGCACAGCTTGCCATAAAAGTGCAGGGTCTCGCGTCCGTTCAGGTGCTTGTAGAAATACGGGTTCTCAGGCAGGAAGCCCACGCTGCGGCGGCTGGCTACTTCCATGCTCGGGATGCCGAAGATTCGGGTGTCTCCTTCGGTCGGGTTGAGCAGGCCCAGGATGGCCTTCATCGTGGTGGACTTGCCGGAACCATTGGGACCGATGAGGCCATAGACCTCTCCGGCTTCCACCGTGAATGACACATCATGCACGGCGCGAAAGGCACCTTTGCCAAGGTGGCCTTTGAAGACCTTGGTCAGATGGTTGACGGAAACAGCGGGCGTGGCGCTCATAAGGGTTGGGACAAGTTAATCACGCAGAATGCTGAATCCGCGCAAGTTTGGCTGTGCGGCAATGGGGATGACCTCGCGCTGCTTGATGTGAGAGCCCAGGCTGCTCTGCTGGATGTCTTCCAGGAAGGCTTCCAATTCATCGGCCTCCAATGCCTGCGCCAGCAGTTCCACGCGACCATCGGGCAGGTTTTTGATCCACCCAGTTACATCAAAGCCCGAGGCGATGCGCTTCGTGCTGTAGCGAAAGCCCACGCCTTGGACGCGGCCTGAATAGAGAACATTTTTTGCGGTCATCACTTCATCAATAGTTTCAATGCGGCCCTGGCTTCCTCGCTGGCCGCTTCAATCAACACCACACCCGCGTCGCCGCGATTGCGCAGCAGGCTGACAAACCGGCCCTGCGCGGTGAATTCGCTTTCGCCCTTGGTTTCGTAGCGGTGTTTCAACGAGCTGAGCATCGCCTTGTAAAACGCATCGGCGGAGGACTTGTCCATGAACAGCGTCTGCCATGCGGCGTGGTCACGCTTGGCACCACCATCCGCCACCCAGGCCAGCAGGCGATCTGCCACCAGTCCGCGTGCGCCGAGTGCCGCGTCTTCATCGGTGTTGTAAGTGCGCAGAGCGGTCACGCACGCAAATTTGCCCAGGCAGTCATCGAGAAACGGCAGCACGCCCTTGAGCTTCACCTCATCCAGTTGGATTTCGACTGGATCGAGGCGTTCGGGATCAAGATACATTTCCGGCTCAATGACCTCCGCCGTGCTGATGGGCGGGCGGCTGTAGGCGGCATTGAGCTGGGCAAAATTGCCGGCGCTGTGCAGCGTCTGGGCAAAATCAAAACCCCGGTTGAAGGGAAACAGCGCCAGTTCGCGCAGATAAGCCGGCATGGGCACCTGATTGATTGGATGATCCGGATCTTCCGCAGGCAGATCATCCTTCAACTCGGAAGCCGGGTTTTGCAGCGAATGCAGGAAACGCGTCAGCGCCGCATCGCCTGCGATCAATGAATCCCGCGCCAGCCGCATGTCGGTCTTCATGGGGCCATGCTCCGGTTGATACAAAATGCCGCCGTATTCGCGCAGCAACTGGCCATAGGCGATTCCCAAAGGTTCGTTCGAGGTCACCGCAGGGCCGGAAGCCGTGGAGGGATCAATCGTGAACATCGTTTCCGACTCATCGTCATACCATCCGCCCAACTGGCGGGCCAGCAGCGCGGCGCGCATTGGCAGCGGATCAATTGCTTCAGGAATCCAGCCCAGAGCCGCGAGACCGCGCGCGAGTTTCTTTCCCTCTTCATTCGGCTGCTGGCGTTTCAGCCAGGTCAGGATCACATTTTCCACTTCCTCCTGGCTCACCGACGTCGTCACCAGAGGCAGTGCATGCAGCTTGCGCATTTTCATCATCTCCAATCCCATGCCCACAAAGTCCGGCGCCACATCGTCTTCATCCTTCAGCGTCATCTTCGGCGCGTCCTTCATGCCCAGCATGCCGAGCTTCTGAATCATCTGCGCATTCTCATCCTTCAGGGCGTCATTCTGACCCTGAAGATATTCGATCTGACCTTCCAGCAGGATGATCTGCTTCTTGAGATCTTCTACGGCGCTGTTGGTGACGTCGATGGGAGCCGCTACCGGCTTCACTGCGACCGCAGGCGGTGTTTCCGGTTTGGTTTCCACCATGAACAACGCCGCCGCACCTCCGAGCGCGAGGAGGATGATCAGCAGGGTGGCCGGGTTGAGCTTCATCATCAAACCATGCAACGGGAAAGTGGCGCGGGCAATGTCGCCCGCTGATTTTCAGCGTACTTTTCCACTTGGCGCAGCCCTGATCCAATTCAACATACACGGCACCGGGCAGAGCCGCCCGCACCAACCATGTTCCGCTGGCAATTCGGCAACCACGATCTCGATCTCACCCATCGCGGCCTCATCATGGGCATCGTCAACGTCACGCCCGACAGCTTTTCCGACGGCGGCCGCTTCAACGATCCCGGCCGCGCCGTGGAGCATGCCTTCACGCTGCTGGCGGAAGGTGCGGACATTCTCGACATTGGCGGCGAATCCACCCGCCCGGGAGCCGAGCCCGTGGATGAAACGGAGGAACTCCGCCGCGTGCTGCCCGTAATCCGTGCCGTGCGCTCGCAGACAAAAGCGCTCATTTCCATCGACACCATGAAGGCGGCCGTCGCACGTGCCGCACTGGATGCCGGAGCCGACATCATCAACGACGTCACCGGCCTGCGTGGCGATGCCGCCATGCCGCGCGTCGCCGCGGAATCCAAGGCGGGCATCGTCGTCATGCACATGACCGGCTCGCCGCAGACCATGCAGGCCCACCCGCAGTACGACGATGTCGTCGCCGCCGTGCGGGACTACTTTGAAAGCCGCCTGCGCGTGCTCGAAAACGAAGGCATCGCGCCCGAGCGCATCGTGCTCGATCCCGGTTTCGGCTTCGGCAAAACCCTGGAGCACAACCTCACCCTCATGCGTGAACTGCCTCACCTCTGCACGCAGCGGCCTCTGCTCGTCGGCGTCTCACGCAAATCCATGATCGCACGCGTCATGCACTCTGAAGCCATGGAAGACCGCTTCTGGCCCACCATCGCCCTCAGCGCTTATGCGCGTGAGCATGGGGCGCGCATCGTGCGTGTGCATGATGTGAAGCCGAACCGGGAAGCGCTGCGTATGATGGAGGCGATTTTGGAAGCAGGTGGCAGTAACGTCACGTAGTTATGAATGAGGACTCACCACGACGCGGCTCTGACAGCACGGCCATCTTCGTGCTCTTGTTGTTGCCGGTGCTCTATATGCTCAGCATTGGGCCGGTCATCTTTGCTGTTGAAAAGCTTCATGCAAAATCATCCATGCAAAAGCCTGTTATGACATTTTACGCGCCAATGAGCTGGCTGCATGATCATACGGCTCTGAAGCAACCGATCGAAAGTTACGTGCATTGGTGGGTCAAGCTGGCTTCATTGTGAGCAGGAGAGCGCTGAATCGGAGCTAATAAATTAGAAGCGTTCTGACAAGGCTCAGATCACTCCCCAAACAACGGAATCCCCAGCTTCTGCGCCAAGCGCTTCGGTCTGCGCATCGCTTCAGTCATGCGCGCGGCTTCATCCGCCCCACGCAGGTCTTTGCAGTCGGGATGTGCTTCAGGGGACTTAATGAGGCCAAGCTGGTGCAGCACGTGCGCTGTGCTGTGCTTGTAGGGCGAGGCACTCATGCGATCATCCAGGCGGAAGACGAGGTCTTCGAAGGACTGGAAGGCTTCGAAGAGTTTATAGACACGGGTGTCAAAGCGGCCGGTGCCGGTCTTGAATTTCTTGTCGGCCACGCTGTCAAGCAGCCACATGTCGCGTGCGGCGCAGATGAGCGGGCAGGCGCTGACGCCAGCGCCGATGAGCAATGGCAGGCCGAGCTTGATCGCGGTAGCGATGCCGTAGTCGTCCCCGCTGTGCGGGGAGGAGGGCAGGGTCAGGCCTTTGCACATGGCAGCCCAGTAATGGAAGTGCGGCTCATCCAGCGTGCTCACCTTGCCACCCACATAGCTCGGGTGCAGCGCGATCTCATGGAACAACCACGGATCAAAGGGCGTGGCCCAGGGCACGAAGGAAGGCTCCAGCGCATGCGCGAGGCCGGGGCGGATGAGATGCTCGGCAATTTGAAAGTAGGCGTCGCGGCGCGGCTCGTTCTCCAGCGTGTTGAGCAGCTTGCTGGTCATGATCATCATCTCGCAGTTGTCATGCTCCTGCGCGATGTCCAGCAGCGGCCAGTAGCGCTCGGCTTTGAACTCAGTGTCATTCTCCGCACCGCGTGCCGTCACACCTGCGATGAAACGCTGCTCCGGAAACTCCGCTCGGAAGCGCTTCAGTACCTCAGCATACAATTCATTGCTGAGATCAAAGATGTAGCCGGTGTCCGCATTGAGCACAAAGACCATCTCCACTCCGTAATGCGCGGCGCACTGCTGCATCCAGCGCACACTTTTTGTGAACCCCTCCCAGTCAGGCTTCTTGTCTTTGAACGGCAGCAGCGTGGCCACGCAGAGGCGCGCCTTCGTGGTGTGATCGACGAGTTCCTCCTCGCTCGTGTAGGCCCAGACCGTCTCGTTCCAGGCGGTGGAGGGCTTCAGGTCTGCGGGATTCGAAATGAGGGCGCGATGGTCTGCCATGCGGCCAGTAGAGCATGACCGGTCCGAGGGGCCAAGACGAATTGCGAATGCCCGGGATCGGAAATTCTGATTACCGAATGATCTTCAGCGTGCCCGCTTTGCCCGCAGGCCACTGCGCGCCTTCCTTGACCCACTTCGTCAGGATCGCGTATTCATCTTTCGTCAAACGTTCGCCCACAGCCGGCATGACGCTGGCGTGTTGATGAGCGGTCTTCACATTTGCCACGAGCAGGCTGATCTCCGGATGCCCGGGCACGATGTAGGCACCCAGCGCCCCAGAGCGAACCGCTTCCTTGCGGTTTTCGAGACTCCCATGACCGGGCAGCGCATCGCGGTTGTGGCACATCACACATTTCGCTTCCAGCACCGGCTTCACATGCGTCGTGAAATCGACGGGGCCGGTCTTGGCTGCATGGATCTCCTCCTTGCTCAGCACATTCTCACCCATCGGCTTGGTTTCCGAATCGGGTGGGGTGGCGCAGGATGCGAGGACCAGAATGCAGAGAAAAGAATACCAGTGGCGGTGCATGGGTGAAACAGAACTCAGGATGATGAGCATGCAATGGGGAGATGTACTTATTTCTTGAAGGCCTTCTCGGCCTTGACCCCCTTGCCTTCGTTTTTGAGCTTCTCAGACCAAGCATTGCGGTTGTCCAAGTTGTTGGCGTCCAGCTTGCCGCGCACGTTGAAGAGATAGGCATCCTTGCCGGTGACTTTGCCGTGACCCGGGAGACTGCGGCCTTGCTGGGCGGGAGCAGGAGCGGACGGAGGTTGGTTCGCTGCATTATCCAGGGTAACACCCGCAATCAGCGGCATCAGATTGCCGCGGCTGCGATAGACCGCGTAGCGGGAGTCTCCAAGCTTCACAACAATGACGGCCTGACCGTGGATGCCGGAAGCATTGAAGGCACCACGCGGATCGGTGCGGCCCTTCTGCGGCTGCGCGGCTCCGCTGGTGTCATAGGCGGCGATTTCGGCATCAGCGACATAGGCTTTGCGTATGCTGTCACGCACCTGCACTCGCACGGCACCATTCTGGGCGTCCTCATGCACCTCCATGTCCAGTGTGGTGATCAGCACCAGACTGCTGGTCATCTGGGAGTCGCCACGGCAGATCACCAGATAGGCGCCTTCGTCCTTCAGCGGCAGCTCGATCGTGCGCTTGTTCCAGGCGTAGTCCATGCCGTTCCCCAAAGGAACCTTCATCTCCGCCTGCGGGGTGATGCCGGAGAGATTCACACTGCCGACGCTGCTGAGGTCTTTTTGACGCTCCTGCAACTTCATCAAATCCACCCGGTAGATGAGCAGCACGGCTTCCTTCACATTGCGGTGCTCCAGCTCCACTTTCACCGGTTGGCCGGGTCGTGTGCTCGTGGCAAAGGGAAGCTTCACACTTTTCTCCTGCAGCATGGCGATGGATTCGCTGGCGTCATCAAACTCGTCCTTCACCTTCTCATACCAGCGCACCGCCTCGGCAAATTTGCCCTGGGCGTGGTAAATCTGCGCGGTGATGTAGCGCGCATTGGGCGCGTCATCGCTGCTGCCTGCGGCCACGGGTGCGGCGGCGGCGAGCGCCTCGGGAAACTGATACTGCCAGAAGCGGCCCAGCGCCGTCATGTAGTGGAAGTTGTTGAGGAAGGTGCTTTTCGTGAACGTCGTCGCGGCGTTCCCGGCAGTTTGCACCACGCTGGCGTAGTCCTTGAGATCAAAGAACACATTGGCCAGGCTGAAGGCCGCATCGTCCGCCAGTTCATCCTTGGCATGCAGAGTCACGAAGCGACGCAGCAGATTGCGGCTGCGCTCCAGAAGCTGGTTCTTCGTCCACTTCACCGCGCCGGGCCGCAGCGGCACCGTGGTGGGATTGGCGGCGAATTCTTGAAAGCGCTGTGCCAGACTGAATAAGGCCAGCAAGCCGTCCGTGCCATCCGGGTATTCCATCCACAGGCTGATCTGATGCTCCGCGCTGCCGGGGAAATCCCCTGCGGTTTCCAGTGCCGCGCTCACGCCCGCATCACTGACAAAGCTGCTCTCCATGGTGGCGCGATACACCAGCCACGCGCGTTCAAATTCTCCCAACTGCCGGTAGGCTGCGGCCACCTTCAAGATTTTGTCGAAGGGGATGACGATGTCAGGATGGCGCTCGCTCAGCGCTTCAAACAACTCCACGACCTGCTTCGCGTCCATGCCATCGCGTGAGGTGTGAATCCACAGCAGCATGCGAGCGATGTCGCGTTCGTGGTATTTCATCGCCTCGGCATCGCTGCGCAGAACTTCAAGGTGCGTGCGTGCTTCTTCGAGCGCGTCTTCATTGAACAGCAGTTCTGCCAGTTCCAGTCTCTCGAAGCCGTTCATCACATACGGATCAGTGGAAGGCTTGCCTGGGGCGAGGATCGTCAGCCTGCCCTCGGGGCCGGCGTTGAATCTTTCCAGGCGACAGGCATCGCTCACGCGTGTGTGGGCGATGCGGTAAGTGCCAGGGTATAAGGCCATCAACTCATAGCTGAGCTGCTCATCTTCAGTAAAAGTACCTGGGATGAACCACAGCCGCAGCATGCCTGGAAGCTGCTCCACACGGGCCAGTTCCGCCGACAGCGAGCCCGGGACAAACATGCAGCCGCCCGGAAGCGGTTCATCAATGATGACGTAGCCGTTCTGCTTCTGCTTCGGGGCTTTCAATACCAAACGCACGCGCAGGCGCTGCCCATACGCCGCGACGTTTACCGGCGAAGTGCTATCAGCCTGCAAGGGCTTGTCATGATGCCGCAGGCCTTCATGCAGCCATGAGCGTTTGGCCACCGTCGGCAATGACCCCACCGAGGGAGCCTTCGGATCAATGGCTTTCTCGTTGATGAAGGTCGAAACAATGATGGGCGTGGCCTTGTCGGTCTTGTAGTCCAAGTTGAGTTTGAACTTGCCGTCGGCGCCTGCCTTGGGTGTGGGAATGCGAATGACTTCGCCATTGCCGACTGCCCGCTGTTCACCATTCAGCGTCAGCTTCATTTCTTCCGCCTGCGGAGTCTGGTGCATGCCGCTGCTGATGAAGTGCTCCGTCAGCGCGGCTGTCCAAAGCCCCTGCAGGGCGGAGTCAGCTCCCAGTGTCACGCCAAGCTGCTGCAGCAGGTCGTCCGCGGCCTTCTTTGCCAATGCAGAGCCGGGCAGGGTCTTCGCCGCAGCATAAAGGATGATGGCCGCCGTGTCGTCTTCACTGCTGAGCCGGGAGGTGGTTTTGCTGCCAGTCCACGTGGGTTTTGCTTCGAGCGCCTTGAGCAGCTCCTTCGCTTCATCAATGCGGTTCATGCGCTGAAAGGCGGCAGCCAGCCATGCGAGTGCCGGATCATTCAGCTTCACTCGGTCGCGATACATCCGGTTGGCCACGGAGAAGTCCGCCTCATTCACACAAGCCAGTGCGTGCAGGATGATGGCCGCTTTGTCCGGCTCATCGGGTGGAATGATCGCCAGGGCCTTCTTCAGATAAGCCGTTGCTGCTTTGATCGTGCTGTCTTCGACATCAAAGCCGAGCGCTCTTGCCTCCACCAGCGCCCACAAGCCGAGACTCGTCACGACGCTGTCGCGCTGCCATTTGACATCCTGCCATGTCCAGCCGCCATCCTGCTGAGTGATCTGAAGTTCAGCGATGAGCAGGCGGATTGGGCTTTCATCCGTAGGTTTGCTGGCACGTGCCGCAGACACATGGCTCAGAAGTCTGCTCGCGGCAGTTTGTGAAGAATGTCCCATGGATTGCAGCAACGTCAGAGGCGAGGAGAAAGTGGAGATCAAGAGCTGCTGAGAGGGCACCCCAGCGATGGCTGTTTCTCCAGGAGCCGAAACGAGCTTCAGCGCATGGCTGGTGGCTGATTCACCGTAGGGCAGCACCATGAAATTTGATGACAGAACGCGGGTGTTTTTTGCTGTCTTGATGGATACCGAGGCGATGCTCAGGCCCGGCATGTCGGGGGCTTTGACAGGATCAAACACCACTTCAGCGGAGCCCTGAGGTTTGAGCGTGACAGAGCGCGTTTGCTCTTTCGGGGTGCCTGCGGTTTCAAAGGTGACCTGTGCGGTAGTCTCATTATCTGGCGCACCGTGCAGCAGCAGGCGCGGTGTGAAGGTGTCGCCTGAAACCAGCGCGATGGGCATTCGCATTTCAGCCATGAACTCCGACTTGGTTGTCATCTCCTTCTCGGCTTGTCCCACCTGCGTCGTAACCGTGCAGCCACGGCTCGACAAACGCCACGCGCCCGCTGTGCCCGGTGCAGTCAGAGTCACTTTTACTTTACCTGAGGCATCGGTCACGAGCGGGCAATGCCACTGCGCGTCTGGGGCAAAGGGCTGGCCATTGGATCGGGAACCTGCGTTTGAGAAGCCCGAGCCGATCATCATGTCAATGCTGTTGACATTGATACTATAACCCCCGGATCGGTTTCCGGCTGTGATTGGGCCACCGCCAAATGGATCATTCGCAGCGGCACCTGTTAAAGAAAGATTCCCTGTCAATGTGGGAGGGCCGGAAGTATTGGCGACTAGGAGATGGCCTCCGCCAGATACGTTCAGGCTGTTACTCGAGATGAGGCTGCCGAAATTCACATGCATGCCACTGCCTATAGTGGTCAACGTTTGCCCCTGCGGCTGCACCAGCAATTCGTCAACGCTTGAGAACAAGTTGCCCGCACCTGACCGCGCACGCTGCTCGCCAGCCGCCGCCTGCTGATACCACACGCTGCGCTCTCTTTGCTCCATCTGACGCAGTTGATCGATGTGGGACTGCGCGCCGTCTGCGATGTCGATAACGTTGCCGGATTCATCCTTGGTGAGGAGCTGGGAGGATGCGCGGTGCTGGAAGCCGGCGTTGCTGCCTGTGCGCAGGCTGTTTGCCTGACGCAGGCTGCCGTGAAAATAGTCGTCAATGTTTTCGGTGTCGTCAGAGTACTGTGCAAACAGCGCAGAGCTGGCGAGCGCGAGGCTGAGCTCTGCGGCAACAGGGTTGCCATTGGCGTCAGTGGTGGTGAGGGTGATTTCGGTGGTCTCTCCGAGTTGGACGGGTTGGGCCGGTGTTTGGATTTCAATCTTGAGCGGGCGTTTTACCAAAAAGCCGCGATGACTGCTGTGCAGTTTGTCGCCGTCGAGGCAGGAGACGCTGACCTCAAACTGCGGCCAGTGCACGGCGGCAATGTCGATTGGCAGTTCATTGTGACCGACGCCCAGCTTGATGATGCGGTGCTCGATCATGTCTTCGCCAGCGAGTGTGACGAGCGCCAACGGTGCGGCGATGCGGCTGTGAGCATCGATTTTGAGCGTGCTGCCTTCATTGATTTCCTTTTGGTCGCTGAACAGGCGCAGCTTCGTCGTATCTTCAGGGCCGGAGACCTTGAGGTAGGCCTTGCTTTCAACGACGTTGCCACGTGCATCGGTGGTTTGAGCCACAAGCTCGTGCTGCATGGCCGATTGCAGAACCACTTCTGAGCTGCCGAGTCCCGTGGTGGCATCCGTTTGCACTGTGAACTCAGCAACGCGCGTCGGTGCGCTCGCATTTGGAATGTACACCAGACCGGGCAAGCCGGAGAGAACTGGGTTCTGCGGTTGATTGTCGAGACGCGAGAGTGTGATCTTGACCGTCGCCGCCGTGGGTTTGCCACGATGATCGAGCGACTTGACGCGAATGAGTGAAGGCTCGCCGGTGAGTGCGGGTTCTGGCAGACGATCCCACACGAGTTGAACGCCAGCCCGGAGCAGGCTCACCACATGATTGGCGCTGCGACGGCGTGCGGGCAGATCCGCGGAGAAGCGGATGTATTCCCCTTGCTGAAAGGCGGTGGTCTCCTGCGCGAAAGAGTAGGTGCCTGTTGCGTCGGTTTTGCCTTCCAACAGACGTCCGTCTGGCATGCGCAGACGCACGGGTTCATCCACCAGGGGGGCTCCCCAGGAGTAGTTCACCCGCAGCGTGCCTTCGACGTGGTCACCCCGGAAAACCGCATCAGGTTTCGTCTCGATCACAGCGGTGATCTCGGCGATCTCGAACTCCTGCACCTCGAACCAGGCTTCATGCGTTTCATCGCCCTCCACCGCCTTTGCGGTGATGTGGTAGCTGCCTATGGGGGTGGATGCGGGCAGGGGAATACTGTGGGTGAAGGTTCCGAAGTCGCTGAGTTTTGACTTCATGCGGCGCAAGACACGCTTATGGTCGTCGGTGATGCTGATCTCGTACTCGCGGCCGACGGGAACGCTGTATGCTCCGTCCTTCACATCGCGGATGATGCCACGAAAGTGGACGACGTCGCCAGCCCGGTAGGCGGACTTGTCGGTGTAGAGGTAGCCTCGCCGTGAGAGCTCCACGGCAGTGCGGTCTGTGCCTCCACCAGTGATCTCCTGCGTCATGCCGCGCAGATTGAGGCGCTGAATGGCCACGCCGGCCTCACTGCGCACGTAGGCACAGAGATCTGCGGTGGCGCGGATCATTTCGCCGCGAAGGCGGAACACGCCGTCCTTGCCCGTGCGGCCCTGGCCAAGGATTTCCTTGCCGTTGCTGAGCAGCACCTCCGCATCTACCACGGCCGTGCCTTTGACGCGGTCCTGCACAAACACAAGCGCCTCAGTCCACGCGGACTGCACGATAAGATCAATGTCGCTGCGGATCACAATCGTGCTGGCCTGCCAGTCTTCGCCTTCGACGCGAATGAGGCAGACACCCGGTTGGGTGCCTTCAAACGGCACGTCGATGGCTTGCTCGATGGGTTTGAGCCGGGTGTAGCCTTCGACGTTCACCTCCCATGTTTTGTCCGGCTGGATCAAATCGATGTCGAGAGAGCCGATGCCAGACTCACCATCAAGGCGATGACGGCTGCGGAAAAAATCTTCGAGATTCAGAATGTAGCGCGAGACCTTGAGCTTTTCGATGTTGCGCACATTCACACGCACCTGGGCAGTTTCATTGCTGCGGAAAGTGCGCGGTGTGCGCAGCGCCAGCGAGCGCTGCGGCATCATGGCCGCGCGTTCGGCGGCCAGCTGCTTCCAGCCGCCCCAGGTGAGCCGCTGAAAGGTGTTCAGCGCCTCCTCATGCCGGTCAAGGTGTTCGGCCTGGATGATGCCGGTGCGATAGAGTGCCAGAGATGCCTCCTCGCTCTGCGGATTCTTGATGATCAGGCGGGCCCATTCGGCGATGGCATTCTCAAACAGCGTGGTGAGCTCCGGGGAGCGTGGTTTGCCTGCCTCCTTTTTGGCGAGTTCCTGTGCCGCTGTGAAATACCACTGCCCATTTAAAAACAGAAGCTGTGCGCAGCGCGCATCCAGTGGATGTGCGGTGATGAAGGCGTCGAAACGCTTCGCGGCCTCCTCGCGGTTGCTGGTTGCCACGGCGTCGAGACAGAGCTGAAACTCGGCCTCCATGATGCGTGCTTGGGCTTGCTGCCACAGACTGCCGTCTGGATGTTTGGCAATGTAGGCGCGCCATTGCTCAATGGCCTGCGGATACTTCCGCGTGGCAAAGCGCAGCGCGCCGATCTGGAAAAACGCCATTTGTCGCCAGGATTCGAGGCGCTCGGCGGGCGTGCGCTTGTCCGCTTCGTTCTCCGCAGGGGGGGGCCAGTCGGCGCGGTCATACAGGGCTGTGCATGCCTCCACGGCTTCCTCGCTTTTGCCTTGCGAAGTCAGCACCTGGATCAGTGTGAAGGCCGCCTCCGCTGATCTGGAGTGGGTGGGATGTACCTTCAAAAACTGCCGCAGGCTGGCGGTGTGCTTTGCTAGATCTGAGGATGCAATCGTGGTAACTCGCTCGTTCTGCTGCATAACCTGAGTGCCTTGCTGCATGGCATTGCTGGACTGCGGCAGTTGCGCTGAATTGATAGGCTGAACGGTTAGCGCCCCAAAACTACGGCAGACCTGCCACTCGATGTCTCCACTATCCGGTTTCGTACCAGCGGCCGGAGCCTTGGATTTCCACAAGGTCAAAACATCCTCGGCATGGCGGCGTGCTGCAGCGGCACCCCCTGCCTGTAGCATGCCTTCGATGAGCATCTGGCGCACATCCCAGAGGTGCACACCCGCTTCCTTCGCGGCAGAGGTCGGAGGCGTGCTGCCAATGAGTCCGCGCCAGTCAGGATCAAACTCACGCAGGTAGGCATCGCAGGCCTGTGACAGTTCGTCGCGTTGCTTCAAGTCGCGCACGCTGACCACGGTCTGAAACAAGAGTTGTTCGCGCATCTTTGGGCCGGTTTCGAGCTCCAGTGCTTTGCGATAAAGATCCAGCGCTTTGGTCTGTGCATCGCTGCTCACGCTTTGGCCTGGCACGGCTGGTTTGGTGATCTCCTGGGCCAGCGCGACGAGCGCCTCCGCCAGCTTTTCTTTGCGCGTCGTTGCAAACAGGCGTGTGGCCTCGGCGCTGTAAATCAACTCTGCTTCCTGATGGCGTTTCAATTCTCCCATGCACTGCGCTTTCAAGAACAACGCCTTGCGCTGCCAGGCATGCCCGACGGGAATGGCGTCGCAGTCGGTGATAGCTGCGGCATATTGGTTCGATTCCGCGCGGGCAACGCCGCGAAGGTAGTGTGCATAGCCCGCATCAGCAGAAGCGGTGATGACGGCATCATTCAGCTTGGTAGCTGCCTCAGCATAGCGTTGGCGTTGCAGCAGCACCTCCGCGTCATCGACCGGCGTGGCCGTCAAAGTTTGAACGAGAGCGAGGGAGAGAATGATTCGGTGGTACATGGCGGCCTCCAATGATATTTCCTTATTATGCGCATCGGGAATTGCCGATGGCAAGATGCATGAATGAGTGGCAGTCAATTTACGTTCCCTTTACAGACAAACCGCATCGTCTGCCAATCACCCATGAACCGCCGCCATTTCATCCATACCGCCGCCGCACTGCCCTTCATCTCCGCCATCGCTGCTGAAAAGCCCAAGCGCCTCATTCTGCGCTCCTCGTGGCAGACGGTGAACATCGGCGACATCGCGCATACGCCGGGTGTGCTGGCTCTGCTGGAAAAGCATCTGCCAGACGTGGAGGTGCGGCTGTGGCCGAGCAAGCTGGACAACGGCGTGGGAGAGATGCTGGCGGCGCGTTTCCCCAAGGTCAAGGTGATCCAGGGAGAGGATGTGAAGAAGTCCTTCGAGGAATGCGACTTCCTGCTCCACGGTTCCGGGCCCTCCCTGGTGGCTCAGGCGGATGTGGTGAAGTGGAGTCAGGCAACAGGCAAGCCTTACGGCGTATACGGCATCACGTTTTCAGGCCAGCAGAATCCAAGGACCATCAAGGACAAGACCAAGCAGCCGGTGCAAACCATCGACGTGCTCAGCGGTGCGAAGTTCGTCTATTTCCGTGACTCGGTGTCGCTGGAACTGGCGAAGAAAATGGGCTGCACCTGCCCGCGCATGGAGTTCGGCCCCGACGGCGCCTTTGCGGTGGACTTGAAGGATGATGCGAAGGCCGTGGCCTTCCTTAAGGAGCACGGGCTGGAGCATGGCAAATTCCTCTGCTGCATTCCGCGCATGCGCAACACGCCGTACTGGACGCTGCCGGAAAAGAAGGCGGCGCTGGATGAGAAGAAGCACGCCCGCAACGAGGCGATGAAAGACCATGATGGCAAACCGCTGCTGGACGCCATCGTGAGCGTGATCAAAAACACCGACCTCAAAATTCTCCTCTGCCCGGAGGACAAGACGCAGATGCAAATCGGCAAGGACATGCTCTATGACAAGCTGCCGGAGGACGTGAAGTCACGTGTGGTCTGGCGCGAGAACTACTGGCTCACGGATGAGGCCATCAGCACCTACCGCCGCAGTGCAGGACTGTTTGGGCATGAGATGCACAGCCCCATCATGTGCATCGGCAACGGCATCCCCGCCATCGTCTGCCGCTGGGCCGAGCAGACGAGCAAAGGCTACATGTGGCGTGACATCGGCCTGAACGACTGGCTCTTTGATCTCGACAAGGAAGACGAACTGGAACGCGTCGCCGCAAGCGTGCTGGCGATGGCAAAAGACCCTGCCGGATCGAAGGCCAAGGCTGAGAAGGCGCGAGACTTCGTCATGGTCAAGTTTGCCGCCAGCATGGGCGTGGTGAAGAGTCAGCTCCCGGCGTGAGTCATCGCGGTAGCAGGAACGCTGCCGAAAAATAAAATCGATTTCTGCGAACCTTTTGCATCGAAAGAAGCACGTGGGAGATGATAGGCTGCGTCTGCAGTCTGTGATTTGCTCTCAACCCACGTGGAAATACCAGATGATCCTCCCTTGCTCGAACGCCTCTTCACGGAGAGCGCGGGGGATCTCGCGCGCTACTTTGCACGGCGGCATGGCGGCGGTGATTGTGTGCAGGATCTGGTGCAGGAGACGTTTTTGCAGATGGCGCGCGGGATGCGCGACGGGAAATCGCCGAAGTGTGCGCGCGGCTACCTGTTTGGCATTGCACGGCACCTGAGCCAGGCGGCATGGGCGGCACGTGCAGTGGACAACGTGCTGCCTTTCGATCCAGCGGCTGCGGAGGTGGCCGCGCCTGTGGCGGATGATCGCATCAACGCAGCACGCGAGACGATCTCGGCGCTGGAGCCACTCCAGCGGGAGATCTTGGAACTGCGGTTCTCGCACAGCCTTTCGTATGCCGAAATCGCTGAGAGTCTCGGCATCCCCATCGGCACCGTGCGCTCGCGGTTGCACCATGCAGTCGCGGAAGTGCGCCATCGGCTTGAATCTGAACTCAACCCATCAACTTTATGAAACCTGAATCCCTGCATGCCTTGGTCATCGACCAACACTCTGGCGAACTGCCTCCGGAGGTGGCGGATCTGCTGGAGACCTATCTGGTCACAAATCCTGCCGCGCGTGCGGACGCAGCGCGCATTGTGGAAGTGCTGCGGCTCACGGGTGAAGTCGTGGCGCGGCATCCTGAGTGTGTGCGCGTTTTTTCTCAGGCGGAAATAAAACCGGTGCGCGAGGCACGGCGTAAATGGGCGTCGCCGCTGTGGCTGAAAGCTGCGGCAGTGATGGCGTTTTCCTCACTCACAGCGGCGGGTGGTTTTTATGCGGGGAGCACGCGTCCCGAGGCTTCCGTCATAGCGAATGTGGCATCGGTCACTCCGCGCAAAGACAGCCCGTGGGCGCGGTATCGCATGGCGCTTGATCCGCTCAGCAGCGGCATGCAGGTGGTGCGGGTGGACATTGCTGAGAAGGAGGTGAGGCCATGAAAATTCTGGCCCGTTGCGTCTGCCTGCTGGTAGCCCTGTGGCTCTGCGGTTGTTACCCGGAGGAGCGCATCTGGTGGTCGCCTAAAGGTGATCGGGCCATTGTGGCGGTGAATGATCACCTGCATCTCGTGAAGGCGGACGGGAGGCTGGGCGAGCCCTTGCTCGGGGGGGCTTCCATCGAAGACTGGCTGGTCAAAACGCTCGCGTGGCTGCCGGACGGCACCGGCTTTGTGTGCTCACGCAAACGGCATGTGCGTACGTGGGAAGAAACGAAAAAGCTGATTTCCTCCCAAGAATCAGAGCGCATCGAAGCATGGCTGCCCATGGTGTTGCCAACGCTGGAATTTGAGATTGCCCGGATTAAAGATCCCGGCCCTGTCAACGGTCTGCAGGCGCTGATGCCAGGGCATGACAAGAGTGTGTTTCTCTCGGGGCTGTGGGTGCTTTACGAGCGTCAGCGTGCCGATGTGGAGAAGGTGCTTCGCAAGCTGCCTCAGGGTGAAAAAATCATGGCCGAACTCGATGATGCACGCGGCATATTTTCTGTGTTTGAGCTTTGTGTCGTCAAACTCGATCAGCCCACCGAGACATCGCCGCAAGGCATCGCCTGGGGTTTGCTGGAACTGCCGCTCATGCCCAAAATTTCCCCGAAGCACGACGCGGTCGCCTTTCTTCAATTAAATGAGGACAATGAAGCTCCCGATCTTCGGGTGAATTCGCTCGATGGGAAGACGAGCCTCCTCGTCGCACAGCAAATTTCATCGGGTGGCTTTCAATGGATGCCGGAAGGGCGCACGCTGGTCTTCACCAAGTCGCTCGGTCAGCCCAAGGACAGCCTGCAGAGTATTCAGCAAATCACGGTCCTGCAGGAGTCTGGCGCGCTGATGAAACCCTCCCATGAAAGCCGGCCGGAGGGTGCTCGAATCAAGGTCGAGGCACCAGATCGTTTGCCAGAGGCCAGGCTTCTTGCTTTGGCCCTCATGCCGGAGCGCGCGGCACTGCATCCACTGCCTGACGGGAGAATCTTGTTTGCCAGCCAGCCCATCACACTGCCGGTGGTCGAATCAAGGCCGAAGCTAGAGCCGCTGCTGCATCTCATCGCTGCAGATGGCCGGTCACTGAGCACCATTCCGACCACACCGGGCGATTTGCCGACAGACCTCAATTACATGGTTGTCTCGCCCGATGGCAAACTCGTTGCCGTGGTCGAAGCGGCGACGGATGCTGTGGCGGTGGTGGAAGTGAGCAGTGGCAAGACGGTAATCATCTCCGCTCCGCATCCTGGCTGGAGCTGCGAAACCGTTCCCGCATGGAAATCGGCCACCGAGCTGACCTTTGCTGCGCTGGATGAGAAGACCCATGCGCCATGCTGGATGCTGTGGTCTGCTGAGAACGGGAAGCACAGCCTCAGCAGCCAGTGGCCGGCTGCCGCCACGTTTGACTGGCTGAGCGAACGCAAGCCTGAACCCACGAAGGGAACAAACCCATGAAGCAATCTTTGATCCTGATCTTTGTTTTCACCGGCATCGTGCAAAGCGCGGTGGCAGGTGAAGACGCTGCGTTTTTCGAAACGAAGATCCGCCCGGTGCTGGTGAAGCAGTGCTACGAATGCCATTCGGTGGAGTCTGGCAAATCGAAAGGCGGACTGACCTTGGACACGAAACAGGGCATTCGCAGCGGTGGCGATACCGGCCCTGCTGTGGTGCCGGGGGATGCGACGAAGAGCCTGCTGTTCGCAGCGATCAAGCACAGCGACCCTGATCTCGAAATGCCACCGAAGAAGGCGAGACTTTCGGACGCGGTCATCGCGGACTTTGAAACCTGGATCAAGACAGGAGCGGCTGATCCTCGTGAATCCGCGTTGAAGACGGCTGAGCGTCCGCCCGTGGATGTGGAGTCAGGCAGGAAATTCTGGAGCTATCAAAAACCAAAGCAGGTCACCGGTACGATTGATGGATTCATCCGCGCAAAGTTGAAGGAGCATGGTCTTGAACCCGCGCCTGCTGCGGAGCCGGTGGTGGTGCTGCGCCGATTGTATCTCGATCTCATCGGCCTGCCGCCGACACCGGAGCAGGCGGCGGAGTTTTCCATGGAGAAATTGGAGGCCACGGTGGATGACCTCCTGCGCAGTCCGCGCTTCGGCGAGCGCTGGGGCCGCCACTGGCTGGATGTGGCGCGCTATGCGGAATCCAATGGGCGCGAGTCCAACCTGACCTTTCCACATGCGTGGCGTTATCGTGATTACGTCATCGACGCTGTGAATGCGGATGTGCCTTTCGACCGCTTCATTACCGAGCAGATCGCGGGCGACCTCCTTCCGGCACAGGGAGCTGCAGAGCGCGCGCGGCTGCTCATTGCCACGAGTTTTCTCGCTCTCGGTGCGAAGGGACTCAATGAAATGAACCCAGCGCAGTTCGCGGCGGATGTGGCCGACGAGCAACTCGATACCGTGACTCGTGCGGTGCTCGCCAGCTCAGTCGCCTGTGCCCGTTGCCACGACCACAAGACCGAGCCCTTCAGAATGGAGGACTACTACGCACTGGCGGGCATCTTCAAAAGCACGCAGACCTTCTACGGAAACTGGATCGACTCGGAGAACAACAACCACGGCCATCTCATCCACCTACCCGAACTGCCGGGACAGATGATCCCGAACCGACCGGTGACGGCGGATCGCGTTAAGCAGCTCAAGAACGATCTGGCAAAGCTGAATGCCGAGGAGATCGCGCAGAAAGTGTACATCGCCAAAGCGAAAGTGGAAGGGCGCGATATCAGCGGCGAGTTTCACAAGATCCTCACCACCGCCATCCGCATCCTGTGGACTCGCGGCGGCATTGAGGGGCAGCTTGAGACCGTGGATGATCAGGGGCATGCTCTGCCCTTGTGCATGGGCGTGCAGGATGCGAAACGCATCCAGGATTCGCAGCTTTATGATCGTGGCGAGATCGCGCATCCGGTGAAGCCTGTGCCGCGTGGCTTTCCTGTGGTCATGGGAATTAATGCTGCCCTTCCGAAGGTGCAAAGCGGACGGCTTGAACTGGCCCAGTGGCTCGTCAGTCGTGAAAATCCGCTCACCGCCCGCGTGATGGCAAACCGTGTGTGGCGGCATTTGTTTGGTGCGGGAATCCTACGCACGGTCGATAACTTCGGCTTCAGCGGCGAGCGGCCGAGCCATCCTGAGCTGCTCGATCACCTCGCGCTTCGCCTCATGGACGGCGGATGGTCAGTGAAGAAGCTGATCAAGGAGATCGTGATGTCAGAGACTTACCGGCAGGCGTCCACACATCGAAGAGCGGCCTTCAACCAAGACCCGGATAACCGCCTGCTCTGGCGCGCAAACAGACGTCGTCTCGACGCGGAGGTCATTCGCGATTCCATGCTCGCCGTCGCGGGCGTGCTGGACACTTCGCGCAGACCGGGATCCCTTGTGGCGGAACTGGATGGGCAGTCGGTGTCACTCATCGGCTTCAATACGAAACTGCCGTCTGACCTCGATGGCTCGAAGCGTCGCTCGATCTATCTGCCGGTGCTGCGGGATCATCTGCCTGATGTGCTGGAGCAGTTTGACATGGCGAACCCCAACCTCGTCACCGGTGACCGCGATGTGACGAACGTGCCGCTGCAGGCGCTGTATCTTCTCAACGGTCCGTTTGTGCAGGAGCAGGCGGCGGCACTGGCGAAGCGAATCCAATCATCGCCCAACCCGGTGCAGGCCGCGTTTCAGATTTGCTTCAATCGCATGCCGGATGCGAAGGAGGCCGCGCTCGCCGAGAAATTCTTCCGCACGCGATCCACAGACGACCTGAAACTGCTGCTCGCATTCTGCCAGTCGCTGCTCGCCAGCGCGGAGTTTCGGATGGCGGACTGACTTCTTCATTTTCCCATGACTGCGCGACTCACGCTTTTATCCTGCCTGCTTCTGCTGACTTCCATCGCTGGCGCAGCCGCCGGGCCATCGTCGCTTTGCCGCATCGAGGTGGTGGAGTCCGGCAGCGGCTGGCCGGTGCCGCTCATTGAGCTGCGAACCACGCATCATCTGCGCTTCATCTCCGACAATGCGGGAGTCATTGCCTTTGATGCACCGGAGCTCATGGGAACGCCGACATGGTTTGATGTCATCGGCCATGGGTACGAGGTGCCCAAGGATGGCTTCGGCATGCGTGGTGTCCGCCTGACGCCTGAACCCGGCAAAACCCTGCGTGTGGAGGTGACGCGCACCAACATCGCACGCCGCATGGGGCGCCTCACTGGCGGCGGATTGTTCGCGGAAAGCCAACGCCTCGGCAACGAGCTGGAGTGGAAAGATTCCGGCATCATGGGCTCTGACAGCGTTCAAAATGCGGTGCATGGTGGACGCCTTTTCTGGGCCTGGGGAGACACCATCCTGCCCGGCTATCCGCTGGGCATTTTTGACATGAGCAGCGCCACCACGGCGACGCAGCCTCTGGCCTCCCTGGAGCCGCCGCTGCGGTTGAAGCTGGACTACTTCACCGATGAGAAAGGCAAGGTCCGGGGCGTGGCCAAGATGCCTGGCAGCGGACCCACCTGGGTCTCGGCTTATGTGAGCCTGCCCGACAAAAGCGGAACCGCACGTCTGGTGGGTTCCTATGTGAAGATCAAGGCGCCCATGGATGCCTATGAGTCCGGCCTGTGCGTTTGGAATGATGACACCCGCAGCTTTGAAATCGTGCATGTGCTTTGGACCAAGTCCGCCTCTACCCCCAGACAAACACCCATGCCGGAAGGTCATCCCGCTTTGTGGAAGGATGCGCATGGCAAGGAGTGGGTGCTGTTTGGCAATCCGCTGCCGACACTGCGCTGCCCTGCCACCTTCGAGGCCTGGCAGGACTCCTCCACCTGGGAGGTGCTGAAGCCGCAGGAGACTTTGGTTTCCGACGATGGCGGAGACGCGGTCAAACCCCACAGCGGCTCCATCGCGTGGAATGGCTTCCGCAAGCGCTGGGTCACCGTGTTCATGCAGAACTTCGGCAAGCCGTCTGCCTTTGGCGAAATCTGGTATGCGGAGGCTGATGCGCCCACAGGCCCCTGGGGACGCGCGGTAAAGATCCTCACTCACGAGAACTACACCTTCTACAATCCGCGTCTGCATCCTGATTTCACGCCGGATGGTTCGCCTGTCCTGTTTTTTGAAGGTACGTACACGATGCAGTTCGCCGATCACGCCGCCCCAACGCCGCGTTACGACTACAATCAGATTCTGTACCGCCTGGATCTGGATGATCCAAAACTCAAACCCGCCGGCACAAATTCAACACCATGAACCCATCCCCGTTTTCCCGCCGTGAGATGCTGACGACACTATCGTCCGGCATCGGCTGGCTGGCCTTTTCAGCTCTGGCGCAGGCAAAGGGCGGTCTTGCCTCGAAGCAGCCTCATTTTGCAGCGAGAGCGAAGCGCGTGATCTTCCTCACCATGCGCGGCGGTCCCTCGCATGTGGACCTGTTTGATCACAAGCCGGAGCTCATCAAACGCGACGGCCAGACCGCGACCCTGGGCCGCGACTCGGCGGGAGCCAAGCTCTTTGGCCCAGTTTACCCCCTCAAACATTTCGGCAAATCAGGGCAGTGGATGACCACGCTGTACCCCAAGCTCGCGCAGCATGCGGACGAGCTGTGCATCATCAATTCCATGCACACCGATCTGCCGAACCACGCGCAGGCCTTCGGGCAGATGCACACGGGTAGTTTTCAGTTTGTGCGGCCTTCCATCGGCGCGTGGACGCTCTACGGTCTCGGCACGGAGAATGAAAACCTGCCTGGCTTCATCACGCTGAATCCGCCGGCGGACAATGGCGGCGCGCAGAACTACGGCAGTGCCTTTCTACCCGCCATCTGCCAGGGCACGCGGATCGGCGGGTCGCAACTGCCGGAGCTCTATGCGGCGCTGTTGAAAAAGGATGCGGCTCCCGGGCCGCCAATGAAAAACATCGTGCCCGCCCTGCCGCGTGATTTGCAGCGCGCCCAGCTCGACCTCATTCGCGGCCTGAACGAGCACAAGCTGGAGCGCGATGGCTTTCACCCTGAGATCGAAGGAGCGATCGAATCCTTCGAGCTCGCCTTTCGCATGCAGAGCGAGGTGCCCGACGTCCTCGATCTTCGCAGCGAGCCTGCGCACATTCTGAAACTCTACGGCATCGGGCAGGGGAAGGATCAATTCGCGCGGCAGTGCCTCCTCGCGCGGCGCATGGCTGAGGCGGGAGTGCGGTTCATCGAGATCGCCTCGCCGGGAAACTGGGATCATCACAACCGTTTGCGCGAGCTGCTGACCACGAACTGCGCCGCCACCGATCAGCCGATTGCCGCTCTGCTGTCAGATTTAAAATCACGCGGAATGCTCAAGGACACCCTTGTCGTCTGGGCCGGCGAGTTTGGCCGCACGCCCTATGCGCAGAGCGGTGACGGCCGCGATCATAATCACAAGGGCTACTCCATCTGGATGGCCGGCGGAGGTGTGAAGGGCGGCCTGACCTATGGCGCGACGGATGAAGTAGGCCACAAGGCTGAACTGAATCCGATGCACATTCACGACTGGCACGCGACGATGCTGCACCTGCTCGGCCTTGATCACACCAAGCTCACCTACTCGTACGGTGGCCGAAATTTCCGGCTGACGAACGTGAGTGGCGAAGTTGCGAAGGGGATTCTGGCCTAAGATTGGGATTGCGCCCGCGCCACGCTAGGCGCTAATATCGAACCAATCCCGTGCAGGTTGGTCTGTAGGGTGTCAGGCAGAATCAATCCCTGAAAATACCATGAGCGACGCTTACCATGATGATCCAGCATCTTCTGCCAAGCCTCCCTCTGGATGGGGCAAGCTGTTCATGGGCCTTCTTCTCGGAGGCGTGATCGGTGCTGGGGCGCTGTATGTGACGAAGGTGGATCCGTCGTTGCTGGCCAAGGCGACCTCGTCCAAGCAACCTGCGGCCACCGCACCTTTAGGTGAGGAAGTGGATGTGCCGGTTAAGGATGAGGGGCTGCCTCGCACGCCCTTTGAGAAAGGCTCGTTGCCGCCAGATGAGCCGGTGGAGTCGATCAAGATCACGTTGGGAGTCGGCACCGCTGGCACCGCGCTGAGCGAGCCGGTGGATGTACACCTGGGACTCGGTTTTCCGTTGCGCCTGTATCCGCTGGGCGGAGTGAGGCGCGAGCCGTCGTTTGCTGCGTTCCCGCACAAGTCATCGCTGGAAGGCATGGCGGATTCCATTCAGCCTGGGCAGATGGCGACGTTTGAGTTTTCCGCCAAAGGCGATGATGGCGGACTGGATGCACTGCGAACTTCGCAGCAATTGCTGGCAGATGTGAAGTGTGGCGATTTGCAGCGCATCGGCTTTGCCTCGCAGGGGCGCAGCGACTGGGTGCTGGCGGGGTATCGCATCGAAGTGAATGGCAAACTCTTTGCCGCGAACGGTCTGGCGGATGCGCGGGCGCAGGAGAAACTGGCATCGAGCCGTGCCAGCCTCATGCAGATGCTGCCGGAGTATGAGGCCAAGACAAACGCGACGAATCTAACCGATGATCAGGAGGCAGAGTTGAAGACGGAGCATGCGCTGGTCCGCGCTCTGAGCGGGCGTGTCGTGGGTGCGGTGCCATGGTTTGAGGAAAGCGATGAGGCTTTGAATCCTGCGCCACCGGCGGGCACCAAGGTGGAGAACCTGCGCATCACGCTCACGGGTGGCAAAGGGCCGCAGCAGGGCACGCGCAATCCGGTCTATCTCGTGGCAGGTGCGCGGAAATTCCTGCTGTCATCAGAGATGGACCCCCTGCGAGATGCCAATGAGCCGCAGCTCTATGATCTGGCCGCGTTTGAACTGGCGATGAATCCGCTGACCAAGGAATCCTTGAGCGCTCCGGGCGTAGGCATCATTGGCAGCGGTGCGGCCACGAACAAAATTCCAGACCGTGCGCAACTGCAGAGTGTAAAAATCGAGACTGATGGTCAGGTGGTCTATGACAGTGAGGCGCAGCCGGCCGACAAAAAAACACTGCCTGAGCTCTGGCTGACACCTGCGGCCTATTTTAATGAGGCAGGAGATCTGATGCGACCCACGGCCACTGCCGCTGAGGTGCCGGTATGGAAGTCAGGCATGACATTGCCGGGAGATGCCGCCGCCGCTGTGCTGCCCCCTGAACCGCCTCCATTGCCGCCTCTTGTAATCGTCCCGCCAATCCCCCCGCTGCCACCGCCTCCCTTGCTTCCACCCATACGCACAGTACTTCCGGGAGGCCTGCCGCCTCCAGGTGGTGGCCTGCTGTTTCTGCTCAACGCGCTGGCACAGCTGCTCCTGCCGCTGCCGCCGCCCGCAGCACCGCTGATCAGCGGCGTGCGCATCGCCCCAACCACACCGATTGTGTGTGATGGCGATGCGGTGACGGTGAACTGGAGTGTGGGAGGCAACACTTCCAACATCACTTCCTGGCGGGTCGATTTATTTGCCGTGCTTCCCCACAAAGCCGCACCAGTGCTGATCACCCCCATGGCGACCAAAATCGGTGTTTTTCCTGGGTTCACGAGCGTTGTGATGCCGCCGATCAATCGTGCCGCGATTGCCGGTCTGCTGACTGCGGGTTCCGCCGAGGCACTCTACCTTTATGTACAGCCACGTGTCACCGCGCTGGGACCTTTGGGGAATGTCATTACTGCGGCCAATGGTTCGCTGCTGCCCTTGTTTCCGGCTGGCACAACGACCGCCAATATAGGGCTGAAACGCGGGGGCATTCTGCCGCCCTTCGGTCCCGGCAATGCGCCTGCGCCGAGTTTTCAGGTCACTCCGGCAGTGACGCCGCCGTTTTTGAAATGGAAGGGCATGTCCTTGGCCGACCCGCTGGCGATCCGCAATGCGTGGAGCCTCACCGCCGAGCACGGCAGCCACTTTGGTTTGCTGTTTGCCAGTCACGAAAACATCCCCGGGGCGGTCACACTGCCCGCGTGGAGCACAGCGGCACGTCCTACCGGCAGCGGCGGTGAAATGATCACAGTTCGCTTTGAAGGACTGGTGCCTCTGCCTGCGGCCGCCAATGGCTTGCGTGCCGTGGCGTACATTGCATTCGTGGGCGGCTCATTGCCCGCTACCACGGCCCAGGTGCTTGCACGTGCTGAGCTGAGCAGCGGCCCGATCCGGCGTAATCTGGCTGGCAATGTGATGCCTCTGCCCTTCAGTGCTCAGCCGTTCTTCACACTGCAAACCACCAGCTTGGTGCCAGCGGCCCCACTGGCCAAGACCCAGCCGCTGCTGCTGGTGGACATGCCGCTGCGTTTTGACCGCATGGCCGCGAACAACTTTGTCGGCTATCCGCTCGATCCAGTGAATGGCGCGAGTTATTCCTTTGCCGCGCCGCCGTTCAATCCAGCCGCCTATGCTGTGCAGGCGGGCACAGGCACGATGTATGTCACGCTTACCTACATGGTC
The DNA here is from genome assembly GCA_021733925.1 of Prosthecobacter sp. Taxonomy (GTDB): domain Bacteria; phylum Verrucomicrobiota; class Verrucomicrobiia; order Verrucomicrobiales; family Verrucomicrobiaceae; genus Prosthecobacter. The sequence continues at coordinate 73,704 of JAIPJY010000024.1, read as the reverse complement.
ACGCTCAACACCACGGATGCGACGGACGCCGTGAGTGTGCTCGGAGTCCGCCTCGTCCCTGACAACACGCCATGAAAACGCTCCTGCCTCTTTTCATTCTCCTGGCTGCACCGCTGCTGCATGCGGCGGATGGCAGTGTACACGGCCGTGTCTACGGTCAGGATGAGAGAGGTGAAAACCTCGGCCCGGTGGCCCATGCGAAGATCGAATTGAAGGCTGAATCAGGTGGTGCGGCGTCAACGGTGACGACAAACGAGTACGGCTACTACCAGATCGCCACGCTGGCGGTGGGGGCGTATCGCTACAAGGTCTCTGCGGCTGGATTCCGCGAAGAGGATGAGATGCGCGGCTTTGCCATGCCCCAGGACACGCGCGAGTTTGTGCATGATTTTCTCCTCACACGTGAACCCAAGACCGCGAGTGCTCCGGCGCAGTCAAATATTGTCCAGCCTGCCGTGCATGGCCGTGTATATGGCCAAACAGAAAAAGGTGACAACCTCGGGCCATTGCCCGGATCAAAAGTGGAACTTCTGACGAGTCAAGGTGGCAAGGTGGTGGCAACTGCCACGGCCAGTTCACCAGGCGGTTACTATGAGATCAAAAATCTGCCGCCTGCCGATTATGCGTATCGTGTGACGGCAGCTGGATTTGGGCCGGAAGATGCCGGACGCGGCTTCACAGTGCCGCAGGGAACGCTTGAATACGTTCACGATTTTCTCCTCTCAAAAACACCTCCCAAACGGGACAAGTGCGAACTTGCCATGCTCGTCGTCAAACTCATCAGCAGTGGCAAAGACCGGGCGAATGATGCGCGGCTGCCGGTGGCGAATGCTCGGCTCGTCCTCCAGCCTTCAGGAAATCTTCCCACGCCGCTCAACCAGCCTTTCGTGACGAATGCCAAGGGCGAATACAACGCAAAGGACCTCGCGGAGGGCAGTTACACTGTCGCCATCGATGCCCCCGAGTGCGAGCCGTTTACCGGGGAGCTGACGGTGAAGTGCGACAAGGATGGAGACGTCATCTTTGAACTCAAGCCATGCAACGAACTCCTGCATGGCTATGTGCGTGCGATGCTGAACGAAGGCTGGGGGGCTTCGGCACAGGCCAAGGCCGCAGCCGAGCGTGCCTATCAGCATGCGATGAAGGCAGATGCCAAAGATTGCAGCGTGAACTACGCCAGCGCGCTCGCATTGCTCAGTGCGGGAGATTACGCCTCAGCGCAGCAGAGCCTCGCGGCGGCGATTGGCAAGAAAAGCGACAGCACCACCTGGGACCGTGCCTGTGAGGCGCGGCTCTGGATGAACCTGTGCCTGCATCAGCCGGCGCAGGCTGCCCGTGAGATGCGCTCACTGGCGCAGAATCATTATTCAAATCGTCCGGCCACTCAGGCAGCGAAGGACACGGCGTATGTCTGTGGCATTGGGCTCGGTTTGATCAAAGGACCTTGGCAGGATCAAGTGGGTGCAGGTGATGCTGTGCTGCTGGAGAGCGATCTGCTCTCGGCCTTCAAGGGTGACCTTCAAGCCGAGTGCGCGAAGGCACGTGATCAAGTCACCGCCGAATACGGCAAACTCAAAGCTGCGGAGGATGCCGCGCGCAACACCCTGATGGCGGGCATCACGGAAAAGCGCAACGCCGAGGTCGCACGTCTGGCAGAGCGTCAGACTTCGATCAGCAGGGAGGTGGCCGCACTCGATCCCGATATTCAGACGCTGCAAGCCACGGTGAACCAGTTTGACCAGCAGTATCGTATTCAGGTGGTCGGATTCACGCAGCAGCAACAGGCGAACGCCGTGCAGTTGCAGGCGCTGAATGGAAGGCTGCAGCAGATCTCCGTTTGCATGGCGCAAGACCAGGTGAATCTGCAGGCTGCGGCACAGCAGCAGATGCCGGAATCACCAACAACCAAACCAGGCATGCGTCCCGGCATGCAGCAGCCGGCTGCGGGCTCGCAGGCTCTCCTGGTGGAGATCCAGCAGCATCAGGTGGAAATTCAGCAGATCCGTCAGCAGATGCAGGTTATTCAAAACCAGAATGTGCAAATGGGCGCCAACATCGCCAATCTGCAGAACCAGTTTAATCGTGATGCAGGAGCTGCGCAGACGGATCTGAACCTCAAATTGCAACGCCGGGGTGTGCTCGCCACCGAGTTTGAAGCGCTCGACCGCCAGCGCACAGCACCCTTTGATCCCGCCACATTCAGCACGCCTGAAATAGATGATCTCAAGCGCCGTGAGCGTTCCTTGAAAACATACCGCGATCTGCCGCTGGAGGTGCGCCGTGAGGAATTGCTCGATCAATTCGACTGCGGTGCGGCGAAGGAACCGAAACGTCTCGCCAACGCGGCCAATGCCACTGAAATCAAAGAGCCTGCCTTCATCAGCGCCAAAGCCCCTCCTATCAGCGCACCCGCTTCAGCACCGCCAGCCATGCGTGCGGAGCCCAGACCTGAAAACTCCAGCATGCCGCCGCTCAAGCCTCTGCCTGCGTCCGCGACTGCCGCCAAACCACCACCCAACACTGGCGATCCCTCTGACGTCGTCATCACCAACAACCACACAGGCGCGGTGCGTATTTTTGGGCTTTCACCCGGGGCGGATAATGAACTGTTTGTGCGATCCTTGGAAGCGGGCGAAGAGGCCATGATCCCCGGCCGCATCGGTCAAACCCTGATCATCAAGACCTCCAGCGGCGGACGTGAACTGCAGCGCCACAAAGTGGGCAAGAAACTGGAAGTTTTGAAAGTGGGCGAATCGCCGCAGTAAAGTTGCCCAGTTGCGCCGCAACTGGGCAGGGAGAACTTCAGTTGCAGTGCAAGTGCTCTAATTACGCATGCCGTCCTTTGAACGTCAGTTCGGCGATGCCTGATTTATCGAGCGCGCCGAGACCCAGCGCGACCATCTTCTCATACTGCGCCTTGGTGGCATCGTTGAGCGGAAGATGCAGTCCGACGCTCTGCGCAACATCTGCGGCGATGCCGCTGTCCTTGGCGGCGTGCTCGGCGGAGAACCAGCAGTCGTGCTCACGGGCCACCATGTCGGCGCTGTCAGTTTCCAGCACCCGTGAATTGGCTCCGGTCTGGCTGAAGACCTCGCGAATCATGTCCAGATCGTGACCGAGGGCGGCGGCGAGACCCAGACCTTCTGCGAGACCCGCGGTGTTGATGTTCATGACCATGTTGACGAGCGCTTTGACTTCCGCCGCACTGCCCGGACCTCCAATGAAACGGAGGTTCATGCTCATCTGCTCGATCATGGTCTGCACCCGTTGGTAGGTGGCTTCGTCACCAGCCAGCATCAGGTAGAGTTTCCCCTCACGTGCATGACTGATGGAGGAGGCCATGCAGGCTTCCAGGCTGTGCGCGCCGACTGCGGTGGCAGCCGCATAGACTTCGCGGTGGATCGCAGGAGATAGCGTGGCGCAGTTGACGAAGACCTTGCCGCTAGCGTTCATGAGCAGGTTGTCCTCGCTGCCAAAAAAGATGCCGCGCATGGCCGCATCGTTGGTGACGACGGTGAAAATGACATCGGCAGCGGCGGTGACGTCCGCGAGCTTGGTGCAGGCCTTGCAGCCGAGCTCAGTGGCAAGATCGGCGGCGGCCTGGGTGTTCACATCAAGGACAGCTGTGACATTATATCCACAATCTTTGAGGCGGCGGGCCATGTTGGCCCCCATTTTACCGACTCCGACAAAAGCAACGGTTTGAGACATGATGGGTTGGGCTGGTTGAGAATTATTTGAACTCAGGATAAAACGGATTGTGGGCTTTTTCTTCACCGACCGTCGTCATGGGGCCGTGGCCGGGGCAGAGGACTGTGTTGTCGGGCAGAGTGAAGATTTCCTTCCGGTTGGTGGCAAGAGCATCGGCGTATGAAACCATCCCACCGCCCATGCTGGAGGCGAAGAGGGCGTCTCCCACGATGGCGATGGGGTGCTTCAAACCGCTAACGAGATAAGTGATGCCGCCCTTCGAATGGCCCCAGGTGCTGCGTGCCTCGATGCGCAGCCCACCGGATTCCCATGACTCGGTCTCGCTGAGCTTGAAGGTTTTCGCGCCGGGGCAGGATTCCTTCTCATTCACAAAGGCGGTGACGGCGCCATCGGCGGATAATTTGGCGAGATCGAGGATGTGATCGGGATGCGTGTGCGTGAGGAAGATGAGGCTGAGATTGAGCCCCTTCTTGTGGATAAAGTTGATCATCGGGGAGGCATCCGACCCAGTGTCGAAAGCGACCGCATTTTTCGTTTCTGTGTCCCAGACGAGATACGCATTCACCGTCATGTCATGGTACGTGGTGTTGAACTGTTCCAGGCCGGACACGTTGACGGAGAGCGGGCGCCATTCATTGTGCGCCATCGCCACCAGTGACAAGCCTTCGAGCTGCAGGTGGGGGGCGATTTTGCGCAGTACGAGGTCATCCACCTTGCCGGACTTGGCATTGGCAATGTCTTCGACACTGGCGCCGGAAAGGGCGGCAAGAGCGGCATCGTTCAGGCCCAGGCCACGCATGGACTTGGCGATCACATCATTGAACAGGTCTTCGAGGGGGAGCAGCATGGGTAGCGATTCAAGGCGTTCTGACGGCGAAGGCAAGGGCTATGTGCCACCGATTCATGCGCCAGACAAAGCGTGAACTGCCAGCGGCGAGTTCTTGCCACCTGCAGACTCACAAGTAACATCGGCGCTCCATGACCGATCTCGACATTCGTGAAATCCACTTTCTCCGCGGACCCAACATCTGGACGAACGATGCTGTGCTCGAAGCCTGGGTAGACTTGGGTGGACTCAAGGACACCTCATCCGATATCGTGCCCGGTTTTGCCGATCAGCTCAAAACGTGGTTCCCCGGCATGATTGAGCACCGTTGCAGCATTGGGGAGCGCGGCGGCTTTTTTCAGCGGCTCGACACCGGCACCTGGCCGGGGCACATTCTGGAGCATGTGACACTCGAGTTGCAGACCTTGGCCGGACACGCCGTCGGCTTTGGAAAAGCGCGGGAGACCTGTGTGGAGGGCCTGTACAAAGTCGTCATCGAGTATTTGGATGAGGTCGTTGCTGAAGCTTGCATGCGCGAGGCACGCGAGATCCTGCTAGCAGGGTATGCCGGCAAGGAATATGACATTGCAGACGCTGTGGCGCGCATGAAACGCGTGGTGGACCGCAACGCACTCGGGCCAAGCACGAATGCCATCATCGCTGCAGCTGAAGCGCGTGGCATTCCATGTCGGCGACTTCGGGAGGGCCGCAGCCTGGTGCAGCTAGGGCAGGGAGTGAACCAGCGGCGCATCTGGACGGCGGAAACCGACCGCACCGGAGCCATCGCGGAGCACATCGTTCAGGACAAAGATCTGACGCGCACCTTGTTAAGTAAAGCCGGGGTTCCCGTGCCTGAAGGGCGTGTCGTTGCCAATCCTGACGACGCCTGGGAGGCTGCGGAGGACATCGGCACTCCCGTGGTGGTGAAACCTCAGGATGCGAACCATGGGCGTGGCGTGTTCATCAATCTCACAACTCGTGAACAAGTGGAGAGCGCATTTCAAACCGCCATGACCGAAGGTGATGGGGTGATGGTGGAGCGCTTCATTCCCGGCAACGACCACCGTCTGCTGGTCGTCGGCGGAGAACTGATCGCGGCAAGTCGCGGTGATCACGCGGTCGTCACGGGCAATGGCAACGACACGATCGCCGTGCTCGTGGATTCCCAGCTGAACACCAATCCTCTCCGCGGCGTGAGTGATTTCTGCCCATGGTCCAAAATTGACACCGAAGAATGGGATCCCGCGATCCTCTCCGAGTTGGAAAAGCAAGACTACCAGCCGGATTCGATTCCCAATGCCGGCGAACGGGTGCTGATCTCGCGCTTTGCCAACTGGTCCACCGAAGTCACCGGCCTGGTTCATCCGCGCAACCGTGACCACGTCACCATCGCCGCGCAGGTGGCTGGGCTGGACATATGTGGGGTGGATGTGGTGTGCACGGACATCAGCAAACCCCTCGAAGACCAGGGCGGTGCCATTGTAGAACTGAATGCCAGCCCTGGGCTCATCATGCACCTGCGGCCGGCTACTGGGGAGGTGCGGCCCGTGGGCGAAGCAATCATCAACATGATGTTCGCCGCCGGAAAAAACGGCCGCATTCCTGTGATAGGCATCACAGGCACCCATGGCAAGACCACCACCACCCGGCTGCTGGCGCATCTGATGAAAGCCACCGGAAAATTTCTCGGTGTGTGTCACAGCGGTGGGCTGCAGTTTGGCGAGCGCTGCGCCCCCACGAAGACAGGTGACCGCACCAGCGGCACGCACGGAGTTCTGCTGCATCCATGGACGGAAATCGCCATCTGCGAGAGCAGTGCTGAATCAATTCTCCTCGAAGGCCTCGGCTATGACCAGTGCCAGATCGGCGTGGTGCTCAATGTCGGCACCGAACACCTGGGTCTCGGCTACATCGACACCATGGAGCAGATGACCAAGGTGAAGCGCTGCGTGGTGGACGTCGTGCTGCCGGAGGGCATCGCCGTGCTCAATGCCGATGATGTTTTCGTGGCTGGCATGGCGGAGTCAGAGCACTGCCGGTGCAGCGTACTGTTTATCTCGCATGTGGCGGATAATCCTGTTGTCATCGCCCATCGGGCGAAAGGCGGGCGTACTGTCTTCGTGCAGGATGACTCGGTTTATCTTGCCGAAGGCGACAAGGCACGCCGTCTGTGTGCACTTAGTGATGTGGCCATGCCGCTCACCGGTCATTTTTCCTTTAATGTTCACAACGTCCTCGCAGCCGTCGGAGCCGCATGGACCTATGGACTGGCGGATCAGACCATGGTCGAGGGGTTGAGCAGTTACGGTTGACCAGAGCGTCTATGCCGAGGGCGGCTGCATGACGCCACGCGGGAGGTGCCGACGCAGACCGAGCAGGAACATCACGATGCCACGATAGACATCGAGCGAACCGATACGCGGAGCCGTGGCGGGCGGGGTGTGAACAGAGTTCAAGGTCAGTAGTAGTGCTCCAGCTTGCGTTTGCTGACGCGGTCCAGGCTGGCGACATTGGGAATAAGGTAGCGTGTGTTGCGGCGGTCAACAACGACCAGGCGCCCGTGGCCGAGCGGCTGGATGCTTTCATCCGTCTCCACTTCAAAGCGGGTGTCACCACGGTCCGTGGTGACATGCCATTCATGGCCGTCCGCCAGACGCACGATGCGGTGGATCACCTGAATGATGGGAACAAAGTCGCGCCGGGCCAGCGCGTCGAGCAGCAGAGAGCGCGAGGGCTCGGGCAGGCTCTGCGGATCCTCGATGCACAGAATTTCACGCGCACCTTCGGACTGGATGGAAATCCAGTGGTCTTTCTCGGTCAGCGGAAAGAGTTTGGCGGGATGCACATTCACATGCCGCACGCCGTCATTGTCCACGAGCACCAGGCGGCCCTGGTCATCCCTGGCAAATTCGATGCTCTGTGGCTGCGGCGTGCTCATGCGTGGGCCACCTCCAGCATGGCCTGGTGCAGACGCGCATAGGTGCCGCTGCGCTCCAGTAGTTCCTCATGCGATCCAATTTCCTTGATGCGGCCCTCCTCGATCACCACCAGCCGGCTGGCCTTGCGCAAAGTGCCCAGACGATGAGCGATGGCGATCGTGGTGCGCCCTTTCACGAGATGATCCAGCGCCGCTTGGATCTCGCGCTCCGTTTCGGTATCCACGGAGGACGTGGCCTCATCCAGGATCAAAATGGCTGGATCGACAAGCAGTGCCCGCGCGATGCTGATACGCTGACGCTCGCCACCGGAGAGCTGCTGCCCACGCTCGCCGACCATGGAATCATAAGCGTCCGGCAGCCGCATGATAAAATCATGCGAACGCGCCGCACGCGCTGCCGCGACGATTTCGGCCCGCGTCGCCTCCGGTTTTCCATAGGCGATGTTTTCCGCGATGGTCCCATAAAAGAGATACGGCTCCTGCAAAACCAGTCCGAGGTTTTTACGGTAGTCCATCACATCGACGTCACTCAAATTGACGCCGTCCACTAGCACCGCGCCTTCGCTCACCTCGAAGAAGCGGCAGGCCAGGTTTACCAGCGTTGTTTTGCCTGCGCCGCTCGGTCCCACAAACCCTACCATCTCACCCGGCGCGATTTTCAAACTGATGCCGCGAATGATCTCACGCGAGCCATAGCGGAACTTCACATCACGAAACTCGATCTCGCCACGCAGGCGGCCCACTTTGATCGCATTGCGCTGCGCCGGCACGTCCGGCTTCACATCCAGCACGTCAAAAACGCGGTGCGCACTGGCGGCTGCCCGCTGCATGGATGCGGTGAAGCGGCTCATCGAGTCCATGCGCTCGTAGAAGCTGCTGATGTAAAGAACAAAGCCGGTCAGCACCCCCACCGTGATGCTGTCATGCGCCACGCTCCACGCACCGACCGCCCACACGATCAGAAGTCCAAGATCCGTCAGCAGTTTGATCATCGGCGTGAAGAACGACCAGGTCTTGTTCACGCGGTCATTGGTGTCAAAGATGTGCTTGTCCGCCACGCGGAAGCGCTCAATCTCGCGCTTTTCCTGCGCGAAGGCCTTGACCACGCGCACGCCGGGAATCGTGTCAGCCAGCACGCTGGTGAGCTGGCTGCCCGCACGGCTGGCAGCTGCAAACCCACCGCGCAGATGCTCGCGCACTCGCTGCACCAGCCACGCGACGATGGGCACCGGACCCAATGCGGCCACAGCAAGGAGCGGATTGATGCTGAATAAAATGATCGCCGTGAAAATGAACTGCAGCACATCACAAAAGAAGTCGATGAAATTCACCGAGATGAACAGGGAGAGATGCTCCGTGTCCGATCCAATACGTGAAATGAGGTCGCCCGTGCGCTTGCGGTTGAAGTAGGTGAGTGAAAGCCGCTGCAGATGTTCAAACGTCTCCCGCCGCATGCGGCTGGTCACATGTTCGGCAATGCGTGCCACCACGAAAGTTTTTCCCCAGTTCAGCGCCCAGGTCAGCAACGCGGCAAGCGCCAGTTCAGTGATGAAAACATACACCAGATGCACATGCACCTGCTCCGTCTGGCTTTGCATCGGGATCAGCACATCATCCACCAGCGACATGGTGAGCCAGGGGGCGATCATCTGCGCCCCGGTGCTCGCCAGGGTGAGCGTCAGCCCGAGAAACAGCAGCCGATACCATGGCCGGGCAAAGCTCAGCAGGCGCAGCAGCGGCTTTCCGGGCGGGATGTCCCCCTCGGCATCTTCAGCGGCAAAAACTTCCTCCCCATCCTCCTCAATCTCATGGTCGCGGGCGACTGCGCCAGTGTCCTCACCGCTTGGAGTTCGGCGCTGCTCGCGAAACCGTGCCAGAAATGCCTCCGCCTGGCGCAGGCAGCCGGAAGTCACCCGCCATTGGCCAATAAGAGTGCCATTGCCCGTGAGGTGCAGCGCAATAGTCGCTCCCATTTCCTCCAGATTGAACTCTTTCAGATCTGCCAGCTTCCACTCGCTGAAGTGCGGATGGCTGCTGCCTGCATCCTCAAAATGCAGCAGACGCGTGTTGGTCAGCAAGATCAGTCCATGTCTGAAATGCAGGCCTGCGTCCAAATCCGTCATCAGATGTGCGACCATGCGCTCTCCAGATGCCAGTTGGGATTCGGCATGCTGAAGCAGGAGGTCGGAAAGGTCTTGGAAGAGGGGGCGCGGCAAAGTGGAGGCGGATTGTGAAAGCCGCCGATAGTCCAATGTTACTTGAGCTTGTCAAACCGGGTCGGTTAATTCCCCAACTCTCAGTGCAGGAATGCCAGGGCCATCTTATTTAGTGCTCCATGTCGAGGTTTCCCTTGAACTCCCGCAGGTCTGTGGACAATTCCGCGCGTTCCATCTCCTGCTTGTCCATCCCCGCTCCATCCTGCGAACTCCGTTCCTCCATCGTTCGCAAAATCCTTGCGCTGCGCGGCCCGAATCTCTGGGCCCGAGAGACCGTTCTGGAATGCAGAGTGGAGTTTCCCGAACTGACCGACCATGTCACGAACTGGCGTTCCTGGCTGCTCTCCTGGCTGCCGGCACTGGAGCCCCAGCTCAGCGAAACCTGCGTCACACCACAGGCGGATGCCCTCGCCGCCCTGCTGCAGTCCATCACGCTGCACTTGCAAAGCCGCTCCGATCTTCAGGTGATCTTTGGCAAGGTGATGCCCAGTTCGCAGCCGCTGACCTTTCGCATCATCACCCAGTTTGATGATGAAACCGTCGCTCGCGCCGCCTTTGAACTCGCCCGTCGTTTGATCGACGCCGCGCTATTCGGCCAGACCATGGACGTGAATGCGGCCATCACGGAACTGAGCGAACTTGCCCAAAGTGTCTGCCTCGGGCCCAGCACCCGGGCCATGGTGGATGCCGCCCGCCTGCGTGGTATTCCCGTGAGCCGCCTCACCGAAGGCAGCCTGGTCCAGCTTGGCTGGGGCTCGAAGCAAAAGAAGATCCTCGCCGCTGCCACCAGTCAGACGAGCGCGATTGCCGAAGACATCGTGCAGGACAAAGACTTCACCCGCAGGATGCTCAATGAAATCGGCCTGCCGGTGCCGCAGGGCCGCCCCGTCAAGAATGCCGAGGATGCCTGGGCCGCCGCCAACGAAATCGGCCTGCCCGTGGTCGTGAAACCGTTGGACGGGAACCAAGGCCGTGGCGTCGCTTTGAACTTGTACACCCGGGAGCAGGTCATTACCGCCTATGAAGCCGCCAGGGAGGAAAGCCGGTCGGTCATTGTGGAGCAGTTTGCCGAGGGGGAGGATTACCGCGTCCTCGTGATCGGACGTCAACTCATTGCCGTTTCACGCCGCTATCCTGCGCATGTCATCGGTGATGGCGAGCAGACTATTCAGGAACTCATTGCCGAAAAGAACCGCGACCCACGCCGTGCTGCCGACCACGCCGCCGCCCTGAGTCGCATTCGCATTGATGCCGTGGCCATTGGCGTGCTGGCTGAGCAGGGGCTCACACCTGAATCAATTCCGGAAAAAGAACGGACGATCCTCATCCGCCGCAACGCGAACCTCAGCACCGGCGGCACTGCCGTCGATTGCACCGCCGAGGTGCATCCCACGATTTGCGCCGCCGCCGTCGAAGCTGCGCAGATGGTCGGTCTCGACATCTGCGGTCTCGACATGATCGCCCCCGACATCACGCAGCCCCTGAGCCCGCGCAACGGCGTCATCATTGAACTCAATGCACGCCCGGGACTGCGCATGCACCTGTATCCTTCGGAAGGCGAGCCGCGTCCCGTGGGAAAGGCGGTGATCGACACCATGTTTGCCCCCGAATGCCGTGGCCGCATCCCCATCGTCGCCGTGACAGGGGTGAATGGCAAAACCACCACGACCCGCTTCATTGCGCATCTGCTGACTCAAAACAACTGGCGCGTCGGCATGACGAGCACAGACGGTGTTTTTGTCGGTTCGCGCATGATCGACAGTGGTGACTGCAGCGGCCCCAAGAGCGCTCGCAGCATCCTGTCCTACCCTCTGTGCGACGCTGCCGTCCTGGAAACCGCCCGAGGCGGCATTTTGCGCGAAGGTCTGGCCTTTGATCACTGCGATGTCGCCATCGTCACCAACATCGGAGCCGGCGACCATCTTGGCATCAATGATATCGACACTCCCGAGCAGTTGGCCGAGGTGAAGCAGTGCATCGTCGCCGCCGTGTCGGCTCAGGGCAGCGCCGTCCTGAACGCCGCTGACCCGCTCGTCGTGAAAATGGCAGAAACCTATCCGCGCAAGACGATCTTCTTCGCCCTGGATGGCGAGTGCGCCGTCATCGTCCGCCATCGTATTCAGGGTGAGCGTGCCATTTATGTTCGTGAGGGTCACATCATCCGAGCCACCGGACCCGTCGAGGATGTGTTCATGCTCCTGGGCGAAATCCCACTCACTCACGGCGGGCGCATCGGCTTTCAGGTCGAAAACACCCTCGCCGCTGTGGCTGCGGCCTGGGCGCTGGGCATGGACGACGACCTCATTCGTCAGGGCGCACGCACCTTTGTCCCCAGCCTCGACCAAAACGCCGGTCGCTTCAACGTGCTCGATTTGAAAGGCATCACCGTCATCGTTGATTACGGACACAATGTGGACGCCCTCCGCGCCCTGCTCGACGGTCTGCGTCAGTTCACCAATCCGCGCCGCATCGTCGTTTACAGCTCCGCTGGAGACCGCCGTGACAGCGACATCATCGAGCAAGGTCGCATGCTGAGCGCAGAATTTGACGAAGCCTGGCTTTACGAAGGTGACTATGTGCGCGGTCGTGAATCAGGCGAGATCATGAAACTCATCGCCACCGGCTTGGAAAATGCCCCACGCACCCGGCGCGTCGAGTCCATTCTCGGCCATTTAAAGGCGGTCGATTTGGCCTTGGAATCCGCGCAGGCGGGAGATTTGGTGATGATTCAGGCCGATACGGCGGATGAAACCGTGCAGTATCTGAAAGAAAAGTACGGGGCGAACTGACCTCAGGCGGTTTCGGACCGATGAAAAGCTTGCCAGAGCAGGCTGAATTCGGCTACTAGGAGCCTGATCACGCCATGACCACAACCACCGCCACACTCCTCAGCATCGCCTGCGGCTATCTTTGCGGCTCAGTGCCGTTCGGCTATCTCGCCGGCCGCCTGAAAGGCATCGACATCCGCCAGCACGGCAGCGGCAACATCGGTGCCACCAATGCCATCCGCGTATTGGGGAAGGGGATCGGCATCCCGGTGTTCCTTCTCGACATGCTCAAAGGCTGGCTGCCCGTCTGGCTGGCGGCAGGCTGGATCGTACAGACTGGCGCAGCTCCCGAAATGGTCTCATTGGGCAAAGTGCTGGCCGGTTTCGCCGCCGTGATCGGCCACATGTTCACCTTCTGGCTCGGCTTCAAAGGAGGCAAAGGCATCGCGACCACCGGTGGCGTGCTTTTGGGAATCTCTCTGGCCGGGATGATCGGCGGCTGGATCGGCTTTCTCACCTTCCTCTTCGCCTTTCGTTATGTCTCACTCGGTTCACTGGCGGCGGCGGTCGGCGTGCCGACGGCAATGGCCACTCAAATGTGGCGTGAGGGGCACTGGGATTTCGTGCTGCTCGGCTTTGGCATCGTGGTAATGATCCTCGCCTTCATCCGGCATCGCTCAAACATCCAGCGCTTGATTGCAGGCACGGAGAGCAAGGCCTTCACCAAAAAGAAGCCGCAGCCATGATTCAGTCCGCCACAGTCATCGGTGCTGGCAGTTGGGGCACCGCACTTGCCTCATTGCTTTCTTTGCGCGGGCTGAACGTGCAGTTCTGGGGGCGCGATGCCGAACTCATGGCGCAGATCCGCGACACCCGCCGCAATGTCCGCTACTTGCCGGATCTGGAACTCTCGCCCGAGATCACTGTCACCGCCGATCTGGCTGCTTTGCAGCCTGCGGACATGCTCGTGTTTGTGATCCCTTCCAAGGCGATGCGTGGCACGGCGGAACTCGTCGCCCAAAGCCAGGCGGCTTCTAAGGCTCGCGTGCTCATCTCCTGTTCCAAAGGCATCGAACTCGAAACAGGCCACCGCATGAGCGAGATCATCGGTGAGTCCATTCCCGGCGTTCCGCTGGCGGTGCTGACGGGTCCCAATCACGCCGAAGAAGTGGCGCGTCAGCTGGCCACCGCTGCTGTCGTGGCCTGTGCGGATGAAGAAATCGCCAAAGCGGTGCAGTCATGCTTCACGCTGCCATTCTTTCGCACCTACACCACCGACGACATCATCGGCGCCGAATGGGCAGGCGCGATGAAAAACCCCTACGCCATCGCTTCGGGCATCGCCCATGGCTTGAAACTTGGTGACAACACCCTCGCCGCTCTCGTCACCCGAGCGCTGGCTGAAATGGTGCGCCTCGGCGTGGCTGAAGGCGGCAAGGTAGAGACTTTTTATGGCCTCAGCGGTGTGGGGGATCTTATGGGCACCTGCTACTCGACACACAGCCGAAATCATCGTGTCGGCGTCATGCTTGGTCAGGGGCGGCCTCTGGATGAGATCATCGCCAGCACGCGCATGGTCGCCGAGGGCGTTCCGAACACCGCCAGCATGCACCGGGCCGCCCAGGCCAGTGGCGTGCGCATGCCGCTGCTCGACGAGATCAACGCCGTGCTGTATCAAGGCAAATCCCCCAAGGAGGGCATGAAAGCCCTGCTTTCACGCGATCCACGGCCAGAGGCCGATTAATTTTCCCATGGCTGATTCAAACGGTTACGAACTCCTCGACAGCGGCTCATTTCAAAAACTGGAGCGCTTTGGCAGCGTCGTGCTCTCACGACCCTGCGCCCAGGCAGTCTGGCAGCAGACACTGGCCAAGGCCGACTGGCAAAAAGTGACCGCCACCTTCTTCCGCGACGGCGGCAATCAATGGCGTGGCCGCGACAAACTGCCCGAGACATGGACCATTGAGGTCGATGGCACAAAGTTTCAGCTCAGCTCGACCGACTTCGGCCACCTCGGCATCTTTCCCGAACAGCGTGATCAATGGCGGCGCATCCGCGAAGGCTGCACGGAATATGCCAAGCGGTACAACCGCCCTGCGCGGGTGCTGAATCTCTTCGCCTACTCCGGCGGCAGCACGCTGGCAGCAGCGCATGCAGGGGCAGAGGTGTGCCACGTGGACGCCTCAAAGGGCATGGTTGATTGGGCGCGCAAGAATGCCGCCATCAATGGTCTCGAAGAAAAACCGATCCGCTGGATTGTGGATGACGTCACCAAATTCCTGGAGCGTGAACTGCGCCGCGACCGGCAGTACGACCTGCTCATCCTCGATCCACCAAGCTATGGCCGGGGGGCGAAGGGCGAGGTCTTCAAAATCGAAAACGACCTGCCACCGCTCCTTTCACTGCTCGGCAAGCTCATGTCACCCCAACCTCTGGGTGTCCTGCTGTCCTGCCACACGCCGGAACTGACGCCTATTTCTTTGCATCACCTCCTCAAACAGCAGTTTGGCCGCAATGGTGGCAAAGTGGAGCATGGCGAAATGCAGCTCCGTGGCGCGACCGGCGTCCTGCCCGTTCCCAGCGGCAGCTTTGCATGGTGGCTGGGTGATTGAGCATTCGACATTCCGCCTTCAGCGTTCGACATTTCCGCGATGCTTCCGTTCCTCCTCCGCCGCGCCTTCAGCAGCGTGATCGTGATCTTCTGCGTGATCTCGATCACGTTCGTGCTCGCACGGATCACGAAAGGCGGGCCGTTTGACACGGACAAAGTGATCAGTGACCAGGTGATGAAAGCGAAGCTGGCCCGGTATCATCTCGATGGCACTGTCTCACAACAGTACTTCGCCTATGTTTCTGCCATTGCGCACTTCGATCTGGGCGTGTCCACGCGCTATCGCGACTGGCGTGTCTCGGAACTGCTGAGGCAGAAGATGCCGAATTCGTTCGCGCTGGGAGCGCTGGCTTTCGTGATCGCCAGTTGTGCCGGTGTTTTTCTTGGCAGTCTCGCGGCAATGAAGAAGGACACCTGGATTGACCGCTCGGCGATGTTCGGGGCGCTGCTGTCCATTTCGATTCCTTCCTTCATCAGCGGACCGTTTTTGATCGCCATCTTTGCCCTGTGGCTCGGCTGGCTGCCGGTCGGCGGCTGGGGCACGGTTTCACAGATGATCCTGCCCGCGATCTGCCTCGCCGCTCCCTACATCGCCTACGTCGCCCGCTTGATGCGTAACAGCCTGCTTGATGTGTTGAAAAGCGACTTCCTGCGCACCGCACGCGCCAAGGGCCTCACCGAAACCCAGGCCGTTGCCAGGCACGCCATCAAGGTGGCCATCCTGCCCGTCATCACTTTCCTCGGCCCGCTCGCCGCGCATCTGCTTACCGGCTCGATGATCGTCGAAAGCGTCTTCAACATCTCAGGGGCCGGCATGATCTTCGTAAACTCGATTCAGAATCGCGATGTCTTCCTGCTCGGCGGTGCGGTCATTGTTTACTGCATGCTGCTCGTGCTCTTCAACCTGTTCGTGGACGTGATCTACACGCTGCTGGACAAACGCATCAAACTCTATGCCTGAAGCCGCCGCTCCAGCATCCATCGCACGGCCGGACGGCTGGCAGATCCTGAAGCGCAACCGCGCGGCGCTCATCGCGCTCGGTTTTCTCGCAGGCTTGTCACTCATAGCCATCGTCGTGCCTATGCTGCTGCCGGAGGAACTGAAAGGCACCAGCAGCGCCTCGTTTGTGCCACCGCTGCAGCGTTCGGTGGAAACCCATGCGCTGCATCTGCTTGGCACGGATGTGAACGGACAGGACATGCTCTACAGAGTGCTGTCCGGTGCTCGTGTGTCTCTCGGCGTAGGATTGATCGGCGCGCTGATCAGCCTCGGCATTGGCACGCTCTATGGCATGATCAGCGGTTATGCAGGCGGTCGGATCGACGGTGTGATGATGCGCACCGTCGAAGTGCTGCAATCCGTGCCGCGCATTCTCTTCATCATGATTCTCATCGCCGCGCTCGATGAGTACGTGAAGGAATGGATCGACGGCTGGCGTCTCGCAGCAGAGGCGCGAAACTGGATTGATCTGGCTGCAAACATCAGCGAGCTGAAGGCCTATTCCAAAGTACTGGTGATGATCGTATCACTTGGCCTCGTCGAATGGCTCACCATGGCGCGCATCGTGCGCGGTCAGGTGCTCGTGCTGCGTGAGATGACCTTTGTCACCGCCTCTCGTGCCATGGGCCAGAGCTCATGGGGCGTGCTGCGCAGGCATCTGCTGCCCAACCTGAGCACCATCATCCTCACCTACCTCACGCTCACCATTCCCGCCGTCATCCTCGACGAATCCTTTCTGAGCTTTCTCGGTCTCGGCATCGAAGACCCTGCCGCCAGCTGGGGCTCCCTGCTCAAGGACGGCGCGCAGGTCATCAACCCGCTCGAAAGCAAATGGTGGCTCCTCGTTTTCCCCGCCCTCCTCATGTCCGCCAGCCTCCTCGCCCTCAACTTCCTCGGCGACGGTCTGCGCGATGCCTTTGATCCGAAGAGTGGGGACTAGATCAATGCGCCTGCAGCCAGTTCAATCCCGTCCCAGCTTCGACCTCCACTGGCACGCCTTTAAGCGGAAGCGCATTCCTCATCGCATCAAGGATGATCGTCCGGGCTTGTTCGACTTCGCTATCAGGCATTTCGAAAAGAAGTTCATCGTGGACCTGGAGCAGCATGCGTGTTTGCAAACCTGCTTTCGTCAAAGCAGCATCCACGTGGATCATCGCGAGTTTGATCATGTCGGCCGCAGTGCCCTGGATGGGAGTATTCATTGCGACTCGCTCAGCAGCACCGCGGACAGTGGCGTTGCCACTGGTGATGTCGCGGATCGTGCGACGGCGGCCAGTGAGGGTTTCGACGTAGCCGCAATTCTTGGCATCCTCGACGATCTTTTCCATGAAACGCTTCACACCGGGGAACTGCTTGAAGTAGTTCTCAATGATGGTGGCTGCCTCGCCGCGAGGAATGCCGAGACGCTGGCTCAGTCCGAACGCAGAGATTCCATAGATGATGCCGAAGTTGACCATCTTGGCGGTGCGGCGCATTTCAGGCAGCACGCCGTCGAGTTCCACACCATAGACACGGGCGGCGGTGGCTTGATGAATGTCGAGACCGTTGGCAAAGGCTTCAATCATGGCTTCATCACCGCTGAGAGCTGCCATGACTCGGAGCTCGATCTGCGAGTAGTCCGCGCTCATCAGCACCCAGCCTTCTTCGCCGGGGACGAAAGCTTTGCGAATCTCACGACCAAGATCGCTGCGGATGGGGATGTTTTGAAGGTTCGGATTACTGCTCGCCATGCGGCCGGTGGCGGCCATGAGCTGATGGAAGGTGGTGTGAATCCGGCCGGTGATGCGTGAAACGGCATGCGGCAAAGCTTCGACGTAGGTGTTGTTGAGCTTGGTGACCTCACGGTAGTCCAGAATATCCTGAATGATGGGATGCAATCCCATGAGGGACTGCAGCACCTGCTCATTCGTCTGATACTGGCCGGTGGCGGTTTTCTTCGGTTTTTCGCTGAGCTTGAGGCGGTCAAACAACACTTCACCCAACTGTTTGGGACTGTTCAGGTTGAAGGGACCTCCCGCATTTTCCTGAATGCGTTTTTGCAGTTCGGCCGCCTTCTTGTCGAGTTCGACGCCGTATTCGCGCAACGCCTGCACGTCGATTTTAACGCCGAAGTTTTCCATCTTCGTGAGCACCGGCAGCAGGGGGCATTCGACCGTGTCGAAGACATACTGCTGCTCTTTCAGTTCAGAGCGCATTTTTGCGGCGAGCTGCCACGTCACATCGGCATCCTCGGCGGCATAATCGGCCACCTTGCGGGCATCCTCTGCCGCGACATCGGCCATGGTTGACTGGCTGAAGAGATCATCCTTCTCCGTGCCAATGAGTGCGGTGATCGGTACTGGCGTGTAGCGCAGATACGATTCCGCGAGGTAATCCATGCCGTGGCGCTGATCTGGGTCGATGAGCGAGTGTGCGAGCATGGAATCAAAATACGGCCCGCGAACCTCGACGCCATGCGCGAGCAGCACGCTGAGGTCGAACTTGAGATTGTGACCGATCTTCTCAACGCCTTCCTGCACGAGCAAGGCGCGGAACTCCTCCAGCACTGCCTTGGCTTCGACTTTCTCGCGGGGGAAATGCACGAACCATCCCTCATGCACCTGCCATGAAAAGGCGATGCCAACGATTTGCGTGTCACGTGGGTCGAGCCCGGTCGTTTCGAGATCAAAGCAAAATGACTTCAGCTCAGTGAGCTGTGCGATGAGCTTCTGACGCTCATCAGCCGTTTGCGCGAGATGATAAACATGCGGCGTGTCGGCAATGCTGCTGAGCTTCGCAGGGGCAGGCGCGGCAAACAGATCCTCATCAGCCGGTGTTTCAGCCGAATGGCCGGCAGCCTGTTCCGCTTTCCGCCCCCGACCCGCTTTGAACTCATCACCGTAAACACGACGACCGAGAGCATTGAATTCAAACTCGGTGAAAAAGGCTTTCAGCGCTTCATCGTTGTGTGGCTGGATGACGAGATCGGCCACCTGCGCTTCATAAGGCGCATTCACGAAAATGGTGGCGAGCTGCTTGGAGAGCAGCGCATCCTCCTTGCTGGTTTCAAGCTTCTCACGCTGCTTGCCTTTGAGCTTATCGGTGTTGGCGATGAGATTCTCGACGCTGCCAAACTGCTGGATGAGTGCGGTGGCGGTTTTTTCGCCGAATCCTTTCACGCCTGGAATGTTATCGACTGCGTCTCCCATGAGCGCGAGGATGTCGATGACCTGCTCCGGGCGTTCGATGCCCCAGCGTTCACAGATTTCCTTCACACCAAGGATTTCCACATCAGCACCGGAGCGGCCCGGTTTGTAGATTTTGACATGCTCGGAGACGAGCTGGCCGAAGTCTTTGTCCGGTGTGACCATGAAGGTCTCAATGCCTTCCTTCTCGGCGCGTTTGGCCATGATGCCGATGATGTCGTCGGCCTCGTAGCCATCGCGTACCAGGATGGGCACATTCATGGCCTCCATCAGGCGTTTGATCTGCGGGATGGCCATGCTGATGTCCTCCGGCATCTCTTCACGCTGCGCTTTGTAAGCCGGGAACATCTCATGGCGCGGTGTCGGCGCGGAAGTATCCAATGCGACGGCGAGATGCGTGGGCTGCTGATTCTTCAGGATGTCGAGCAGCGTGTTGGCAAAGCCGTAGAGCGCAGACGTGTTCAATCCGTCGCTGGTGCGGATGGGAGCTTTGATGAAGGCAAAGTGCGCGCGGTAAAGCAGCGCCATGCCGTCGAGGAGGAAAAGGCGTTGGGACATTTGCCCTCAGACTAGGCGGTATGGAGGCCTGCGCAAATGATGCTCAAGCCCCCTGCAAAGTGATCGCCGCATCCTCCATGGCTCGGCTGGCCTCAGTCTCGTCGTTCACGACCTGCGTGGCACCGAGACGCTTCAGGCGCTCCACATCGGAGCTGAAACGTGCGCGGGCGAGCACCGAGATATCGGGACGATGCTCACGGATCATGGCAAGAGCCTGGGCGTTGACTGTGGCGTCGGGGAAGGTCAGGGCCACCATGCGGGCATTTTTCAATTGGGTAAGTTCCCATGTTTCTTCATGGCTGGCATCCGCAAACAGCACGGCCTGACCTTGCCGCTGAAGTTTATGTACGGTATCCGCGTTCAATTCGACCACGAGCGTGCGCACCCCGGAATCGAGCAGCGCTTTGTTGAGTTTTTCACCCACCGGACCATGGCCGCAGATGATGGCGTGGTCAGTGAGGCCGCTGATGCGCTGACGTAGGTTGCCGCCATCGACCTTGACCGGCTTGCCACGGCCCCAGCCAAGCTTGACCAGCCAGTCGCCGAGTGGGATGCCGAATTTCAGCAGGGCAGGGAGGAGCCCCATGGAAAGTGCACTGGCCGCGAGGAGTGTCTGCTGCGTGTCATTGCTCCATAGATGAGCCCCCCCGGCATTCTGCAATAGGACGAGCGAAAATTCCCCCGCACTGCACAGGCCAATGCCCGCCATGAGTGACTGCTTGTGGGCAAGGCCGAGCCGACGTGCGATGAGGGTGATGAGTCCTGCTTTGCTGAGCATGAGCACTGCTGTGAGCGTGCAAATAGGCAGCCACAGAACCATGGCGGCTTTGACGTCGATCATGAGGCCGACGGAAACAAAAAAGAGCGTGAGGAAGAGATCCTTGAGTGGCATCACATCGGCCAGGATGCGGTGCTTGAAGATGGATTCGCTGACAGCGAGTCCGGCAACAAATGCTCCAAGTGCGAGCCCGAGCCCCAGCAAACCACCGACGAAAGCCAGGCCCACGCAGCTGCCGATGACCGAGAGCGTGAAGAGCTCACGGCTGCGCGTGCGCGTCACCGCGTTGAGCAGCCACGGGATGACCCACCGCGCGGCTACACCCGCCAAAACCACAAAGGCACCCCCACGCAAAGCCAGCGAGCCAAGCCGAGGCATCAGTGCCGTGGCTGCACCTTCGTGCGGCAGGAGCAGAGGCAGGAACAGAAAGAAGACGATGATAAACAGGTCCTGAAAAATCGCCACAGCCAGCGCCATGCGTGCACCGGGGCTGGCTTCGAGGCCGAGATCTTGAAAGCTCTTCAAACTGACCGCCGTGGAACTCATGGCGAGTGCGACGGATAATAGGACGGCCCCCTGCCAGGACGAAGAATGCAGCGCGGTCGAAGCAGCAGCAACCACCGCCATGCAAAGTCCCATCTGCCATCCGCCACCTGCAAACGCGAGCCGGCGCAGAAAGCGCAGCTCACCAAGAGAGAATTCCAATCCCAGAGTGAACATGAGCAGCACGACGCCGAACTCCGCCATCTGCGAGACCTGCTCATGCGATTCACCTCCGCCGAGCAGCGCCAGCACGCCGGAGTTCGCGATCAGAACGCCGCAGATGAAATAGCCTGCCAGCATCGACTGCCTCAGCCGCAGCAGCAGCAGCGAAACCATGACCACTCCCGCCAGCATCAGTGCCAGCAAAGCAAATAGCGGCGGAATGCTCTCCGCCGCTGCTATGACGAGCGCCGGACTCATGAATCATGTTTGTTATCAGCGCTGAACTGGAGATTGTAGAGGTTCTGATACACCGGATTACGGCCCAGCAGTTCCGCATGCGTGCCGCGGTCAAGGATGCGGCCCTGATCCATGACAATGATTTGGTCTGCTTCAAGAATCGTCGAAAGCCGATGCGCGATGGCCACGACCGTTTTACCAGCAGACAGGGTTTGAATGGCCTCCTGAATGATTTTTTCGCTCTCAGTGTCGAGCGCTGAGGTGGCTTCATCGAGCAGCAGGACCGGCGCATCGCGCAAAATGGCACGGGCGATGGAAATGCGCTGCTTCTGGCCGCCGGAAAGATTGCACCCGCCTTCACCGACGATGGCATCATAGCCGTTGCTGATCTGCTCGATGAATTCATGCGCATGCGCTTTTTTCGCAGCGGCGATGATTTCTGCCTCGCTGGCATCCAGACGGCCATAGCGGATGTTTTCACGGATGGTGTCGTGAAACAGATAGGTGTCCTGATTGACGATGCCAATGTTGGCGCGCAGCGAATTCTGCGTGATGGAGCGGATGTCGCGGCCGTCCAGCATGACCGAACCTTCATCGGGGTCATAAAAGCGCAGCAGCAGGGAGAAGAGCGTGCTTTTGCCGGCACCGCTCCGGCCGACGAGAGCGTAAAATTTGCCTGGGTCGAGCTTGAGGCTGATGTTCGTTACAGCTGGAGCCTCCTTTTTATCTCCATTGGTTTCACGATAGAAAAGAGCGGTGTTTTCAAAGCCGAGTTCACCACGCGAACGTCCCACATCCACCGCATCAGGCGCGTCGAGAATGTCAGGAGTGCGTTCAAGCAGTTCAAACACCATGCCTGCCGCGACGGTGGTTTTTTGCAGCATCATCTGCACACGGCTCAGTTCTTTCACCGGTGGATAGATCTGCGTCAGAGCCATCACGAGCAGGAAGAAATTTTCCGCCTCAAGACCGCGATCCCACGCATACACCAATCCTGCGGCGATGCCCAGAGAGGCGATGGTTTCCACGCAGGGGCCGACAAATTCGACGGCTTTGGCCCAGCGCACCATGTTGCGAGTCATGCTGAGGTTGGTGCGTTCAAAGCGCTGCTCGGCGTGTTTTTCCCCGGCATAGGCTTTGACCAGCCTGATGCCCGCAAAGGATTCCTGCATGGCCACCATCAGTTCTCTGGAGTCATATTCCTCACGCGCTCCGGATTTACGCACCCGTTTACCAATGCGAATGATCGGCAGGAGACATAATGGGAAGACGACGAGTGACATGAGGGTGAAAAGCCAATCCTGAGCAAAAAGAACGACCAAAATGGAAATGATGGTCAAGGGGCGCTGCGCAAGAATTTGAATCAGCTGCATGGCGTTGCGCTGGACCGTGGCAGTCTGGTTGGTGACCGTCTGCATCAGTTCGCCTGTTTTGGCGGAATTGAAAAAGACGGGAGACTGCCGCATCACGCAATGAAAGGCATCATTGCGAAGCTGATAGGCCACCCTGCTTGTGACCCACGCCTGCATGTAACTGGATAGGTAACCAAAGAAGCCGCGGAGAAAGATCAGCACTGGAATGAAAGAGCAGGCGATCATGACACCGGTCAGACCAATCGGGGCGTCAGCGTCGAGCCCAAACATCTTGGCCAGATTGATTTCACCAATCAAAGGCAGTTCGGTGCCCTCTCCCAGGGTGCGGGTTTTGCCTTTCAAAACCAGTGAGAAGATCAACTGGAACCCGATCAGCATGAATCCATTGAAGACAGCGCTGAGCATTCCAAGCAGGACACTCAAGGCGAAACGGCCGCGATATGGAACGACATACTTCCATATGGATGTGAGCGTTTTTTTTACCAGGGCTGCGAACTGAAGATCTTCCGTATGGTGCATGAACGATGATGTAGCAGGGGTGGGAAATGCTGGGAGTCTTCATTACACTAGCTGATGGAATGCCACCAGCACAAGGCTCAACACTCGCCGAGATGCTGACGATAGATGGCATCCAGTCGATCGAGCATTGCATCGAGACTGCAATGAGTCATGACAAACTGCTGCCCGGCGCGGCATAGGGCCTGAGTTTGGAGCTTTTGTTCCAAGGTTTCACGGATGGCGGCGGCAAGAGCAGCAGCATCATGCGGTGGCACGAGCCGACCTGTTTCACCATGCCTGATAATGCTGGGAATGCCACCCACATCACTGGCTACGACGGGAACTCCCATTGCCAGGGATTGCAAGCCTGACTGAGGTATGGCTTCGTGGAATGAGGGGATTGCGATGATGTCGAGGGATCGCATGATTTCGGGCACATCTTCCCGATGGCCTAAAAAGGTGAATTGTGTCCCAACCGAAAACTGTGAAACCACGGACTTCACATATTCGAGCGCCGGCCCCTCCCCTGCGATGATGCAGTGTACTTCAATACCGTGCTGAGTTTTGAGCAGATGAACAGCTTCCGCCAAGACCTGAATACCTTTGGCGGCACGAATCACTGTAATCATGCCGATGAGAGGCGTCTGAGGGGGCAGTGCAAGTGCGGGGAAATCTGCTTTTGGCCCCTCCGGCTTGAAGCGTTCGAGATCGACACCGGTAGGCAGCGTGGTGATTCCATTCGGGTCCAGATCAAAGGTGGAAATCAGTGAACTAGTAATCTTGGGACTGGTAGTAAGGATATGATGACTCCACTCTTTATAAATCAGGCGGCTGAGCGATTTGTTCGGAATGGGAACATCAAAATGCCGGCTGCGGATGATCAGCGGCACTCGTGCGATGCGCGCAGCGATGGTGAGCATCCACCCGTCCCGCGAACTGTGTGGGTTGACAATCTCAATGCGCTGGCGATGCAGCCACCAGGCAAGTCTGAGGATGTGAAACGGCAGCAGGTAGCGCTGATTGAAGCGTTGGGCCAGCACCGGCACCCCAGCCTGACTCGCGCGTTGATAAATTTGGCTGTCCATGGGGGCGATCAGCCAGACCTCGCTGCCGCGGCTGCGGAATCCGTTTATTTCCGCCAAAATTCGGTGTTCCTGCCCTCCCCAGCCAAGGGAGGCTTCGGAGTGGGCAATGCGCCAGATGCGTTGGGGGAAGGTCGAATCAGCTATGATGTCCACACTGCTCCATTGCCTTTGCTGCAGGTGAAATAAAGGTTCTTTTTGGCAAAAAGTTCTGGCATGCTAACCGCCTTGCCTTCATATCCCCTTTTTGAATTTGCCAAAACCCTCTTCTTCATGACGTCATCCACCATCGGCATCATCGGTTTGGGCTATGTGGGCCTGCCTTTGAGCCTCCAGTTTGCCCGGACGGGCAGCACCGTGCTGGGATTCGACATTGATTCCGCCAAAATCAAAGCCTTGGACGCAGGAGAGACCTACATCCTGCACATCTCAGCAGACTCTGTACGTGCGCAGCGTGAAGCTGGACGCTTTTCCGCCACCTCGGACTTTTCGCGTATTTGCGAATGTGAGGCCATCATCATCTGCGTCCCCACGCCGCTGGCGAAACACCGCGAACCTGACCTCACCTTTGTGCTGAGCACCGGTCGCGCCATCGCCCCCCACCTCCAGCGCGGCCAGTTGGTGGTATTGGAGTCCACCACTTATCCGGGGACAACGGACACC
Source organism: Prosthecobacter sp. (assembly GCA_021733925.1). GTDB lineage: Bacteria > Verrucomicrobiota > Verrucomicrobiia > Verrucomicrobiales > Verrucomicrobiaceae > Prosthecobacter. Next base: position 48,555 of record JAIPJY010000024.1, on the reverse strand, counting down.
GAACTGCGAGAGGTGCTGGAAGAGGGCTCCAAGCTGAAAGCGGGAGTGGATTTTCACCTCGCCTTCTCACCAGAGCGTGAGGACCCGGGCAATCCGCAGAGTGATGTCGCGGTGATTCCAAAAATCGTCGGTGGCTTCACTCCTGAATGTCTGAAGCACGCGTTGAATGTGTATGGCCGGGCGATCAAGACGCTGGTCCCGGTGGAGTCCTGCCGTGTGGCGGAGGCGGTGAAACTGACAGAGAACATTTTCCGTGCAGTTAACATCGCCATGGTGAACGAACTCAAGGTCGTCTATGCCGCCATGGGTATCGACATCTGGGATGTGATCGATGCGGCCAAGACGAAACCCTTTGGTTTCATGCCTTTTTATCCCGGGCCTGGACTCGGAGGCCATTGCATTCCGATCGATCCCTTCTATCTCACTTGGAAGGCTCGTGAATATGGTCAGGAGACTCGCTTCATCGAACTGGCGGGCGAGGTCAACACCGCCATGCCTGCCTACGTGATTCAGCGTGTGGGCGAGGCGCTGGCCTCGCTGCACCTCACCATCCGCGACAGCCGCATCCTCATGATTGGCATCGCCTACAAGTCCAACGTGGATGATGACCGTGAAAGCCCGGCCTACGTGCTGTGGGATCTTCTGGAGCAGCAGGGTGCGGAAGTGGATTACCACGACCCGCACGTGCCGGTGATCCGCCCCTCACGTGAACATGCCCATTTCGCTGGACGTGAGAGCGTGGCGCTGGCGGCAGGCACGCTGGCAGATTACGATCTCGTGCTTGTCGCCACCAATCACAAGGCGGTGGACGCGGCGCTCATCGCAGAAAATGCGCGGCTGGTGGTGGATTCACGCAATGCGCTCAGTGCCCTGATGAAGGGTAAACCCAATTATTTCAAAGCATGAAAGCTCTCGTCACAGGTGGTGCAGGTTTTATCGGCTCTCACATTTCTGAGGCACTCTGTCGCAGAGGTGCTGAAGTCACTGTGCTGGACAATCTCTCTCTTGGCAATCCCGCCAACCTCCATTGGAAACAGCCCGGGGATAAGATTGATCTCGTCGAGGGTGATATTCGCGATCAAGCCCTGCTGGCAAAGCTGATGCCTGGTATTGACTGGGTGTTTCATCAAGGGGCTCTTCCCTCGGTGCCGCGTTCAGTCGCTGAGCCGCTTGAGAGCAATGCGCAAAACTTGGACGGCACTCTGAACGTACTGCTGGCCGCTCGCGATGCGGGTGTGAAGCGCCTGATGTTTGCATCCTCGTCCTCCATCTACGGAAACGCAGACGTCCCGGAAAAACATGAAGGGCTGCCCGTTCAGCCGCTTTCGCCCTACGCGCTGCAAAAGTATGGTGGCGAGCGCTACTGCCAGCTATTTTATCAGCTCTATGGCTTTGAAGCCATAGCTCTGCGCTACTTCAACATCTTCGGTCCACGCCAGGCTTTTGATTCGCCCTATTCCGGTGTGATCGCGAAGTTCTGCACTTTCATGCTGGAGGGCAAGCCTCCCGTGATCTTTGGTGACGGCAGCCAGGCACGTGATTTCACCTTTGTGGACAACGCCGTCTCCGCGAACCTGCTCGCCGCCGAGGCACCTGCGGAGACAGCCGCGGGCAGGGTCTTCAACGTGGCCGCCGGGCACTCCATTGACCTGCTCCGTCTCGTGAAAGACATCAACCAGCTGACTGGCCAGGAACTGCAGCCAACGTTCGAACCGGCACGTGCAGGAGACGTTCTGCATTCGCTGGCTGATATCAGTGCCGCCCAGAAAGCATTGGGCTACCAAGTGACAGTCTCGTGGGAGGAAGGCCTTGCCCGCACCCTGGATTTCTACCGGGCAACCCAAGCGTGTGGGCTCTGACCTGATGGAGAAAAAGAAAGCCATGCCGACGATCCATTCAAAATAGAACCAGATTAATGACCATCTTAGTTACAGGAGGGGCCGGTTTTATTGGAGCCAATCTGGTTCGCCAGCTGATTTTGGAAACAGACCACGATATCATTAATCTCGACAAGCTGACTTACGCGGGAAATCTAAGTTCGCTGGAGGGCGTATTCGATCATTCCAGGCACCATTTTGTAAAAGCGGACATCAACAACGCTGAAGCCGTGGAGGCGGTCTTCAAGCAGTTTGGCATTAATGCGGTCATGCATCTGGCGGCTGAAAGCCATGTGGATCGCTCGATTGACGGCCCTCAGGAATTCATTCACACGAATGTGATGGGCACCTACAACCTGCTTCAGTCTTCACTGCGCCACTGGCAGGCAAAGCAGGGCCATGAGCATACGGACTTCCGGTTTCTCCATGTTTCGACCGATGAGGTTTTCGGCTCACTCAAAACCGAAGAACCCGGTTTCACAGAAACAACCCCGTACAAGCCGCATTCGCCCTACAGCGCCAGCAAAGCTGCATCGGATCACCTGGCCAGGGCCTGGCGCGATACCTATGGTCTGCCCGTCGTGGTAACCAATTGCTCCAACAACTACGGGCCATACCAGTTCCCCGAAAAGCTCATCCCTGTGGTCATCCTCAAATGCCTGCGGCGTGAGCCGATCCCCGTCTACGGTAAGGGCGAGAATGTGCGCGACTGGCTGGCTGTGTCAGACCACTGCAGAGCACTGCGGCTGGTCCTCGAAAAGGGAAGGGTTGGAGAGACTTACAATGTAGGAGGGAACAATGAATGGAGCAATCTTGAGTTGGTCAGAAAGCTTTGCCAGCTCGTGGACGAATTGATCGAGCCTCCTTCCCCGAGTGAAAACCTCATCACCTTTGTCACTGACCGGCCCGGCCATGATCTGAGATATGCCATCGATTCGTCAAAAATTCGCACGGAGCTTGGCTGGCAGCCCATGGTGGCGGGAGAGGACGGATTTCGAGAGACGGTGCTTTGGTATTTGGATCATCAGTCCTGGTGGCAGGACATTTTGATGAAGAACAGCCAAGGATTGCAGAGAATCGGCACTGCTGAAAAAAAACTGGCCACCGAGCACCCATAATACATCTATGAAAGGCATTCTCCTCGCCGGTGGATCCGGGTCCCGTTTGCGTCCCGTCAGTCAGGCTGTCAGCAAGCAGTTGCTGCCCGTTTATGACAAGCCGATGATCTACTACCCTCTTTCGGTGCTGATGCTCGCCGGGATTCGCGAAATTCTAGTGATATCGACCCCGGAGGACCTGCCCCTTTACAAGCGCCTCCTGGGGGATGGTTCACGCTTTGGCATCAAACTAAGTTTTGCAGAACAGCCGCGTCCTGAAGGTCTGGCGCAGGCATTTCTCATTGGAGAAGACTTCATCGCGGGAGACTGCACGGCCCTCGTTCTCGGAGACAATCTCTTTTATGGGCAGGGCTTCTCGCCCAAGCTCCAGGCCGCTGCGGTACGCCGTAGCGGTGCGACCATTTTTGGCTACCAGGTGAACGATCCTCAGCGTTTTGGTGTGGTGGAATTTGATGCCAATGGGGATGCCAAATCCATCGAGGAAAAACCCTCTCACCCAAAATCCAACTTCGCTGTCACCGGATTGTATTTTTATGACAGTGATGTGGTGTCGATAGCGAAAGCTGTCAAACCTTCGGCCCGGGGCGAACTTGAAATCACCTCGATCAATCAGGAGTATCTGACGCGGGGCCGGTTGCATGTGGAGCAGCTTGGGCGTGGACACACCTGGCTGGACACCGGCACTTTTGAATCGCTCCTTGAAGCCTCCCAGTTCATCCGAACCATTCAAGAACATCAAGGATACCTGGTGGCCTGCCTGGAGGAAATTGCCTTTCAGGCTGGCTGGATTGGCAAAGCTGACCTGTGTGCAGCAGCTGCGGAGATGGGGGGGAATCCATACTCCCAGTATTTGCTTCGGCTCGCCTCCACCATTTAAAAGACACCGAAATGCGTCTCGCCGTCATGCAGCCCTATTTTCTGCCTTACATTGGTTATTTCCAACTGATGGCGGCCGCGGACCGGTTCGTATTTTTGGATGACGTCAATTATATCAATCGAGGCTGGATCAACCGGAACCGCCTGCGCACAACTCAAGGCCCTGCATGGTTCACCCTCCCATTGATCGGAGCCAGCCAGAACCGGTTGATATGTGAGCTGGACATCAAGCCCGATGATGGTTGGAAGCGGACTTTGGAGCGCACCATCTCAACGACCTATTCCAAGGCCCCCTGCTACGCTGAAGTTTTCCCGCTGTTTCAGGCGTTTTTGTCCGCGGCCTCTGGAAATCTGTCCCAGTTTTTGAGCCAAAATTTGCAGGAGGTAGCCGCATGGTTGGGACTGGCCACGCAGTTTGTGCCCTCATCAAGCATTCACCCCAAGGGGGAGCTGAAGGGCCAGCACCGCATTCTCGACATCTGCCTCAGGGAGGGGGCAGATGTTTATGTCAATCCGCCGGGGGGGCGCGACTTGTATGACACCCCCGTGTTTAGCACAGCGGGGGTGGAGCTCCAGTTCCTCAAGCCTGAGCTGCATAATCTGCAGCTCGAAGCGGCGGTTGACGAAGGTCCCGTGCTTTCCATTCTCGATTTGATGATGTACAACTCCCAGCAGTTGCTGCGGCAGGCCGCAAACACTTTTTGGGTCGAAGCCAGCGACTCCTCGTCTGCCAAACATAACTCTTGAAATCATTCAGCCAACTGCGGTTGCGCTGGAGGTCGGCGTGAATGCAAGACGGCAGGGGAGAACAGCCGTTACCCGCGTTTGCACAAGCCTTGCATAGGCGGGCTGGAAAGAGCCCAATTTGCCGCTTGCTTTAGCGCTGACGCTGTGAAAAAATCTTCTTCTGCATGGCGCTTTACATGGCTGTGCAATCCCTGGCTAAAAATGTGTTTTCATAATCAAATTTAATGCAAGATGAAATCCAAAGTGCTCTCGTTATTGCGGAGCATTATGAGAAGGTCTTCGCGGAGTTTGGCGACACATTTCGGGGTGCCGACTGGCCAAAAGAGTCAGATGTGTTGAAACGTTATGAGGTGATGCTCGGCATCATCCCGAAAGACAGCGTGGGCCAGACGACGACTTTGCTGGATTTTGGCTGCGGCTCTGCGCAGCTCATGGATCATATCGGCAGGACAAAGCGCGATTGGATTCAATACTCCGGGATGGATGTGTCCGAAAGCTGCATCAAAACTGCTTCCGAAAAATACCCAAAGTGCAGCTTTTACTGCAACAACATTTTAACGGACAAGCCCGCCGTTCCCCCGTTTGATTATGTTGTGATGAATGGTGTGCTCACGGAAAAACTGAGTCTTTCGCAGGAAGAAATGCTCAAATTCACCGAAACATTGCTCGTGAAGGTTTTTGAGATGACCGCCAAGGGGATGGCATTCAATGTGATGAGTAAAATCGTCGATTGGGAAAGGCCCGATCTCTTCCATTTGTCGATGGACGCAATGTCGGAAATGATCGGTCGCAAACTGAGCCGACATTTTGTCGTGCGTCATGATTACGGCCTATATGAATACACTGTGTACATTTACAAAACTGCTAACCAATAGATTTTTGAATGGCTAAGGTTATCATATTTGGTCTGGCTGATTTTGCCTCACTTGCTCATTATTACCTGAGCACTGATTCTGAGCATGAAGTCATCGGATTTTCAGTTTCCGACGAATACATGCCTCAAGGAGATCCTGTCTTTGAAGGGCTGCCCGTTGTTCCCTTTAGTCAGGTGGCCGAGCACTGGCCGTCATCTGAGTTTTCCTTCTTTGCTCCCATGGCTCCGAGGAAGATGAGCACGCTGAGAGAAAAGGTTTACGATCAGATCGTGGCCTTGGGTTATGATTTGATCAGCTACGTGAGTTCCAAGGCGACGTCGTTTGGCAATGTCCGAATCGGTCGCAACTGCTTCATTCTGGAAGACAACACAATCCAGCCGTTTGTGCAAATCGGCGATAATGTTGTCCTGTGGAGCGGCAATCACATAGGCCACCACAGCACCATCGGCGATCATACCTTTTTCACATCCCATGTGGTGTTGTCAGGACACTGTGTGGTTGAGCGTAACTGCTTCTTTGGAGTCAATTCCACCATCAGAGACGGCCTGACAATTGCACAAGGCACCTTTGTTGCCATGGCCTCATCCGTGATGCGCAGCACCGAGGCCTGGGGTGTTTATAAAGGAAATCCCGCGGAAAAGGCAAAAATTTCCAGCATGGATCTCAGGTCCTAACCCTTCTGTCATGATTAATTCAAAAACGTGGCGGAAAGAAGGGCTGATTTATAATGTCGATGGCACTCTGCCATGGGCGAAGTCACATGCGCAGATACCTACCGTGGACGTTCTTGATGAGAGCAGGCTTCGTATCTATTACAGCACCCGGGATGCGGGAAATCTGAGTCGCACAAGCTACATTGATGTGGCCTCTTCCAGGCCGAATGAAGTCCTGAATGTCTGCCAGACTCCCATTTTGGAGCTTGGAACCCCTGGATCATTTGACGATTGTGGCATCATGCCGTCATGGGTTCTATCGCATGGTGGCCTGAAGTATCTGTATTATATCGGGTGGAATGTGCGGAATACAGTTCCCTATCACAATTCCATAGGGCTGGCTGTCAGCGACGACAACGGAGACACATATCGCAAGCTTTATGACGGGCCGATTATGGACCGCACGGCTTCAGAGCCGTTTTTCTGCGCCACTTCATGCATCCACATTGAGAACGGAATCTGGCGTAACTGGTATCTCTCATGCACGGAATGGGTGACCGTTCACGGCAAGCTCGAACCGCGGTATAATCTCAAATACGCAGAATCCTCCGATGGCATCAACTGGAGGAGAGAGGGCATCGTTGCGATTGACTATGCGAACGATGAGGAAGGCGGGATTGTACGGGCTTCCGTTTTGAAGCAGCCAGACGGCTACTTGATGTGGTATTCCTACAGGAGCCATCGAGACTATCGGGATAACTCGCTGCTCAGCTACCGCATAGGAATTGCCCGTTCTCAGGATGGAATCAAATGGGAGCGCCAGGACCAGTCTGCAGGAATCGACGTGAGCCCTGATGGCTGGGATTCATTCATGGTCGCCTACCCGCATGTCGTCGATGTCGCAGGGAAACTTCATATGTTTTACAATGGAAACGGTTTTGGGAAGACAGGCTTCGGCTATGCCGTTCAGACCCAGTGATCCCGGCCGTGAATTCGAGTGCAGCAACCAACAAGTGAAACACATCTGATGAATATTGATAAAGATGCTTTTAATAAAGACGGGTTTGTGCTGCTTCCCTCGCTCTTCTCCCGCCATGAGGTTGAACAAGTCCGCCAGGATGCCAAAGACGTGTTCATTCGGCAGTTGATGAGCCATGGGACTCTGGCTGTTTCCACACCAACGGAGGCTGAGTTCGAATCCGCGTTGTATCGATTTTTTACTGAGGATCAGGCGGCATTCATCAATTGCGGCAAGCATATACAACATCTGGTCTCGCTGCATCGCCTGGGGATTGACGAACGAGTGGTGGAGCTGATGAGGGCGTATGGCATGGAGGTGCCATGCATCAGCACACGTCCTGTTTTGTTTTTTAACAGCCGGCAACTGGCAACCAAAGAAGCCTATTGGAAGACCCCCCCGCATCAGGACTGGCGCAGTATTCAGGGCTCCCTCAATTCCCTAGTGCTGTGGATGCCTTTGGTGGACATTGACAAACCTCTCGGTGCGTTGGAAATTGTTCCTGGCAGCCATCTTCGCGGTCTGCTTTCGACCCGCCTCGACGAGAGCTTTGGCGTGGTGGATGACATCGCCGAGGAGGAATTTGTCCCGGTGCCGGTGTCCGCTGGCGACGGCCTGCTTTTCTCCACGTTTCTCATCCATCGTTCCGGAAACAACACCACTCCCTCCATCCGCTGGTCCTGTCACTTCCGCTACAATGATCTGGCGGAGGAGTCTTTCATTAAGAGGCGCTATCCACATACCTATTTGTACAAACCGAAAGACGACATCATCACCCCCGGCTTCCCTCAGGTTTCTGATCTGGAGAGGACGTTTGCATTCAAATCATAGAGCCGTTAATTCCGCCTGGCCGGCAACCTTCGATAATTATGAATAAAACCGTTACAAGACTTGTGCGTGGCGTCAGTATGACCCTTCTCGCCTCAAACAGATCTTTGGAGCTTTGCTCCCAGATGAATTATGAAACCGAGAACCTGGATTTCATTGATGACGCCTCTGCCGGCGAAGTCTTCTACGATCTGGGTGCCTGCGAGGGGAGATTCTCAACCTATGCTGCGCTTAAAAAGCTGAAGGTCTATTCCTTTGAGCCGGAGAGCCGCAATTACGGCGCCCTGGAGCAGAATCTCAAGCTGAACAACCTCGACAGCTCCAGCGTCACCGCCTTCAACAAGGCCGTGGGAAATGTGAATGCATCCGCCACAATGGACATCGGGCAGCCCTGGGAAGGCGGGCATCATAAGGTCGTCGATACCGGTTCCAAGCAGGCATTGATCTTTGAGCCGGTGGAAAAGCAGACAATCCAGGTGATTCGCCTGGATGACTTCATCAAAACGGCAGGACTGCCTCCGCCCCGTTACTTGAAGGTCGATGTCGACGGCTCTGAAGTTGAGTTTATCGAAGGGGCTGCGGACACGCTGGCCGGTCCGGATGTGAAAGGAATTCTTTTTGAGCTAGACATCGAGAGCGAAAAATTCGGGGTGGTGATGAGCAAGCTCACCGGCTTTGGCTTCAGCGAAGTAAGCCGTCACATCATCCCCAAGGAGAAATCACTCTACAACATCAGGTTCTGCAAAGATTAATCCTTCCTGTTCAAACACATGAGCCGGCCCGTCACGGGCCGGACGGTAAACCAACCTGGCAAGCTTGATGAATGATAAACTATATGTTGGTCGCCCCAACATCGGTTCTCGTGAGGCGTTCTTGGCGCGCGTCAATGACATCTATGACCGTCGATGGCTGTCAAATGACGGACCATACGTGCTTGAATTCGAGGCTGCCATGAGCCGCCTGCTTGACGTCAGGCACTGTGTGGCCATGTGCAACGCGACCGTTGGCCTGGAGATCGCCATCCGTGCGCTTGGCCTCACCGGCGAAGTCATTCTTCCTTCCTTTACCTTCATCGCAACCGCTCACGCCCTGCAGTGGCAGCAGATCACACCTGTCTTTTGTGACATTGATCCGCTCACTCACAACATTGACCCTTCCAAGGTCGAGGCGCTGATCACGCCGCGAACCACGGCCATTATGGGTGTGCATCTCTGGGGGCGGGCCTGCAATGTGGAGGCTCTGCAGCAAATCGCCGACAGGCATGGCCTGAAGCTCTTGTTTGATGCCGCCCATGCCTTCGCCTGCTCCGATGGCGGACGCATGATCGGCGGTTTCGGCGACGCCGAAGTCTTCAGCTTCCATGCCACCAAGTTTATCAACACGCTGGAGGGCGGCATTGTGTCCACCAACAATGACGATCTGGCCCTGCGGCTCCGCCGGATGAAAAACTTTGGCTTCACCGGCTATGATCAGGTGGAGAGCATCGGCACAAACGGCAAGATGAACGAAGTCTCCGCCGCCATGGGGCTCACCAATTTGGAAAGCCTGGATGAGTTTATTGACATCAACCGTGCGCATTATCACCGCTATCGGGAACGGCTTTCCGATCTGCCCGGACTCACCGTGATGTCTTACGATGAGACCGGGAAATGCAACTTCCAGTACATCGTCGTGGAGCTCGACTCAGAGATTGCCGGTATCAGCCGCGACGAACTGGTTCGCCGTCTTCACGAGCAGGGAGTCATTGCCCGGCGCTACTTTTTCCCGGGCTGCCATCGCATGGAGCCTTATCTGAGCCTTTATCCCGAAGCTGGCAGGAACTTGCCGGAAACCGAGAGGCTGGTTCAGAGACTCTTTTGCCTGCCCACTGGAAGCGGTGTCAGCGTTGCTGATTTGGAGCGTGTGTGCGACATCATCCGCGGACTGGTCAAATGACTTTCATCTTGGAACAAGCTCCACCATTCAGCCAAAATACACGATGAACTTCACCAGCACATTGTCCGAAGACAGCATCAAAACCCACTGTCAGAATATCGAATCTGACGGGTATAGCGTGATCAAAGGCTACGTTGACTTGGCCAACGCCGCCAAGCTCAATGCCCTTGCCGATGACATTTTTATCACCAAGCGCGGAGGCGGTCTGACCGCTGCGCCTGTCGGCAGGCAGAAGGTGATCGCCAACGATCCGATCGTCAGCAATGTTCTCTATTACAATGAGGAGTTTCTCAATCTGGTCACCTCCGGAGATCATCTCAAGGTTTACCAATGGTTTTTGAACGACCGCTATTATGGATTGATTGATCAAAGCAATCCCAACTTCATGCTGGCCCAGTGCAATCTGCGCAAAGGGGCCACCGCGATTGACTATCACATTGATGTCCGGATGAACTTTGAAGGGCCGCAGACCTGGTCTATGCAGGGGATTCTGGCCTTGGATCATCGGAATCGTTACAACGGCGGGCTTAAGGTCATCCCTGGAAGCCATCGCCAGTCAGGATTCCCGTCTGACAAGACAGACAAATCCTCCGAAATCTTCGTGGACCTGGAGCCGGGCGATATGGCGATTTTCCACAGCACCCTGTTTCACGCGACCACTCCTGTCACAGAGGGTTACGATCCCACATGGGGGCTGCTGCTGACCTACAGATCATGGTGGTGCAAGCCGCAGTACGACTACGTTCGCATGCTGCCTGCTGAAATGACGGACAAGCTGACCAATGCACAAAAAACATTGATCGGTTTTCATTCGTTGCCTCCCAGCAATCCTGAAGCGTCTCCTTCGTTAAGGATCGGCTACGCATGAGCCGTGCGCAGGCCGGTTCAGAGTGAAAACTTGTGGGCCAGATAGCGCTGCAGGAGATAAAGGCTCTTCTTGATCGCGCTTTGAGGCGGGTTGGAAAAGCTGCTTAGCAGATACAACTGCCGGGAGATGGCGGGGTTGAGGGTGGCATTGTCGCTGAATTTCACAGGTCGGAAGCTCGCGTCCACCGTCCGTGCAAACCTTGTGTCCTTGACGTTGCAATGCACTCCGGAGCCATCAAATCCGATGTTCTCAATCAAAGACTGGCGGGGCAGCACCGTATACATCTGATGCTGCACCATGGCGGCGGTGAAGACAAAATCATATTTGGCCAGAAGGTCGGCGGCTTTGATGTTTTCTTTGCACAGGGATTTGTACCTGCGCAGCAGATCCTTTCCAATGTACTTGATGTCACTGGCCAGCTTCGGATCTTTTTTTCCGCTCCAGGTATTCTTCACTTTGTCAACGAGTTCAAAGCGGTCTCTCCAGGTGCCCACGCCCCAGGGGCAGAAGATCGGGGAAAAGAACACGTCATAGGGGTAATTTTTCGGCAGCGAGATGGGATGGCAGTAGCCGCCTATCGACATGACTTTTTTATTGGACTCGTATCTCTCCAGCCCGTTGTTGATGAATTCCAAAAAGTGCGGGGAGGTGACGATGTCATCCTCCAAAAAAATGGATTTGCCGTGGGTTGTCGCCAGCTGGATGTGCGCATTGGCGTTGTTTTCCAGCATGTTGTTCACAGGTTGTAGCCTCAGGTGCACCTTCTTAAAGCCGTTGACTGTCTTCAAGTAATCTCTCAGCTCCTGCACCTTGGCCTCGTCTCCTGGCCGAGGGCCATCGGAAAAAATGTAGATCTCAGACTGCTGGGCCAGCGTGTTGGCCTTGAGCGCGTCAATCGCCTGGATCAGATGATTGAGTCTCGTGTAGGTGCAAATACCTATAGGAGCTAATGACATAAACTGCGAATGAGTGGAAGATGTTATACCTGTCCCTCTTCAGCTTTTTTGAAAACGGTCAAAAAATTGATCGGAGGGATCTTGTTGAAGACAAGCCGCTTCAGGGAACGTCGGAATTCGGAGCTTGAAAAAAGTGTTCAATGGACGCATGCGCCGCTTGCTTGATCCCTTGTAATTCAGCGCCGACACCCGCTAGGTAATTCAACATTGACGTGAAAGGGTTTATGTTCATAAATAATAATATATGAATTGCGCAATGGTACGAAATTCGAGAAAAAACTCGAATAGAGCACCATTTTTTTATTGTCTAATAATATTATGTTTATAGCAAGATTATCCCAATATCTCCTCGAATCTCTCTTTAACAGTTATGGCGATAATTTCGACATTGAACGATTTAGATCATCACGTCCCCTGCGCAAACGTATTCTGTCACGACTTGAACACATCGCCAAAAAGCCTTTTCATTTGTTAGGGATATTTACGCGGAATGACGTTTTCGATAGAAGGAACCGGGTTAGTTTTGAATCATGGATCCCCTACTTTTCGGAATTAGAGTGGTTATATTCCGCTCTTGAGGATGAAGAATCGAAATCTCTTCTGGTTGCTATTATTGCATACCGCATTCTCGGCCATCGGCATGTCAAACTCCCCCTTTCCAATCCGGAGTATTGGAAAAAAATACAGGAGATTAGTAAGTTAGCAAAAGATGGAAAACGCCTGCCGACGGGACAAGGAGCCGGCGGATTTGAATTGGTCCTCCAAGATTTGGTTACTTTGGGATATCCGCTCAAAATGTTCATGCCAGCAGGCGGCCCAATGCACACTTTTATTTTGGAGCAGTACGCATGTCGCAGAATGGGTGTGTTCGTGAAGCCGGGAGATGTTGTTATCGACGCCGGTGCATGCTGGGGAGACACAGCTCTGTATTTCGCCCACTTAGCAGGGCCCTCTGGACGCGTCTATTCACTGGAGTTCGTCCAGGAAAACATCGATATATTCGAAGTGAACTTGTCGCTAAATTTGGACCTTAAATCAAGGATTGAACTTGTGAAGCAGCCTTTATGGAATAGTTCGGGACTACGGATGCAGAATGAGGGTGCGGGTCCGGGCGCAAGCGCGACTCTCCAATCATCTCCTGCTGGCGATGACTCGACATACTCAATTTCAATTGATGACTTGGTTCAACAAAAGGCTATCCCCCGTGTCCATTTCATCAAAATGGACATCGAAGGTTCGGAAATGGAGGCTCTTAAGGGGGCTGTAAATACCCTTTCCCAGCACAAACCTGATCTTGCTCTCTGTGTCTATCATTCCAAGCAGGACTTTACCCGCCTGGCGCGCTTCGTGGACGGCCTTGGCGTTGGGTACCGATTTGCGCTGGGGCATTTCACTATTCACAAGGAAGAAACGGTCTTGTACGCCACCACGCGCTGATCAAGCTCCGTTAATAGACGAAGGTCAAGCTTATTACATTTTGAATCGGTTGATCGGTTTTGCCATATTCAGCCACAATCGCCTTACTTTCAGTCGAAACCACTTATCATGCAGGCGGTTAAAAGGGCGCATGTAGCGCTTTCTGGAGCCTTTGTAGTGTAGGGCCAAAGACGATATTAGCTTTCCTGTGTTTTGCTCTTTCAACATAGGAACGAGATGGCCATTCTCTTCTATCCAAGTTACCTGTTTGAGAGTTTTCTTTCCGCTCCATACCTCGAAACCCTCGGATAATGACATCGTTTGATCGATGACTACATCCGGCCAGCGAATCCTTTGATGAACCATGGCCGGGTTCAGCTTGGCATAATAGTCCAGCACGGCCATGTCACAAAAGTTGAGGTTATGGCCGGAGTTTACCCAATCATTGTAGTATTGTAATGTAAATACCTCTTTCATGAGGTTGGTTAAAGATTGGATTCCTTCAGGTGTAAACAAGGCTAATTGGGGGGCGCCTCCTGGGCCAAAATAACACTGCTGTCTCTCCGGCAACAACCGGCCAGGGAGACTACAGGCATCCGTGAACATCATGCAGTCGCTGTCGAGATGGAGAGCGAATCTAGATCGGACAGCCTTGACTGCCTCGTTCAAGTAAAACCACCTGGAGAAACAAAAACGCTCAAACGGCTCGGGATTGCTGGAAGTGTGAATGTAAGTTCGGAGAAATGCGTCGTGATCAGCCTGAGGTAGTTCCTCGAAAGGAATAAGAGTGACATCGAGCCTATCCAATGCGGAGTTGCGATTGTTCCCAATGAGGAAGATGCGGGCAGTTGGATTAAAAACACGGGAGTTCTCCATCGAATAAAGGAGATAACTAGGTATGGGACCGTAATGTATGTAATAGAGATCCGTCGGCGAGTTAATTGGCTGTTTCATGAGGAAAGAATGCGTTGGTATAAGCGTGAATATGAAATGGCTTGAAGTTCTGGTGCGTGGTTTTTATGCACGTATGCTCGGGCGGCCTGCCCCATTTGCTCCAAAGGCCAGTTACCGCAGCGCGCTTGGTCGATTAGGAACGCTAGGGCTTGGGCATCCTGGCTGGCAAAGAGTAACCCAGTGGAGCCGTGTTGAACTCGTTCGGGGATGCCGCCAATACGGCTGGCCAAGGAGGGGGTTCCTGCCGCCATCGATTCCAAAACAGTCAGCGGCCCCGTGTCTCCTTTCGTCGGGCAGATGAAGAGATCCATGGCGGCATAAAGCGCTGCCATTTGGGCAGGGCTGCTCACGGAGCCGAAGGTACGCAACGTCAAGCCCCGCTGGGAGGGGGCTTCGGGTTCCTGCCCCCAGATGGCGAGGCCGAGACCCCGGCAGTCGATGCCGGCTAGGGCCCGCCAAAGCACGTCCATGCCTTTACGGTTGTTGTTCCATGTGGCGCCGACGCCGAGCCAGAACAGCTCCTTGCTGAAGCCCAGCCCGGCACGGCTTGCTTCACGGGAAGGGGCGCTGAGAAACTCCGGCCGCACCACATGGGGAATCATCTCTTCTCGCGTTTTAAAGCGGGAGATCAGAGGGCGCATGACGCGGCTCACATAGTCCGAAGGCGCCACCAGAGTGAGGTTGCGCCGCTGCAGCAGCAACTCATCGCGTGCCCGCAGCAGAGCGGCTCTTGTTCTGCTGCCGATCTCATAGCGGTCTCGGAGGCCCGTGGTGTGCTCGATCCATGAGCAGGCATGGCCTTTGATCGGCCACAGATCGTGGATGGTCCAGATCAGCGGGATGTGCGGCTCGATCTTCAGTAGAGAGCCGTGGTAGAGATCTGCGGAGTGAATGTTGTGCACATGGATCAAATCCGGGCGCGACGTTTTGATGGCCTTATATAGGGCCTCTTCATGCCGCTTGGTGCGCCAGCGCGCCGCCAGTGAGCGGGAGAAGTTTTTCATCAATCTCTCCAGCGGAGGTCTCTTCGCTGAAGGTGCCAGTGAGCGTTCGGTGACCTGTTCAGTGAACAGCCCCGCTTTTGCAGGAGGTGAAAAATGCCAGCGTTCGATCTGGTACTCCGAGCACTGCGCGATATCACTGGCCAGCATGTTGGCCAGTGTGGCGGCTCCGCCATTGGTATGGTCGGAGAGCAGAACGATTTTCGCTTTTTTCATACCCCCATAAGAAAAGACTTCCACAATGGATACGTGCTCGTCGTGGAATAATGCGCTTCATAAGCCGCCCTGGCACGCAGCCCCATGGCCTCACGCTTCTGCGTTTCAGTGATCAATGATTTCAGGCAGGCGTGCCATTCGGCTGGAGATTTTGCGAATGCAATGGCCCCGGATTCCCGGTTCAACTCGAACGAACCGGCCTGAGGCGTCGCGACAGTGGGAATGCCGGCTGCCATGTACTGCAGCGCCTTGATGGGGGACTTGCCCTGAGAGAAGGAATCCACCGGGAGCGGCAGCAGACCGATGTGGAAAGTTTCAACCGCCGCGGACTCACCGCCTTGGCGCCAAGGCAGATAAATATAGGGTGTTGTTGCGGAAAAGTTTGGCTGCTTGCCACAAAAGACGGCCAGTTCTGCTGCCGGGTGCTCACTCATGATCTGCTCAAGCACCGGCTCCAAAATTTCAAGGTAACGTAAGTTCACCGGCGCACCAGACCAGCCAATTCGAATACGGCTGGCCGGATTGGGAACGGGAGGCGGCCAGTCTTCCGGCTTCAAGGCCATGGGCAGCACCTGCGCATTGGCCCCGAGTGCTGAAAGATGATGGGCAATGTAGTGGTTTGCCACCAAAGAGACATCAGCCGCCCGCACGATGCTCTGCAGCCGGCGATTGGTCCGCCAGCGTGTCCACCAGCTGTGTTTGCGTCCATGGGGATGCCAGGTCGCATCATCAATGTCGAACAACAGTCTTTTCGCGTGAGCTCTAAGCGTTCGTACCTGCCTGGTGGAGAAAAGTTTTTTTTGCACAAGCACGGCGTCGTAGCCTGCGATCACCGCAGGCGCTGGCATCGTGCCGTGAGCAGCGACATCACACTCAATGCCATCTGCTTTCAGCATCTCCATATACTGGATAACCCGGTAATGGGTGCTGGCGCAGGCCGCGTCACCAAAGGGAAGGACAAGAAGTTTCATGCACTTGGAGACTTGGAAAGCGCAAGAAAGTGTGCAGCCATGCGCTCGACTTCTTGGAGTGTGGAAACTTCGTCAGATTTGAAACGGACAATCTGATGCTGCGTTTTCCAGGGCGCCCAGTTCCGGGCATCGGAGTCCGGGCCAAAGAGCGCCACCGTGGGGCAACCTGTGGCCGCAGCGAGGTGCATGGCGGCCGTGTCCACCCCTACAAAAAGGCGTGCTTGGTAGAGCAGCCACGCCAGTTGCTGCCACTGAATTTTTCCTGCGGTGCTCGTGCATCCCGCGCCGATGGCCTGCGTCAGGCGCTCGCCGAGGGCGATCTCCTCCGGGTCCGGCCCCACACTGATGACGATTTGATGATTTTGCGAAATCAGAGAGGCCCCAAAAATGGCCCAATGGCTCTCATTCCAGCGCTTGCGCTGCCACCGTGTGCCTGGATGGAAAATGACCAGCGGCTTGTCCGGTGCCAAAGCGAATGGAGGCGCCGTGGTGGCGCTTCTTTCGAATATCAGAGTGCCAGGCTCCTGCATCGGCAGTTCAAGAAAGTCTTTAACATTCAAAAAGTCCGCCTGTGCCCGGTGGATGATTGACCACTCACTATTGCCCAGGTGGGTCATGAGCCATTTCCATGGCCGGGCAATCTGATAGACGTGGGTGTTGGCGCAGCGTTTTTTTGCCCCGCTCAATCCGACGATGGTGCGTCCGCGGTCGTTGTTGCCCATTTCCACGGCCAGATCATATTTTCCACGGCGGATTGTCTCAAGCAGTTGCAGGTCTTTCCAGAAACTGGAGCCGGACCGTTTGCTTTTTTCCGGAGAAGCCGTGGTGTAGATTTTATTGATGCTGGGGCAGCCCGACAGAATACCCTCCGTTCCTTTACGGACGACCACATCGATTTCACTGTCCGGGAAAGAATCTTTCAACGCCTGCACTGTAGGCGTCATCAAGAGCGCATCGCCAATATGGCGAAGTTTAACCAGCAGGATGCGCATGAAGTTGTTATGGGTTTAGAATTGCCTGGCCTTGCAGCAGCATTTTCACCTGCCCCCATGCGCGTTCTAGCTTGTCGGCTGGGAAAGTGTAGGACTCATTGGTTTGCCTTGGCGTGCCGGAATAAAGAGTCAGGGCATCATTGCCACAGATGATTGCCACGTCGCGAAATGAGTCACACCACGGATTGTGCTCTCCCGCCTCCAGGATCACAAATACCGAGTCTTTTGCGAACAGTGATACTGCGAATGCCTGGCCTTGCGAGCCAGCAATCAGCGGCGCACGTGAGAACAGTTCGATTTGTTCGTCCAGAGGCGTTTGTGAAAGGCACACCACCCGGCAGCTGCCAAAGGCGCGCTCAAACGAGGTGATGGCCTCGGTCTCATTCAGCAGTTGACGGTCAGGGGCGTCCGCTCTGGAGATGAAAACTGGCAGCCCGGTTTTGGGGCCCGGGCGGTGGAAGCATTCACGCATGCGAATGTAATACTCCGGACGGCATAGCGGTGAGCTTTGGCTGCGAATCTGCGGTACGTAAAACAGCTCGTCGCAGTACAAGGTGCCCTCATCACACTCGATCAAGTCTGTCGTGTCACCCAGCCCCAGTTTCTGAATGTAACGCCCCTGCCAACGTTGATGCCCTTGTGCGACGAGCAGCTTCAGTTTTTTCGGAAGCTGCGGCAGATCTCGGCAGGCCAGCAGGCGGGGCAGATGCTGGAACAAAAAATGACCGTGATTTTCATGATCTCTTCCCGTGAGGTGAAACGCGGGAGAATGAATTTGACGGGAATAAATCGGCATGGGCCTGCGGATCTTGCTCGGTGCCAGAACCTCCAGACTGGGGCACACTCGCAGCCATCGGCCATCCTTGAGAAACACGTTTCCTTGATCGCCCACCACCCTGACATCGTTAAGCCGGTAAAGAGAGGTCTCTGGCCAGCTAAGAACAGAGAAGGATTCTGGCAAACCATGGAAGCGTGCGACTAGCCTGTGTTCCAGCCGGACGCTGCCCGAGGGGGTCAGTTGGATGACGTCAGCTCCTTCCCCGGAGCGCAGTTCCTTCGCCTGTTCAGGCGGGCCACCGAGCATGGTTGCCACCGCTGCGTAGGCATCGTAAACTCGGCGTTTGATGGATTTCATGGATAAGACTGCAACTCTGTTCACCCCCGCAGCCGGTTCGACTCCTTCTCCGCGAGAAATGACTGGTAAGTCTGTGTCAGACCCTCCTTGAGCATAATACGCGGCTTCCAGCCGAGCTGGTTAAGGCGCGCGGTATCCAGCAGCTTGCGCGGCGTGCCATCGGGTTTGGATTTGTCCCAGACAATCGTCCCCTGATAGCCCACCACTTCGGCCACCATCTCCACGAGTTCACGAATCGTCACATCCGTGCCGCAGCCCACGTTGACCAGATCCGGGGGATTCTCCAGTTGCAGCAGAAAGGCGCAGGCGTCCGCCACGTCATCTGCATGCATGAATTCGCGCCGAGGTTGGCCGGTGCCCCAGGCCATCACTTCGGCCTTCTCCTCCATCTTGGCCTCATGAAAGCGCCGGATGAGGGCTGGCATGACATGCGAATTCTGCGGATGATAGTTGTCACCCGGACCATAAAGATTCGTCGGCATGGCAGAGTGGTAGATGACACCGTACTGCTTGCGGTAATACTCCGCCATTTTCAACCCCGCGATTTTTGCGATGGCATACGCTTCATTGGTTGACTCCAGCGCTGAGGACAGCAGGCAGTCTTCGGGCATCGGCTGCGGCGCCAGCTTGGGATAGATGCAGGAACTGCCGAGGAACAGAAGACGCCTCACCCCGGCTTTCCAGGCACCGTGGATGCTGTTCGTGGCGATAGCCAGGTTCTCGTAAAGGAAGTTCGCCGGATAGGCGTTGTTGGCATGAATACCACCCACCTTGCCAGCGGCAATGATCGCTGCGTCTGGCTTTTCCTCCAGGTAAAACGCCGCCACCGCCGCCTGATCAGTCAGGTCAAGTTCCTGACGCGTACGTGTGATGATCGTCGTGCCTGAAACCTGTTGGAATCGCCGCAGCAGCGCGCTTCCCACCATGCCTGTGTGACCGGAAATAAACAGTTTCATCATGCTTCAGAGATTCTTCATCTTGGCCTCGTGTTCAGCCAGTTTCAGGTCGGCATCCACCATGATTTTGACCAATTCCTTGAACCGCACCTTGGGTTCCCAGCCCAGCTGTCTACGTGCCTTCTCTGGATTGCCAATGAGCAGGTCAACCTCTGCAGGCCGCTCATAGCGGGCATCATGCACCACGTATTGTTCCCAGTCCAGACCGAGCAGTCCAAACGTCTCCTGGCAAAATTCACGCACACTGTGGGTTTCGTTTGTCGCGACGACGTAGTCATCCGGTCTCTCCTGCTGCAGCATCAGCCACATCATTTCCACGTATTCACCGGCAAACCCCCAGTCCCGTTTCGCATCAATATTGCCGAGATAAAGCTTGTCCTGCAGCCCCATTTTAATGCGCGTCGCGGCACGCGTGATCTTGCGCGTGACAAACGTTTCCCCACGGCGCGGCGACTCATGATTGAACAGGATGCCGTTGGACGCGTGCAGCCCGTAGCTTTCCCGGTAGTTCACCGTCAACCAGTAGGCGAACACCTTCGCGCAGCCATACGGCGAACGCGGCCAGAACGGCGTCTTTTCCGTTTGAGGCACCTCCTGCACCTTGCCAAACATCTCTGAAGATGACGCTTGGTAGAAGCGGGTCTTCTGGCTCAGGCCAGTTTCACGAATCGCCTCCAGAATACGAAGCGTTCCCAGCCCGTCCACATCCCCCGTGTATTCCGGGATGTCGAATGACACCTTCACATGCGATTGCGCCCCCAGGTTGTAAATCTCATCCGGCTGCAGTTCATACAGGAGCTTCACCGTCTGCACCGCATCGGCCAGATCACCGTAATGCAGGGTCAACCGCGCCCCCGTCACATGCGGGTCCTGGTAGATGTGGTCGATGCGCCCTGTGTTAAAGCTTGATGAGCGGCGTATCACACCATGCACCTCATAGCCCTTGCCCAGCAGCAGTTCGGCCAAATACGAACCATCCTGCCCAGTGATCCCAGTGATTAACGCTTTCTTCATGTGTTGATTGGAGGGGTAATTGTCGAGTCTGCATGTGAAATACGGACAAAAATTGTCATATCTTGTCTACCCCCCCGGGGAAGTCATTTCGCGACACCACCTTGATGGGAATGTTGTATACTTTAGCAGCCACCATTCCAAACGTACTCCCGACCGAGCCATAAATACGGCAGCAATTGGCCAGACAGTAAAAGTCGATCAATGCAGCCTGAATCCCTTCCGAATTGCTGCGATCGAACGGCTTGTCTTTTTGGGTGATTATCCTGTTCGGTGAAAACTTGCTGACAAGCGTCGTTTCCACCTGGGGGTCATCTGTTGCAAGATAAATGACCGCTTGTGAATTGGCCTCGATTTCTTGCAGAATCACACGCTCAAATTCCTCCAATGGACTGAATTTGATGGCTTCTTCATGATCCGTCCGACGGATGTGAATGCCAATCGCCTTTGCTCCCAGCTTTTCTTTATATGTATCTATCGTGGCCTGTAACACCGGAATAGGTTTAAACAGTTGGATGAAGCGACCATTCCCATAAAAAGCGGTGCAGGACTTGATTCGCGTGATGCGCGCTTTGCGTATTCGGTCTTTTTCTGCTTCAATGTTTTCCAGCTTGGAGATGGTTGGTGTATAACCACCAGCCCATTTAATCAGCCGCTTGATCAGTTTCTCTCTGCATTTTCCGAAAAATGTCCTGAGGTCCGATTGAATGAGCCGGACGCGAATTGGAGTGATGAACAGTTTTTCAAACCGGCACCCCAGTCCCTGATCAAGATACCAATAAACAATCAAGGGCATTTCCAGCTCTGCTCCTAAGGTCAATGCTGAATCAATTGCAAGCAAACGATTACATAGGCCGCCGTATGCTTCCAGGTGCAGAGATTTCTTTCTAATGATCAAGATGGCTCAGATTCTTTGGTCGAGATTCTTTGGTCGAGAATGAGGTAAGTCAAACTTGTGGTGCTCAACGACACAAGCGAATCCTTAGCTTTCACGGAAGTTGGTGCAAGGATTTTGTTCTCCCTTTAGGCCTCTCTAACGCAGGACTTTCGGGAGGAGGGGGCGCTTTCCTGCCCCATCGGCTGCTAGCTGTTCAAGCGTGGTTCTTTGAGGGTGTTTTAAATAATGGTTTGCGGCGTGCGCAAAAGCGTCTTGATTCCTGATCTTCATGCCATCAACTTTCAACGCGCAGGACGCGGCCATCGTCGTATCGTCGTGTGACGCCTATTCAGACCTGTGGCCCATATTTTTTCATTTCTTCTTCAAACATTGGGACTCGCCCGCCCTGCCAGTTTATCTGATCTCCAATCATCGTTATTACAAGGATTCCCGGGTGATCCCCATCTGTGTGGGAGAGGATAAAAGTTGGTCTGACAACATCATCAAGGGGTTGAAATCCATCAAGGAGGAGAATCTCTTTGTCTGGCTTGATGATTTCCTGGTGGATAGCGAAATTCAAAGTTCCGCGATGACCGCATGCATTGAGCAATTGGATCAGGCTGGCGGCAAGTACCTGGCGGTGGACCAGCATGGCGATCTGGGTGAAGCGATGGAAAACACTTCGTTACGCCGGATCGAGAAAGGCAATCTTCGTGCGGGTCTCAATCTGTCCTTGTGGAAGAAAGCTTTTTTGAATCAGATATTGGTTCCTAGTTGTTCCATTTGGGCTGCAGAGAGCCGTCTGCGGAAGCTCAACACTGAAGGTGAACCGGGACTGTTCTACATGAAAGACGAATCCCCCAAGGTCGTGTCTTATGTTGAGTCGGTTAAAGGACAATTTTGGAAGCCCCAGGCGATTAAATTTCTGCGTGAGCAAGGTATCAAAGTGAACTTGAAAAGGAGGCCCTTTCCCCCACAAGGCAATGATTTCATCTCCAAGTTTTTCAGAAGCTGCTACAAGCGCAGAATGAAGGCCCTCTCTGCCAGAGAGGCGCGGGCTGCTTTGAAAGGTGAAGGTCTTGAAGTGCTGCCTTTGCAGGCCGCCTCTTGATTTGCAGCTGGTCACGAGGGCGGACATTGACCAAACTCAGCATCATGGAATCTGAAATCACCAACGAATCTTATGAACTGCTCGACAGCGGCGGAGGGCGCGTGCTCGAAAGGCTTGGCGCGCTGGTGTCTTCGCGTGCTTCCCATGCGGCCTGGTGGCGGCGCAAACTTCCGGGTGCAGAATGGCGCAAGGCCGTGGAATTGAAGCGCGAGGTGAAGGAACCGCTGAAACTGCGCATCGGAACGTTGCGCTTTTTGCTTTCTCCTCAGGGCGGCGTGCGCGGCCTGGCTCCTGAATTGCAGGAACTTTGGGGCAAGGCTGGCGCGCAGTGTTCCGCCTTTGCCGAGCAGCAGCGCCGTCCGGCGCGTGTACTGCATCTGTTTGGCGGGGCCGGCGGGTTCACTCTCGCGACTGCGCAGGCCGGTGCGGCAGTGGCGCATGTGGATGTTTCGGCAGATGCGATCAAACGCGCACGTGAGCACGCTGCGCTCAACACGCTGGCCAATCGGGACATCCGCTGGGTGGTGGATGATCCGGTGAAATTCGCCCAGCGTGAACGCACTCAAACGACCCGCTACGATTTGATCGTGATCGATCCGCATACTCCCAAGGATGCCAAGCGAGGATTTGAGCTGGAGCGTGATCTCGGTGCGCTGCTGAGCACCGTCAGTGGTTTGTTGTCCGACAAACCCATTGGCGTCCTGATCTGCTGCCGTCAGGGGGCGGTGTCTCCCACGACATTGCAGAATCTCATGCGGCAGGAATTCAATGTTTTCGGCGGTGCCGTGGAGAGCGGGGAGATTTTGCTCAAGGGGGCGGAGGGAGTGCCTGCGGTTCCGAGTGGAGTGTTTGCAAGCTGGCACAAAGCAGCTTGAGAAAGGGGGGGCGCGTTATACTGCCGCGCATCACAAATCTTCAAAAGTGTGCCGCCCCGAATGAAAGTGATGATGCATGCCGGTAGGATTGAAAATGCGGTGCGTGTTCGTGTGGCGGAGCTCCCAGAGCCGGTTAAAAACCAGCGCTCCCAGCACGGACTCCCGTGCAGCCCGCAGTTCTTTGCTGGGAGCGCTGATGTTTCGCTTCGCGGCTTCACCGCATCGGCTCTGGGCGCGTGTCCCTGCTGCGGGAGGCAATGCAGCAGATGGAAGGGCACCTTCTCAAAATGAAAGTTTATGGTGCGCGGCAGTATATTTGTCCTGATCATCTGGCCTGATTGAAGCCAGTGCATGCGCGACTATCAGCGTGGCTTAAGCGCATTTGAATAAACACGCAATAGAGGGGCATGTGAATGAGGGAAGCTTTACCGGTGGAAATGACAGAGGTGCCAGATCCTTCAACCAAGCCTCATTCCTCAAGTCCATGAAAACCAAACAAGTGGCCCACCGCCGATCAGGCTTCAGCCTGATTGAACTCATGATGGTGGTTCTTATCATCGGTTTGCTCGCAGCGATCATGGTGCCGAATCTGGGGTTCCTTACTGGCCAAGCAGACAAGGTCAAAGACAAGCGCAATGCTCAGAACATCATGCTTGCCTATACCACGGGTGTGGCTGCTGGGGTGGTGTGGCCTGAAGGAGACGTGGCAACGCAGGTGGCCGCTGTCATCGAGGGGCGAAAGCCGTCCAATGGTGCGCTGGCCAGCGTGATGTTTCAGGCCGCAGTTGCCACTGACATGGTGGCTGGGACTTATCCTTTCATTGGCAGCAAACCCAGTGGCGAACTGTTCTTTATTTCATCAGGTGGGCAGAACCCAACCGGTCATTGAGTTGACCGGAGAAATCAAACAGACCGCAACTCAAGGTTAGACTGGTTCTCAAAATGCCTGTCACATTGCCCGGCGGCGGAGCGGTCCCATTGGCTGCGTCGGACGCTTGCCTGTTGTTTTCAAACAGCAGGCGGCGCGTCTTTCTTGCCACTGGGACCGCTCCGCTCGCCGGATCAAAAGGACATTCTTTCTGAGAAATGGTCTAAAAACCGCGCAGGGCGGCGTTTAAGCTCTTCCATGAAATGTATTCTTTTTCTCTCTCTGTGGGTGGTGGCTGCCCAGGCGCAGCTCAGTCCCAATGGTGCCACGGCCTCTTTCAAAGGCAGTCTGCCACCGAAAGCCACCGCGGCACTTTCAGCAGAGCAAGAGGCGGGCATTGCCAAAGAACTGGCGGCGGTGACGCAGTCCTTTAAAGCGGTGAAGAAGCATCCGCGAGCAGCTGATGCGGACATTTTTCTCAAGGCCGTGCGCTACGCCCTGGAGTTCGACGAGTGGTATGACAAGAAGCCTGAGGACGGCGTGAAAAAAGCGATGGCGCTGCTGGACGAGGCAAAGAAGCGGATTGCGGCACTCGGAAAAAATGAAACGCCATGGATGAACGGCAGCGGGCGGAAGGTGCTGGGCTTCTATTCGAAAATCGATGATTCACCGCAGCCTTATGGCGTGGAAGTGCCGGAAGGTTTGGAGTTTGGCGCAGGCAAAAAGCCGGTGCCGATGTGGATCTGGCTGCATGGCCGGGGTGACACCGCCACGGATCTGCCCTTCGTCTATTCGAAGCTGATGGCGAAGAAGCCGGGACAGTTTCAGCCGGCAGGCACGATCGTGATTCATCCCTTCGGGCGTTACTGCAACGGCTGGAAGAGTGCGGGTGAAACGGATGTGTTTGAATGCCGCAATGATGCCATGAAGCGCTTCAATGTGGACACGAACCGCGTGGCGCTGGCGGGCTTCAGCATGGGGGGCGCGGGCGCATGGCATATGGGGGCGCATTACGCGGACCAGTGGGCATGCGTGCATACCGGCGCGGGGTTTGCGGATGTGAAGCGCTATCAAAAGCTCACGCCTGAGAAGTATCCGGTCTGGTATGAGCAGGCGTTGTGGGGCGTGTATGACGTGCCGGACTATGCGCGGAATTTTTTCAACGTGCCGCTGATCAGCTACAGCGGTGAAATCGATGCCCAGCGTGATTCGGCGCAGTACATGATGGAAGTGCTGGCAAAGCAGGATCTGCATCCGCCGCATCTCATCGGTCCCGGCATGCCGCACAAGTACCACCCCGAGGTGATCAAGGAGGTGCAGGCGTGGGTGGAAAAAGCTGTCGCCAAAGGACGGGAACTGTTTCCTGACGAAGTTCACATTCAGACCAAGACGCCCTTCTATGGCCGCATGAAGTGGCTGAATCTGCACGGCATGGATGAGAGCTGGAAGGAGGCGCGGCTTGATGCGAAGGTTGTTGACGGTCAGACGATCGAGATGAAGTCGCAGAATGTGACGCGCATCGTATTCTATCCGCCGCCGCAGGCACGGAAGGGTGGGGGATCTCTCAAGCTGATCATTGATGGTGCCACGTTGAATCTCAATGTCGGTCCGGTGTCGCCTCAGTTCGAAACCTTCATGAGCCCCGGCCCGAAAGTGGCAGGTTCGTTTTGCCGCCTGATCAAAGAGAATGGCACCTGGCGTGATTTTGGCAATGCGGAGCCGTTTCAGCACGAGGGTCCAGCCGGGGGCAAGCCGGGTGCGCATCCGGGCCCGATGGATGCGAGTTTCATGAAGCGCTTCCTGGTGGTGCTGCCGGACGGCAAATCCTCTTCGCCTGCGGTGGATGCGTGGGTGAAGTCAGAGTCGGCGCATTTCCTCCAGCGCTGGAAGGGCCTCATGCGCGGTGATGCGCGTGTGGTTAAGGCATCGGATGTGGGAGACATCTTCGAAGCTGGCAAAACACAGAGCCTCATCCTCTGGGGCACACCGGAATCCAACTCCTGCCTCAAGCAGCTTGCCAAATCGCTGCCGGTGCAATGGGACGCGGAGAAGGTGAGCATGGGGGACGAGTCATTCGATGCGAAGACCCATGTCCCGCTGCTGACTTATCCCTGCCTGAAATCGCCGGGCTTTGAAGTGGTGATCAATTCCGGCCTCACTTTCCGTGAGGCGCATGACAGGACCAACTCCCTGCAAAACCCGAAGCTCCCTGACTGGGCCATCCTCGACATCAGCCAGCCGCCGAGCGCAGAGTCTGCCGGCAAGGTGGTGGCAGCGGACTTCTTTGATGACCACTGGCAGGTGAAGAAGAAATAAGGTGGGATTGAATGGCCCTCGGTTAAGAGCATTGATTGTGAGCTTTGGAGCTAGCGGCGCTGTGCATACACGGCGGAGTTCTGTGCAGACGCTGCTGGTGGACGTGGGGTGTGGCGGTGTGCTGGCTTTGCTTCCTGTCGTGTGTTGCCATACCCAGGGTCGCCTCGCTGAGGCTCGGCTGACCCTGGGCTGAAATTCGCAGCACCTTTGGTGCTGGTGTGTCGCGGAATGGAGTGACAAAAGAGAGCGGCACCACCGTCAGAAAACGCAGTTGCTGGCATTGGGAATTAATGAAAAAGCTGTCTTAACCGAGTGCCATTCAAGACTGTCACACATCACGCCGAGCGATTGCGCGGCATGCAGGGCGGCAGCGGCGGGTACAACATGTCGAGTGTTGATTCCCGCAGCCAGCCGCTCAGGGAGGGCTGATTTACGCCGAGCCGGAGGGCGATGTCTTTGCAACTTTCTCCCAGGCGAATCCGGGAACGTGCGGCGGCTACGATGGCGGCCTTTTCGGCAGGTGAGTAACGTGAGGGGCGTGGCATAGTTTTGGAGTGATGAGTGGATGCTGAGCGCCCTTCCACTCAGCAAATCCGAGCCCATCACACCCGCCTTCGCAGTCTCCAAATCGCGCAAAGAAGACGCATTTTGTGCATGTCCTGAAAGTAGTCCAGTTGCGCCGCCACTGGTCCGGATAGAACTCCAGTTGCGGCGCAACTGGGCAACTATGCGGCTGTGCGCAGTGTTGCGGGTCTGTCCTCAATCATCTCCACGCCGGTGAGGTCCGCGCCTTGCAGGTCTGCGCCCAAAAGGTTCGCCCGTATCAGACGTGTGCCGCTGAGGTCCGCGCCGCAAA
Organism: Prosthecobacter sp.; assembly: GCA_021733925.1. Lineage (GTDB taxonomy): Bacteria > Verrucomicrobiota > Verrucomicrobiia > Verrucomicrobiales > Verrucomicrobiaceae > Prosthecobacter. Next base: position 21,249 of record JAIPJY010000024.1, on the reverse strand, counting down.
GATTTGAGTTGGCGAAATTCGCACGCCGCAGGTCCGTGTCGTGAAAATTCACGCGGCGCAGGTCGGCGCCCAGAAGTTGAACGCCGGTGCATTTGACTCCGCGCAGGTCTGCACCTTCAAGGTTCGCCAGACTGAGGTCTGCGCCGTTGAGATTCGCACCCCGGAGATCGGCGAGGCTGAGGTCTGCGCCTCGCAGGTTCGCCAGACTGAGATCCGCCCCGTTGAGATTGGCGAGATGCAGATCCGCCTGGGCCAGATTCACGCGGCGCAGATCCGCGCCACCGAGGTTCGCCTCGCTCAGGCAGGCTGATTGGAGACCCTCATCGAGGAGGAAGGTGTTCCAAGCATAGGGACCTTGTTTTAAAACTTCCAGACATGTTGTCTTTTCCATAGACTTATTTTCACACAAGGCAGATTCCGGTAAAGTCATGGTGTGTAATGAGTTTGTGCGCAGTTTACGCAGATTTCACATTTGAGCTGACACGGCAGCGACTACAAAAACAGGCGTGTTTCGCAGGTGCGCCACACGTATCTTTGAATCATGCTCGCACCGCATTCTTCAACCCCTATGAACATTCTCACTCGTCGTTTATTCCTTCCCGCTCTCGCTGCTATGCTGCTGTTCGGCACCGTCGGTGCACGTGCTGCGGCGGGAGGCATTCAAGATGACGGAGCCTTCTTTTCCGAGTTCGCCAAGGTGAACGCCAAGGGCACCATCAACGATGTCGCCAGCCGAGTGCACAAGGATATCGCAGTGCAGACCTTCGCGGAGGTGCCTGAGGACATGAAGGCTTCGGTGCTGCACTCAGACAAGGCCGCCACCAACCGGGGTTTCTCCCTGTGGGCGGAGAAGCTCGCCCGTGAAAAGGGTGTGAACGGTGTCCTCATCCTGCTCGTGAAACAGCCTGCGCATTTGCAGGTGGTCGTTGGCACGGACACTCAGCGCCAGGCTTTCACACTGACGGATCGTGTCACGCTGATTCAGCGCATGCTCGAACAATTGCGGAATAAAAAGAATGATGACGCGCTGATCGATGCCGTGAATTTCATTTCCACCACCATGAACTCGCACCGCAACAGCGGAGCGACGTCCTTTGGCTCCAAGGCGCATACCTCGCAGCAGGGGGGCTCTTCGTGGCTGCCCACGATCGGCATCGTTTTGCTGATCTGGGTGGGGTTCAGTCTCGTGCGAGGCCTGTTCCGTGCCATGTCCGGAGGCGGTGGCGGCGCCGGCGGTATGGGCCAGCCTTCCTATGGCGGTGGTGGCTTCATGCAAAACATGATGGGAAGCATGTTCGGCGCTGCGGCGGGCATGTGGATGTACGATCAGTTCTTTGGTTCGCACAGCTCCGCATCTTCCTTCGGCGCAGAGTCCATGGATACCACGCACCATGACGCTGGCTTCTCCGGCACCGATACGGACTACACCAGTTCCGGCGGCGGCTTTGGCGATGACTCTGGCGGCTTTGGTGGTGGAGACTCGGGTGGCGGCGATTTCGGCGGCGGCGGCGACTTTTAATCTGCCCTCCTATTGGCATGAGCCGTTACGCCAGCAATCAGGACGTCGTGCGCTTCTTTGCCGCTCACGACATCGAAGTGACCCATGTTCGCCGTGAAGGTGCCGTGCGACATTTGTGCGTTGGCTCCCTGCCGCTCACCCTGCCGATGGATGCCAGCCCGGACGAGTGCCTGCGCCGCGTGCGCGAGGGCGTGACTGCGGCAGAGCCGTTAGACGGAGTGGACTCTGCCAAATAGGAAGCCTGGGGATCACATCAAACTCAGCAAAGCTTCACGCACCTGAGTCTGCCATTTGCCAAAATAGGCCAGTCGTGCCTGCAGGATTTGCAGATCGGCAAGGGCGGTGTTGTCGCCTGCGCTGAGGCGGGCGTCATAGGCGGGCAGGTCCGCCAGCAGGGCGGTGCGCTCGGCATCGAGCGTGGTCCCAAGGGCCTCAAGCTGCTCACGCAGCCGCATTTCATCCGGGGCGAGCAGGGCCTTGGCGAGAGCGGAGGTGGCGCTCTGTTTGCGCTTGAGAAAAGCTGTGACGCTTTGAAGCGCCGGACCGAGTTGACCAAAGAGCGACATCATCGCTTCGTCGATGGGAACTGCACGCCAGGGCACCGCATGTAAATCGAGCAGATGCTTCAGTCGTTTTTCGGGTGCTTGCAGCGTTTCGTAGGCGGTGTTGACCTCGGCGGCACGGGCGGCATCCCCACCGGGTTGGTCGGGGTGGGCGCTGCGGCTGGCGGTCAGCCAGGCCTGCTGCAGCGCCTCGTCATCGAGTGCGGCAATGCGCGGCAGGCCGAGGAGGGCAAAGGCGTTCGACATCGGGCTCAGGCGGCAAAGCTTTCACCACAGGAGCAGGTGACGACGGCGTTTGGGTTCTTCACCTTGAATCCACCGCTCTGGATGTCGTCGCTGTAATCCAGTTCAGAACCGGAGACAAACAGGGCGCTCTTGGGGTCGATGACAACGCGCACCTCGCTGGAGGTGACCATGATGTCACGGTTGGCGGGGCCATCGACGAGATCCATCTTGTACTGCAGGCCGGAGCAGCCGCCACCGACGACGGCCACGCGCAGGGCGCCGTTTTCAGCGCGGCCCTGCTTTTTGAGCAGGCCTAGCAGACGGTTGGCGGCGTTCGGCAGCACTTTGATTAGCTTTTCATTGCCGATTTTAAAACTGGGGGCGGCGGCGGTCATGGGGAGGGATGGATAGCGCAGAGATGGGATGAAAGAAAGCAAAGGGTCGCAGAGTCAAGCGGGGGGGCTGCTATTTTGCCTCATCCGTGGATTATGCTTGCCTCATCAGCCGTTTTTTGAGACGTAAGAGGGACAACTTCAATATCCCATGAGCGAATCCGAGGTAATACCTCTTCCCCTGCAACTCTTCACCCTGAAAGATGGCGTCGTCTCCAGTGACAGCGGTCAGGAAGCCGTGAACAACTACGCCGCCGATTTCCAAGGGCTGCGGCACTTCGGATTGAAAGTGGGCGAGTGCCTCGAACTGGGAGCCCCCTGGATGGGAACGCTGCAGGAGGAGGATTTCACCCTGAACTTCGCCTATTTCGACGCTGGCACCGACGCCAAAGACCCTGGTGCGGGCGCGCACATCGGCGAACGGACGCCGATCTTTGAACTCCTTACACGCGCCAATTCAATGGAGGCATAAAACATGGCTGCATCTATCACTCCATCTCTACGGTCTGCCCTCGAACGGCTGAAACACGCCGGTTCGGTCAATGGACTGCTGCTGTGCTGGCGGCGGCAAATTCTGATCAATCTGCTCCCCTTTGAGGAGTTTCGTGCCGAGCGTCTGCTGCAATCCCTGCATGATGCGCGCGCCCATTTTGGCAGCGGTGGCGACCGTGACGTGAAAACGTTCTGGTTTGGTTATGAGGGCGTGTTTGTACTGGCCTTGTTCCAAGGGGAATGCCTGCTCATCACCTTGCACACGCATGCCTCGGAGGTGGATTTCTTGCGCCGCGCCGGACTGACCTTTCTGGAAGACACGCAGCTTCTCGTGGATGCGCTGCTCCAGCCTTCGCCGGATGACGAAATCAGCCGGGTGGAAACTCAGCCGCTGAGTGATCTGGACAACGGCGGACATCCGCCGCAGTCATCCGGGCTGACGAAGGTCATCCCCCGGCACGGCTGAGTCTGTCTTCGCGCCCTTCCGCGAAGATTTCAACGGGATCTGAATTAGGGTTCCTCGCATTCATTAGTTTCTTCCTAATGCCCTGCTGGTGGGCTGGTGTTATCTGCCCTTTCGCTGAAAGGTTTTCCTTTCCCGAGCCGAAGTTTCAGCTCTGTTTTAAACCACTCTCTGTTCCTATGTCTGATCCAGCCGTCTCCACCTTCTCACGTCGTCGTTTTCTCAATGCCAGCGGTGGAGCTCTCCTCGCTCCGGCTGTTTTGACCTCCGCCGGTTCTCTGCTCGCGCAACAAAAGGCGGACTCGAACGAGACTTTGAAAATCGGCCTGATCGGCTGTGGCGGCCGTGGTACAGGAGCGGCGGCCCAGGCTCTTGGGGCGGATTACAATTCGAAAATCGTGGCGATGGCCGACGCGTTCGACTCGCAGATCGAGAGCAGCATCAAGAATCTCTCTGCGAGTTTTCCAGATCGCGTCGATGTGCAGCCGGATAAACGGTTCACCGGTCTGGATGCTTATCAAAAGCTCATCGACTGCGGCGTGGATGTCGTTCTCCTCGCGACTCCACCGGGGTTTCGCCCGTTGCATCTCACCGCAGCGGTCGAGGCCGGGAAACACATTTTCTGCGAGAAGCCGATGGCGGTGGATGCCGCCGGTTATCTCGTTGCTCAGGCCGCAGTCGAAAAGGCCAAGCAGAAGAAGCTCAATCTTGTGGCCGGCTTCTGCTGGCGCTATTCCACCAGCCGCATCGAGTGCTACAAGCGTCTCCATGACGGCGAGATCGGCGACATCACAGGAATTCTCGCGACCTATTACGCCGGGCCGGTGAAAGTGATGCCACCTGCTGCAGGCCGTCCCGCCGGGATGGGGGATGTGGAGTGGCAGGTGCGCAACTGGTACAATTTCTCCTGGCTCAGTGGCGACAGCCTCGTCGAGCAGGCCGTGCACAGCCTGGACAAAATCTGCTGGGCGATGAAGGACACCCCACCTGTGAGTGTCATCGCGACCGGTGGTCGCCAGCGCCCGGCGGAGGACGGAAATATCTTCGATCACTTTCACTGCGCTTTCGAATGGGCTGGCGGCATTCTTTGCCACATCACCAACCGTCAGATCACCGGCTGCCACAACGAAGTCATCGACAACATCCAGGGCACCAAGGGGCGTCTGGTCATTGGTAAAGGTCCCGCGCCTTTCATTGAGGGCGACAAGCGCTGGCGCTGGCGCGGTGAGGAGAAAAACATGTATGATCTGGAGCATCAGGCGCTCTTCAACGCGATCCGCAAAGGCGAGGTCATCAATGACGGCGACCGCATGATGAGCAGCACGCTCATCGCCATCATGGGCCGTGAAGCCGCCTACACGGGGCAGAAGATCTTTTGGAAGGACGACTCCGCGCCGGAGGCAAATTCAGATAAAAAATCTGCCCGTGTTGCGCTGGCGATCATGTCCTCCAAGCAGGATCTCGCGCCGGACAATCTGCAGTATGGCGACAAATTTAAGCCAACTCCGATGCCAATTCCCGGCATGACGCAGTTTGCTTAAAAGACCTCAGCGTCTGGTGCGCAGTTCCTGGCGCAGTTGTTCGACTTCATCGAGCAACTGTGTGAGCATCTTGAGACCGCGGAGGTTCATCTCGCAGGTTTCGCGCAGATGTTCGATGCGGCGCAGGGCGCGCACGGTGTCATCATCAAAGTGAGGCGGGAGGATGCCATGCTCCTGATACTGCACGATCAACTGCGTGGAGACACCGGTCGTCTCGGCGAGGATTTCCAGCGAATAGGTTTGAGAGGTGGGGTCGCTCATGTCAGGCGCGTGGGTTGAAGGTGGAGGCGCTGCGCAGTTGTTCCCACAACGCACGTTCGGCATCGCTGATCTTGTCTGGCAGCACGATCTGGAGCTTCACAAAGAAATCACCGCGCTCGCCGGTTTTGCCCTTGGGCAGGCCGCGCCCGCGGACGCGCAGGCTCTGGCCGTTTTCACTGCCGGCAGGGATGCGCAGTTTGATGGAGCCGTCGAGGGTCGGCACGATCACTTCCGCGCCGAGCACCGCCTCCCATGGAGCAATGTCGAGTTCGTGAATCACGTCAGTTTCTTGGGTGGTAAAATCGGGATGTGCGGCGTGGCGTACGCGCAGGTAAAGGTCTCCAGCTTGCCCGCCGTTGTGGCCGGGTTCGCCCTGGCCGGGGACGCGGATGCGGCGGCCATCGGTGGCACCGGGGGGGATGCGGACCTCAAAGCTGTGGGTCTGCACGGCACCCGTCTGGCGGTTCACTGTTTGCAGGGAAATCGGTCGCTGCGTGCCGTGCATGGCCTCTTCCAGCGTGACGAGGATGTCTCCCTCAATGTCATGGCCACGGCGTGCGCGCCCTCTTTGGGCTGACCCTGTGGGGCCTCCTTCGTCAAATCCCTGTGGGAAGCCATAGCGGCTGCCACCGCTGAAGTACTGCTCGAAGAAGTCGCTGAAGCCGGTGCCACCAAAGTGGAACTCCTGCTCATGACCACCTGCTCCTGGCGGTGGCTGATAGGCGCCCGCGTCCTGCCAGCCTGCGCCGAGCGTGTCATACTTTTTGCGCTTGTCCGGGTCACTGAGCACCTCGTTGGCCTCATTGATCTCCTTGAACTTGGCTTCCGCCGTCTTCTTATCTTTGGCGGTGTCGGGGTGGTAGAGTCGGGCCAGTTTGCGGAAGGCCTTCTTGATTTCGTCCGCGCTGGCATCGCGTGAGACGCCAAGGGTGGCGTAGTAGTCTTTAAATTCGGCGGGCATGATGTGAAGTAGATACGTTGCGCAGCGACCTGTCGTTGTGATTCATCCTGCATTCTTTGAGCAGCTGGCCGGACTTTAGGGCCAGAGCGCCAAAATGGCCGCGCCTCCTGCGACTGATAGAAGCAGACCGAGCAATGCAGGCTTGATGTAGGCACGTGATCCGAGGGCGATCACGAATACCATTTTGAAACACAAATTGGCCATGCCGCCCACGAGAATCATGCGCCAGGCGATGGATGTTTCGAGATTGCCGGTGGTGACAAGGCGGGAGGTGGAAAGCGTGATGGCGGACATGTCCGGCAGGCCGGAAAGGAAGGCTGCCAGGTAAAGCCCGGACGAACTGCTGTGCTCGCGCGTGTAGGCCACGATGACCAGCACCAAGGCGTAGAGCAGACCGAGGAAAACGGCATTCTTCAGCTCAGACGGCGGGTGTTCATCCACAGGCTGGGAGTCCGCCTTTTCCGCGAACCGGTATGACACGGCGGCGATGAGGGCGACCCAGAGCATCATGGCGATGAGCGGCGGCAGCAGCTCTCGAAGGTGATCGGAGGCGACGATCACCACTTCCGCCAGCAGGCGCACAAAGGCCATGGCGGAAGCGATCAAGGCCATGGCCGCAAGGGACATGCTGCCGGTTGCGGCTGTGCTGCTGCGGCGCGCGCTACTGGCCGTGGTCGCGGTACTGGACACCAGCCCGCCGAGAACTCCGGCCAGCACGGAACCTTTGGAGCCGCCCAGGTATTTTTCAGCCATGTAGGCCGCCAGGCTGATCCCGACGATGAGCACCACGATGAGCCAGATGGCAAAGGGATTGAGCACGCCGAGATAGCCCATCGCACGGTTGGGCAGTGCGGGTAAAATGACCAGTCCAAGGAGGACTAGGCGGGCAATCGCACGCAGATCGTCCTCACCGAAATGGCGCACCATGGCGTGCAGGGCCTTCTTGCTTTGGAGCAGCACCATGACCCCGCCGGCGATCATCACCGCGATGAGCCGTTCCCCGAGCATGGTGATGATGCCTGTTGAAAACATGACGAGCATGGCCATCTCCGTGGTCATGCCGGAGTCCGGCTCGCGTGTGCCCAGACCGAGCCAGCCCCCAAAGACCACAATGGCGGCGAAGGCGATGAAGCCCGCCGCGACCGCCCAGGCACCATAGGCATTTCCCAGCAGGCCGATCAGCGCGCCGAAGAGTGTCAGCAGGGCAAAGGTGCGGATACCCGCGACACGGTTTTGCACCCATTCACGCTGCAATCCGACGAGCAGACCCAGCCCGGTGGCGGTGCCGAGGGACAGGAGCAGTTCAGAGGTGTCGGGCAAAGTGGCTGGCATGGCGGTTTAAACGAAGTCTCAGGGAGACTTTACACGGACTTGCCATCGTCGCCATCCCAGTCCAAGAAACGTTCCTCCAAGCCACCAACCATGTCCATCTGGAACTACGCCAACCCACAGCTCAAAGACCTCGTCGCTTACGAACCCGGCAAACCCATCGAAGATGTGGCCCGTGAACGCGGCCTGAAGCCGGAGGACATCATCAAGCTCGCCTCCAATGAAAATCCGCTCGGGCCGTCGCCGAAGGCGATTGTGGCGATGCAGGAGGCCGTCAAAGAGGTCAACATCTACCCGGACGGCGCCTCATGGAAGCTGCGCAATGCGCTGGCGGAAAAGCTCGGCCTGGAGATGGGCAACATCATCATGGGCTGCGGCTCCAATGAAGTCATCGAATTCATCGGCCACGCCTTCCTCAAGCCCGGGGACAACATCATCACCGCCGAGCACGCCTTCCTCGTCTACAAGCTCATGGCCAAGGTTTTTGGCGCGGACACCATCGAAGTGCCTGATCCCGGCTACGTGCATGATCTCGATGCGATGGCCGCCGCCATCACGCCGAACACCAAGGAAGTCTTCATCGCCAATCCGAACAATCCCACGGGCACGCTGGTCACGCAGGAGCAGATCGACCGCTTCATGGCCAAGGTCCCCGAGCATGTCGTCGTCGTGTTCGACGAGGCCTACTATGAGTTCCTCGACAATCCGCCGGACACGCTCAAGTACGTCCGCGAAGGACGCAACGTCGTTGTCCTGCGCACCTTCTCGAAGATCCAGGGCCTTGCAGGTACACGCGTCGGTTATGGCATTGCGAACAAGGAGCTCATCGATGTGCTCCAGCGCACGCGGCAGCCTTTCAATCTCAACTCCATCGCCCAGGCCGGTGCGCTGGCCGGATTACTCGACGAAGAGCACCAAAACAAGACCAAGAGCATCACCGACGAAGGCCGTACGTACCTGCAGCAGCAGTTTGGCGAAATGGGCCTCGAATACATCCCCAGCTACGCCAACTTCGTCCTCGTCAAAGTCGGCGATGGCAACGCCGTCTTCAAAGCCATGATGGACAAAGGCGTCATCGTCCGCGCCATGGCCGCCTACAAGCTCCCCGAATGGGTGCGCATCAGCGTCGGCACCATGCCGCAGAACGAGCGGTGCATCGAAGTGATGAAGCAGGTGTTGGGGAAGTAGAGATGCTTGCCTTGATGGCTTTTTTGTAGCAACATCTGCTCATGACGACCATCACCTTCAAAGTCTCAGATGCTGATGCACAGGTGCTTCGCCGCAAGGCGCGTGCCGCCAAGACTTCGCTCTCCGAACTGCTGCGCCGACGGGTGTTGTCGGGGAATGAGCCGGTTGGAAACATCGGGCTGATACGCTGCCCGCTGACAGGTGCCGAGATATTTGCTCCCGCGCCAACCCAGCCTGCCCTTACGACGGAAAGCGTGCGCGAACTGCTGGCTGATTTTCCATGAACTATCTGTTGGATGTGAATGTCCTCGTTGCCTGGGGGGGGAGTGATCATGTGGACCATCAGCGTGCGACAACATGGATTGCGGCCATCAAAGCAGCAAACGCGGATGTGCTCCAGACCTCGGCAATCCCACAACTGGGCTTTGTGCGAGTTTCCATGCAGCGCAGCCGCGGCAAGGTGACAGCGTCGCTTGCAGGCAGAGTGCTGAAGGGCATGCTGCAAAAGCTTGGCAGGCAGCATCAGTTCATTTCAGACGATCAAAACTCCTTGCTATGGCCTCCATGGTGTAAAGGCGCTTCAAACACCACGGACGCTCACCTGTTGATGCTGGCAAAGCATCATGAGGCATTGCTCGCCACCCTCGACGCCGGCATCCCCGGCGCTTTTTTGCTGCCATAGTATGAGCGGGCTGGAGTGTTTACAGCGATTTTTCGCCGCGCCGAGCTGAACCGTAACTTGTGATTGCAGCAAATGCGGTTTGAGTGTCGCATGATGCTGAAGCAGTTGCCATCGAAGTCCGCTTGGATGTTTTGTGTGCTGGCAGGCTGCCTTCCAGGCATGATCATGGCTCAGGTGGAAACGGTGAAGCCCGCGATGCCCGCCATTGAGCCGGGACTGGAGCAGGTGGTGAAATGGCATTGGCAGGTGGAACCTACTGCGGCGGCTGATTGGGGACTTCCCATCGATGTGCCTGTCGAAGTTCCGGTGATCAAACCCAGTGATTCAGCCACTCCTCCAAAGGAGACCGAATCAGCGCCCGCCACCAAGATCGCTCCCAAAGGGCCGCCTGCGGTGATGCTCGAACACGTGGTGGTGAAGGGGGAGTCTCTCACCGTCATCGCCCGTGCCAACGGCGTGACGGTGGATCAGCTCAGGATCTTCAACGAACTGAAGAACGATCGGATTGTCATCGGTCAGGTGGTGAAGGTTCCGGGGGAGAATGACATCAAGGCAATGGTCGACGCAGCAGTCGCCGCTGAAAAAGAAGCGGCCAAGGACACCTCCAAGGCGAAAGCCAAAAAAACACTGACTCCAGTGAAGGAGGTGGCACCGGTGCTGATCGCGACCAAACCCCACCGTGCGCTGCCACCAGCGGCCTGGGGGGCTTCATCGTTGGTGCTCATCCAGGCCTTTCTGGATCGGCAGGGATTCAGCATCGGTCCGATAGATGGTACTGCGGGGCCGATTTATGATGCAGCGTACAAGGCCTTTGAAAAAGCGCACCCCGGAGAGTTGCACACTCCCGAAGGCCAGCCTTCCGCCGCCATGAAAGCCATCGGCGGTCCTTATGTCGAGTATGTGCTTACCGCCGCCGACATGCGCTGGATTTCACCTCATCCTGGCAGCGCAGTTGGGGGCAAGTCGAAGGGCAAGGTCGTTGAGCCGCTGCCCACCTTTGAGGCGCTGACGCATGAGTCCTTCATGGCCTACCGCTCCGGCTGGGAGTTTGTGGCCGAACGTTTTCATGCCGCCGAGTCGTTCCTGCGCCACATCAATCCTGGCGTCAAAAATGGCAATGTGCCCGGAGCGGTCTTTCTCGTGCCGAATGTGCTGCCGTTCGAGATTGAAAATGCGCTTTCGGAGCCCCTGCAGCCTGCCGCCGATCCTGCGGCCCCCATCTCCGCGAGCATGCTGGGAGTGAGACGGCTGATCATACGGCGCGGAGATGTCGTCATCGCCAGCATGCCGGTCTCATCGGCGCGTCCGGGATTGTATGGGCGCAAGATCTGGAAAATCCTCGATGTCGTTGCGCGCCCCCGTCTTGCCAGCACAGGCGATGCTGCTGCCCCCATGACGGTGCCTTACCGGCTTGCTGCGGGACCCAACAATCCGGTGGGCATTCTGTGGATCAATCTGGCCAAGAGCGGAGATCCCAAGCCACTGCCCTACGGTCTGCACGGCACCAGCATTCCCGGTACCATGATGAAGCAGGAAAGCATCGGCGGCTTCCGCATGACAAACTGGGACATCGCCCGCGCTGTGCGTCTGCTTCCGGTGGGCACCGAGTTGAAGTGGGAGTAATGGGCCGGGGCGGGCGCGTCTTTGTCCTGGAAGGCTTTTCACTTTTTGATTCGCTCCGCTTCTGTTTGACCCTGCGGAGCGTTTTGGAGTGCGGCTGCGATGAGCTGCCGCTTTCGAGTGTCTCGTCGTACGCGTGAGGTGGCAAGCCTGCAGAGAATCATCGGCTCCCGCATTCGGATATTCTCTGGTGTTCGTGGACTGTCTGGCCCGTCGAAAGCGGTAGCTGCGTTCATTCCTCACTTCGCGACCGCAGTCCATATGGGGGCTGTTTCGGCTCGATCTGGAAATAAGTTTTAGGAAGCGCTATAGGCTCCCTTTTTTGTGCACGCGGTGTGTGCGGATGGCGAGAACGTCCCGCGCCATGCGGATCGAATCACGGATCAAATGTACATGGCCGCCAGGGGTTTCATGCCAGGCGATGGACGCCTCCTCAAATTCGCACCCACTGTCATGCAAGGCGGCGAGCAGTTCGACATCAAAGGCAAAACCATGGATGCGCAGCGTCGGGGCGATGCGCAGATAGGCTGAGCGCGGAACGAATTTGAGCCCGCACTGGCTGTCGTGGATGGGGATGTGAAGCAGGGTGGAGACCAGCGTGCCAAAGATGCGGCCCATGAGCCGGCGCTTCCATTGCCGCTGCACCTTGGAACTGGTCTGATCCCAGCGTGAGGCAAACACCGCAGTCATCGGTGCGGGCTGCTGACGTACTCGTCGGATGAGATTGGCGACTTCCGTGGCGGAGCAGGAGCCGTCTGCATCCACAAAGGCGAGCCAGTCCACCGGAGGGGCCTGATCCCAACCGGCATACACAGCCCCGCCTTTGCCCAGATTCTGCGGCAGAAACATCGGGGGGAGGAGATGCTTATTTTGAAGGCAGAGCGGGGTGATGATCTCGCGCATGCGTGCAGCCTCCGCCGAGTCTGAGCCGTCCTCCACCACCTGGATGGTCACGCCGCCGAGTTCATGCATCACCGCGCACAGTTCCGTGAGGAACGGCCCGATGCGCCCGCTTTCTTGGAAGCAGGGAATCACGAGATGAACGGTGGCTGGTGGCATGATAAGACTGATGTCTGATGTTCAGCGGAAACCAGGGGCGGTAAAAGCTAAATCCATGGCAGCGGGGTATCTTTTGTACTGTAGCGGTGGTCTGGTATTGCGGAGCAGGCGGGTTGTGTGTCTTTATCGTGGCCTCACCCTCGATGCGTTTTCCGCACTCCATTTTCGCGCTGCTGCTGGTGCTGCCTGCCTGCAGTTCAACGAATCGCATGCTCAAAGCGAAGCCGGTTGCGCTGTCGCCTTTTTTTCAGCAGCCGTGGCTGGCTCAGGATGCGAGCGCCCAGCTGGGGTTTCAAAAAATCTGGACCACACCTGATCCCAAGCTGCTGGCGGAAGGAAAGGCAAAACGAAAGCTCTACATCGCTCCGGTGACGCTGAATTATCTGCGCCCGCTGAACCGGACTTTCTCTTCCGGGGAGGTCGCGTGGGGCGGGGTGCAGCGCCGGGAGGCCGATGTCGCCATGCGCTTGCGGGAGGATTTTGTGGAGGCCTTTCGCCGATCGCCGGCGCCGCTTTACCACCTCGTGAACCAGCCCGGCAAGGATACGCTGACACTGCAACTGGCGATCATCGAACTCAATCCCACCAGTCCGAAGGGCAACATGGTGGTGACTGTGCTGAAGTTTGTGGTCACACCGGTGATCGGACTGGCGGCCTATTTCACCAAAGGCAACATGGCCATCGAGGGCAGGGTGGTGGACTCCACGTCAGGCCGCGTCTTCTTCCAGTTCGCTGACAACGAGGCCGACAAGCTGACTTTCATCAACCTGCGGGATTATCAGCCCTACGGCCACGCCATGAACACCATGCGCCACTGGGCCATGCAGTTTGAGCAGATGACGCGTTCTCCGCGTGGCTGGAAGGTGAGGGACTCGGGCTCCATCACACTGCGGCCTAATTGAAAGTCACCTCTATTTTCTGCCGAACAGCCTGGAGAAAAAGCCGCGCTTGGGCTCGGGCGGCGGTTCGGGGGCCACAGGCTGTGCCTTGGCGATCACGACCGGACGCGGTTCAGGGGCCGGCCCTTCAATGATCACCGTCATGCCCTGCGTGATCAGCTTCACCAGCCTCACCACGTCCCAGTTGGCCGTGCGCATGCAGCCATGACTGGAACTGCGGCCAATGCTCTGCGGCGAGTTCGTGCCGTGGATGCCGATACCGGGACGGTTCAGGCCGATCCACATGACGCCGACAGGATTGTTCGGGCCGATGGGCAGTTCGTAAAAGTTGCCGCTGCGCACGCCGTACTCCAGCACGCTTTTATCCCAGCGGAAGGTCGGCATCTGGGTGATGCCAAGAATGCGCCAGGTGCCAGGCGGCGTGGCCAGATAGCCGCTGCCGGGTGTGATTGGCAGGCTGGCCAGCAGCTTTTCTCCATCCCACACATCGAGCACCCTTTCCTTGGTGTCGATCTTGATCACACGGGTGAGAAATTCCGGCACCTCCGGCAGCTTGGGCACTTCTATGAGTTCCTCGACGAGGAAAGGCTGCACGGCGGGAACCTTCACCACATCGCCAGGCTTGAGAGCACCCATCTTCATGGGACGGTTGATGAACTCCAGCAGATCCGGCGCGCTGTGGAAGCGCTCGGTCAGGAACTCCAGCAGCGAGTCATAGGGCAGGTACTTCTTCTTGCTCTGCGCGGACGGCTGGCTGGGCAGATCGCCCACAAACTTGAGGTCTTCCTCACGAATGGTGTAGGTCGTGTAGTTCTCCGGCACGCTGGACAGGTCAAGCGTGTTGGTTTCGACCTCTGTCTCCGGCAGCCCGTGGGAGTGCTGGTAGCGCTTCAGCGCCTTCGTTGTGAATTCACCGGGACGACCATCCAGCTTTCCGGGACCAAAGAGCTGCGTGTCCAGAAAGATCTGCAGCCGCAGGATGTCCTCGATAGGCTCCGGCGCTTTCGGCAGCGGATCAGGAATCACCGCTGATGCGGAGACGCAGGCGAGGAAGAACAGGGGAAGAATACGGGATAGGGGAGGCGTCATCGGATCTTAAAAAGCCATGCGGAACTGCGACGGTCCGTTGTGGATGAGAACGCCACAAAGAGAATGCGTACACATGGTCTCGCAAGTGAAGATACGTTTCTCATGGCAGGCACGCGCAAGAAAGATGCCATGCCGGGCAGTGGGTAGTGACTATCGAGAACGGTGGTGTCAGGATTCACCCCCGCACCTGCCCGCTGCCATCCACGAGGTACTTGTAGCTGCACAGCTCCGCCAGACCCATCGGCCCTCTTGCATGCAGTTTGTCGGTCGAGATCCCGATCTCGGCGCCAAAGCCAAATTCGCCGCCGTCGTTGAATCTTGTGCTGGCATTATGCATGACCACCGCGCTGTCGATTTCATGCTGGAAGCGTTCAGCAGCGGCGCGGTCTTTGGTGATGATGCTGTCCGTGTGGTGCGAGCCGTGGCGGTTGATGTGCGCGATGGCTTCGTCCAAACCGCTGACTGTTTTGGCGGCGAGGATGAGGTCGAGGTACTCCGTACTCCAGTCCTCTTCGGTGGCCGGCCGGGCGGGCACGCCGAGGTGCTGCAGCGCGGTGGCGTCTGCATGAATTTCAACACCTGCCTCCAGCAGGCGCTGACCGACAAGCGGGTAGAAGGTGGCGGCGAGATCCTGATGCACGAGGATGGTTTCGAGCGCGTTGCAGACGCCGGGCTTCTGGCACTTGCTGTTCACGATGATGTTTGCGGCCATGTCGAGATCGGCATCGACATGGACATAGACGTGGCAGACGCCGTCGTAGTGCTTGATGACGGGCATGCGGGCGGTGGCCACGACTTTTTCGATCAAGCCTTTGCCCCCGCGTGGGATGATGAGGTCGAGGTACTGGTCCATCTGCGCCATGTGCTCGACGCTGGCGCGGTCGGTGAAGGGGATGAGCTGAACGCTGTCGGGCGGCAGTCCGGCGCGTTCACCCCCGGCCTGCAAGGCGGCGGCCAGAGCACGGTTGCTGTCGATGGCTTCGCTGCCACCGCGCAGGATGGTGGCGTTGCCGGTCTTGAAGCAAAGGGAGGCGGCGTCGGTGGTGACGTTCGGGCGTGACTCGAAGATGATGCCGATGACGCCGATGGGCACGCGGACCTTGCGAATATGCAGGCCGTTGGGGCGGGTCCAGTCGGTGAGCTTTTCGCCCACAGGATCGGGGAGCAGGGCGACTTCGCGCACGGCATCGGCCACGGCTTTCAAGCGCTTCGGATCGAGCGTGAGGCGGTCGATCATGGCCTTGCTCAGTCCGTTCTGCTCCGCCCGGGCGAGATCGAGGGCATTGGCGGCGAGGATGGCGTCCTGCCGGGCCATGATCTCATCTGCCATCGCTATGAGAATGGTGTTCTTCTGCTCGGTGGTCAGTTTGACCAGGGCATACGAGGCGGCACGGGCACGGCGGCCCATGTCGAGGATGGCGGACTTGATTTCGGAATCGGTCATTTCAAATAGATTGGGCAGCCGGGACGGTGGCACGGCTGGATCGAATCAGCAACCGGGACGGTTGCCTACGGGCTTACTTGGAAGGAACGGCTCCACCATGGATCTGGACGTCTTTGCCCTGCAGATGGCGGGCATTGAACTCGTGCATGCGTTGGACCAGCGGGCCGCTCAGGAAGACGTGGCCGCCATCGGTGCCGGTGAGCAGGATGGAGGGAACGTGCGCCGCTTTGAGGGCGGCATCAAATTCCGTGGCCTGGGCGTAGGGGACGAGGGTGTCCTTGTCCCCATGGATGATGAGAAAGGGCGCGTCATCGGGGGTGATGTAGGTCACGGGCGAAGCCTTGCGCCCCTCCTCCTGGCGGTCCTTCAGCGGCCCACCAATAAGCCTGGCCAGAGCGCTTTTGGGATCATCAGGATCAATGACGCTTCCCTTGCCGCCGAAAGTGAGAAAATCGGACGGGCCGCAGAAGTCGAGCACGCAGGAGACGCGGCTGCTTTGGTCCAAATGTTTGCCCAGCTCTCCTTCGAGATCTTTCACCCCGCCCGTGACGCCGAGCATGCTGACGAGGTGTCCGCCGGCGGAGATGCCGAAAACGGAGATCTTTTCCGGATCCAGGTTGTATTCCTGCGCATGGGCGCGCAGCCAGCGGATGGCGGCTTTGCAGTCAAAAATCTGAGCCGGCCATGGGGCCTGGTCGGTCAGGCGGTAGTTAATGCTGGCTCCGGCGTAGGGCGTACCGTCTTTGATGAGTCCCACGAGCACATCCGCCTCATCCTTGCTGCCAGCTTCCCAGCCGCCACCATGAATGTAAACGACCAACGGGTGCGGCTTGTCCGCCTTGGACTCAGGCAGGTAGAGGTCGAGCATCTGGCGCTGGTTGCCTGCGCCGACGTAGTCGAGATTCCGTAGGGCGCGAAAGCCGGCAGGGGGTGTCGAAGCTTTCTGACATTGGGCCAGAATGGGGAAGCTGAGGGCTAGGAGAACCAAATAGCGCATGATGAGGTGTCCTTTAGACCCGGGGAACGGGCAAAACAAGGGCCGTGAAGTACGGGCAAGACAAGTTGACGCAAGCCTATCCAGAACATACTATCCCTCCGATGAAATTCCCCCCCCACGCCCGCCTGTCAGTACTTCTGGCATGTGCCGTTTCATTCCTTACACTGACGACTACCTCCTCCGCGCTCTGGCCGTTTTCGGGCAAGAAGGACAAAGTGGTCCCTGTGGACAGCGAGCGTGAGTCGCAGGAACTCGCCGCCGCCGCCATGCTGGCGCAAGCCCGGCAGGCAGAGAATGCTGGCAAAGTCGGCAAAGCCCAGGGGTTGTATCAGGAGATTGTGAAGAGATACGCTTTCACCCCGAGTGCGGCGGAGGCATCCTTCCAAAATGCCGTCATCATCCGCCACAATGGCAAGATGGATGATGCATTTGACGCGTTGCAGACCTTCATTTTGTCCTACCGTGACAGCCCGCACTTCAGTGAGGCCATTGAAAAGCAGTATGAGATCGCCGAAGAGGCGAAAGGCGGCAAAAAACAGCGTGGGATGCTGCTGCTCAGCATGAAGATGAACTCCTCTGATGTGATCAAATTCTACGAGAAGATCATCAAGAATGCACCCTATGGCAAATATGCTCCGCTGGCCCAGTTCAGCATCGCTGAAATCCAGCAGGATCTGAAGGACAAGGACAAGGCCGTCGCTGCTTATAACAAGGTGGTGGAAAACTACCCCCACACCTCGCAGGCGGCTGAAGCCCAGTTTCGCATTGGCTCCATCAGCAACATTGCCGCTCAGCGCAGCGAAGACTCCTCCAACCTGCTGGCCGCACGTGATGCCCTGCGCACTTACATCGCCACCAACCCTGCCGGTGAGCGCAAACAGGAGACTGAGATGATCCTGCATCAGGTCAACACTGCGGAGGCAAATCAATCGCTCACGGTGGCCAAGTTCTACCAGCGTGTTGGAAAAACCAAGGCGGCGGCCATCTACCTCAATGAGGCGCTCAAGTTTGGCTCGCCAGAGGTTTCAGCACAGGCACGCACGATGCTGGCTGAACTCGCCTCCACGGATCCTGAAGGTGTGGAAGATGCCAAGAAAGGACCGGGTCAGGACTACACCGCACTGACCGCGGAGAACTTGAAGACGCGTGATGATTATGTCGGGCCGCTGGCCCCGGATCTGGCCCGCCTCAGCCAGAAACCGAAAATGCGCACGGGGGACGAAGGTTTCGTGCCAATTCCATTGCAGGAGCCGACGCTGCCGCTTCGTCCGGGGGCCGCCACGCCTGGAGCAGGTTCGTTGCTGCCACCCGTGCCTGAAACTGAAAAGCCCGCATTGCTGCCTGTGCCTCCTTCCCCAAGTGTACCCTCCATGCTGCAGCCGTCGCCGGGTTCAACTGCGCCTGTGCCGCCAGTTCCTCCTGTGCCTTCCACGACGAAGCCTGCGTCATAATTCTTGCGCGGGCATGGCAGCACGCCATTACTCAGCAGGGTCACTTCTCAAACTATTTGGATGAAATCGCTTTTTCTTCTGCTGGCAGCTGGCTGCCTCCTGCTTCCCGGTTGCGCGGGCTACACCTTGGGCGCTCACAAGCCTGCCCACCTTCGTAACATCACCAAAATCGCGGTGCCCACCTTTGAAAATCTCACACTGGAGCCCCGACTTGCCTCGCTGGTGACGAACGCCGTCATCAAACAGCTGCAAAACCACGGCTCGTATCAGATTGTGGCCAAAAGCGAAGCTGAAGCGGTGCTGCAGGGAAAAGTTTCGAATATCAACCGCACCCAGTTTCGTTCCGACCTGAACAACGTCCTGCGCAGCTCGCAGATCATGGCGACATTGACCTGTCTTTTTACCATCACTGACGTCTCCTCTGGAAAGGTCCTTCATACAGGCTTCGCCAACGCTGATTCTTACATTATTCTCGAGGCAAATCTGCAGCTTTCAGAAACCCAGCTCTTCGAAGACGCAGCCCAGCGTCTGGCCAACAATCTGGCGGATCAGATTTCCGAAGGCTGGTAACCCTCTGTCCGCACCATGTCGTCGGATCCGGATTCAGCCGCAGAACAGATTGACGGTACAGAGGATGAGTTGCTTGAGCCGGTGGTGGCTACGGGTCGTTTGACTCCGGGCCTGCACCTGGTGGCCACGCCCATCGGCAACATGCGCGACATCACCCAGCGTGCGCTCGACACCCTGCGTATCGCCGACTTGGTGGCATGCGAGGACACGCGCCATTCCGGCATGCTGCTCAAGCATCATGACATTCGTGCGCGGCTCATCAGCCTCAATGAGCACAATGAAGCGCATCGCATCCCCCAGTTGCTGGAACACATGCGGCAGGGGGGCAGCGTTGCGCTGATCTCAGATGCGGGCATGCCCACGGTGTCTGATCCCGGACAGCGGCTCGTCGGAGCCATGGTCGGGGCCGGTTTGCATGTGGAAGGCATCCCGGGTCCCAGCGCCGTCATCACGGCTCTTGCAGCCTCGGGCCTGCCCACGACACCCTTTTATTTTGGCGGTTTTCTTCCCCACAAAAAAGGTGCGCGCACGACTGTGCTGACCGCCGCCTTGCAGCGTGACTGCACCAGCATTTTCTTCGAAAGCCCCTACCGCCTTGTCGATACGCTGGCCATCCTCGCGGAGGCTGCGCCGGAGCATCGGGTGGTCGTGGCAAGGGAGCTGACGAAAAAGTTTGAGGAATTCAAACGTGGCCCGGCAAGCATCCTGCTATCTCATTACCAAACCAAAACGCCCAAAGGGGAAATCACCCTCCTCATCGCGCCGGTCGATCCTCCCAAGTGGTTGACCTGGTAAATCATTCTCTACCCAGCACACTCATGGAAGCCCTCGCCAACTGCGCCGTCCTCAACACCACCGACAGCCTCAAACTTTCGATCACCAATCATCTGCGCTTCACCCTGGGGGCCTACATTGAAACAGCCAGTGAGAATGACTGGTTCGTCGCCACTTCGCTCGCCGTACGGGATCGCGTCATGGAGCGTGCCACGCAGTCGCGCCGTCAGCATCGTTCTCAGGGAGTGCGTCGCGTGCACTACCTCTCGCTTGAATACCTGATGGGTCGCCTGCTTGAAAACAATCTGCGGAATTCCGGCATCTACGATGCCACCAAGGAGGCGCTGGCTGAAATGGGCAAAGATCTCGACGCCCTGGTGCAAAAGGAGCCCGACATGGGCCTCGGCAACGGCGGCCTTGGTCGTCTCGCCGCCTGTTTCATGGATTCACTCAGCACCATGGATCTGCCCGCCATCGGGTATGGCATTCATTACGAGTTTGGATTGTTCCGGCAGGAGTTCGTCAACGGCAAGCAGGTCGAGCATCCCGATGCCTGGATGCGTGATGGCAGCCCGTGGAAGATCGCACGTCCCTCCTACCGCCAGACAGTCAAGCTCTACGGTCAGGTCATCCAGAAATTCGACGAGTTCGGCCGACCGCACCACGAGTGGATCGACACCAAATGCCTGCTCGGTCTCCCATGGGACATTCCTATCGTCGGCTATGACAGCAACACCGTGAATGTGCTGCGTCTCTGGCAGGCTCAGGCGGATGAAGACTTCAACTTCAAGATCTTCAACGAAGGCAGCTACATCGAGGCCCTGCGTGAAAAAGCCATCGCCGAAACAGTCTCCAAGGTTCTCTATCCTAACGACGCCACCGAGAGCGGCAAGGAACTGCGCTTGGTGCAGCAGTACTTCTTTGTCGCCTGCTCCCTCGCAGACATCGTCCGGCGGTTCAAAGGTGGTTATGATCTCCCATGGAGCGAGTTTCCTGCCAAGGCCGCCGTCCAGCTCAATGACACGCATCCTGCGGTCGCCATTCCTGAACTCATGCGCATCCTCGTGGATGATGAAAAGCTTGAATGGAGCCAGGCTTGGGACATCTGCCAGAAGACCTTCTCCTACACCAATCATACGCTCCTTCCCGAAGCGCTTGAAACCTGGAGCGCGGCATTGTTTGAGCGTGTGCTTCCGCGCCACCTGCAGATCATCTTTGAAATCAACAAGCGCTTTCTCGAAGGCGATGTCGAAGCCCGCTGGCCGGGCGATGGGGAGAAGAAGCGCATTCTCTCCCTCATCGAAGATCGTGGCGGCAAACACGTGCGCATGGCCCATCTTTCCGTGCTTGGAAGCCATGCCACCAACGGCGTGGCCGCGCTCCATACGCGGCTGCTTTGCGAGCGCCTCTTCCCGGAATTCTTTGAACTCTATCCTGACCGCTTCCTCAATCTGACCAATGGCGTCACCTTCCGCCGCTGGCTGGATGTCTGCAATCCGCAGCTCTCCGCCCTCATCACCGAATCCATTGGCGAGGGCTGGTTGAAGGACTCCAACAAGTTGATTGCGCTGGATCGCTTTGCTGATGACGCCTCGTTCCGTGCAAAATTCCAGGCCATCAAACGGGGGCACAAAGTCCATCTCGCCAAGATCATTCAGGACACCTGTGGGGTCAGTGTCAGCCCTGACGCCTTGTTCGATGTCCAGATCAAACGTCTGCACGAATACAAG
>JAIPJY010000081.1 GCA_021733925.1 Prosthecobacter sp. | reverse complement strand
GACATTGATTTCCATGCCCACTACCCTCCAAGGCGCGGCTACACCCAACAACTCTTCCCATGCTTTTGTGTCCATTCTGGCTACTTGGTTCTCTTTTCGTCACTCCGCATCACACGGAAATGTTTGAATGGCCGTTTAAAGGCGGGTCAAGCCACGCGGTTCACGCGAACGAGCTGCCGCTGAAGCGAATAGGAAATGATGTCAGAGTGCAGAAAATTGACAATTGGATCTCGCCCGAGGCACGCGCTGTCTCATTTGAGACCACCAAAGTCAGGAAAACGACAAAGGCCGTTGGCTACCCGCTTCATCTTGCGTTCTTCTCGAATTGATTGTTTTCAAACCGTCTAGTCCTCGATCACCAAACCCTCCTCACGGCTGAATTCATCTTTGTTGTTCGTCACCAACGCCCATTTGTGTTGAAGCGCTATGGCGGGGATCTACAAGTCATGTAGGCCAACCACCTTACCATAGCTCTCCAATTCCTACCAAAAGATGCACCCTGAGCGAGATTTTTGTCGCACTTTTCTTTACCGAGACGATGAAACCTCATGAATGCCGAAACTGAATTATGGATTGAGGTAATGAATCGTTGCATCCTAAATGTGGAAGATTTTCTGCTGGAGAATCACCACAAAGATCTCCCTTACTGTCGAATGAGGTTGGATCTATCTATGTTAGGTCGTCCATCAACCCCGTTCACTAGAGGGACAGTGGACAAGCCAGCCGAGACGCAGGGTGATCCAGGATTTAGTACTCTCATTAAGGACACGATGAATTTCGATGAATGTTGGCCTGTAATCGACAGCATGGGCAAAAGCCGCAATATCATGCGCCCTAGCGGATACAGAGGGCCATCGTTTGACGAAGATGACCTTAGAGGAGTGCTATCTATGCCGATTGAAATTTTGTGCAGGGGGATAGCAAAGTCACTACTGGAAGGGTCAAAATAGGCGTCTGCCGCTAAAACGGGTTCCCACGGGCTTTTTCAGCGCCGGTTTGGCTCATTGGAAAGGGATGCTTCCCAGAGGGTTGGGCGTCTCCATTTCATCCCGGTAGTCTCCTCTACATTCCTCGACCACGGGCAGCGGGAAGTTCTCGTTGGAATACAAACGGGCGATCATGACTCATCACCATTCGCCGCAATCTCCCTGTCCATTTCCTCGCGGTGGGAGCGGGCGTAATTCCAGGCATTGGAGAGGTCTTCCGCGTTCAAAGTGGGATAGGCCGCGAGCAGTTCCGCATCCGTCTTTGCCTGACGGCGCAGGGATTCCAGCAGCCAGACCGGAATGCGCGTGCGGATGATGCGAGCCACGCCACCACACACATTCACCTGAAAATCGATCCCTGGGTGTGCGTCCGCCACCTCCATCGCCACAACGGAGAGAATGCGCATCTGGTCTCCCTTGGGAAGATGCAGCACGGCCTCACGGAGGACATCAAAGCTGGAATTCATACCTGCGAGCTTATCATAGGCGCTTTCATGCGGAAATGCTTTTTCACTGCCAATGCCATGTCTGTTCCAGATCTATCGACGGATTTCAACATGCGCTGCGTCGAAAAGCGCGATCAGCATGTTCGCATCGAGCAGGGCCATCATGCCGCTTCCGACTCCATCAACTGCTGCACCAACGCGGAGGTCACCACACGACCGTTCGCAGGAACGACTTCAAAACCATTCGGGCCGGTCTGCGTCGTTTTGTTGCACACCTGGACGGAGTTCGGGACGCCACAGACCAAATCCAGCGCTTTGGAAACAAGCCGCTCCAACTCGGACGCTTTGGCGGCATCGAGCTTTTGGAGGGCCTGGTCGATTCGAAGGGCCAGCGTGCTCATGATGGGACAAAGAATAATCATAAGAGGCCCTTTCGCACCTGCAAAGTTCTCATTGCACACATCCCTGAAGCACCTTCCATCCCACCATGTCCTCGCCGCTTGTCCTCCTGAAAGCCTTCGCGCTCCTGCTGGCACTTGCGCTGATGCCCATGGCGGTATTTGGCTTCTGCTGCATGGTCACCTGGCAGGGCATGCTGCTCAGTGCGGCTGTCGGTCTCCTGGCAATCAGCCCCCTGCTCTTCTGGATCGGTGATGAACGCGGCTCCATGCTGCAGATGCGGCTGGGAAAGATTTTGCCGCTCGTGGCCTGTGCCGGAGCAGCGGCCGCGATCTGGCAGGCACCCGATGCGCACACGCCGGAGACGGCACGGATTCATTCGCGCTTCGCAAACGGCGGCTGGCACTACGACCGCTTTTCCGTTGGCTCCTTGCTTCCAGAAATCGATCAAATCCATCTCGGCTATGCCGTGGCAGTGGCCATCGATCCCTTCTTCACCCGGCAGCAGCGCCGTGATCTGGCGGCGATGACCGACACGATGTACGCCGAGATCAGTGCAGAGCCAGACTTCACCGCCGTCGGCTCTGCCCTGCCATCGATCTATCGAGAGGTCGGCTTCGGCGAGTTCCGCGACGGCCATTACTTCCACTACATCCCGGCGAGCGTTGACCGCACCAAGCCCACGCCCGCGCTGGTCTTTCTGCATGGCAGCGGCGGCAATTTCAAAGCCTACACCTGGCTGCTGTCAAAGATCGCCGATGAACTCGGCATCACCGTCATCGCGCCCAGCTTTGGCATGGGAAACTGGGAGAAGAAGGGCGGCTACGAGGCCATCACGCATGCCGTCGCCGATGCCGGAAAGCACGCAGCGATTGATCCCGACCAAATCCACCTCATGGGACTCTCGAATGGCGGCAAAGGACTCTGCCTGGCCGAATCAACCGATGGGCCTAAATTTCGCTCCCTGATCTTTCTCTCAGCGGTGTTTCACAGCCGCATCCGGCCAGCGGACCTAGCCTCACGGTTGCAGCCGCGCCGCGTCCTGATTCTCTCCGGCGGCAGCGATGAACGCGTCCCATGGGAGTACGTCTCCGGGTACGCTGAAAAACTAAAGGCAAGCGGGCTGGACGTCACCTCCCGCCGCTTTGACGGGGAAGATCACTTTCTCTTTTTCCGCCAGCGCGCCGAGGTGTTGAAACTCGTCGCCAGCTGGATTGCCGCCGACTCTCCGGCAAGCCTTCCAGCACCGCGTTGAATTCCCGCTCGCTTAGCGTGGCCTGCCCTTCTGAGCCATGGCGACTTCGGCCGCCTGAATGAGCTGCTGGAGCTGCTGATCGTTCGGCTGGACATGTGCGGCGGCCTGATAATGATCAAGCGCCCGATGCGGCAGACCGGTCTGGTAGTAAACAAGTCCCAGCGCTTTGTGAGTCTGCGGGTCATTGGGCATGGCGCGCAAGATGTCGCGGAAGACGGAAACGGCTTCATCGTATCTGCCCACCCCCGCGAGGCTGAGGCCCAGGGTGAAGGCCACCGGCGGCTTGGTGGTGGCATTTTTGTCGAGGTTGATGAGCTGCATCGTGGTATCGAGCGCCTCCTTGGGGCGGTTCAGCCTGAGCAGCGAGTTCGAGAGATTGAGCAGTCCGTTTTGAAAGCGCGGTTCGACTTTGAGCGCCTCACGAAAGCAGTGCACCGCCTCTTCGTTTTTCCCGGCGTCGGAATAGGCCGCCCCCAGATTTCCCCAGGTGCGGTATTTGCCCGGACTTTTGGCCACGGTGTCCTCCCAGAGGCTTTCACGCGTCCGCCAGACATTGTTGCGAATGCAGGTTTTCCAGGAAAGTGCCCCCACACAGAGGAGGGTGAAGACGGGAATGCCCACCCGTAGGAACCTGGCGCGAGCGCCGCCGCTGCTGCTGCGCAGCCAGTCCAGCAAGCAGGCCACCAGAATAAAAATGCCGATGGATGGCAGGTAGGAGCGATGCTCCGCCACCATGTCCGGCAGCGGGGTCAGCGCCGAAGAGACGGAGATGGTGATGAAGAACCAGCCCACGCAGACAAAGCCTAAAACAAAGCGTGCATCTCCCCGAAACCGGCGGAACAAGCCCCACGCTGTCAGCACCATGCCGCTGAGCACCGCCAGAGCCATCAGCACAGGTCCTTGAAAGAGCGATCCATAGATGGGCCATTCAGGATCAAGATTCATTCCTTTGGGCCAGAACATCTGCCGCAGGTAGTGGGTCATCACCGTCAGTTCAGTGACGAAGTACTGCCAGTGATTCAACGGTGCATCCCGCGAATTCACGATGTTCATGGCGGCATTGAAGTCAAACCCGCCATGCTGCGCCGCCGCCGTCATAAACACCAGCACGGGAATGAGCGGCATGCACAGCAGCATTGGAAGCGCCCTGAGGGCCGCCATCTTCAGCGTTGAGCCGAGCACCAGCCAGTCCAGCAGCACAGCCAGCAAGGGAATCATGAAGGCATCTTCCTTCGTCTGCATGGCCAGCAGCACCGCCAGCACCGCAATACCGCGCACCAGCCACCGCCCCCACCGCGATTGCACTGAAAATGAAGCGAAATACAGGCACAAACTCAGGAGTGACAGCATCACCACCAGCGAGGTGAAGCGCTGAATGATGTAGGTCACGGATTCTGTGGCGAGCGGATGGGCAGCAAACAGCAGGGCCGATGTCGCTGAAATAAACAGCACGGAGCCGGGCTGCAGGTGCGCCGCCAGTTTCGACCGACGCAGCAACAAAGTTACAAGCGCGTAGATGAGAATCGCATTGATGGCGTGGATGGCGACATTGACCAAGCGGTACCAGTGAGGATTGAATTCATCCAACTGGTAGTTCATGCGAAAACTTGCGTAGGCAATCGGGCGGAGGACGGCATTGACGGCGTAGTCGGGGTCGGACCCGATTCTTGCCGGACGCGTCGTGAACTCCTTGAAGTCCTTCAGGTAGTCAAAGGTGCTGCCATCACGGAAGAACGGATTGTCCTTCAGGTAAGTATGGTCGTCGAACGCCATGGGGAAGTCAGCGGTCCAGACGTAAAGGCTGGCACAGAGTCCCGCCAGCAGAGTGACCAGCACGACATGAACCCAAAACCTAGACTTCCTTGAAGCGCGAAAGGGGATTTGCTCTTGCCCTGCAAGAATTTCCTGAATTTCCACGTTGCTTGTTTGACTCGTGACGGAGTGCGTCACGGATTTACCACTGGGATGTTTGCTGCTTCTGCGTTTTGACATGGCTTCAGGAGGGTAAATTTTTGATTCGCAGTATTTTGCCTCGAAACAACCCCTCCCATCAAGAGACATGCCCTGTCATGTTTAACGCCACCCACACTAAAGTTATGGCGTATCCCCTCTAGGCTCCGTGGTCCCTCACCCACTGCCCGGCACGCAGGTACAGCTCGGCGGCGCTGCGCAGCTGCAGCTTTTCTTTGATGCGGGCGCGATAGGTTTCGACCGTCGATTCTCCCAAATTGAGGGTCTGGGCGATCTCCCGCGTGCTTTTTCCACGGCCAAGCATTTGAAAAACCTCCAGTTCGCGGTCCGCCAGCGTCTCCATTCCGGCCAGTTCGGTGTTGCTGCGTTTCTGCGTCATGCGCTCCAGCAGCTTGGCCGTCATCTGCCGGCTGGCATACACATCCCCTTTCATGACGCAGCGGATGGCCTCGATCACCTCGGTGGAGGCTTCGTTTTTGGTGATGTAGCCCTTGGCGCCGGCACGCAGGGCGCGCTCGGCGTACAGCTCCTCATCATGCATGGACAGAACAAGCACGTTGATGTCCAGCCCCTGCGCCTTGATGTCCTTGAGCAGTTCCAGTCCGCTGGAGCCGTGCAGGGTGATGTCCACAATGGCGATGTCCGGCTTGGTCTCCAGGATCAGCTGCATGGCATCCCGGATGTTGTCCGCTTCACCGCAGATGGACATGCCCAGGTCACGGTCAATGAGCTGCCCCAGATGTTCACGGAACATGGGATGATCTTCGACAAGGAGAACCTTGTAACTGTTCGCTGCTTTGATTTCAGTTTTCTTCATGTTCATTGAGGTTTTTGAGTTCTTTGAGATCTTTCAACTGCACGCGGCAGCTCACCAAAGTTCCGCCTTGGGGTCGCGGGTCGATGGCCAGCACGGCCTTCAGCGCCTGGGCACGGTAGTGCATGGTGCGCAGCCCCATTCCTTCGCTGCGTGTGCGTGAGGTGGGCGGCATGCCTTTGCCATTGTCCTCCACCCGCAGTTCCAGCATTTCGTCCTCAAGCTTCATGGCCACGTGAATCTCCGTCGCATTGCTGTGCTTGACCGCATTGGCCACGGCTTCCTGGGCGATGCGGTAGAGATGCATGGAGACCTCTGGAGCATCCAGCGGCACATCCACACAGTCGTTGACCACGATGGGGATGCCCGTGAGCCGGCTCATCATCTTCCCCAGATCCGCCAGCGCCGCCGCCAGACCGCTGCGGTCCACATGCACGGGAAAGATGCCACGCGCGAGATTGCGCGCCTCCATGACCACCTGCTGCAGGGATCCCTCGATCAGGCTGGCATCATGCGCGGCCTGGACCCCCTGCGCCTGCAGATCCTCCGCCAGCACACGCGCGGCACAGCCGATGGCGGCGAGCTGCTGGCAGATGCCATCATGCAAATCCTGGCCGATGCGCTGCTGTTCATGCTCACTCACACTGACGATGTCTTTTTCCAGCTGCCGCCGTTCCTCCAGCATCTGGATGCGCGCGGCGTCCGCCTCCTGCTTGTTGCGCAGCGCCGTTACGGCAAAGACCACCACACACAGGTACACCAGCCGGTTCGCCAGAGCCCAGGCGTAGCCCAACTGCGTCTCATACGGGGTCGTGCTCATGTTCGCCAGCCACCACACCACGCCTGACAGCACCGCGATGAACAGCCCGGCCCGGTTTCCCGCCCACCACACCGTCAGAAAAATCGGGACGCCGTAGAAGACGAACCACGTCACTTCAAAGCCGGTGATGTAGTCCATCCAGCCGATGCCCAGCGTGCAAAGCAGCATCACACCAATGGTGACCCACACGGACTGGCTGCGCATCGCATTCGTGGCCACGCCCCACAAGCGCGTCAGCCTTGTCTCCCTTACTGGCTCGTAAGCGGCTGTGATCATGCTGGCATTCATGGCGTCGTTTTCCATCCTTTCACCATACCCGTGAACTCATCGTAATCACGTATGTAATCCGCCGCCTCATAGGGGCGTGAGGCCAGCACCATCAGCAGTGAATCCGGTGAATGCAGATGCTCCTGCGCCCACACCATGGGCGGCACCAGCACGCCAAAGGTGGGACGATTCAGGCAGAACTCCTCGCGGTTTTCACCGTCATCCACGCGCAGATGGCACTCACCATGCACGCAGACGAGGAACTGCTCGCACAAGCGGTGGGCATGCTCGCCGCGCGTGCTCAGCGAAGGGATGCCGTAGGTCAGAAAGATGCGCTGCGCGACAAACGGCAGGTCATCGCTGAATTCCAGCGCCGTGAGATTGCCCCGCACATGATCCACCACATGGCGCATCTCAAAAAGACGCACACCGCGCACGGAGCACCTATCAATAGTGGTTTCGTGGATCATGCGGAGGGTGGTTTCATGTGTGTTGTCAAAGTTCGCACCAGAGACTGCGGCTTGCCGGAAACGGTCAGAAATGCACGCCCGACGTATTCACCGATGAGGCCCAGCATCAGCAGCTGCGCACCGCTGAAAACGGCCAGCGCCCCCATCAGCGACCCCCAGCCAAGCTGCCGCTGCCCCACGAAAAGGGTTTCGAGCAACACTTCCGCCAGAATCAATGCCCCCAATACGCAAAGCAGCACACCCAGCACACTGGCGATGCGCAGCGGCATGACACTAAAATCAAACAGCAGGCTCAGCAGCAGCCGGATCAGCTTGCGCGGAGTGTAACCGCTCTGCCCGCCCTGACGCTCGACATGCGCCACCTCCAGCGTGGCGATGCGGTTGGTGGCACCGAGAATCAAACCATCCACATACGGATAGGGGCCGCGATACACCACAATCCGCTCCACCAGATCACGGCGCAGCGCCCGAAAGCTGGAGAGGTAAAGATCCTGCGGCTTGCCGAGCAGAAAGGTCGCGCAGCAGTTCGCCAGCCAGCTGGCCACATTGCGCGCCCAGGGGTGTTTCTTTTCCGCATAGCGCGAGTAGACCACCTCAGCCCCCGACTCGCGCAGGTGACGCACCAGTTTGACCGCTTCACCGGGGGGATTTTGCAGGTCATCATCCAGGTTGACCACGAATTCTCCACGTGCATGGCGGTAGCCTTCCAGCACGGCGGCATGCTCGCCAAAATTGCGCGCCAGCTCCACCACGGTCACGGGCGCGGGAAAGTCTGCCACCGCCAGTCTCGCCGCAGCAGCGGAGCCATCCACACTGCCGTCATCCACCAGCACCAGCTCCCAGGTTTCCGGCAGAGACAAGGCACGGAAGACGTCCAGCAGGCGTTGCAGCCCCTCCCCTGTGTTGTACAGCGGCACCACAAAGCTCACTTCAGGAGTCGTCTCAGTTGCTTCCATGCAGCATCCCTCCGGTGGGTCGTTCTCTTTTTCGTGCGACGGCAAAAACTGAGGAGCCAAACGGCAGGCGCAGCTCACGGCACAGCCCGGCGTCCAGTCTGCCTATGCCGCTCAGCAGCGCGTTCATCCAGGCAGGCGTGAGTTTCAGGTCTGACTCTACCCCCGGCCCCTGCTTCGCCTTCATCCGGCTCACGCGCCGCCACACCAGCAGCGGCAGAAACAGCCAGGCATTCCAGTATTGAATCCTCTCCACTGCAAAACTGGAATGTTCCAGCAGCGACCGCACCTGACGTGCGCCATAGCGCCTGGCACCACTGACCGCCACATCGTGAGATCCACGCAGGCTGTCAAACGCAGGCAGGTTCAGCACCAGCAGGCCATCCGGGCGCAGCACACGGCCCATTTCCGCCAGCGCCCGATTTTCACTCACCCCGGCATGATAAAGCACATCCAGGCTGAGCACCGCATCAAAGGCCGCATCTGCATACGGCAGCGCCTCCACCGAACCTATCTGCACCGTGAGCAGGCCGCGCTGGTGGCAGTGCCGCACCGCCTCTTCCTCAGCATCCACACCTGTCCCATTCAAATCGCAGATCTGCCCCTGCAAAAACTCCAGCATGCCACCCGTGCCGCACCCGGCATCCAGCAGCCGGGCACGCGGTGGCAGCCGTCCCGCCAGCGCATGCCGCACCTGGCTGCGCAGCACCGCATACCACCAATGGCGGTCCTCCACAGACCGCATGAGATCGTATTCAGGAGCCTTCATGATCAAAAAGGTTCAAGGATTCAAAGACGGCGTCCACGGCCTCCTCGGAGAGGTAGGGATGCATGGGCAGTGAGAGAACTGCGACAGAGGCACGGTCAGACTCCAGCAGGATCTCATTGTTGCCGCCAAATGCCTGCTGGCGGTGCAGCGGCACGGGATAATGCACCGCCACGGGAATCCCAGCCCCTTGCAGGTGCTGCATCAGCGCGTCCCGCCGCTTGGTGCGCACCACATACTGATGGTACGCATGCTCACACCCGCCCCGCACCATCGGTGCAGTCACCATGCGGTTGCCCACCAGACGGGCATCGTATTTCGCCGCCAGCCTTCTCCGTTGCAAAACACTCTCATTCAGCGCTCCCAGCTTCACCCGCAGCACCGCCGCCTGCAGCTCATCCAGCCGGCTGTTCACCCCGGCACGATCGCTGACGTAGCGCTGCTTCCAGCCATACTGACGGATCTCCCGCACGCGCTCCGCAAGTGCGGCGTCATTCGTCGCCACCGCTCCGGCATCTCCTAGAGCCGCCAGATTCTTGGTGGGATAAAAGCTGAACGCCGCCGCCCTGCCCAGCGTTCCGACCGGCCGTCCGTGCCACAAGGCGCCATGCGCCTGCGCACAGTCCTCCAGCAGCACAATGCCGTGCTCATCCGCCACACGCTGCAGGCTTTCCCAGTCCGCCGGATGCCCGTACAAATGCACCACCACGGCCGCCTTCACACCACGTCCCCGGGGAGAACACAGCAGGGCATCCAATGCTTCAGGGCAAAGCGTGAACGTGCCCGGCTCAATATCGGCAAACTCAGGCTCAGCCCCGCTGCGTGCCACCCCGGCCGCCACCGCTGAGGGGGCAAAGGACGGCACCGCCACCTTGCTCCCGGCACCGATCCCCAGCGCCCGCAGAATCAGTTCGATCGCATCCGTGCCGCTAGCCACGCCCACCACCTGATTGTTGCCAAGGTAAGAGGCAAATTCGCTTTCAAACGCCTCCACCTCGGCACCCAAAATATAGCTCCCGCTGGCACAGACGCGCTGCATCGCCTGGGTCAGCGCCACGGCATGACGCTGCTGATCCGCCTGCGGATACAGCAATGACCAGTGGTTGGTAGTGCTTGGCATTACACATCTTGAACCACGACAAGTTTGTCGCAAATAACGCCACACGTAGCGAATGCCGCCACTTTACGTAAAGAATTGATTTATAGCAGCCCGCCAGCCTTCACGTCCAGATACTTGTTCGCCAGCGCCACCGGCAGCATCTGCGCAGACTCATCGACCGTGACCACCCGGCGTGCGCGCAGGGTCTCCAGCAGCTGGCGGCGTTCGCCAAAGTAATGCGTCAAAGCCCCGTATTGCAGCGCGTCATGCAGGTGGTCGATGGGATCCGCCGCACGTTGCTCCAGCTCCTGCTCACGCAAAGTCGCCGTAAGCACCAGATGGCGCTTCTGCATCGCGGCAACAGCGGTCGCCAGCGTGGCTCCGTCTTCGCTGCGCAGATTGGTCAGCATGATCACCAGCGCACGCCGCTTCTGCAGCGTCATCACACGCTCCGCTGCTTCGATGAAATCGCTGGGCTCGCTGCTGGCCTCGTAGTTGTAGAGATGGTTCAGCAGCTTCGGCATGCTGTGCGCCCCTTTGACCGGCGGCAGCCAGCGCTGGACGCCGCCAAAGCCAATCACCCCCACTTCGTCACCCTGACGCAAAGCGATGAAAGCGATGAGCAGCATCGCATTGAGGCAGTGGTCAAACTGGCTGAGCCCGCCGTCCAGCGGACGCATGCGGCGGCCGCAATCCGGCACCAGCAGGATCGTCTGATTGCGCGTCTCCTCGTAGTCACGGCTCACAAGCATGGAGCGGCGCGACGTGGCCTTCCAGTCGATGCGCGAAAGCACATCCCCGTCCTGGTAGTCGCGCAGTTGGTGGAAATCCAGCGAGGCCCCCATGCGGCGGCGTTTGATGATGCCCATCTGCTCCACGCGATTCGCCATTGCCAGCATGGCAAAGCGCACCACCGGCTCGTAGTTCGGGTAGGCGCGCGTCTGGCTTTCTCCCGCGATGAAGTGCAGCCTGCGCCACAGGCCAAAAGCTGAATGCACCAGCACATGCGCTGGCGTGAATGCATGCTGCCCCCGGCGCACAAAGCGGGCCTCATACGAGATCGCGGCAAACTCTCCGGGTGGAATGCTGACACGATGCGGCAGCCCTTCCGCCTCTGCCGCCATCGGGATGCCGTCAAACACCTCCAGCGTCAGCGTGCGCCCGGTCGTATGCGTCACCGTCAGTGTCACCGGAGATGCGACCCCCAGCGCAAAACGTCCCGGCAGCGAGCGCTCCCCCGTGATGCGCCCGCGACGCGGCAGCGTGATGCCATCCAGCAGCATGGCCAGCAGCAGCAATCCGCCGCCGATCTGCCAGACCACGGTAAATTTCTCCCAGACACACGCCACCACCGCCAGCACGAGCCAGACGATGAGCAGTCGGAGCAGCAGTGTGGTCGGGCGCATGAAAATCAGACGCGGGGGGCTTCGATGCTCTTGAGCAGCGAGTTCAGCATGTCATCCACGCTCTGCCCGCTGATCGCAATTTCCGGTGCCAGCTGCACGCGATGCCGCAGCACCGGCAGCACGGCGCGTTTCACATCCGCCGGCGTGATGAAGCTGCGGCCTTCCAGCAGCGCATACGATTTGGCGATGCGCACCAGGCTGATGGCGCCGCGTGTTCCTGCACCGAGCGAGATGGCGCTGTGCTGGCGCGTGGCACGCACGATTTTCACCGCGTAATCCACCACCTGCTCCACCGCCTGCACGGCAGCAGCTTCATCCTGTGCAGCCAAAATGTCCTGCGGTGTGCACACCTGCGGAACCGCTGAAGTGGAAAGCCCGCCCCCTGAAGCACGGGATGAAACAGCCTTCACGATCCAGGTCTCATTCGCCACATCCGGATAGTCGATCAGCACCTTGAGCAGAAAGCGGTCAAGCTGCGCCTCCGGCAGTGGATACGTCCCTTCCTGTTCAATCGGATTCTGCGTGGCGAAGGTCATGAAGGGCGGCGTCAGCACGTGGCTCTCGCCATCAATCGTCACCTGCGTTTCCTGCATCACCTCGAGCAGTGACGACTGCGTTTTGGCCGGCGCACGGTTGATTTCATCCGCCAGCAGCAGATTGGCAAACACCGGGCCGCGCCGGACGCGGAAGGTGCTGCTGCTCATGTCAAACAGCGTGTGTCCACAGACATCCGAGGGCATCAGGTCAGGCGTGAACTGAATACGACGGAAGGTGCCGCCAAACGTGTGGGACAGCGCCAGCACCAGATGCGTCTTGCCCAGGCCCGGCTTCCCTTCCAGCAGCACATGGCCCCCGGCCAGCAAGGCAGCGAGCACCTGATACAGCACCTCTTCCTGCCCCACAAACACCTGGGCCACCGCCATATGGATTTGCCGAAAAATCTCCGTGCTCTTCGGCACGGCAGGTGGCGAATAGCTGCCGAGCGGCGGCGGTATGTAGAGACTGGAGACGTCAGGTTCAGGGAGGATCGGATTCATGGATGTGAGGGGGATGATTTAAAGAGCACGGCGGATGGTCTGAAGATCGCGCATGAGATTCACAAAGTTATGGGCGCTGTTCGGCGGAGCCACGTCGAACGCGGCGGACACCCGTTTGACCGGCAGTCCGCTGCGGCGGGCGATTTCCTCAGCCAGCAGGTCATTCATCTGCCGGCTGCCATCATCGAGCGAGCGGTGCCGCTCACGCACGCGTTCCCACACGGCATCACGCGCCGCATTCACCAGCAGTGTCACACGCCGCATGCGCCAGAAAAACTCCCCCAGCGCGCCAATGTGGCTGGCAAAATGACGGGTCGAGTCGAGCTCCACGTCCGCCAGCGGTCCGAAGCGCGGCATCTGCTGCCAGAGCCAGAAGCCAATGCACAGCACCAGAGTGACCACCGCCATCCAACCATGCTGCCAGATCAGTCCAAGGAAACTCCCCGTGCTGGCGGAGACAAACAGCACCTCTTTGGAGCCGCCCTCACCGACGAGCGCGGCCAGCCAGCGCGCGTGATCCTGCTCACCGATCCAGTGATTGCGGAAAGGGCGCGCATGCGCCAGCAGCGTGACCGTGCCCATGCCATGCCTCAGATGCAGCGCCAGCGACTCGTTCTTGGATCCGGCGGAAAACTCACCCGGCAGCAGCTTGCGTTTGAGGACCATGCTCTGGTAGCCGCCGAGGCTCAGCTGGTAGGTCCTCCCATTCCATGTCACCTCCTCGTCAGACTCCAGCCATACCTGGTCCTTCT
The DNA here is from genome assembly GCA_021733925.1 of Prosthecobacter sp. Taxonomy (GTDB): domain Bacteria; phylum Verrucomicrobiota; class Verrucomicrobiia; order Verrucomicrobiales; family Verrucomicrobiaceae; genus Prosthecobacter. The sequence goes on along the minus strand of JAIPJY010000081.1, from coordinate 9,692 downwards.
TGTATTTTTTCTCGGCTTCATCCAGGTCGGTTTCGTCCTCATCCTCACCTAGTTCCTTTTTCAGCAGCTCTTTGATCTCCTCCTCCGGGAATCGCTTCTGCACCCCGACGCCGAGCTGTTCCAGCATGGGATCTTTCTCCTCCTCCAGCAGCATGGCGGAAAGGAAGGAGCCGAACTTGGTCTCAAAGTCGTTGTAGGGCCGTGTGCCTCCGAGAAAGTAGATGAGGTGCCCGCCGCTGTAAGTCCAGCGCAGCAGCTGCTTCGCCCGGCCGTCAGGCAGCCCCCCTTCGCCGGAGATGAAAATTGCCGCGTCATGTGCCGGCAGTTTGCCCAGCGACTTCGCGGCATGGGCGTCGTGGCCGAGCTCATTGAGCAGCCGCTCCGCCGCGAGGAACGGATTCAGCCGCGCCTTGCCTTTGTAGCCTGTGATTTTCTCCACCTCTTCCCAGTGCCCTTTGCCGCAGCCGCAGAGCAGCAGCGCGCCGGCCAGCACCATCAGACCGCGAATGAAATGCCGCATCATGCCGCACCTCCTTGCTCCACAAACGGCCAACGGTCGCACAGCGCTTCCATTTCATCGTTCGACACCGGCATCACGGCATACGCCACCTGCACCCACGCACCCGTGAGCTGGCGGAAGTAGTCGGCCTCAGTCTTCTCTCCGGCCTGCAGCACCTGCACCAGGCAGTCCTCCTCCGTGTCACTGTCCGTGATCGGCACCCGGCGGCGGATCACCAGCCACGAAAGCGACCCGCGGTACAGCAGACTCAGCGCCTCTTTGAAGTCACCCGCAGCCCATGCCGCACGCGCTGCGGCCACGATGTCGTCCGGCAGGCTCTCGCGTGTGATGTTCATGCCCATGAGCACCTTCGGCGCCCGCACCGGCGCCTTGCTGACACTGCGTGAGACGAACAGATGGCTGTTCTTGACGAGGTAGACGACCAGCCAGGTCACCAGCCCCAGCACCAGAGCCCAAAACAACGTCACTAATAGGTTGGCGAAAATATCCAGCCCCCCTGACTTGGATCTGTCCTTCCTTGTCTTTTTGTCCTTTTCCTTGGCATCATCACTCACCCATTGCTTGCTTTGAAGCTTGTGGATTTCAAACTCAGGCTCTTCGAGCACCTCACGCACGGCCGTGGCCGGATCCGTCGGGTCAGCAGCATCCGCAGAAGGCTCTTTTTGTTTTTCGAATTGCCGCCCCAGATCTTGGATCGCCCTCCGCGCGTCTGTGGCGGAGTCTGTCCGCTCAACGGCCTGCACGGAAGACTCAGCGCCAAAGACCATCACCAAGGCAACGATCAACGCCGCAGTCATGGAAGTCAGCCGCGTGGCCAGTCGGCGAAACGCCAGCTCCACATCCCAACCTTCGATGCGCGTGCGGCAGTTCAAATACAGTGCGAAACCCGCCCCCACATAGAAGGGCTCGATCAGCGTGACGATGATCATGTGACAGACCGCCCCCCACCAGAGAAAAGCTTTCGGAATCGAGGTTTGGAAATCAAAGGCTTGAAACAGCCCGTCCCAGTCAAGCTGCGCGGACTCCGGCAGCAGGCCGTACGTCCCCCACATCAGCCCGATCCAGGCCACGAGTTCGATGTTGGAAAACGCCAGGGTCATCGAAACTCCTGAACTACCGCCATCCGTTGCAAGGGTTTGGATGCGCTTCGAAACCGCCGCACCACGCAGCCCCTCCAGCATCTGCGCCGGCAGGGCAAAGCTGCGGATGAAGGACAGCCGCCGCCACAGCAGCGCAGGAAGAAAATTCGTGATCCACAGCCGCGGCCACTGCTTCCAGGTTTCGAGGAAGGTGGGCCGCACACCAAAGGCGGCACGGCTCAGAAAGAACAACGGCACGCGGTCATACAGCGGCTTCAGCCACCACACGACCAGTGGAATCCACTCAGGCACGGAACGCAGCAGCACGCAGACGAGCACCCACAGTGGCAGTACCGTGCAGAGCCACAAAACTATGATGCGACCAAAGTCACGCCTCACCATGGCGCAGCCCAGGTCCACAGACTCCCACGGCTGGCGTGGCCGCAGCGTGACGGTGATGTCCTCAAGCCGCATCTGTCTGCCTCCTTCCGCTAAACAGGAGAAACATCGCCACCAGCAGCCAGCACATGCCGCCGGCGGTGAATTTGATCACAGGCGGCAGATCCATCGGCGACCAGAATCCTTCCAGCACCGCCGCAACACTGGTCAGCACCGCCGCACCCACCAGCAGGGGCAGCGCCTTGCGCCCGGCCAGCACCAGCGCCGTGCGCCTGTCCATTCTGCCAGGGCGCAGTACCGACCAGCCCACGCGCATGCCGGCCATCGCCGAAATCACCACGCCCGTCAGCTCCGGCGCACCATGCGCGATCACCCACGTATACAGCGTCAGCGGATTACCCGAATAATGCACATAGCCAAACACCGCACCGAGGTAGAGGGAATTAAACAGCAGCACAAACAACGCACCCACACCTCCCAGAATGCCCCCGGCGAAGGTTCTGAAGTCGATGCTGACATTGTTCCAGATGTAAAAACAAAACGCAGCAAAGCCGGTGCCGAAGTTTTCATGCACATAGTCGGATGGCTTGCTGGCCTCCCCATACATGCTCTCGATTTGCATCATGCCGTCCGGCCCCAGCAAAGTCATCGCCCATTCAGGATACGATGGCGTGATGACGGCGATCAGCACTGCCGGCACATAAAACAAGGCCGTGCACCACCAGAACAGTTTCCACTCCGCACGCACTGCCTGCGGAAACTCCACCAGAATCATGCGCGCAAACGCCTCCCAGCCCCCGGAACTGTGGCGCTCCAGCACACGGTAGCCGCGGATCGCCAGCGCATTGAGCTGCTGAGTCAGGCGCTGCGGGCTCATGCGGTGCTGCGCCACGCTCAGATCATGACACACCTGGCGGAAGGTGGCGGGCAGTTCCTCCACCTCGGCCGAGGGGTGGGACTGCTCCGTTTCTTTCAGCAGCTTCTCCAGCTTCTGCCAGCGCGGTTCGATCTGCTTTTCAAACTGGGCCGGGGTCATGAGCGAAACATGGCTGCTCCTTTCAGCGGTGGCGGGGTGCCGCTTTTGTCTTCAGGGGCCTGCAGCCATAGTGCCATGCCGCACAGGCGGCGCAGTCCTTCCACTCCCTCCGCCTCGGTCAGCGGCTGCACCAGCGCGGCGAGTTCGATCCGGCGCTCATCCGCCCATAAAGGTGCACGTTCGAGGAACTGCAGCAGCGCCGCCTGCTCCTCCCGCGTCAGCACCTTTGAAGGCGCACGGCGTTCAGCACGGATTTCCACATTCGGCACGATGAACGGCGGCACCTCGGCATACGTCACGACGGTGTTCGCCACGAGATCCCCCAGACGCTGAAACCGCTTGGTAAACAGCATGCACACGATCCCCGTGAGGTACAGCCCCGGCATAAAATCCGCCACTCGCAGGAAATTGCGCATCACCGCCTGCGCCAGAGTCACCGGCCCGCCGGTCACACTCATCACCCGCAGTTTCATGGAGCGCTGCCCCGGTGTTGCCCCCTTGGCACCGGCCTCAAAAAACACATTGTAAAACCACTCCATGAAAAAGACGAACAACAAGTACAACCCGTTCGTCATCTCCTTGCCAATCAGTTCTGGCAGCAGCATGAACGCACCGATCGCCACCACGATGTCGATACCGATGCGGATGAGCAGATCAGTCATGTACGCCATGCTGCGAACCGCCGGACCCGCCACGCGCAGCTGGATCTCCACGCCGTCCGCGAGTTCGACTGATTGCAAGGTGTCCGCACGTGCCGCTGCCATTATCCGTAATGAAGCGGCTCCGTTTGGTTTTGACAACACACGATTTTTTTTCGTAGGATTTTAGTGATGTCGGGTGTTTCTCAGGCACTCATTCACCTCCTCTCTCCCCCTTGCCATGGAATCCCCGCTCTCCAATCCCTACGCATCCCCCGCCGCCAATTTGTACGGTTCCGCCACAGGTGGCGCTGCTGATGCCGTCTCCCCCAGCACGATTGCCCAGCTGGCAGGCACCAAGCCATGGGTCCGCTTCATGTCGGTGATTCTGTGGCTCAGCTTCGGATTGCTGGCGTTTTTCAGTTTCTCCTACGCTGTAATCGCCACCACAAGCGCCTCCGCGTTTGCGAACAATCCCGCCTTCAAAAGCAATCCTTTATTGGCAGACAGTCCCGGCCTCATTACTGGAATGATGTTTGGCTTTGCTGGGTTTTTTGGCGTGTCTGCACTCCTCACCCTCTACCCGGCTGTGAAACTTTGGAATTATGCCTCCAGGATCTCTACATTGATGGCCACGCGATCCATCACGGATCTCGAGTCCGCTCTGACCGATCAGCGCCGCATCTGGAAGTCCACCGGCATCACAACCCTCATTGGCCTCTTCATGGTGGCCATCGGCTTCATCGCCTTTTTCGCTTGGATCGCCACTGCCATAAAGTCCGGCGCTTTCCCTCAGTGATCTCACCCCATCAGCGCCACAGCAATCGGATCCACAAGCGGCTTGCCCACCCGCGTGAGTCTCACGTGGCTTTCATCGTAGCTCAGCAGCCCCTGCTCACGCAGCGTCTCGAGCATCTTGCGTGACTCATCGTTGATCAATTCCAGTGGCAGACCGCGTGCGGTGCGCAGTTCCAGGCCAAAGCGCTCGGTGCGGCGTTGATCGGCAGTGAGCTCCTCCACATCCACCGCCGTGGCCTCACCAGCCAGCGTCATCGCCATGTAGCGCGGCGTGTCCTTGACGTTGTTCCAGCGTCTCCCGCCCACCGTCGAAAACGCCCCGGGACCGATGCCGAGGTAGTCCTCGCCGAGCCAGTAGGCTTCGTTGTGGATCGAGCGATAGCCTGGCTTGGCGTAGTTCGAGATCTCGTAGTGCTCAAAACCGTCCGCTTCGAGCATGTCGATCGTCAGATTGAAAAAATCCGCGTCACGGTTTTCATCCAGCCGGAACTCACCCGTTTTCAGGCGGCGGAAAAAGTCCGTGTCCTCCTCATAATTGAGGTTGTAGGCCGAGATGTGGTCAGGTCCCCACACAATCGTGTGCGCAAGCGTGTTCCGCCATGTATCCAGGCTTTGCCCTGGAATGGAAAACATCAGATCAAGATTCAAACTCGGAAACTGTGCATCGCAAAGCACACCCCATGTTTCCTGGGCTTGCTCGCAGGTGTGGTCGCGCCCCAGCGTTTTCAGCGTTTCATCATCCCAGGCCTGAATCCCCAGGCTCACCCGCGTCACACCCAGTTCCCGCATCATGGCCGCCTTGGAAGCCGTCACATTGCGCGGATTGGCCTCCATGGTGAATTCCACGACATCTGCCATGTCCACGCGCTCGCGCATGCCGCGCAGCAAGCGCTCCATGTGCGTGTCGCTCAGCATCGTGGGTGTGCCGCCACCAAAAAAGATCGTCTGCGGCTTCAGCGGCTGCTTTTCCATCTCCCGCAGCAGCGCATCCACAAACGCCACCATGTCCGTGCCGCCCGGCGTGTGCTTGTGAAAGCTGCAGTAGGGGCAGATGCGGTGGCAGAAAGGAATATGGACGTAGAGATGCTTCACTGGCTGGATCCTAGATGCTAGCAGAGAAAGCTTGCTCCGACATCCAGCATCCAGCATCTAGGAGCTAAAATCCAGCATCCAGAACCATGTCCGACGAAACCCATCACGAACGCGAACTCGGCGGCCAGCTGCTGGCCTCGGTCTCCCGTTCGTTCTACCTCACGCTCAAAGCCCTGCCCAAGGAGCTGCGCGAGCCCATTTCCCTGGCCTACCTGCTCGCCCGCACCGCAGACACCATCGCCGACACCGCCATCGTCAGCGCCAACGTGCGGCTCGAATGCCTCGAAAGCTACCGCGCCCTCGTGCGAGGAGATGGCGAAGCGCAGAGCCTCGCCAACACGCTCACCACGCAGTTTTGCAGGCAGCAGACTGACGACGCCGAGCGCCGCCTCATGGAAAAATTCGCCGACGGCATCGCCTGGCTGCGCACCATGCAGCCCACCCCGCTCGCGGCCATCCAGAGCGTACTGGAGCACATCATCGACGGCCAGATGCTCGACATCCGCCGCTTTCCCGCCGACGGCCAGCTGCGCAGCCTCGCCAGCCCGGAAGAACTCGACCAGTACACCTGGCTCGTCGCCGGCTGCGTCGGCGAATTCTGGACCCAGCTCTGCGCCACCGAACTCCCCGGCTCACTTGATCCTGCCGTCAGCACCGTGCAAATGAAGTCCTGGGGCGCACGCATGGGCAAAGGTCTGCAGCTCATCAACATCCTCCGCGACATCGGCGAAGACACCCGCGATGGCCGCTGCTACCTGCCCTGCCAGCCCGCAGACATCCAGACCGAGTGGAGCCTCTGGCTGCAAACCTGCACCGAGCACCTCGAATGCGGCCTGCACTACGTCCAGCACGTCACCCACACCAAGCTCCGCTACGCCACCGCCCTGCCCCTGCTCCTCGGCATTCAAACCGTCGCCAAGATGCGCGCTTCCCCTTGGGACAAGGTCCAGCAAGGCATCAAAATCTCCCGCCTCGACGTCGCCAGCATCCTCGCTCAGGCCGCCATCGCCTGCCGCAGCGCCACAGCGATGGAAAAGCTCTACCGGAAACTCGCGCAGGGTTGATCCCTCGTTAAAACATCGCAGGGAGTGACGCAGCTTTCATGCTGTTCCCAAGCGCTCATGCAAGTCCGCCCCCCAGAGACTGGGGAGGCAAACTGCGCCGTCTGTACATTCAAGCAGCGGGAACCAGCTATTTTTGGGTCACGGCTAAGTTTGGCTTTTGAGCGGCCAATTCATGTCATGCACCGGCCCCTGGTGCGCTCCTTATGACATCACACCGTTGCAACAACTCGCTGCCTGACGAGGTCCCTTCCTCTTCCTCCTCACAAGAAAAATTCCTCGTTGATCTCGGCGGGGTCTTGTCCGTTCTCTCCGAGTCAATCTACACCGCCGGTCCTGAGGTCTTTGTTCGTGAACTCATGCAAAATGGCCAGGACGCGATCACGGCACGCAGGCTCCTGAGCGAACTGGACTTCCAGGGGGCCATGTCCATCGAAGCGATCACCGACGCGGATGGTGCCGTCACAGTGATTGTGGAGGACAACGGCATCGGCCTCACCCAGGAAGAATCCCGCCGTGCACTGGCGACCATCGCTTTCAGCATGAAGAAAACGGACGGCATGTCATCGGACGATTCGCCGTTCGTCGGGCGTTTCGGCATCGGCATTCTGAGCGGCTTCCTCGTTGCGGATGAGATCAGCATTTTCTCACGTCGCGCAGGATCGAACGTGCCATCCGTTCATTGGGTTGGGAACATCAACGGCACCTTCAGCACCCATTCAACGCAAAGCATGGCAGAGCCGGGCACACGTGTCTTCATGCGCTTGCGTCCTGAAGCAGCTGGCGGCTTCGGCGCGGACGACATCCTGGACATCGCCCAAAAATATGGCCGCTACCTGCCGCATCCGATCACCTTTCGTCAAGGCATTCACTCCACAAGGGTGAATGACACAAAACCCCTGTGGGAACAGCCTCTGGGCCGCGAAGAACTGCTCGAAGCTGGCAACGAAGTCTTTGATGAAACCATGCTCTCAAGCTTCCATTTTCAAAGTGACGAAGCAGGCGCCAGCGGTCTGGCCTTCATCAAGGCCGAGTCCTGCCATGCAGGTGCGGAGTCCACGCATACGGTTTTCATCAAGAACATGCTGGTTTCGGAACGTGCGCTCGACATCGAGCCACCCGGTGCCCCCTTCCTTTCGATCATCATGAACAGCGATCGCCTTCGTCCCAACGCCGGCCGCGACTGCGTGATGGCCAATGACCAACGTCTGCCAGCCCTGCGCCGTGACATCGAGTCCGCCCTGCTCAACCATCTGGATGAACTGCATCGCAAGGATCCTCAACGCCTGGCTGCGGTGGTGCACACGCAGTATCGCTGCCTGGCACAGCTTGCGACGAAGAATCGCGCCTACCTGCGCTTCCTCCTCGATCACCTGCCCATGGAAACGACGCTCGGACGGATGCCCCTGGGCGCGCTGTTTCGCCGCCATGCCAGCGTGGTGGAATATGTGACCGACGGCACCGACTTCCAGCGCCTTCAAGCCAAAGCGCACACTGAAGGCGACTGCATCGTCCGAGTGGAGACCGAGTCAGCGCATTGTTTGATCGACCTCGTCAGCCAGAGCTCCGAGGGAGCAAAAGCGAAGCGCATCACCTCCAAGGAATACCTGGGGCGCTTCACCAGCAAAAGCATGGCGCCCTCTCATCGTGAGGCAGCCATGCTTGCGGAACTGAACATCGAGCTTGCGCAGGAAAACTGCGCCGGTGTTTTCTATGAAACCGATGATCCCGATGAAATTGTGCGCCTTGAGATGAGCACGGACGAAAGCCTCGATCGTTTGCTCGACTTGGAGACTGACGGTACCGCTGGAGCCAAGAAGCTGCTGCTAAACCGGCTGCATCCCATGATCTCGCAGATGATCAGTGGTGCGGCAGATGCACAGCAGCTGCGTGCCTGGCTTCGCCTTATCTATCACCTCGCCCTTCTGCAGGCACGCGAGGTTCCGACCGTGGCGGAGACCCGTCGGTTTAGCCGCTCCATCGGCAACATCTTCACTTCCTCACCCCTCGCTCCACTCTGATCATGGCCTGGTCCAAACACAAAAATAAGAAACCTGAAAGCGAACGTGCCAGCAGCGAAGGCGCTGCATGGATTCACACCACGTCCGTGGATGAGATGATCGAAAAGTTCCGCGAGACCATGAAAAAGGACGGCCTTGAAGGCGCGAACGGCGACTGGATCGTGATTCAACTGGCGCATGTGGCCGTGATGCGCGGGCAGCCACGCAAGGTGGCGCCTCTTCTGGTGCACCTGCTGGAGAAGCGCGAAGCAGAAGGCCGACCAGCGTGGAATCTCGATCATACCTCGCTGGGTGCAGTCGGCATCTCAATGGTACGGCTGATGGCGGCCTACCTCGAAGATCCAGCCATCCCGATCAGCAAGGCGCGTGCAGCTGCGCAGTTATTCCTTCGTGGCATCGAAAAGCATCCATCCCTGAAAACGGTGGGACAGCTCATGCCCATGATCATGGCCGTGCGCACCGATGCAGCGCCCGCTGATTTCAGCGCCTCAAAACGACGCAGCGGACTTCCCCTGCGCACCGACATGGTATCCAGTGGTATGTGCGAAGCCACACACCGCCAATGGCGTGTGGAATATCTGCTTGCCATGGGAGCCGTCGACGAAGCTCTCGCTCTTGCCCATCGTGGGCGTGCCGAGAAACCCTGCGGCGGCACCTGTGCCTTCGCGCCCCACTCCATGTTCGCCTGGTTGCTGGAGCCCCTGCGCAGCCGTGGTCGCAATGACGAGGCGACTGTTCTGGAAGCCCGCCTCGCCGGCTTGCTCACCCCGCGCACCCTGTATCTCGACGCCATGGGCTGCCGCATCCACTACCTGGCCCTCGAAGGCCGCTTTGAGGACGCCAATGCAATCCTGCGCTCCATGCTGCCCTTCGCCAATGACCCGATGGCGAGTCCCTGGCAGCGTTTAAAATTGGTTCTTCGGGGATTGTCGTGTGATTAGAGGACGGGTTTGAGGTCAAGTTTGCCGCAGAAGAACAGGATGCGACGGCGGTAGCTCGCGAAGCTGCGAAAGCCTCGTGCGGCCGCCTTGATCTGCTGGATCACGCT
>JAIPJY010000023.1 GCA_021733925.1 Prosthecobacter sp. | reverse complement strand
GGCCAGGCCTGGAGAAGTGTGAGGACGCCTTTGCGGGGGATGAGGTGGCCGACGTAGAGGCAGATTTTGGCGTCGGGGGGGAGCTGGGGTGCGATGAGGGGCGGGAGGGGCTGGCCGGGTGAGGGGGGCTGGAAGCGGCGAACGTCCACCCCATGGGAGATGATGTGGAGGCGGCGGGGGCTGACGCCCATGCGACGCTGTGCGGCGGCCATGACGGGGGAGCCGACGACGACGGCGTCAAAGAGGCGCTGGGAGAGGATCTGGAGCTGAAGGTTTGCCCAGCGGTGGAAGGCGGTGCGGCCCCAGGTCTCGGGCTCGACCATGGTGGAGACGAACATGAGGGCGCGGCGCTGGCGCTTGATGGACCAGAGGCTGCGGAAGAGGCGGCGGCCGATTTTGATGGTCTGGACGACGGGGGCCCCTGCCCTGCCCTGCATGTGGAGGTGCGCGGCGGCGGCCTGGAAGAGGAGCTGGTCGCGGGCGCGGGAGTCGTGGCCGACTTCCATGCGGGTGACTTGGACGAGGCGGTCGATTTTTTCCTCCAGGGGGAGGGAGGGATCGCTACGGGAGGTGATGACGGAGGTGTCAATACCGCGGGAGTGGAGTCCGGGTGCGTAACGGCGAAAGCGCTCTGCGGCACCTGCGAGAACGGGTGCGTAGTGCGGGAAGATCTGACAGACGGTCATGGACTGGGGGGGCAGGAAGCAGAGCTGTTTTGGGCGCCCTCCTCCTGCCGACGGGTCACCCGACGCCCGAGTTTGATCATGGGTATTTCCACTGCATGTACGAAGAACCAAGCAAGGGCGATTGTGGCAGCCATGGCAAGAAGAGCAACGGGCACCGAGGGGAGCGAGGAGTAAGCCGCGCTGATCTTGAAGAAGACAAGCAGCATGGGGTAGTGGAGCAGGTAGATGCCGTACGACAAATCGACATCAAAGACGGAATAGAGCGCGTGCATGGGGCGGCTCAAAGCGGGCCAGTGGGAGACGCAGGCGATGATCAAGACGGCACCAAAGGCACAAAGGCAGTAGCCGATCCAGACGCTGGGGAAGAGGTAGCGCAGGGACATGCAGGAATAGAAGGTGCCGCCGGTGAGCAGGAGAGTCCACCAGGCGGCCCCGGGAATGCGGTTCCACCAGTGTTCAGGAACGCGGGCAAGCACTGCGCCGAGGCCAAAAATTCCCAAAATGGCAGCAGTGCCGAAAACATGATGGTAGAGGTAATCGCTGCCAAAGACACAAAAGGCGACCATGGTGACCGCTCCCCAGACGGGGAAACGGAGGATGGCCCAGCCAAAGAATGGAAAGGCGAGCATGGAAACTTTGGCCTCCGTCATCAAGGACCAGACGGTGGGGAGGGCGAAGTCTGAATTCATGCCGGGAATGAGCAGAAAGAGATGGAGCAGCCACTGTGGCCATGTGGGACCGTTGGCGCGGAGGAATTGCAGATGCTCATCATCGACGAGGCCTGCGCCCCCCTGTTTGATCCAGACTAGAACGACAAAGGCAAACAGCACGCCGACCCAATACAAAGGGAAGAGACGGAGGGCACGCTTGATGATGTAGTTTTTGTAGTTGTCCCAAGAAATGGAACTGCGGGCCAGGGACTTGGTGAGAACATAACCGCTAAGGACGAAAAAGAGGACCACGCCGCCTTTGCCATCAAACAAGCCCTTGGTAAGCCAGACAGGGATATCAATGTCAAAGACCCTGCGTGCATGGGTGGCCATGACGAGCAGGCAGAGAAGCAGGCGCAAAAGATCGAGAGATTTGAGGCGCTTCTGCGGACTGGAGGGGATGGACAATTTAACGCGAGACATGCCCAGCCAGCGGCCTTGCTCCATTGCTATCCCTGAAGCGCGACCGAATGATGATTTTAATGACGCGCCGATAAGCCGTATCTTCAAAAGTCATAAATTTCTTTCATCGCAAGATAAATTTTCGTCACCATTTGCCTGGGGCAATACGGGTGAGATGAACACATCATGCCTTGCTGGCGGAACGTGAACGAGTGAGGAGGCGGCCGAGCTCGATGGCGGGTTTTTCGAGAGTGTGGTGCAGCAGCAGGCCGAGGCCGACGGTCACCGCAACGGCGAGGATGAAGGCGAGCACAGGCGAGGTGGCGATTCCGGTGCCAGCGAGTTTTTTCAAGGCGACGAGGACAGGGTAGTGCAGGATGTAGATGCTGTAGGAGAGATCGACGCGAAGGATGTTTTGCAATTTGGTGAGGGCGCTGCGCATGAGGGGCCAATGGATGGTACCGGCGATGAGGATGAGGGAGCCGAGGCCGCAGAGGTAGTAGCCGAGCCAGATGCTGGGCATGATGTAGCGCCAGGAGATAGCGGAATAAAGTGCGAGGGCGAGGAGGAGGAGCAGCCACCAGACGGCGTTGTTTAAGCGGGTCCAAAAAGTGTTGGGTACACGGCAGAGCAAGGTGCCGAGGGCGAACATGCCAAGAAAAGCGGCGGTCCCGATGATGTGTTTATCGAGCCAGTGACTGCCAAGGACCAAAACGGCGACAACGGCGCAGGCGAGCGAGGGACGGCTGCGGAGGATGACCCAGGCGAGGAACGGGAAGACAATGGAGACTTTGGCCTCTGTCATGAGAGTCCAGACGGTGGGGAGGTCGAAGTCTGATTTCATGCCGGGGGCGATGAGGGTGCTCTGCAAGAACCATTGTTTGAGCTGGGGGCCCGGGGCATCTAGGAACCAGACAGGGAGGCCGGTCACCTGCCCTGCCCCGGTTTGCTGGACGGCCCAGAGCACCATAAAGGCGAGGAGCAGCGCGGCCCAATAAACGGGGTAGAGACGAAAGATGCGACGAACGCCGAATTTTACATAGGCTATGAAGGTGGGGGCGTTGCTGCCGAGGGAAAGTGCGAGGACGTAGCCGCTGAGGACGAAGAAGAGCATGACGGCGGCCTTGGAGTCGAAGAGTCCTTTGCGCAGCCATTCGGGCCAGTGGAGCTCAAAGACGAGGCGAAAGTGCTGCGCGAGCACGATGAAGGCGGCGATGACACGCAGGGCATCGAGAGCGATGATGCGCTCGTGGGCGGGCTTGGGGTCCGGGTTTGCCACGGGGAGGAGAGCGACTATTCGACCATGCCGGTTTTGCCGAAGCGACGCAGGCGGAGATGGTACATTTCGCGGTGATGCCGCAGGTTGGATTCGAGGATGAGACCGACGAGGAGGACGACGGTGGAGATGATCATGATGCTGGCGGCGAGGACGGCCATGGGGACGCGCTTGACGTAGGCGGTCTGGATGAACTCATATACGGGGAGGGCGCCGGCGAGCGCTCCGAGGAGGAAGCCGAGGGCGGCGATGAGGCCGAAGAAGCGCATGGGGCGGTAGTCGCGGAAGAGGACTAGGAGGACGCGAAGAATGCGGGAGCCGTCGCGGAAGGTCTTGAGTTTGGAGCTGGTGCCTTCGGCACGATCACCAAAGGGGATGGGAATGTCAACGGTGGTGAAGCCTTTGTCGATGGCCTGAATGGTGAGCTCGATTTCGAGTTCGAAGCCGCGTGAGAGCACGGGGGCGTTCATGTAAAAGCGCCGGGAGAAAAGGCGCAGCCCGGAGAAGACGTCGCCGGGCTGCTGACCGAAGACGGCTTTAACAAAAGAGGCAAACATGTTGGTGCCCCACTGATGGCCGGGACGAAAAACGTCCTGCTTGGTCTGACGCACTCCGGTGATCATGTCCACGGGGGATTCGCAGTAGCGGTCATAGAGGAGTTTGCCGCCGGCTGCGGGGTAGCTGCCGTCACCGTCCACCATGAGGATGAGATCGGTGTCGATGTGGGCGAGTGCGGTGGCGACGGCCTTGGCTTTGCCACGGCGTGATTCTAGCAGGACGTCAGCACCGGCGGCGCGTGCGCGTGCGCTGGTGGCATCGGTGGAGCCATTATCGACGACAAGGATGCGGGCGTGGGGAAAGGCCTGCTGGTATTCGGCGACCACGCCGGGGATGGCGACCTCTTCGTTGAGGCAGGGGATGAGGATGGTAAGGGAGGGCGCGGTCATGGTTGGGCAGTTGAGTCGAGGATGGGACCGGTGTTGCACAAGTAAACGCCGGGCTGCACCTGTTTGCCAGATTTTCTAGCGTAGGTGAGCAGCCAGGGTTGCGGCGTTTGCTTGAGCATGTCACGCAGTTCCTGCTCGAAGGGGGCAAAGATCAAACCGGGCTCCATGTCGGGCCGGTAGTATTTTTCCTCCACAACCAGCCAGCTGATGTTGTGCTGCTGGCAGAAGGTGCGGACGTCCTCAGCCTTGGCGGAATAGAAGGCCTTGAGCTGCGCGGTCTGCCGGGACATGACGAGTTCGCGGTAGCGGGTGAAGAGCACGGCATGCGCGGACTCATTGCTGATGAAAACGCTGCGGTGGCAGAGCACGGGAATGAAATCCCCGGTACGAGGAAAGCAGGCGATGACTTCGCCACCGCCGGTGCGCGCGAGCTGGGTGTACAAAGCGGTGTACTCGGAGACGTCTTCCGCGCCCTTGCCACGAATGGAAGGCACACGTGAGGCTAGTATGAGGGCCAGCAGGACGAATGCGGCGGGTCTGAGACGTCCCGGCGGCACGAGAGCGAATACGGCGTCGAGGAGGACCGCCCAGGACAGCACGGCAAGCACAGGCATGCTCCAGACCAGATATCTGGAGGACTCAAAGAGCCGGGGTAGCAACAGTTCTGCTAGGCAGAAAGTCAGGCAGCCGGAGAGAGCAAGTGCGAGGAGCACCAATGCGTGACCACGGCTGCGTCGGCTGACGAGGAACAGTGCCAGGACGACTCCCAGCAACGCCGCCAACTGCCACGCGACAGTGAATCCTTGGGACACGCTGGCGGGCAGGGTGGGCAAATGGCGGGTTAAGGGTTCGATGACTGTCTTGTTCCACGGCAGGAGCGTCCAGGGCAGCATGGCCTGGATGGGGGTCTGCGGCCAGAGTGGCACGCGCCCTCCCACACCATAGAGGGGATCCTGCTGAATCTGCGCGAGCGTGACCTGCGGGCCCACAAAGGGATGGTGGGAGATTTCGCTGCTTTTGAGGAGTACGAGGGTGCTACCCGCCACGACGGCGAGCAGGACCGGCCAATGGTTCTGCAAGTGGAGGCGCAAATTGTACAGGCTGCGCCAGCCGTGGCGCGACTGGTTGCTGAGCCAAACCAGGACGTAGGCGGGAGCAAGCAGGACAAAAGCGATGGGGTAAAGAGCCGCCGCCAAAAACAGGCAAAGGGCGGCCCAGCCACGGCGTCCGTTGAGAAGCGCAAGTAGAAAGCCACAGACGATCGGCCAAGCAAAGCTGCGTGCAAAGCCGCCGCTGAGACCGATCCAGGCATCGGAGATAAAAAACAAGCCAAGGGCGATCCAGCCGAGTCGTGCACCGCCAAGGCACTGACCGATGCGGTAAACGAGCCAACCAGTCAGGGCAAGCAGCAGCAGAGCGATGACTTTGCCAACCAGCAGGGTCGGCAGAAGGAGGCGAACGGAGGAAAAGACTGCGGCGGAGACGTAGGGCTGAATGACCTTGGCAGTAGAAATCCAGGGATCATCGGGCAGAAAGCCGCTGCCCTCACCGGCATCCAGCCAGACATGATGCTGGGCGATGTCATCGGTGATCAGCATGGGCCGCAGCAGGGTATGGCCCTGGATAACGAGAGCCAGGAGGCAGGAGATAACCAGCGCGAGACGTGACAGGTTCAACGAGGAAAGGTGGGGCATGGAAATCATGATAAGGGGATCTGCGGCGCCGGTGTGCGCTGAATGCCCGGCGATACCCTGCCGAGCGATTTGCACCAGCGAGTCAACGGACGTTCCACCCAGCGATAAACGACGAGGCCAAAGAGCACCGCAACGGCAACGACCAATAGAAAAAAGAGGTTTATCAAGTAGGGATTGCTGCCCAACAGTTGGGGATTCAGGCTGTCAAAAAAGGCCATCAGGACGATGCCATGCGACAGAAAGATGGAGTAGCTCGCTCGGCCAAGATACCAATGATCCCGCAACCACCAGCACTCCACCGCGCAAGAACGCTCCCACAGTACCATACCGCCAATGCCCAGGGCAAACACCGCAGCCCAGAAAAGTTTCTGCCAGATGACCGGCTGATCACTGAGCCAGTCGTGCTGAAAGGCACTGAAGATCAGACCCAGCAAGGCGAGACCGCAGCCGAGCATTCCCCATAGCTGGCTATGACGCTGCCTGATGCACTCTGCTACTACTACACCGGCGGCGAACTCGAGGATGAAAGGATGGGTAAAGAAACCTGCGCCGGAGATGGACGGGCGAATGTCCAGTAGAACGCCCGCGATGGCAAGCAGGGCGACCAGCGCCAGCAGGGTTTGCAGCACCCACTGGCGGGGCAATGCGAGGCAAAGAGCCAGCAGCACCATAAAATACATTTCAAAGGAAAGTGTCCAGGCGGAGACAATGAGGGGAAAGGAACTCTGTGGAAGGGCGAGCAGCGAACAAAAGACCTGGGTAAAGTTGATGTCCCTGCCGGGCACAACGCAGAGCAGCAGCACTTTGAACAAACTCAAGGCGATAAGCAGCGGATAGAGACGCCAGAAGCGCCGCCGGAGAAAAAGGCGTGTGGCGGCAGGCGCACCAGCATCCGAGCGGTGTGCTGCCCAGAGAACAAAGCCGCTCAAGACGAAGAAGAAATCGACTCGGAAGGTGCTGTCGTTGAAGATGCCACCGAGCCAATCATGCGTCCAATGCCGTGCGGAATGAACTCCCATGTGATGGCAAACGACGAGGACGGCAAAAATTCCGCGCAGTGTCTGGATGCCATGGAGCAACGGCTTGGTGACGATTTCAGGAGGGGGCATGAAACGCACTAAAATGAGGATATCATCTGCTGGCTCTGAGATGCAACCAAGCGTGCGAGCTGGAAAAAGGCGGCATGTGGTCCGTGGATGGATGTGGCGAGAGCATGCCAGCCAGTCCAATATTCACGCCGTCGTGCGACGAGACAGAACCGTTTGGAAACCGGACGCGGCAAGGTCAGCGGTCTGCGTTCATCTCAGCCCAGGAATGATCCCCGGACTCTGCCTTGGCAATGTCCTGTTGAACGGTGAGCAGGTTGTGCGGCTCGATGTGCTCATTTCCGCTTTCGCTAAGGAGGCGTTTGCTGCGCTCGATGTCGCCTTTGCCGAGGTGATACATGATTTTCGAACAGGCCATGGTGCCACGGGCACGTTCGCCGATCACGGCCAGGGACCAGAGCCAGGAACGTTCTGCCTCGTCATCGGAGAGGAGCGAGAAGTTGATGGCTGCGGTGAGAACGTCTGGGGGAATCTGCTGGATGAGCTTGAAGGTGGCGGTGCAACCGTGGGAGACACAGGTGTCATAACGCATGTAGTCACGGAGACGATATTGGAGGACCGAAAGCCAGGGATGATTGTAAGAGAGATAATCCTGATGCAGGACGATGGAGCCCACGACGAGGGAGGGGTAGAATTCACGCGCGATAGAGGTGGTCAGACGCCAGCTTTTCATGGCATCGACGAGGAGCAAACGTACCGGGCCGTTGTCCCAATGATAGGTGGTCAAGTCGGCGGCGACCAGGACGACCCAAGGCTTCAAGTCGCCCATGCGGCGGCGCGTTTCCGGGAGGAAGGATTCACCGGGAAGATAGTCGCACCAGTGCTCACTGGAGTAGAGATCCATCCATGGCTCCCAGGTGAAACGGTCGAAGGCATAGACCTTGCCGCTGTCATTGAGGTCGCGCAAACCGGAGGCGAGGGAAATGGTGGTGGAGCCGAGCCAGCAACCGAGATCGATGACCTGGCCCTGAAGTTTGGCGACGTCACGGACGGACTTGGTGAACAGGGCCTGCTCCTCCTTGGTGGTCATGGCAGAGGAAAGGTCTGCCGAGGGCAGGGTGCGATCCCAGGACAAGCGGCCATGACGAATGTAGCGCAGTCCGGCCATGAGGCGCGTGGGTAACAGTTTCTTTAAGGCGTTCATGAAGGAGGATGGGACTGGATGCTGGTTTTTGCTTGAGAGGAGGGTCAGCGGGGAATTTTACGGGCATGCACCATGATGCCGAGGTAGAGACGATGATGCTGGTGTTCGCTGTCGTCCACGAGGCGGAAGCCGCCGGTGCGCTGGTCTGCCCAGCGATGGAAAGCGGGGGTCATTTTACGCCAGAGCACCCGCAGCACACGAAAGAGGAGCCCGAAGGGGAACCCGCCGCCGGGGATGCGGTCGATGTTGAGTTCGAGCAGTTGTATAACCGCTCTGGGGCCGGTGGTGAGTTTCCAGATTTTCTCCACTTTGAAACCAGCGGCTTCGATGTCGCGGCGCAGGCCGTTGGTGGTCCAGCGCTGGAAGTCCCAGGGGACGCTGTGATCTGGAAAAGTGCCGTGCGTGGAGAGGAGCAAGGTGCCGGAGTCGGAGAGCATGCGGTGGCAGTCGGCGAGGTATTGCTGCGGAGCAGCAACGTGCTCGAGCACCTGAGTGGAGAGGATGCAGTCGAAGCTGCGGTCGGGCGCGTCGAGCGGCAGACCGGGAGTGATGATATGATCCAGATCGGTCATTCCTACAACATCAGCGCGGGCGTAGGCGTCATACTTGAAGAGGGGGCGATAGGGACTGCCCCCGCAACCGTAGTCGAGCACGCGGCCGGTGACATGGGAGGTGAGGTCACCCATGAGTTGCCGGAGGTCAGAGAGGTGAAGATAGAAACGTTCACCGGGGCTGGGCTGCAGGCGGCTCTTGAGTTCGGCGGCGTCCGCCATGGCGGTGGCTTCCTTGGACGTGACGGTTTGTTCCTGATGCATGGGTTGGGAGGACTCAGCGAGGGATGGCGGCGAAGTCGTAGGAGCCGAGCGGTGGGACGACGCGGCGGGCGGCGGCGTCGTCGGCGATGCGGGTTGTTTTGTCGCTGAGGCAGATGTCGTAGTTCAGAGCGTGGAAGAAGGCTGTGAAGTCGGTGAAGCTGTACCCGCGCTTTTCGTTTTCATAGAAACAAAACTCAAAGACGATGATGGGACGCCAGCGTTCAATGGTCTGGGTGCCGCCTTTAAGGATGTCGAGTTCATGGCCGTCGGTGTCGATCTTGATGAAGTCGAGGTGGTTGAGTCCTTCCTGCTGCACCAGTGAGTCGATGGAAAGCATGGGGCAGGAGACTTCATGAGCCTGTCCCATGTGAACTTCATGCTGCGCGCCTGCTGGGTTGTCGAGACGCCAGCTCGGGTAGGCGATCATGCTGGGAACAGTCTGGGAGCCGTCCCCCATGAATGCCTGCACGGTCTTGATGCGTGGCTGGAGGGTGGGGTTCAGCTCCAAGTTGCGTTGAAGACGCTGGTAGGCGTGGTCGGTGGGTTCGACGGCGATGATGCGCGAATCTGCATTTCGTGCTGCGAGCGGGAGGCAAATGGCACCGATATTGGCACCGATGTCGATGGCGCAGAAGTCGCTTTTACGGGGAAGGAGGGAGTCGTCAATGACCCACTTCTGAAAGCTGCCGAAGAGGAAGAGGGAGAGGTCAATGCCCTCTGCGAGGTCGGCGTCAAAGCGAACCCCGTTGCGGGTGATGATGCGGTGCTGGCTGAAGCCGACCAACCGCAGGGCGCGGTAGATGCATTTGGCGATGCCGATCTTGGTTTTGGTGTTCACAGGTTGAGCGGGGAGAGGGTTCAGGGCTGGAGGGCGACACTGTGCTTGCGGAAAAAACGTGCACAGCCGACGTTGCGCCAGTTGGCGGGATCGGCGGTGAGGTCGTTGAAAAAGAGGGTGTAGGGACGCGCGGTCAGGATGGGAACGAGGACGTCCGGCGTGGTGGCGGCGCGGATGAGGGCGTGGCGCTGAGCACATTGCTGTTCATACTGTGCGGCGCGACCGCTGAGGAGGTCAAGCCATGCGGCCTTGATGTTGTTGCCAACAGACATTTGTGCATTGGAGCAGAAGATGAGGAAGGCACAGAGGGAAAGGACCACACCCGCACGAGGCAGTTCAATGCTGCAGGTGCGCAGCAGGGCGATGATGCCGGCGAGGAGGATGATCCAGTCGATTATAAAGAACAGCAGCAGCAGATTGATGCCACGAAGTGGAATGGCTGCGCCCATGCTCCACGTGCCCAGAAAAAAGCCGCCAAAGAGCGTGCCCCCCATGAGCACCACGGCGATCACAATGAGCTCCCAGGCGCGCTGCCGTGAGAGCTGGAGCGCGGCAGGCCAGGCGCTCACGATCACCAGCGAAAACAAAAAGAAAGGTGCGAACGTCAGCCAGACGGCGAGCTGCCTGAGAGCGAGCTTCAAGGCCATCAGCACAGCAGGGACAAACACATGATTCACATCATTGGTGTACCAGGTGCGGCGGACGGAGTTGCCGGGTGTCAGTACAACGGCAGCCACACCGATGAGCGTGGCGGCCAGCAGGATGGCCAGCGGCCGGCTGACCTGGCGATGACGCCAGAAAAAGACGGCGTTTAACACAACCAGATGGGCGAAGAAGAGTGCCATGGCCACCTCGGTACACCCGGTGATTGCGATCGCCATCAATGAGGCAATGACCAGCATGACAGGCTGCGGACGCCAGCCGGAGTCCAGGCAGCGCCTGCCGAACATGCCGGCAAGGCAGAGGGATAGGAGGCCTGGCAGGGTGTAACCAGCAGAGCCGGTCCCCCAGTAGAAGCCCTGCGCGGTACTCGGCATGGCCCAAAGAAATAAGACGGAGGAGGTGACCACCAGCAGCCATTTCCAGCCGCTGGAGGTTTCAGGAAACCAGCCACCCACAGCCCAGCGCAAGCTGACAACAAGACCCAAAATCAGGGCAAGTGAATAACATTTGAACGCGCCAAAAGAGAGCAGCATGGGATGCAAAAAGAGCACGGCCGAGGAGAAGAAGCGCCCAGTAAGTCCAAGATAGAAGTCGATGTTGGACTGCCAGTAGCCTTTCTCCATGGTATCTGCGGCCATGTACCAGTCATCAGCGGAGGGTTGTGCGTAACAGCAGAGCAGAACAAAGGGGGAAATGCCGATCAGGGCAAGCAGCCAGACGAGGCTGGTGTTCAAAGGGGAAGTAAACCGATGCATACTAAAGGGGTGGGTTTTGATTGCTGCTGCTGCGATGGGTGATCCTGGGTCTTGTCTGCCAGGAGCAACGGCAGTGGAAAAACTGAGCGCTGGGGGCGCCCCTACGCGCCAACCGGATTGAAAAGCCTGCCCGCGGTCAGGGCATTGGGCGGCGCGGAAGTAGGTGCTGCGAAGCGGGCTGATGCAGATCTGCGCTGCGACTTCACATTTGCGGCAGTTTGAGCTTGAGGAAGGCGGCCCAGCAGAAGCGGAGCATGACGAGACCGTTTTTGAAGCGGCGGTTCATCTTGGTGTCGCCATAGACGCGCTCCTGATAGTGGACGGGGAGGTCCACGATCCGGAGGTTGAGCTTGGCGGCGCCGAAGAGGAGCTCGTAGTCGCCCCAGCGGTCTTCAGCACCCCAGGTGTCGATCATGCGGCTGATTTTTTCCCAGTCTTTGCGCCAGAGTACCTTGGTGCCGCAGAGGGTGTCTCGCACGGGGGAGCCGAGGAGGTAGGAGAAGAGGGTGGCGAAGCCTTTGTTGCCGAGCATGTTGGCGAACTTCATGGCCTGGCCCTGCATGGGATAGACCATGCGGGAGCCGTTGATGAATTCGCCTTTGCCGGAGGCGATGGCTTCGACGAAGCGGGGAAGCTCCTCGGGCATGACGGTGAGGTCGGCGTCGAGGATCATGAGGATGTCCCCGGTGGCGGCGGCGAAGCCGGTCCAGACGTTGCGGGACTTGGAGATGGCGGGGCCGTCCACGAGGCGGATGTTTTTGTGCGGGAACTCGGCCTGCAGGAGGCGGACTTCATCGGCGGTGCCGTCGGTGGATTTGTCGTCGCAGAAAATGATTTCAGTCTCGCGACCGAGCTGGGGCATGCGCTCGATGGCGCTGCGGACATTGCCTTTTTCGTCTTTGCAGGGGATGATGACGGAGACCTTGAAGTCTGTGGCTGGGCTGGGCTGGGAGGCTCGACGGGCGACGATGAAGTGGCAGAGATTCAGGCGGTCGATCAAGGGCATCCAGGCGATGAATTTATTGAGGAGCGGTGCGAGCAGCGGAATGCCGAAGGGCATGAGGACGCGGCGGGAGACGCGGAGCATTTCCAAACCGGAGAGGTGGAGGAGGTTCTCATAGTCGCGCACAGAAAGCCAGTTGGGCTCCACCTTGGGGGTCTTCAGATTGGACTTCTCCGAGAGGGCAACGAGGGGCTCCCAGAGGTGATTGTAGGTGAAGATGATGATGCGGGTGTGGGGCAGGCAGACGGCGCGGACGCGGTCGAGCATGGCCTGGATGTCCACGGTGTCTGTGGTGTCCTGGATGAGGACGGTGTCGAACGGGCCGGAGGGGAGCTCTTTCTCAGGATCCATGAGGCGGACGTCCACGTGCGGATACTTCTGGCGCGCGATGTCGGTCATTTTGGCACTGACCTCCACGGCGGTGGCCGAATCTACGGAAAGGTAGTCGAGCAGCTTGCCGGTCTGGCAGCGGACGAAGAGGAGGCGACCGGCAGCGCCGATGAGGGTGTTGAGCTCCTTGCCGACGAGGTCGTAGAAGTATTTGTTGCGGCTGATGTGGTAGTCGCGCTCGTCGGCATGGGCCTCGGCACTTTCGAGAATGCTCTGCCGTTTGCCCTCAATGGCGGCCATGCCCCAGAGGACGGGAGTTTCGGGAGGAGTGGGGGTGGGTGCGTCAGACATGGCGTGCGGAAGATGGGAAGGAGCGATCAAGGCACCTGCGTGCGAGCGAGCCAGGACTGATGGATTTCCTGGAAGGTGGTGCTGAGGTCCTTGGTGATGTCCCAGCCGGGGTAGTGGGCTTTCATTTTGTCGAGATTGGAGATGTAGCAGATGTGGTCGCCCTGGCGGTTTTGGTCCACGTATTCGTGCTGCATGGGCTTGCCGGAGATGGAGGCGATGAGGTCGAAGGCTTCGAGGATGGAGATGGAATTGGCGCGACCGCCGCCGATGTTGTACACCTCGCCCTGGCGTGGTGCGGCGATGAAGTGCTCCATGAAAGTGACGACGTCGTGGCTGTGGATGTTGTCGCGGACCTGCTTGCCTTTGTAGCCGAAGACGCGGTAGGTTTTGCCTTCGAGATTGCAGCGGATGAGGTAGCTGAGGAAGCCGTGGAGCTCGACGCCGCTGTGATTGGGGCCGGTGAGGCAGCCGCCGCGCAGGGCGCAGGTGGGCATGCCGAAGTAGCGGCCATATTCCTGTACCATGACGTCGGCGGCGACCTTGGAGGCGCCGAAGAGGGAGTGCTTGCTCTGATCGATGCGGTAGGTTTCGCGGATGCCGTCGTGATAGGTGCTGTCGGCGTAGTCCCAGCGCTTTTCGAGCTCGACGAGGGCGATCTCATTGGGGGCGTCGCCGTAGACTTTGTTGGTGCTCATGTGGACGAAGGGGGACTCCGGGCAGGCGAGGCGCGCGGCTTCGAGGAAGTTGAGGGTGCCGACGGCGTTGACGTCGAAGTCATCAAAGGGACGGCTGGCGGCGAGGTCGTGGCTGGGCTGGGCGGCGGTGTGGACGATGGCGTCCGGGCGGAGTTCTTTGAGGAGGTTCTGGACTCCGGCACGGTCGCGGATGTCGAGCTCGTGGTGTTGGAAGGCGGGATACTGGTCTTTGAGGCGCTGGGTGTTCCAGCGGGTGTCGCCGCCGGGGCCGAAAAAGACGGCGCGCATGTTGTTGTCCACGCCATGAACGGTCCAGCCAGACTCGGAGAAATGGGTGACGACTTCGGAGCCGATGAGGCCGGAGGAACCGGTGACGAGGAGACTTTTCATGCGGGGTTGGTGGAGTGGGAAAAGAGGGCGAGAGAGGTGCTAGCGAATGGCTTCCATGTAGAGGCTCTCGGTGGCGCGGTCAGCAAGGTCGAGGCACATGACGGGGTCAGCGGAGACGCCAAAGGACTGCTGGGTGACGTTGTCAAAGCCGGCGTGGCGGAGGACGAATTCGAGGGTCTCGGCGTCGTAGGCGAAGTGGTGCTCGGGGCCCTGGCGGAAGACGGCGTTCACGAGTTCCATGGGGGTGTGGTATTTGTGCTTGAACCAGCGGTCGGCACCGTCCACGAGCGGACGCAGGGGGATGAAGTCGGACCAGCCGCCGGCGGCGTAGGCCTTGAGGTAGCGGCCGGCGTCCGGGACGATGATACGAAGGATGCCGCCGGGGGCGAGGCAGCGGTAGCACTCGGCGAGGAAAACGGGGATCTCTTCGGTGTAATCGAGGTGTTCGACGACGTGCTCGCTGTAGACGCCACGCACGGAGGCGTCGTCAAAGGGGAGGTTTTTGCGGATGTCGTAGAGGCAGTTGACTTTTTTTCCGGGGAAGCAGTCGACGTTGACCCAGCCGTCACGGCCATGGGGGCCGCAGCCGACTTGGACGAGGAGGTTGGTCTGACCGCGAAAGCGGCGGGCGCGAAGGGGGGCGAGGAGACGAAGCCAGGCGTTGCGGAACTCGAACTGGACGGTGCCGAAAAAGCGCCAGGGAAAGAGGCGGAAGAGGAGGCGCTTGACGAGACCGGCCCTGGCAACTTCTTCGAGGCAGAAGGGAAAGACGCCCATGGGTTTGGGCGTGGAGGTGGAGCGCCGGGGGGGCGGGGATGACTGTGACATGATGTGGTAAAGTTGGTGTAAGCGGCTAAGGTGCCGGTGTGAGGAGTTCCCGGTTGGCTGAAGCGGGGGGAGCGCCTGCTGGCTGCGGGTCCTGAGGGGACAAAACAGCGGTGATCTGGGCATCCAGGCTTGCGGCCTGTTGTTTCAAAATGCGAAGCAGAAGCGCTGCCAGCCACACTGGGGAA
Organism: Prosthecobacter sp.; assembly: GCA_021733925.1. GTDB lineage: Bacteria > Verrucomicrobiota > Verrucomicrobiia > Verrucomicrobiales > Verrucomicrobiaceae > Prosthecobacter. The sequence goes on along the minus strand of JAIPJY010000023.1, from coordinate 89,428 downwards.
AATGCGATGGCCTTGGCGAGCAGTGCGAGCGCAGCGGCCTGCCAGCTGCCATGGGAACTTTGACGCGCGAGTTCGAGAGGTGCCCAGAAGCGCGGCAGCCCCAGTGCCTGACCGTCCAGCACCGTCTTCACGGCGTGGTGGCAGAGACTGAGCCTGCGATCTTGCAGCGATGCCGCCGGGTAGTCGTGGTGTCTGGCCAGGCAGTGCATGACGGCGAGGTAGGTGGAGTGACGCTTTTCACGTGTGAGCCTGACCGGCTCGGTGTAGATCACTGTAATCTTGTTCGTGCAGGCGAAGAGCCAGCCTGACTGCATGCCACGCAGGGCGAGGTCCCAATCCTCCGCACGACGAAGTTCAGGGGCTGCGTCAATGCCACCGAGAGCAAGGAGCGGCCCCCGCCTGAACATGCTGGCGCTGGGGAGGACGTAGTTTATAAAGAACAGCATGCGAGCCGCCTGCTGCATCTGCGACGAAGTGGGTCCCCAGGTCTTGGTGCCTCGCGCGCTGCCCTCAGGACGGATCTCGGCCAGGCCGATGACGGCGGCGGTGCCATCCACGCCGGCCTTTTGAAGCTCCTCGACATGGTTGGACAGCCACCAGTCATCATCATCCAAAAAGGCGACCCACTCACCGGAGACAAGCTGCATGCCAGAGTTTCGACAGGCCCCCTGACCCGCGTTCACTTCCATGCGGTGATAGCAGATCCACCCAGCGCCAGATGTGGCGGCAAGCGCACGCACCGCCTGCTCCACGGGATGGGTCGAGGCATCATCGATCACCCAGATCTCCTTCACGGGCACGGTCTGCCGCAGCACGGAGTCAAGCGCGCGGAGGAGCAGCTCCACCCGGTTGAAGGTGGGGATGATGACTGAAACTAAGGCGTCCTGGCTCATGCGTGCTTGCCGTTGCTTTTGACCAGTTTGACGGTTGTAGGTGTCGTGTCGGCAGGGGTCTTGTTCATGCCTTGAAGAGCTTGCCGGCCAAGGCCCAGATGACCGGTGGAACCCAGCACTTGAGCAGTCCTGCTCGTTTTGGTCGTTCCTCTGCTGCCGCCGTGGTAGCCAGAGCAGCAGCCCCCCATTGCTCGATGATCTCTTGCTTGGAAGCTTTACCGGCGGCCTTCAGAATGTGCGACTTGGCCGCATCGGTGAGCTGATCCCAGACCTTGAACCATGCGGCACGAACAGGAATGCCAAGCTGAGTCGCCTCGGCGATGATCTGCTTGATGTAAAAGCGCGTCATCCGCTCCTGCTCGGGCTGGTTTTGCTGCCACATGCGCATGGAGGCATTGTCATCGTGCTGGCGAAAGAAGGTGGTGACTTCCCTGCCGACGACAATTTTACCCAGGGTGGCGATGCGCCAGAGGAAAATGCGGTCACTCTCATAGCCGACGTTCGAAGGCACCAGCGCCTCCACGGCGGCGAGGAGCACGGACTTTTTCACGACCATGGCCCACATGTTCACGGGGGTCTGGGCCATGCACTCGACGAACATTTCCTCCGCGCCCCAGACCCAGTGGTCTTCATAGGTGCTGGTGTGTGGTTCCAGGAAAGAGTGGAGCGTGGAGCGAAAGCCCTGGGTGGCCGTGCGCGAATCATTGCGCACCAGGACACTCTCACTGACGAAGGCGACCGCGTCAGGGTGCAGCGCGAGGAAGTATGCGGCCTCTGCCAGATGATGGCGCCCCCACATGTCATCGTCCGCGAGCCAGGCCACCCATTCGCTTTCCGCCTGACGCACCAGCCAGAGAAAGTGGTCAACGACGCGCAGGGCCGGGCTTTGACGGCAAAATTTGACCGTCACCGTGTCACACTCACGGCAGACGGCGGCGGACTCAGGGGCGTCGCTGTTTTCGCTGACGATGATCTCCGCGATCAGGTCGGGACGGCTCTGATTTTGAATGCTGCGCACAGCGGTGTGGAGCATCTGAGCCCGCTGGCAGGTTGGAACGACAACGCTGATTTTCATGGGGTGCTTAATTCTACATTGTTAGACAATGAGCTTGCTTTGATGCCGGCATGAGCTGATAAAAAAGCAGCGCTGGAAGCGAGAACGAACCACCCGCAACAGCGCCAAAAAAAATGTCCTCCCGTGCCTGCGTGACACGGCGAAAAACTTCATCGACTACTGCTCGATGTTTGAGCATCACTTCATTGTCAGGGGCAAAGACGTCATTGGTCACGCGCGCCATTATCTCGGTGGCCTGCTGGGCAGGCAGCGGCGCAAGAACATCGAATGCATCGGTTTTCACATTGGCGGCAGCGACTATCAGGGCATGCAGCAGTTCATCAGCGACTCGCCCTGGAGCCACGAGGCGCTCATGCGTCAGATAGGCCAGGAGGCCGACTTGGAGCTCGGCGGCCATGCTGAGAGCGTACTGGTGCTTGATGAAAGCAGCTTTGCTAAAAAGGGAGAGCTCTCCGTCGGCGTGCAGCGTCAATACTGCGGGCGGCTGGGCAAAACTGAAAACTGCCAGGTAGGTGTGTTCGCGTGCCTGGGGCGGGGCAGTCATGCTGCGCTGGTGGACATGCGTCTGTTTTTGCCTGAATCCTGGGCCCAGGACGAGGAACGCTGCAAGAAAGCCAAGGTGCCGCAGGACAGGCAAAAGCATCACACCAAAACGGCGCTGGCGTTGCAGATGGTGGAAGCGGCCCGTGAGCGCGGCAGCAGGCATGCCTGGGTGGGCGGCGATGAGGTGTATGGCAACAACCAGGTGTTTTGCGCCCAGCTGGAGGATCTGGGAGAAAAGTTCCTCATGGACGTGGCCCATGTCACCCGGGTGTGGACCAGCGATCCACGACCGGGCATCGTGCAGCCACGCAGCACGCCCAAAGGCGGAAGGCCCCGGCGCAGCGTGCAGGCAGGCAACGCACAGGCGGAGCAAAAGAAGCTCAGCGCGCTGGTGGCGGAATGCTTTGAGAAGGAAAGCCGGGAGATCAAACTGCGCGGCAGCACGCAAGGAGAGCTGCGTGCGCCGGTCATGGTCAGAAGCGTCTGGCTGTGGGATGGGAAAACAGAGACGGCCCGGGCACGGCTGCTGGTGGTCAGAAAAGAAGCCGACGGCAGCTTCAAATACAGCCTGGGCAACCTGCCAGCAGACACTTCGTGGGAGCGGCTTGCACTGATGCAGGCGCAGCGGTTCTGGATCGAGCAGGCGTTCAAAGAGGCCAAGGGGGTGCTGGGCATGGCACAGTATGAAGTGCGTGGCTGGGGAGGCTGGCACCATCACATGGCCATGGTGAGTCTGGCTCAACTCTTCACAGTGAAGGAGAGGCGGAGGGTCTCCAAAACCGTGCCGTTGCTCAGCGTGCGCGACGTCACCGAACTGCTCGACCTCTATCTGCCACGTCGAGAACGCAGCGAGAAGGAAGTGCTGCGCCAGATGCTGCAACGACACTCAAACCGCGCGCAATCATCCCAATCCCACGCCAAGGCTCGAAAAAAGCGTCAGCTAACGACTTTGAAAACTTAACAATGTAGAATTAAGCGTGGCGGCTTCAGGCAGCGGCAGCGACAGTGGAGGGAAGGCTGGATCTGCGGGAAGGGAACCAACGGTCCCGCAGCATGAGCAGAGGCCGCTCGATGAGCTTTGCCATGACACAGCCGACCACGATGGAGCCGATCATGTAGAATGAAGTCCGCAGCCACCAGATGTCGTCGATGCCGAGCATTTTGGTGAGGCGGGCGTTGATGCAGATGCGGTAAGGAGTGTGCCAGAGATAGATGCTGTAGGAGTGCTCACCGATGAAGGCGGCCACACGAAACGGCAGTGGCCAGGCCGCGCGGATGCCGTGCCCCGCCATCACCAACAGGCCGCCACCGAGATAAAAGGCGATGACACCGAATACCAGAATCCACCAGACGTCGGCAAAGGGATAGATGAAGGCAGGAACAAACAGCGCGGCCCCTGCGGCGAGGAGCTGCCAGCGCCGACCGGGGCTGAAATTCACCCCGGACCAGAGGCGGCCACGCAGTGCCCAGGCGATCAGCACGCCAAAGAAGAGCGAGTCGATGCGAGCATGGGTGGGGATGAGGTGGATGCGGAGACTGAAGGGGTAGTGGGTGCCGTTGTACCAGCGCACGGAAAGGCAGAAGGCGGCCACGGCAAGGAACACCCACGGGAGGCGGTGGAAAGGATCCCCTGCCCCGGCTTTGGCATACTTCAAGGTGAGCGCGACACCGAGGGCGAGCAGCAAATAAAAGTGCTCCTCCACCGCGAGCGACCAGTGAGGAGCCCAGAAGCCCTCGACGTAATTCTGCACAAAGAGCAGTTCCGAGAGGATCTTGGGGGGCGTGAGCCAGCCGCCGTAGTAGCGGAGGCGATAAGCGACGGTGAAGGCGAACACCACCCAGAAGGCGGGATAGATCTTGAAACCCCGGCGGATGAGAAAGCGGCCCGTGTTCACGGTGCCCAAACGATCATACTCGGAGAAGAGGAGTCCTGAGACCAGAAAGCCGCTGAGCACAAAGAACAAGTCCACGCCAGTCCAGCCCCCACAGCGCCAGGTGTCCGCTACGGCACGCAGCCAGGGATGCACGTCCGGCGTGCATTCGTCCATGTGCGAACCAAGAACCATGGCGATGGCGGCAAACCGCAGCACATCAAGCCAGACGTCGCGCCTGCCCCCCCTGGGAGCCGAGGTGTTGGTGGATTCTACAGACATGACACCAATGGCGGATTGTTTTACTTTCCCCACCTCGCTCGCAGTCCCGGCACTGGAGCGACGCAATCAATCACATTGAGGCTTGAAAATAATCAAACAGTCGCCGGATCATCCCACGGGCCGCGTTCGCACAGGCTTCCGCAGAATCCCTGCAAGGATCCAGCGACGAATAAATCCTGAACTTATTCCCTTGCTCGGGCTCGTCTGACTGAATTTCCAAAACGAGTTCTATACCCGTCCTTTCGAAGAAGACCTCGGCTACTATACCGGCCATTTCCGCAATGCTGGCATTCCATGGAGAACTCGCATTGATGACTGTGGCAGCGGAAGGAAAGGATTGGCCCAAGCACAGGCAGATGTTAGCAACTTGATCAGATGTGACGAAATTTCGGATCTGACGACCGGAGGAACGCATGACAATTTTCCCCGTGGCAAGTGCCTCCTTCACAAAGCACATGGGCACCAGGGTCGAGCGCTGAACAGTAGAGGCATCCGGCACGCCGATGACATTGGCAGGGCGCAAAAGAACGATGTCCAAGCCATGCTTGGCGGCATAGAAACGACAGATTTCTTCACCCAACAGATGATTGAGCGCATAGGAAGATTCACATCTGACAGGCGTATTTTCAGTGATTTCGCCGTGCAGTTCAGTGCCATAAACCTGGATTGTGGAAAAAAACACCACCCGCCGGATGCCACGCCGCAGAGCAAGCTCCAAAACATTGCGGGTGCCATGAACGCTAAGATTCACTCCTGATTTAAAATCGCGCGAGACGATGTCATTGGCTGTGGCGCAATGAAAGAGGATGTCGGCATCGAGAGGAAGGTCCGCTACGTGCGGATTGAGCACATCCATAGGAATCACATCCGGCACTCCGAGCGCTTGTGCCAGTTCCGGCGTTGAGCGGTGTGCAGTAGCGATCACCTCATGGCCAGCCTCACGACAACGAATGGCGAGACGGCTGCCGATAAAGCCACCGCTGCCAGTGATAAGAACACGCAAATTCATGACTGCCACAGAGGGTGCTCCTCATCCCGTTTGGAAATGATGGCGGGCTTGTCTGGCCAGACGATGCCAAAGGCCGGGTCATCCCACCGTCCCCCCCTGTCATGAGATGGCGCATAAAGTGCCGAGACGAGATAATGAACCTCCGCGCCAGGGACCAGGGTCAGATAACCATGCGCACAGCCTTCTGGAATGTACAATGAACGACCGTTTTCCGCATTAAGTTCAACGCCCGCCCACTTCAGATAAGTGGGTGATGAGCGCCTGAGATCCAGAGCCACATCAAAGATGGCCCCGCGTGTGCAACGCACCACCTTCACCTCCGCATGCGGCGAGTCCTGCCAGTGCATGCCGCGCAGGGTGCCTGCGGCGTGATTGAAGGAGAGGTTCGCCTGGATGAAGCTGCCGCAGAGTCCGGCATTCTGAAAGTCCTGGCTGCAGAAGCCGCGCGCGAAGTAGCCGCGCTCGTCGGCGCGCGGCTTGATGTCCACGATGAAGACGCCGTCAACGGCGGTGGGGGTGAAGTCAAAGCGGGAGTCCATAGAAGAGATCAGGCCCAGACGGCTCCGGTGCGGGCGGCATCGGCTTCAAACGAGTTGATCTGCTGAAGCGTGAAAGCCGCGAGGGTGCCGGCGTGATCGCGCTGGGTGGCATACCAGTCCACGGTGTGCTTCACGGTGGCGGAAAAGTCCCACACGGGCAGCCAGCCGAGGAGGGAGGCGGCTTTCTCGATGGCTAGGTGGAGGAACTTGGCCTCATGCAGGGCGTTGCCGTCGCTTTGATCCTGCCATGCGCCGGGCCAGTGGCGCAGGACTTCTTCAACAAGTGTGCGGACGTTTTTGACGGAGGCGAGCATGGGGCCAAAGTTCATGCCGTTGCAGAGGACGTCGTGATTGGGTGCGTCTGCGATGCGGGCACCGAGCCAGAGGTAACCGCTGAGACAGTCGAGGACATGCTGCCAGGGACGGGTGGCCTGCGGATTGCGGAGGTCGATGGCGGAACCGGCGCTCAAGGCGCGAATGCAGTCGGGGAGGATGCGGTCTGCGGACCAGTCACCGCCGCCGATGACGTTACCGCCACGAGCCGTGGCAAGACGTGGTGTGCCGCTGGCACAGAAGGAACGCCGCCAGGATGCGACGAGGAGCTCACAGGCACCTTTGCTGGCGGAGTAGGGATCATGCCCGCCCATGGGGTCAGGCTCACGGTAGCCGTGGTGCCAGCCCATATTCTCATAGCATTTGTCCGAGGTGACGACGACGACAGAAGCGGGCGGCTGCGGCAGTACGCGCAATGCATCCAGCACATTCATGGTGCCCATGACATTGGTGGCGATGGTCGCCACGGGCTGCGCATAAGCCAGCCGGACAAGCGGCTGTGCGGCGAGGTGAAACACCACCTGAGGCTGCACCGCGAGAATGGCCGTGGCCGTGGCAGCGGCATCGCGAATGTCGGTGAAGGATTCACTGGCAAAGGCTCCGGCGCATGAGGTGGCATAAACGCCACGGTCGGTGTCCGCCGGGAGCGCGAGGCCGTGTACTTCCGCGCCGAGGCGGTGAAGCCAGAGAGAGAGCCAGGAACCTTTGAATCCGGTGTGGCCGGTGACGAGGACGCGCTTGCCTTGGTAAAAATGGTCGAACATGAGAGGACGGATGCGGTCAGGCACCAGTGGCGGTGCGGCGCGGTCCGATTTTGAAACGGCGGGCCACCCAGTCGCTGAGGTTACGACTGATCTGAATGGAGGGGACATCGACGCAGCGCCACAGGATCCAGGAGACGGCGGTGAGGACTGGCAGCGTGAAGGCGAGCGCCATACCGGCGGCGGCATGATGCCCAAAAGCATGCTGGCGCAGGGCAAGGTACACCTGGGCTGTGCAACTGCCGAGTACGATGAAGTGAACGGCATAGAGCGCAAAGCTCAGCTTGCCCAGCCAGGTGAAGAAGCCTTTGGCCCCGGTGGGCAAGGATCCCCCCCAGCGCACCAGCACGGCTACGAGGATGAATGCGCCGACCATGCACCAGCTCCCTGCCTGCCATTCCAAGGCTGGCCATGATCCATACCATGAAACCGCAAAATCGGCGGGTGAAAATTGCCTGACGTAGTAGGGATAACAGCAGAGCGGGAACGCCACGGCGAGCAGTGCGAGCGACACCCCTGCCCTGCCGAGAACTTTGCCAAACCAGGGCAACTGGGAGGCGCGGGCGAGCATCATGCCAAGGACCATGCCCTGGATGTGACTGCCATGACAGATGGGCAGCAGAATGAGACACAGCCACATGCGCCAGGACGGACGCGGAGCCAGGAGCAGGACGCCAAAGACGACCCAACTGCCCCAGAGTTCATCGCGAATGGTCCAGAGCGGCGGGTCGTATTTGTAGCCGGTGGAGAAGGGGCTGAACAGGGCCTCCTGCAAGAAGCCGCGCAGCCAGGTGCCGAAGTCCAGCGAGCCTGCGACGTATTTTTCGGAACCGGAGAGCAGCCCGGCTTCTTCGATTTTATAGCCGCCGAGCAGCTTGAGTCCGTAGGAAAGGAACATCATGCACAGCACCATGCCGCCGAGGCGCACCGGGCGTTTCAGCATGTTGAGCAAGGCATGCGCGCGGGCGCTCCGGGTGTCTGCCACGTCACGAAAGGTGAGCACATAACCGCTGAGCACAAAGAAGATGCAGACGGCGAGTTCACCATGCGAGAGCAGGACCAGTGGGCTCTGCCAAAAGGTGGACTCCAGAGAGCTGTGCGCCGCGAAGGAACCGCCAAAGACGGCGGCGGGGTAAAAGATGCCGCCGAAATGCGCCATGACCACCGCGAGCGAGGCGACGCCACGCAGCCCGTCGAGCGGCCACTGATGGCCGGCCTTGGATGGGGTGGTGGCGGGAGGGTGCATGCGAAAAGCGCTTGATAGGGCGCGGTTACCAGATCTTCCAAGGGGCTTTGCCGTCCACCCACATTTTGTCGAGCAACTGCTGCTCGCGATAGGTGTCCATGCACTGCCAGAAACCCTGATGGTGATGGGCGCGCAGCATGCCTTTGCTAGCGAGGGCCTGGAGGGTCTCCTGTTCAAAGCTGCAGGCGTCATCGCCAAGATGATCAATGACACTCTTGTCGAGCACCATGTAGCCACCGTTGATGTAGCCGACCTCCTGCGCGGGCTTTTCCTGGAAAGATTGCACGACATTGCCTTCCATGCTGAGTTCGCCGAAGCGACCAGCGGGTTGAACAGCGGTGAGGGTGACAAGTCCACCGCTGTCACGGTGCGACTGAAGCGTCGCGCCGATGTCGCTATCCGTGAGTCCGTCGCCGTAGGTGAAGAGAACGTCCTCCGGGCCGATGTGCTGCATGGCACGGCGGAGGCGGCCGCCGGTGTTGGTGGTGAGGCCGGTCTCCAGCAGGGTGACAGTCCAGTCCTCCTCATCATGGGCGTTGTGATAGGTGATCTGGGGATTGCGTCCGAGCTTCAGGGTGACGTCGCTGCGGTTCCAGAGGTAGTTGCGAAAGTAGTCTTTGATGACCTCCCCTTTATAACCGAGGCAGAGGGCGAAATCTTTGAACCCATGACAGGCATAGGTCTTCATGATGTGCCAGAGAATGGGCTGACCACCGACCGGCACCATGGGCTTGGGGCGGTATTCGGTTTCTTCACGTAGTCGGGTGCCAAGGCCGCCGCAGAGGATGATCACTTTCATAGTTGTTGTCTTACTTGCCAATCGAGACTGGGTCTGACGGTTCCAGGCATCGTGCCGGAGAAACCGTTGCGCTCATGGTCCAGAGTTTCTTCCAGGGGATCATGCAGATTCACACAGAGGGCGTCCTTTTCCAAGAAAGCCACCTGCATGCCTTTGTCCATGAACGTGAGTCCAAGGCCGATGAAATAGGTGCCGTCGTTAAGGAGGTTGCCGGGGATCTGGCAGACGGCTTCGTACTCACCGGGAGTCTTGCCGACTTCGTTGCCGGGGGGGAAGCTGACGAAGACGTAGGCTCCGGTGTTGTCGGTGACGTGTACGTTGGGAAACGGTGCCCGGGAGGCCTCCCGCTCCACGCGATAGCGCATGCGGATCTGGAAGGGTTTGCGGATGTCCACCTCCGCGCAGGGTTTGCCGCTCATGTCTTCCACGGCTCCTTCAAGGAGGATGCCGCCATTGCTGCCGATGCGGCGGTTCAGTTCGTCAAAGCGTACGTGAAAGGGGGTGCCTTTGCCGTGGGTGTAGTAGGAGAGGACGGCTTCGGAGGTGCCGGTGTCCAGCCGCAAGCCGCCTTCCTCCAGGAGGATGGCGCGTTTGCAGAGGGAGCTGACGAGGCCCATGTTGTGACTGACGAAGAGGAGGGTGCGGCCCTGACTGGCGACGTCGTTCATTTTGCCGAGGCACTTCTTCTGGAACTCGCCGTCGCCGACGGCGAGCACTTCGTCGATGACGAGGATCTCGGCGTCGAGATGTGAGGCGACGGCAAAGGCGAGGCGTACGCTCATGCCGCTGGAGTAACGTTTGACGGGGGTGTCGAGGTAAGCGGCGCAGCCGGAGAAGTCCACGATGGCGTCGAGCTTACGAGTGATCTCGCGGCGGCCCATGCCGAGGATGGCACCATTGAGGTAGATGTTTTCGCGACCGGTGAGGTCCTGGTGGAAACCGGTGCCGACTTCCAACAAAGATGCGATGCGGCCTTTGACACGGATGCGGCCGGAGGTGGGCGAGGTGACGCGGGAGAGGATTTTGAGGAGGGTGCTTTTGCCTGCGCCATTGCGGCCGATGATGCCGACGACGTCGCCCTGGTTGACCTTGAAATTGATGTTCTTCAAGGCCCAGGCATAGGAGGGCGCGGAGCCGGGCGAGGTCTTGCGGGTGCGGTCGTTGTCCAGGGCGATCCTGGCATAAGGGTCCTCGCGGCCACGAACGCGGTGCCACCAGCGGTTCAGATCATGGGCAAGGGTGCCGGTGCTGACCTGCCCGAGGCGGTACAGCTTGGAGATGTCTTCGAGGTGAATGACGGGGCGGCTCATCAGACGGTGTCCATGAAACTTTTTTCCACCCTATTAAAGATGACCACGCCGGCGGAGAGCACGACCAAGACCACGAGCGAACTGTATCCGAGGCCGCTCCAGGAGAAGGTACCGACGCCGAGATAGAGGGAGCGGAAGGCTTCGATGATGGAGGTCATGGGATTGAGCTCGAGCCAAAAGCGATATTTGGACGGCACCATGGAGAGGGGATAGACGACCGGGGTGGCATACATGGCGAGCTGCACGCCGAAATTCACCAGGAAGGTGAGGTCACGATACTTGGTGGTAAGAGAGGAGACGATGATGCCGACGCCGAGGCCAAGACCGGCGAGCAGGAGAATGAGCAAGGGAGTGAGCAGCAGAATGCCACCCCAGTCGGGATGAATGGGCACTCCTTGAAAGAGATACCAAGCGAGCATGCCGAGGAGGAGCAGGAACTGGATGCCGAACTGGATCAAGGTGGAGATGACGGCGGAGAGCGGTGTGACCAGCCGGGGGAAGTAGATCTTGCCGAAGAGATTCGCATTGGTCACAAAGGTGTTAGATGTCTTGGTGATGGCGGCGGCAAAGTAATTCCACGGTGTGGTGCCAGCGAGATAGAAGAGGAGCGGAGGGAGGCCATCGGTGGAGAGCTTGGCGACGCCGCTGAAGATGATGGTGAAGGTGGCGGTGGTGAGCAGGGGCTGGATGAAGAACCAGACGGGGCCAAGTATGGTCTGCTTGTAAACGGCGACGAAGTCGCGCCAGACGAACATGCGCAGCAGGTCACGGTAACGCCAGAGGTCCTGCAGGTGGAGATTGAACCAGCCGGTGCTTGCACGGATCTCGAGATCCCATTCCAGATCTTCAGTTTCTACCGGTGGTGGTGCGGGCTGCGACATGGGGTGAAAATCAGAGCGCTGCAGGTGCAGCGGCTGCGGGCGCGCTGCCGCCCTCGGTTACGAAAACCGGTGGCGGGGTGATGGAGATGTGAATGCTGCCCACGAGGGTGTGCAACGTGCCGCCAGGGGTGGCGGGGTTAAGCGGGATTAGAGGAGGTTCTCCAGCAGTGGATTGGAGAACAGAGCATTGGCTTTCTGATACAAACCACGCGCGAGGCGCAGCCGCCGGCAGATCTCCTTTTGGTGATCACTGGTGGCGTCGGCGGCTGCATGCAGATCTGCCTGTGAAGGAGAGACGCCGAGGGTGCGGTCAATCTGCACGCCGGCGGAGCGTAGCTTTTTCTGCAGGCCGGGCAGAAGGCCATTGCGCAGAATGAGGCCGAAGCTGAGCTCTGCCTGGTAGAAGTCACGGCGGCCGGCGGCTTCGAGTTCCTCCACCTTGTGGACGGCATGCCATGCGGCGAGCTGGCGGACAGTGATGCTGGCGGACAGTGATGCTGGCACTGGCCTTGCTGATCTTAAGCTTTTTGGCGATCTGATCGAGACACATTGGCTCGGGAGTGAGGTAGAGCAGGGCAAAAAGCCTGCCGATCAGGCGACCGAGACCAAAGGAGTGCGTGGTGGCACCGCTGGCCTCAATGAAGCGCGTGACTTCACGATTCCATGGCCCCTGCGAGCGGGAAGACGAGTCGGTCCGGGGCTTGTGGGAGTCGGCGACAGCAGGCATTGTTTAGAAAAAGCTAAACTTTGTTAGCGTGGTTCCCCGAGATTGTAAAGCAGCGAATATGCCCGATTTGCAACAAAAGCGACCAGCAGGGCCGAGACTGTCCATATCGTTTAGCTTTATTTAAATGATCCAGGTGGAGACACCTTCGAGAAGGGCTACTGGCGCAGGCTGCCGAGGGAGGGCTCCTGATGCATGGCATCGAGGGCGTGGCCGAGGCTGGTGACGACGGCAGGCCAGGTGAAGTGGTCGAGGCCGCGCTGGCGGGCGGCTTTGCCGTAGGCGGAGGCTTTTGCAGGATCGCCGAGCAATTCCAGCAAGGCCGCCGCGAGCCCCGCCTCATCACCTGCCTTCACATGCAGGCCGGAAACACCGGGCTCCACCTTCTCCGCCACCCCCCAGTCTCCGGTGATGATGGGCGCAATGCCATACAACATGGCCTCGGACACGGAAATGCCGAACGGCTCATAAAAAGAGGGCAGCACAAAGACCGAGCAACGACGGTACAAGTCCTCGATGACCGCCGCCTCCGCAGGCACTTCCTTCCGCATAAATCCGTGCCACCGGACGTTTTCCAGCGGCAGACCTGCGGGAGGCTCTCCACGTACGCCAATGACATGCAGCACCGCTCCAGGCAGTTGCTGACGCACGCGCTGAAAGGCTGGCAGCAGCACACGCCCGCCTTTGCGCTCAAACTCCACCGCGACAAAAAGCACTTCCAATGAAGCATAGTTTTTTTGCGGATCAGATGTGGGTATCTCGTCCAGATTAGCCCCGTGGCTGATGTTGACAATTCGGTGCGGTGAGACACCCAGATCCTCCTCAAAGGATCTGGCGAGGTAGTCACCCATGACAAAGACACGATCCATTTTCTGCGCCACTTTGCGCTCGTATGCCAGCGCCTGGGCCGCACGGCGTTTGTCAAAACCGCGAGCTCCAAACGGACTGCGCAGTCGCATGGCGATGTTGCCATCGTGATAGGACGTGCAGTAGGCATTCTTTTGGAGCAGTTCCCCGCCGTCAAACATAGCGCCAATCTGGAGCAGTGTGCCGATGCGCTGGTCCCGTGGAATTTTGCTGGCCAGAATGCGCGTCAGTTGATCACGATAACGCGAACCGAGGTAGTAGCGCATGCGCCAGAGCGCCTTCTGACGGTGATAGCTGAGAGCCAGCAGCAGCCACTTGCGCCAGCCTTCCAGTTCACATCCTGCAGCGCCTAGAAGCAGCCCCTGGCGCTCGCATTCTTTAAAAAAGTAATAGCTGATGCCGGAAAAACTGCGGCGGTCGAAAGGATCACGCCCAACCAGCCCGCTGCCAATGAGCCCATAGAAAGCAGACGGGTGCACGGAGTTGGCGGAGGCGTTGGACGTATCGGACTGCATCAGTGCGCATAGTCACGCGGTGGGCTTTATGCAATGCACAAAAATGGCTGCCTCACATATTCACCGACCGTGGCTGAATCTTTGCTTTACACGCCGCCATGCCACATGTCCTTGAAAACAAAGCCGATGTCCAACAGTCAAAATCATCTCAAGCCGGGCGCTGCAGCTGCCACCAGGTTGCTAGTCCTGGTGCTGGTGCTTTCCACACTTTTCACTCTGGCATTTGTAGTCGGGGGCGGCGGATTTTCCTCGGATCTGGGAGGTGACCCCGATGAGGCGGCGCATGCCGTTACCTCACTCATGCTGCGGGACTATCTGGGCACCGGCCTGGGGCAGCATCCGATGCACTTCGCCAAAGCCTACTATGCTGATTTCCCCCGTGTGGCGCTGGGGCACTATCCCCCCCTGTATTATGTTCTGACCGCCCCCTTGCTGCTGGCGCACACCAGTGTGAGCACCCTGCTGATTTTTCAGGCCCTGACTCTGTCGCTCCTCGCCACGCTGACGTACCTCCTGGGCTGTCGTTTTTTGAAACCGCTGCCCGCCGCCGCCGCGAGTTTGGCAATGCTCCTGCTGCCGTTGGCTCTTAAATTGACCTTGCATGTCATGTCAGACATTCTGCTGGCAACTCTGTGCCTGTGGGCAGTGATGATATGGGCCTGGTACCTGCGTGCTCCCACGGTTCGCAGAGCGCTCATCTGGGGCTGCGTCGCCGCAGCGGCCATTCTCACGAAAGGTTCAGGCATGGGCCTCTGTCTGCTGCCACCGCTGGGCACTCTGCTGGCCGGGCGCTGGCGGCTGATCTTTACCTGGTCATGGTGGTGCGCAGCCGTGCCGGTGGCGATCTTGGCCGGCCCCTGGATGATCTACTCCACAGGCATCTCTAAGGAAGGCATGACCCTGCTCACCCCTGCGCAATACTTCGTGCAGGCGGTGCCGTTCTATCTCAAAGGGATGCCTGCAGTTTTTGGCTGGCCGCTGACCCTGCTGGCCGTGGCCGCAGTGGTTCACAGCCTCGTGACTGGCTGGCGGCACCGGGCACTCGATCCTGTGCAGGCATCTCTCTTTGCAATGTCGGTGGGCATGGTGCTGGTGCTCCTGCTCGTTCCTGTGGGACTGAGCACCCGCTACCTGCTCACGCTGGCGCCTCCGGTCATGCTGGCCGCCGCCTATGGCTTGGCGCTGCCGCCCTGGCCTGCGAAACTGGAGCGCTGGTGCCAGCCGGTGCTGCTGTTCGGCTTCGCACTCCTGCCACTGATGAATGCTGACATCTGGCCAACGAAGGACGTGCATGGTTTTGATTCTGCGGTGTTAAGCTCCGGCATGCCAAAGCAAGGCGATGTGAAGCAAACCTGGCTGGTGGCCTCCGATCCAAATGGCGAAGGCGCGGTCATTGCGGCGGCAGCTTTTGCCTGCCCGCAACGCTCGCCCTCCCTGCTGCGCGTCTATCGCGGCAGCAAGGAGCTGTCTTCCAGCGACTGGATGGGACGAGGCTATGTTGCGGCAGTCGGCAGTGTTCCAGAACTGCTGGCTCATCTCGACAAAGCAGGCATAACCCGCGTATTTGTGGACCTGTCCATACCGGAGGCGCAACGCCCCGCCCATCTGCAACTGCTGCTTGCTGCCATGCAGTCAGGAGACCAACGCTGGAAGCTGAGTTTCGAGGAACCCGTCATGCGAGTTTGGTGGGAAAAAGGCACCATGCTGGTTTACCAGCGCTCCTGAAAGTCTCTGGTATTTCCTTATCCTTCCTGCCTTCAGATGCAAAGTTGTGCATCTCAATGCCGGGGCCGCTGCGATTCCACAAACTGGATGAACTCCTGCGCCTTGGCGTCCCACCCTTCCCTCGCAATCATCAGCTTCACGGCTTCAGCATCGAACGGCAGTCTGCCTTCGACGGCTGCTGCGACGGCTGTCACAAATGACGCCTGGTCGCTGGCCACGTGGACGAAAGGCGCGAGCCGCTCGGCTTCAGGCACCGCCGTGGCAACCACCGGACGTCCGCAGGCCAGATATTCTTTCATTTTCAGCGGACTGCAGCTCTTCGAGAGTTCATTCAAACTGAATGGCAAAATGAACAGGCTGGCCGTGCTCAGTGATGCCGGCAAAGTGGCAAACGGCACCTGCGGCTCCAGTCTCACATTCGGCTGCTCGCGCAGTCTGGTGGGATTGATGAGCACCGGTCCAATCATTCGGATGAGAGCCTGCGGCAGACGCTGCGCCAGTTCGACGAGCAAGTCCAGATCCAGCCGTTCATCTATCATGCCAAAGTACACGATCTCAAACCGCCCGGAGCTTTGCGGTGGCAAAGAACGTGCGAAATGCGCCGCGTTCACTCCTTGCGTCAGGACCAGCAGCGGCTTGCCGCTGGCTTTTAATCTCTCCCCGAGGCAATCTGAAACCGCCACGATGGCACCCACCCGATCTGTCAATTCCAGCTCCATGCAGTGGACCAACCGTGGGTTCATTCCCGGCCACAGGGCATAGTTGTCCGGGCAGTAGAAAATGCTCAGGCTCTCGCCCAGTCTGCCGACCACATCGCAGTGGCTGGGCGCGGTCACCACCAGAGTGTGCTGCGTAAATCCCAGCCGCTGGCATGCCCCGGCCACGGCGCGGCGAATCTGCCAGAGATTGAACCGCCTCACGCATCGGTATTGCGTGAAAGGCAGTGTCAGCGGACAAACCACCGTGAGACCCGACTGCTCTGAGGCGATACCCTGCCGCCGCCCGGTGAAGTAATCCAGGAGTTTCTGCCAGCTACGCCGCAGATCCCGCAGGTTCAATTGAGGCAGGCGCAGACCCACCGTTTCCACCCAGACAACCGAGTTCGAATCAAGCAGCTCACTGAAGAGATGTTGACTGGTGGACGGGTGCCTTCCCCAATCAGGGCCAAAGACCACAAACTGGTGGCGCTGGCAGTGGCTGGTTGATACTTCACTCATTCAGGACATGCCCTTGGTCGTATTAATATTTTGTGTCAACCTGCGGATTGGAATACCTTTAAAAACACCCAGAAGCAGTGCCTTGACACACACCCAGACACAGTCAACTGCACCCGCAGCACCCGCCGTGGCAAATTTGAAATAGACCAGCCCCGGAAGGTACCACCAAACCTTCGGACTGCCAAAACCGCCTAGGACATCCCACCAGGAGAGGCGCGGATCAGCCCAGGACCAGTAGGAGGCGGAATCGTTGTAGTCAGCCGCCGCCTGGGCCGCTGGGACAATCAGCACCGGAATGCCCGCCCGATGCGCTCGCAGGGTGTATTCGATGTCAGCAAAAGAGTGCTTCATCCAGCAGGATTCATTCAGCCCAACTCGGCGCCAGGCTACGGCTGGGATGGCGACCAGGTTGCCATGCAACCATTCCACTGAAAACGGATCGGCTTCAGGTCGGGGGGCTGCTTTCAGGCGCTCGGGCCAGCGCCGAAGCATGACTCCACCTGAATAAACAAACGTGTCTGAGGATGTGCGCGAAACTCCGCCGCAGATGGAGGACCTCTCAATTGCAAGGTTTACTAGATGTTCCAAAGCTCCGCACTGCGGCAGCGTATCATCATTCAGCCAGACGATGCAGCTGGCCCCGCCCTGAATGGCCGTTACCATGCCAAGCCGGATCGCACCGCTCCACCACAACTCACTATTTCCTGCAACAACCTGCACCCAGGGGAAATCATGCTCCAGCATGCTCCGAGTACCATCGGATGAACCATCATCCACGACCAGAACATGAGCCCATGCCGACACCCCCAGTTCGCTCAAATGCCCCAGACACCGCGCCGTGGTGGCACGTCGGTTGTGAACTGGAATGACAATCCATACATTTTCCGCTGCAACTGTGTGGTTGGATACGACCTCCATCGTCTGCAAATAGAAGCTTGCCAGAAGCGCCGCAAGCAGAGATTAATGCCGTCGATGACCTTCCTTGAGCGTGCGCTGCACTACTTTTTCCCACGTGTAGGCAAAGCGATGCTCATCATGCAAACCTTGTTCGTCAAGCGGGCGCTATGGCAGTCCATCCGCACCGGACTCCCGGTGGACGGCCAAGGTCAACCTGTGCCATGGATCACCTTCCCTGCGCTGGACTACCTCTCCCAGCTCGATTTCTCCCAGTCGAGCGTGCTCGAATACGGCGGTGGGCAGAGTTCACTGTGGTGGGCGGCCCGGGCTAGGACGATTACCACAGTCGAAGCACGAGAGCAGTGGGCGAAGATGCTCCGGGATAAAGCGCCGGAAAATCTGCGGCTAATCGGTCCGGTGGAGGGAAGCAGTTATGTGGAAACTCCGCTCAAGGAGAAGCGGATGTTTGAAGTTCTCATCATTGACGGCCTGCTACGCCCAGAGTGTGCCAGGGCGGCGCTGCCCTTTCTGGCAGAGCATGGACTTCTCATTCTGGACAACTCCGATTGGTATGCACCCCTCTGCTCTTGGTTGCGTTCACAGGGGATGATGCAGATTGATTTCCATGGTTTTGGTCCCGTGAACAACTACACTTGGTGCACATCCATCTTCATCCGCCGACAATGTGCAGTGCCTCATCGGGGAAGTCCCTGGGCGGCATCGGTGTATGGCAACTTGGTGCAACCGGCGTGAACTCAGAGCAGCTACCCTACCGGTCCATCTACTCGCGGCGCGATCGGCTCATAAATCTGGTCAGGCCGGTGCTGGAGTTTTTTCGCATCGGGTGGCTGTCACGCCCTGCCCTGAACCAGCTGGATGAAAAACTTGAACGCCTGCTGCCACGCCATGGCGGGTGGTTTGTCGAAGCCGGTGCCTATGATGGAATCCAGCAGAGCAATACCTACTATTTCGCCAGGCTGAAGGGCTGGCGCGGTGTGTTGATTGAGCCGCTGCCTCAGCTTGCCAGGCGCTGCCAGCAGCGCCGCAAAGAGTCGATCGTGATCTCCTGTGTTCTCGGCGCTCCTGAAGATTCCGGCCGAACTGTCCGCCTGCGCCATGCCGGCCTCATGACCATGGTCTGCGGTGCCCTCGCTGATGATGCCACGGAACATGCACGTGCCGATGCAGGGCTTAAAGGACAGGGCCTGCCGCCTTTGGAACAAATTGTAGAGGCACCGGTGCGTACGTTGACCGATGTGCTGGCGGAAAGTGGTACACCGCCAGATTTTGACCTCCTCAGTCTGGATGTGGAAGGCGCCGAGGTCGCAGCTCTGCGCGGACTGGACTTGCACCGCTTTCTGCCGCGAGCCATTTGCGTCGAAGTCCGACACGAAAATCTCGCGGCAGTACAAAGTCTGCTCGCAGACCACTATGAACAGCCTATTTCGCTGACCACGAATGCGAGTTATGCAGACTGCTTTTTTGCCTTGAAAAATCAGACCTCTTCCGCTGCTGCGGCATGACCGGTCAACAGGGCCTCGGCAACAGCCGACGGCGAAATGAAGGTAATGCAAAAGGGCTCAGGATGCATGCAGTTCCACTGGCATTGATAGCAGCTCATCGGGTGAGTCAGCCAGACCTGCAGCGAACTGCGCCGCCAGGGGGCAAACATGCCATAATGCCCGCCCCCGAGCAAAAACACGCCAGGCTTGTTCATGGCGGAAGCCAGATGCGCCGGCGCTGAATCGGGTGCCAGCACCAGCCGCGCGGCACTGATGACCTGCAGCAGCCCTCCCAGATCCTCCGGCTGCACCCAGGCCACCACTGGTGTGATGCCTGCGTCTTTCACGGCTTGCTCCCAGGGAGTTCGATCGATAGCCGGAGGAAGGCAAAAGGTCACGCGCATACCGGGTGCGGTGTGCAAAAACAACTCCACCGCTTTGACAAGGCTCACAGGCGGATACTGGCGGATCGCGCTGCCAGCCATCGGACACACGAGCAGCGTGGCGTTGCCCTCAGCAGGTCCGGCCTGCAGGACCGGCAGAATGTCCTCAAATGCCACGGGATGGCCGAGCACGCTCTGCACCACCCTGCGATGCGCCTCCAGTTCCAGACACCCCTCCGCCGCCTGCTCCGGGTAGGGCATCCGGTGGCCTTGGGGATAGCTCAGGCAAACTCGTTCCCAGGGTTTGGTCCAGTGGGTGGCATGCACGTGCCGGACCTGCACCAACTCAGCAATGGCATGCAGATAATCGGACGCCTGATGACGCAGACAGACAAGATGGTCCGCCTTGATCGCGCGTAATTCCGACGCATGCCGGGCCATGGTTTTCACAAAATCAGGCCAGAAGCGCTCGCAAAAGGGCGGCATCACCAGGAGTTCGACCTCTGGAAATTCCCGTCGAAACAGAGGCTCGGCGACCGTGGAAACAATGAGCAAAGTCTCCGAGGCCCCGAACTCCCTGACCAGGAGACGCACCGCCCCGAGCGCAAGCACGGCATCACCCAGGCGGTCGAGTTTCAGAATGGCCAGACGATAACCACGCCCCCTGCCCTGCGGCAGGAGCCGAAGCATGGCCAGCGTCAGTCGATAGAACAGAAGTCGAAGCCAGTGCATCATGCCAGCAAGGTGGATCGCAGCAGTTCCAAATAGTGCGATCTTGTGGTTTCGATCCATTTCACGGATGGCGACGCAGCGGGTACGAGTAGCAGTTCTGCCACTCGCTCAGAGAATGAGTCAACCACCTCAGACAATGGCAGGACGATGAGTCCCGGAACTTCGGCCGCCGCGAGCAGACGAGTATCATTGCCGGTCAGCAGCACCTGCCGGCCCATCGCCGCCGCGACCACGGCCCCATGAACGCGATTGACCACCGCGATGCGACAGCGAGAATAAGCCTGCAGATACTCCCGCCAGTCCAGACTGTGAAAGCGCGGTATCTCAGGCAGCAACCGCTCCGCTTCCGCATGCTCCTGCCTGTCATGACAGATCAGCAAACATGCATGGTGCCGGGCCAACTCACGCGCCGCCTTGCAGAAGGCGTCCTCCCAGCGCTGCCGGGCCGGTGCTCCGTCTCCTGCGAGATCGTAGTGCCCCCCCTGAGGCATGTAATTGAGCGCTATGTATTCGCCCGTCCCGGGCTGCAGGCGCAACGATCCAGGCGTAAAGATGGACGGGCAAGGCAGCAGTGGCACCTCATGACCGCACTGGCTCACAATGCGCTGCGCCAAAGAATCACGCACCGTGGTCAGGGCGCTCCAACTGGTAAAGCGATCAATGAAGGACCGGCACTCCGCGTCCTCGACAATTTCCGTGCCATCACTGCCCCAGGCCTGGCAGGAGCCAGCCCCAAGGTTCAGCAACGGCACGCGTCGTTCGAGCTTCCTCCACCGCTGCTCTATGAGCGGCGCGAACCACTCCGTCTGCGCACATGTGGACCAGACATTTTTCCAATACACGGGAGCACCGCACTGCACGACCAAATCACTGCTCAGCACCAGGTCCGCCAAAGGATTCATGGGCAGAACATCCGCCGCACTTGAAATATGACTTCGCCAGGACAACCAGTTCGGCACCCCCCGTGTCAGTTGATCCACCAGCGACCACGGCTCACCACGTACCGTGACCGGGAAATGTTTGTGAATGACACAGGCTTCGACCGCGCCGAACACTTCGCGCAGCAGGCACAGGATGCCTTCACGCACAAAGTCGTCGCCGACGTTGTGATTCACTGTCGAAATGAGACAAACGCGTTTCATCGGTTAAAAAATATGCGCAGGCAGCGACGCAGTCCCTTGAACGACCAGACGCTGTCGGGCAGGCCTACGACCTGGGTCAAATAAGCACGGTCTGACTCCTGCCATGCCATGATCTTGTGTGCATGCTGCCAGGGTGCGGAAAGTTCCTGCGTCGCCATGTCTGCCCGTGGGTCAGCGGAGTTCATGGTGTGGGTCGCATCCGGTCCAAAGCCGATGTTTGATACCAGATTGACCGCAGGCACGATGTTCAGGCCTCCGCAGCGCAGTTTGGCAAAGGCCCACTGGTAGTCCCAGGTGTCCACTTCTCCTCGATACACCGCGTCCAGCACCTCACGACGCCAGCCAGCTTCAAAGGGCTCAGGACAGAGCTGGCCCAGCTGCGCGGAATTTCTCAGTTCGCTCCATGCTTTCATTTCGACATCATAGTCCTGCCAGGCGCGGCGCCAGGAGGCCCAGCCCCAGATGGGACCAAACCGCGAGAAAAAATAACTCTGCTCCGCCGGCCTCATGCCGGTCAGATTGCAGCCACAGATCTGCATCACTTCGGGCTCATCTTTGAACCGATCCAGCATGGCTGCACAAAACGCAAAGAAACTCGGATGAGGCACGCAGTCGTCCTCCAGAATGATCAACTGCTCATGCAAACCAAAGGCCCAGTCCAAAGCGGATGAGACCGCTCTCCGACAGCCTTGTTGTTCATCCAGAAAACGCGTTTCTACCTGACATGGCCAGTCAATGCTGTTGACCACCCGTTCCCTCACCTTCTCGCACTTTTCATCACCACCTGGCCCGTCTGCGGCGATCAGCAGCACTTCAGGCTGCGCGAGTTTCAATGCCGCCATAACCCGGGTGGCAGGCCCGAGACGACGGTGGATCAAAAAAAGCACCGGAATGTGACATGGGCTTCCGACTGACATTGGCAGCCACTATTCTACCGGATGATTCCAAGCGAAAGCGCAAGATGAAATCATCTCACCACCAGCCCAATGAAGCGGTATAGACTTGTTGATCAGCGTGCCCTGACACTGAGGGACTACTGGAGGCGAGTGCGGAAGAACCTGCTCGGCTGGCCGGAACTCATCACAGGAAAATCCAGAGTGAGGCTTTGCATCGTCCCATCGTCTCCCAGAATCTGCGGTGTAACGGTGCCTGTCTCCCACGTCTGCAGATCACTGCTGAACTCATAGATGTAGTTGAGTCCGGAGCTTAGGTAGTCTTTGCGGCGCCTGAAAATAGCGCGCATTTTGCCATCATTGCTGTCATTGGATTCAACGCGGCCTCCAACGTCGGATCCGCCGACTTTCGGGTTGAGGCCAAAAGCAAATTCTGCACGGTTGTTCAGACCATCGCCGTCGGGGTCAGCGCCGTCCAGAGCCGCACCGCTGTTCTGGCTGCTGCCGAAATAATTCTGCCGCCACTGCTGGACCGTGCTTGCCGGACTGATTTGCAATGCGAACGACACGACCGTGCTGGCTCCTGCCGGATCCGTGGCGATAAGCTGCACAGGATTGGTCCCGGTGGGCAGCGTGCTGGTGTCACAGGTCCATAGCAGGTCGCCATTGGAGTTGTTGCGAACGAACTGGCCGATGTTCTGCCCGGTGGCGATATGCACCGCACGAATGCTCACACCGCTATTGCCATCGGCATCAAAGAACTGGGCGTTGAAAGAGGCGGCATCCCCCTGCACCAAACTCATGCTTGGTCCGGCGTTGATGATCTGCGTGGCGCTGACACGGAGGGTTAGCCCATGGCTGAGGAACAGCAGAATGAGGAGGGTTTTTAGCTGCGGGAAGTTCATGGCTTGTTGTGCGATTTAAAATATTGAAAGATCCGGCTTTTTCAAAGGATATTAAAAACTAGGAATGTGGCGCAGAACGAGCACCTCCAAAAGCCCGCTGCTCCCGGTGGCAGAGCCCGTCATCCAGACGTTGCCGTTGGGATCCACTTTCACTTTTTTGATACTGTCGTTTTTATTGTTGTCGCCGTCGAAGGTCTTCTGCCACCGGATGTCCCCGGGAGTTTTGTTGTGCTTGGCCAAATAAACGTCGGTTGTAGTGTCGGCGTTGGTGGTGTAGCCGCTTACTACCGGATTACCGATGCCGTCGAGCGCGATGGAGGTGTTCTCATCATTGCCATTGTTTGATCCGTTGTAGCGCCCTTCCCAAACCAGGGTGCCGTCCAGACCGGCATACTTCAGCGTCATGCCATCGCGCACACTGGCCGAACGGTAGGAGGTGCCCGTAACATAGACATTGGCGTCTTCATCGAGCACCATGTCCCAAGGTGCATCGGAGGAGTTGAAGCTGCTGTTGTAGCGCTGCCCCCAGATTATGCTGCCATCCAGCGCTGCGTACTTGGCGGTGTACATGTCATAGTTGGCTCCCTGCGAATAGGCGGCGATGATGACGTTATTGGCGGCATCAAGTGCGAGTCCGCGCACGGCGTCCGGTTTGTTGGCGTAATTGTAAACCTGCTGCCAGATTTTGCTGCCAGTGGCTGCTGCAAGTTTGACCGTCCAGGCGTCGTTAGCGGAGATGCCGGCGAGCACCACGCTGCCGTCCGTACCCACAACGACTTTGGCGGGCACATCCGAATTGGCACCGCTGCGGTTCTGCACACTGGTCCACACGACGGCACCAGTGCTCTGGTCGAGCTTGGCGGCGAAGAAGTCGTTGCTGGTGCCCGAGCCCACCGCGTAGCCACCCACCACCACATTGCTGGTGCCTTCCAGGTCCAGTGAGACGCCGACATCGTTGCCATTGCCTGTGCCGTTGTAGGTGTAGGACCAAATCCTGGCTCCGGTGCCGCCGTTGTACTTGGCCACATAAACGTCCTGGCCGGTGCCTGTGGTGTACCCGACGACGAAGACATCGCCATTGCCATCGACCTTCACGGCCATGGCTTCGTCATCACCAGTAGCACCGCTGATGACGGACCACACCAGCGTGCCATCGGCGAGGTATTTGACGAGATACAGGTCTTTGCCGGTGCCAGTTGTGGTGTATCCACCCACGAAACCAGCCACGGCATCGTTGCCACTGAGTTGCAACGCGAGGTCGTTGCCCTGTCCTGCTCCACTGCCCGCATAGCGATCACGCCAGTTCTCTGCAATATTATCCAAGATGATTATCGGTGCATGGTTTACTGAGGTAATCGTGGCGTCCACATTCGCTGCAGCGTTGAAGCGCACGTCGCCTGCCTGACTGGCTCGCACGGTGACCACTCCGGAACCGCTGAAGCTCAGTACTCCGCCGGTGATGGTGCCGGGACCGCTTTGCACGCTGTAAGTGACCGCCAGGCCGCTGGTGGCCACCCCCGTGAGTGGCCACTGCGCCGTGGAGGTCAGGCTGCCGGGCAGCGTGAAACTGATGGTCTGGGCGGATTTGTTCACCGTGAAGGTTTGGTCCACCGGCGTGGCGGCTGCATACACGGAGTTGCCGCTTTGCGAGGCGCGCACGGTGACACTGCCGCTGCCGGTAAAGTTGAGCAGCATGTTGCTGCTGTCACTGATCACGGCCGGACCACTGACGACGGCAAACATCACCGTCAATCCGCTGCTGGCCGTGGCCGACAAGGACAGGTCGGCGCCGGCGCTCTGCGCACCGGGATTGGCAAACGAGATGGTCTGTGCGTTCTGGGTGTTGGCGTGCTCCGCCTGGTAGTTCTTCACCAGGAAGTCGGTCGTGTTGGCTCCCGTCGTTGTGTAGCCTCCGACGAACACATTGCCGTCGGGAGAGACGGCCACGGCCAGCCCGAGGTCATGTTTGGCGGCAGTGCCGTCGAACGACCTCTGCCACAGCAGGCCGCCATCGGCGGCCAGCATCTTGGCCGTCAGGACGTCATAATTGGCCGCAGCATTGCCGGTGTAGCCGGTGACGATGACATTGTCGAGCACGTCTAGGTCCAGCGTGGTGATGGCATCGGTCAGTCCGGCGGCACCGATGAAGCGGCGGTCCCAGATCAGCGCCCCGCTCGTGCCGTTGTATTTGGCCACATACCCATCAGAGGAATTGGCATACTGGTAGCTGGCACCACCCACGATCACGTCGCCATTACCGTCAACGGCGACATCATAACTGGCGTCAGAGGAGTTGTAGGTGCTGTTCCACTGCCTTTCCCAGAGCAACCCGCCGCCGCTGCTCACCTTCACAGTATAGAAATCATAGTTGATGGACCGCACCGTGCCAGTTGCAACCACCTGGTTGGAAGCATCGAAGGTCACGTCATAGGCCAGATCGTCGGTGCTGCTGCTGCCGCTCTTGGTGTACTGCCAGTTGGTGCTCCCGCTCCCGGCGGCCAGATGCAGAATGCGGAAGTCCTTCCCGGTGGAGACGCTCCCGGCATAGCCAGCCACAGCAAGGTTGCCCGCCGTGTCCACGGCCACCCCGTAGGCCACATCCTCGCGGTTGGCACCGCCATCCACCAGTCTCTCAAAAATCGTCGCGCCTGCCACGGTGTAGCGAGCGGCCAAAATGTCCAGCGCGGCCCCGCTGGTGGCCGTTCCATAGCCTGCCACAGCCACGTTGTTGGCCGCGTCCACCGCCACGATGTTACCACCATCGTAGCTGCCGCCCGCACCCGCGTAGATCTTCTGCCACAGCAGCGTGCCATCCGCACCAGCATACTTGGCGACATACGCGTCAGTGTCAGTGCTGCTATTGGTCGTGTAACCGGTAATTACAACGTCCCCATTGCCGTCCACCGCGATGGCCCTTCCCTCATCATGGCCGTTGGCCGCGCCATTGAAGGTCTGCTGCCACTGCTTGACCCCGGTCACTGGATCATACTTGGCTGTGTAAATGTCCCGTGTGCCCGAGGCATTGGACGTGTAACCTGTGGCAAACACCGCCATCGCCTCGTCGCTCGTCGTGCTCTTCTGCACCGCCACCGCCGTAGCCGCGCCGTCGCGCGAAGTGCCCGGAGCATCCGGTCCTCCGTAGGTCACCGTCCATGGCTCCAGGATATCCCGACCGATTGATCCCACCCCGGTCAACGGGATGTCGAAGGTGGCTTCGTCCAGATCGTTGCTGGTGATCGATATGTAGGCGTTGCGCGTGCCGATCCGGCGCGGATCGAAGGTCACCGTGTACGTCGTGCTCGCTCCGGGGATCAGGTTCGTCGCCGTACCGGTCGTATTGACGCTGTAATCCGCCGCCGCTGCACCGGTCGGCCCGGTAATCGCGATATTCATCAGGTCCACCTCGCCGTCGTTCTTGATGGTGAAGGTCTTCGTTAAAGGCACCGCTGGCACCAGCTTGTCCACATCGCCAAAATTATACCCACCATTGTCGCTCAGCGTAGTGGCCCCCTCCGTCACGGTGATCTCAGGGGTCACCACCTTGATGACGATATCGTTGCCCGCCGTAGCCAGCGTGCCAGGATCGGTCGAATTACCTGTGTAGTTGATGCGCCCGTAATAGTTTGAACCCAGCAGGTTTTCCACATAATCCACTCCGCTGAGCGTCACTATCTTCGTGCCTCCAAAGGTGCCTTTGGCAAACGCCCCTGAAATGGCATCCGTCAGATCGTTGCTGACGAGCGTGAAGGCGTTGTTCAGCGTGGCGGTGTAACTGCTGATCGCATCCAGCACCAGCTTGGCACCTGCACCACCCGCGGCGAGATTGATCGTGCCGGTGGCGTTGAGCTGGTCGTAGCTGCCTGTGCCGCCGATGTTGAAGTGGAGCTGCCCGTCCACAATGGCAATGTTCCCCGTGCTCAGCGTCCCCGCAGACGACAATCCTCCGGGATTGATCGTGCCGCCGCTGTTGAGCTGAATCGCCCCCACCGTGCCCGTGCCCATCAAGGTCCCGCCGTCGATCGTCGTCAAGCTGCTGCTACCGATGCTGCCATTGACTACCAGACTGCCAGCCGTCAAGGTCGTCGCCCCGGTGTAGCTGCTGGTGCCACTCAAGGTCAGTGTGGCCGAGGCGTTGTTCATCGTCAGCGTCTTGCCGCTGCCGGCGATCACCCCGCCAAAGCTGCTGTTGCTGGAGCTGGTGTAGTTCACATTGCCGGTGATCGTGCTGGCACTGTTGCCACTGGCAATGCTGCCACCGGTGATATTCAGGTCACCGTTTGCAGTGAGGTTCGCTCCACTGCCGATCGTGAAGGTGCCGCTGCTGGAGGTTACCAGACCCGTCACACTGCCCGCGCCGTTCCACCTGCCACCAGTCACTCCTAAGGTGCCCGCAATGACACCCGGATTGGTCAGGTTGATGATACCGTTGCCCGTGAGGGTGGCATTGCCGCTGACAGTACCAGAACCGCTCAACGTTCCTGCCGTGCCTACTCCCACTGTGCTGCCTGAGGCGATAGATCCATCCACCTGCAACGTGCCCGCCGTGATCGTGGTGGCTCCCGTGTAGGTGTTGGCATTGGTGAGGATCGCGGTGCCGGCGCCGTCCTTTGTCAGTGTGCCGGTGGTCGTACCGATGATGCTGTTGATCGTCGTGTTGCCTGCCCCGCCCACCGTCAGTCCCAGACCTGCGCCAGTGATCGTGCCCGTGTTGCTCAAGGCCAAGGTGCCGGAGTCCGAGTTGATCCGCGTCGCACTGCCGAGGGTCACCAAGCCCGCGTAGCTGTTGGTTCCACTGATGTTGCGCAGCGCGCCATCATTGCTGACACCCAAGCCGTTCAAGGTCAGCGCCTCGGCGAGAGTCGTGATGCCACCCTGAATTTGCAGCGCCGCACCAGAAGTCACACTCGTCCCAGCGGCCACCGACCCCAGCGCGCTTGCGTTCTGTATGTTGAGCACACCGGCGCTCACCGTCGTTGCACTGGCATAAGTGTTGGCTCCGCTGAGCGTCATGGTTCCAACGCCGCTCTTGGTCAATCCCGAGTCAGTCACACCCGCCCCCCCCGCATCAATCTTTGTCTGCACATTGAGGGTGTCACCCGCGCCAATGTCGAAAATTGTGCCCCCCAATTTGCGTCAGCGTGGCATTGCCACCGGTGATCAGCGAAGTGGACCCGTTGCCAAGCGTGGCGACCCCATAGTCGAAATTCCAATTGCCAAAGTAAGAGTTAGCCGTCGTGGCCGAGAGCGTCCCTCCGTTCATCACCAGATGAAAAAGATGGTTGGTGGAAGAACCCGCGTTGCTGAGCAGACCGCCCGCATTGATCTGCGTGAACTTTCCTGCCCCTGTCGGATCTAGCCCGCCGGTAAACGAGTTGTCACCACCCACCGTGATCGTTCCGCCATTGTTGATGACGATGGAACTGGCCGAACCCAGGGCTGAATTGATGGAGTTCGGACCGTTGGCCGCCAGCGTTCCGTTGTTGACGGTCACCGTACCGGTAAAGGTGTTCGTGCCGGTGAGGATCTGCGTGCTCGCTCCATCCTTGATTAGACCGCCCGTGCCACCAATGATTCCTGCAAAGGTGGTGCTGCCACTGGCTGCGCCGATGGTCAGCGTATTCGCATTGAGTGTCACTGTCGCAGCTCCCGCCGCAGTCAGGGAGGCCACGGACTGCGCCGCACCCAGGGTCAGCACCGACGTTCCCGTGCCGTCAAAGGTCAGCGCGGTGCGCGTTGCCGTCGGCAACGCGCCCACCACATTGGCATTGAGCGTGCCGCTGTTGCGGATGAAGGTCGGGCCATTGTAAGTATTGGCCACATTGAGATTCACCACCGTTCCGTCAATGACGAGGTCCGAGTTGGCCGAAGCACCGCTGATGCCCACGGTCCCCACATTGATCGTGCCGCCGCCGTTGAAGGTCGCCACAGTACCATTCTTGACCACCCCACCCGTGAGGTTGAGCACGGAACCGCTGGCCGCCGAGATGGAACTGCTGGCCGTCACCGTGATCGCACCGCCGTAGGTGTTGGTACCGCTGACGTTGACCAAGGCCCCCGTTTGACCGCTGGCCGCACCGCCATTGAGCGAGAGCGCCTCCGCCCCCACCGTGATGCCACCCTGCAATTGCAGAGTCGCTCCATTGCTCACCGAAGTGCCACCTGCGATGGTGCCGAGGCCCGTGGCATTCTGAATGTTGAGGATGCCCGCGCTCACCGTCGTCGTGCCGGTGTAGGTGTTCGCGCCCGTTAAAATCTGCGTTCCGGTGCCTGCCTTGGTAAGGTTGCCTGTGGAAACCGCACCACCAAAATCCGAATACCCACCCAAGCTGCTTACACCATCGGTGATAGTTCCTGAAAAGGTCCCTCCTCCATTGTCAACCCCAAGGGTAAAACTGGTGTAACCGCTGCCGGAGAAGCCCGTGGAAAGTGTACCACCACCTGTCAGTGCATTGACTCGGACGTTGGCTTCCACCCCCGCAAAGAAAGCTCCGCCGGCAATGTTCAGATCCGATTTGTTGTTGGTCCAAACTTCGTTGGCAAAGTTCCCGCCAACCACCAATCCACCCTGGATGTCAATGAGTGATCCAGAAGTCAGCGCAAATGTGGCGGCACTCCCTCCCCACCTGAGTTCACCTGTACCCGTTTTTAGAAGTGTCCCAGCCCCTGAAAAGTTGGCAGTGCCATAGTCTTGGGATGAACCGCTGTTGAACTCAAGAACGGCCCCCGATGAGATGGCAAATCCAGACGAACCATAAGTTCCCTGGAGTGTTAACTTACCAGCACTGATCGTCGTTGCGCCTGTGTAGGTGTTCGCGCCGCTCAGCGTCACCGTTCCCGCTGTCGTCTTGTTCAGGCCGGCGCTGCCGCCCAAAATCGCACTCACGCTGCCAGCCTGCATGTCATACGCCGCTGTGCTGGTAAGCACGCCCGTGCTGCCGGTGATGCTGCCCGAGGTCAACACGACTGACGCCACCGTGTCACTGTTGGCTCCCATTGCCAAGGTGCCGCCGGACACCGTCACCACCGCACTATTGCCGATCTGGTTGGAGGCTCCCAGTGTCAGGCTGCCCCCACTGATGCCCACCGTGGTGGCGCTGTTAATCGCGCTGCTGGCTCCGAGCGTCAGATTGCCCGCCGTCACATTGACCACAGCCGCTCCCGCCGTGCCGTTGAGAGCCACGGTACCCGAGCTGTTGATCGTTCCCGTGCCCAGATTCCCATTCACCGTGCCGCCGCTCAGGCCGTAGGTCGTTGCCGTCAAGGTAGCCGAACCACCAATGGCACCGCTGCTCATCGTCAGCGTGCCCACCGTGTCATTTCCGCCGATCGTGAGTGTGCCGCCGGCCACGGTCACTGCCGCAGCATCGGCCAGTTTATTAGCCCCGCTCGTGGAAAGCAGCCCGCTGTTGACTGCAATCGTCGCGGAGGAGTTGATGTCACCCGTGACGGACAAGGTGCCCGCGCTCACCGTCGTTGCGCCGCTGTAGCCGTTGCTGCCGGAGAGAATCAATGTGCCCCCCTGAGTCTTGGTTATACCGCCGTTGGAAACCGCCGCTGAAATCGTCAAGGTGACCCCCGTGCCACCGGTGATCACTGAAATGGTGCGAACCGCTCCCCCCAGATCAAGATTGCCGCTGAGGAGATTGGTTCCGTAGGCATTGCTGTCCACCCCGATGTTCCCGTTCACCGTCAAAGTCCCTGCGCCGGTGGTGACCGTCGCTGTCTGGCCTACCGAATTGGCACCGAAGTAGAGACTGGAAGTTCCGATGGTATTGCCCGAAACCGTGGCGTTGAAGCCATTGAGATCAAGGGTGCCGGTGAACTTCACTTCCACGGAGCCTGGGAGCACGTTGTTGGCCCCGGCTTGAAGCGTACCGGCCTGGACCGATGTGTAGCCGCCCGAGTAGGTGTTTGCGCCCGTGAGCGTCAGTGTGCCCGCTCCATCCTTGGTCAAGCCGCCCGCCGTGGTGCCGATGATGCTGTTGATCGTGGTGTTTCCCGCGCCACCCACCGTGAGGCCGAATGCTCCCGTGATCGTGCCCGTGTTGCTCAGCGTCAGCGTTCCTGCATCCGAGTTGATCCGCGCCGCGCTGCCCAGCGTGACGAGACCAGCGAAGTCGTTGGTGCCGCTGATGTTGCGCAGCGCCCCGGTATTGCTGACGCCCGTGCCGTTCAAGGTCAAAGCCTCGGCCGCCGTCGTGATACTGCCCTGAATTTGCAGTGCAGCCCCCGAAGTGACGCTCGTGCCCGCAGCCGTTGTTCCCAGGGCGTTGGCGCTCTGAATGTTCAACACGCCCGCGCTCACCGTAGTCAATCCCGTGTAGGAGTTGTTGCCGCTCAAGGTCAAGGTGCCCGACCCGTTGTTCATCGTCACCGTCTTGCCACTGCCGGCGATCACCCCACCAAAGGTGCTGCTGCTGCCGCTGGTGTAGTTCACACTGCCGGTGATCGTGCTCGTGCCGCTTCCGCTGGCCAACGTGCCCCCGGTGACGTTCAGATCGCCATTCGCCGTCAAGTTCGCCCCGCTGCCGATGGTGAAGGTGCCGCTGCTGGAGGTCACCAGGCCCGTCACGCTGCCCGTGCCATTCCAGTTGCCGCCGGTCACTCCCAAGGTGCCAGCAATGACTCCAGGGTTGGTCAGGTTAATGATGCCGCTTCCCGTCAGGGTCGTGTTGCCGTTGATCGTGCCCGAACCGCTCAACGTGCCCGCCGTGCCCACTCCCACCGTGCTGCCAGCGGCCAGGGAACCATCCACCTGCAAGGTGCCTGTGGTGATCGTCGTCGCGCCGGTGTAGGTGTTCGCGCCGCTCAGCGTCACCGTTCCCGCCGTCGTCTTGTTCAGGCCGGCGGTGCCGCCAAGAATCGCACTCACACTGCCAGCACGCATGTCATACGCCGCTGTGCTGGTAAGCACACCCGTGCTGCCGGTGATGCTGCCCGAGGTCAACACCACGGTTCCCACCGTGTCACTGTTGGCTCCCATCGCCAAAGTGCCGCCGGACACCGTCACTGCCGCACTATTGCCAATCTGGTTGGAAGCTCCCAGTGTCAGGCTGCCACCACTGATGCCCACCGTCGTGGCGCTGTTGATCGCGCTACTGGCTCCGAGAGTCAGCGTCCCAGCCGTCACATTTACTACGGTCGCGCCAGCCGTGCCGTTGAGGGCCACCGTGCCCGAACTGTTGATCGTTCCCGTACCCAGATTCCCATTCACCGTGCCGCCGCTCAGGCCGTAGGTCGTTGCCGTCAGGGTTGCAGAACCGCCAATAATGCCGCTGCTCATTGTCAGCGTGCCCACCGTGTCTGCGCCACCCACCGTGAGTGTGCCGCCGGCCACTGTCACCGCCGCCGTGTTGGCCAGCATGTCCGCTCCGCTCGTGGAGAGCAGCCCGCCGTTGACCGCAATCGTCGCGGAGGCATTGATGTCACCCGTGATCGACAAAGTGCCTGCGCTCACCGTCGTCGCGCCGCTGTAGCCGTTGCTACCGCTAAGAACCTGAGTGCTCGCCCCATCCTTGGTCAGGCCGCCCGTGCCCCCAATGGCTCCCGCAAAGGTCGTGCTTCCGGTGCTGGTGCCTACCGTCAATGTATTGGCGTTGAGCGTCACCGTCGCAGCACCTGCCGCAGTCAAGGAGGCCACGGACTGCGCCGCACCCAGGGTCAGCACCGACGTTCCCGTGCCGTCAAAGGTCAGCGCGGTGCGCGTTCCCGTCGGCAACGCGCCCACCACATTGGCATTGAGCGTGCCGCTGTTGCGGATGAAGGTCGGACCATTGTAGGTGTTGGCCACATTCAGGTTTACTATGGTTCCGTCAATGACGAGGTCCGAGTTGGCCGAAGCACCGCTGATACCCACGGTCCCCACATTGATCGTGCCCCCGCCGTTGAAGGTCGCCACGGTGCCGTTTTTGATCACCCCGCCAGTGAGGTTGAGCACCGAGCCGCTGGCAGCGGAAATGGAGCTGCTGGCCGTGACCGTGACCGCACCGCCGTAAGTGTTGGTGCCGCTGACGTTGACCAAGGCCCCCGTCTGACCGCTGGCCGCGCCGCCATTGAGAGATAGCGCTTCCGCTCCCACCGTGATGCCACCCTGCAACTGCAAGGTCGCGCCATTGCTGACGGAGGTGCTCCCCGCAGTGGTACCGAGACCCGTGGCGGTCTGGATGTTGAGGATGCCTGCGCTCACCGTCGTGGCGCCCGCGTAGGTGCTCGCCCCGCTGAGCACCAGAGTGCCCGTGCCGGTCTTTGAAATGCCTGCAGCGCCTCCTGAGTCCGTGTGAATGACCCCACTGACCGTAGTCGTGCCGCTTGTGATATCAAACAACCCGCTGTTCGCATCTGCAGCTCGGACGGAAATCCTCTTGGAAATCGTGGTGGTGCCAGCGCCTGCGTAGCCACCGCGGGCAAGAACGAAACCTGTGTCTCCGCCAATGATGGAACCGCTGGTGAGCGCAATTTGAGAGTTCACCCCATCGGTGAAAGTCTGCAGGTCGAAGGTGCCGCCGTTGATGCTGAAACTGGTGATGCTGTCATTGATCTGCCCCTGGGTGCCCAAACGCAGGGTGCCGCCAGAATTGACGACAATGCTGCCGCCGGCGGCAATCGCGTTTTCACTGCCCGCGCCCGTCTTGTTCAGCACCAGCACGCCGCCGTTGACTGTCGTGGCTCCGGTGTAGGTGTTGGCCGCCGTACCGTCCAGAGTCATCGTGCCAGCGCCGGTCTTGGTCAGCGCCAGCGTGCCGGCAGTGTTCTTGATCACACCAGAGTAGGTGCTGCTCGCATCGTTGTCACCGATGGTCAGTGTCGGAGTTCCGCTGACGCCGTCAATCGTGCCCGCGCCGCTGAGGCCGTTGATCGTCTCACTGAAGCCATTCAGATTCAAGGTGCCCGCATTGACCACATTCCCCTTGGCCGCACCGTTGGGAATCTGGTTGGCCCTGCCCAAGTTCAAGAAGGAAGTTGACCCGGTAATCGTGTTGCCAGCATAATCGTTGTTGTCTGCCGCATTGTTCAAAGTCACCGCGATAGCCGATGCATTGGTCTCAAGACCAAATGCACCCGTCACCTGGCCCGTCAGGTTCACCGTCGCCACGCCACTGCCACTCGTGCCATTGGAGAACAGCGCGTTGGCCAAGTTCGCGGTTATCTGTCCTGACAAAACAAGGCCCGTGGCTGCGGTGTCCACTCGAATACCTGGCTGATCATTGCCCAGTGCGGTATTGACGACAATTGCATTGGCGAGGGTGTTGTTGGCCGTGGTGTCGAACAAGATGCCAGCCTTGTCAGTGGCCACCTGACCGATGGTGATGGCTCCGGTGCCGAAGGGACTGCTGACAATCGAGCCCGCAGATCCCACGGTGGTGACCAGATTGCTAATTCTTAGCCGCGAGCCAAACCCGGAACCAACAGCGCTTCCGTCCAAAAGGGTCACACCGCCGGAGAACGTGTTGGCGCTGTCGAGTTTAAAGAGGTTGCTGGCCGAATTGTCATTTCTAAAGCTCACCGCCAGGGTCCTGGTTCCGTCCTGGATGAGGCTGCTGATCTGAGTGTTCAAATTAGAAAAGTTCAGCGTGGCATTCGCGGCCCCGTTGTTGGTGATGGTGTTGGTTGTCGCGCTGGCACTCGCATCCGTGAAGCCAACGGCAAACCCGCCGAGGTCAAGGACACCGCTGCCGGACATCGACAGCGCCCCCTTGTTGGTGAATGCCACGGCACTGCCAGCTTGCAAGGTGCCCGCGCTCACCGTCGTAGCTCCCGTGTAGGTGTTCGCCCCGGTCAAGGTCAGCGTGCCTGCATCACTCTTCGTCAGGCTGCCGCCGGCCCCTTCGGAGGAGATGACGCCGGAAAGCACACCACCAATCCCGCTGTCCACCTCGACATTCAAGGTCACGCCACTGGCGATCACGATGCTGTTCGCCACATTGGACACGTTGCCGGCCACCCGGAGCGTGCCAGTGCCACTGGCCGCCCGCAGGCCGCCAGTTCCGAGGGACGTGTTGTTGTCAATCGAGACCCGGGTCTGATTGGCGATGGTCACCCCGCCCTGGAAGGTGTTGGCGCCCGAGAGCATCAGCCCAGGGTTGCGCATGATCGCGCCAGCGCCTGTGACGGAGAAACCACCGGTGCCGGAGACGCCTGTGTTGATCCAGATGTCCTTGGCACCAAAGCTGACATCCACATTTACCATGCCACCGCTGAGGACGAGGGCATTCGGAAGCGCGCCGCCGGCGCTGTTGCCTTCAAAACCGGAGGTGCTGAAATTGACCCCGCCGGCCAGTGTGACGGTGCCGGTGCCGAACCCGCTCTGGTTGGCCAGCACGATGGTGCCCGCAGTCACATTCGTGCCGCCGGTGTAGGTGTTGGTGCCGCTGAGCACCAGGGTGCTGGCGCCATCTTTGATGAGGCTGCCGCCCACGCCGCTGATGACGCCGTCAAAGGTGGTGCTGCCGGAGGTGTCTCCCACGGTCAGCGAATTGGCATTCAGATTGATGGCCGAGGTGGCTGCTCCAGTCAGGGACAGCACCGACTGGCTGACGCCAAGTGCCAGCGTAGAGCTGCCGGTGCCGCTCTGGTCCATGAGAATGGCCGAACGTGCCGGGCTCGTCGGCAGCGCATCCACCGCGTTCGCATTGAGCGTGCCGCCGTTGATGATGTAGGTCGGGCCGTTGTAGCTGTTTGCGCTGTTCAGCGTCACCGGTCCGCCGTCCACGATCAGGTCGGAGTTCGGGCTGCCGGTGTTGCCCGTGATGGAGCCTGACACGGTGATACCGTTGGCCCCGCCTTTGAGTGTGAGTACGGTGCCGGTCTTGTCGAGGGTGCCGGAAAGCGTCAGCAGCCCGCTGCCGGCGTTCTGCACGGTATCCGCGCCGTTGCCCAGCGCGTTGATGTCCTTGTCCAGCGTGCCCGCACCGCCTGTGTAGATCAGCGCACCCGACGAGGTGCCCGGCGAACCCAGGTTCACCGTGCCGCCCGCGCCGAGGGACTGCGGCGAGGCTCCGGTGCCCACCGTGTTGATGGAAATCGTGCCGTCCCCCACGTTCGTGTTCGCGTTGTAGGTGTTCAGGCCAGTCAGTTCGAGCGTGCCGCCGCCAGTGATACTCACGCCCGTCGTGCCGCCGATGACGCCGCTGTAGGTGACCGTGACTCCCGTTCCCGGCACAAAGTCGGTCGTCGTGGTGAAGGTGTCCACGCTCGTGTAGCTCGTGGCATCGCCATTGAGGGCGTAGGCCGCATACGAATAGTCCTTGTTGGAGCTCAGGCCGCTCACATCCACCGTGAAAACCCCGGTCGTGCCCGTGCCCACGAGTTTCGTCACTCCGGTGCCGCCGATCTGCGGACTGCTGTTCGTGGCCGTCAGCGCATACACCACCCCGCGCTCCGTCACCGCCAGGCCGCCATCACTCGTCACGTTCCCGCCGAGCGTGGCGGTCGTGGGAGCCAAGTTGGCGCTCGTGGCAGAGGCGATCACCGGCGCTTCGATCACGTTGCTGATGCTGATGGTGAACTGCTTCTCGAAGGACAGCCCGCCCGCATCGGTGCTGCGCACCCGGACGTCGTAGCTGTTCTTCACCTCAAAGTTCGGGGAAGCGGTGATGCGCAAGGCGTTCCCCAAGATGTTGAACGCGGCATTGTCCGTGCTGCCGGTGCCAGCCACCAGCGTATAGGTGAAGGTGTCGCCCGTATCGACATCCGTCGTGCTCAACGTGCCCACCGTTGAATTTGCCCCCACGTTCTCCGCGATGCTTGTGGCGCTCAGTGCAAGATCCAATGGTGTGTCATTCACCGGCGCGAAGTTGATCGTGCTGTCCGTGTTGGCGCTGAAGGTGCCGTCGGAAATGGTCGTGGTGAGCGTCCGTGCGGTGTCGTTGTTCAGGACGCCGAGGTAGGTGACTTTTCCAGCGGTGGTGAAGTAGGTGTTGAGGTCGGCCACCGTGCCGGTGAAGGTCCGTGAGACGGCCGTGCCGCCCACCGTGATGCCGGTGCCCGCGTTGCCGGTGATGACACCGTCTGCCACCGCCAGTGTGACCGTCAGCGAGGCGCTGTCATCTGCAAAGGGCGTGCCAGTGAAGAGCAGGTTGCCCGTCACGTCCTCCGTCAGGGCAAAGGTGGCGGGCAGATTCGGCGTCATGATCGAAATCTGCAGCTTCCAGCCCGTGGTGCCCAAAGTGGCAAAAGTCCAGTCAGGGTTAGTCGTGGGTTGGTTGCCGAAACCGGTTTCAGGATTGGCCGCCCCATGATTGTTCCAGGCTAAAACTGTCTGTATCGGGGCGGAAGACAGGTTATGAACCTGAAAGCTGCCATGACCCACGCTCGTGCCAAAGCCTCCATCGTCAAAATCAAAGGTGCTGCTGGAGCCACCGACACCACCTGAGGCCGTTTGATTGTAGTTGCTGGGCCAGATCTCCAACCGTCCCGTCTGAGCCGTGGCATTGACGACGCCGGGATAGTTCGAGTCCACCGTCAAGTTCGTCACGTTGCGCTGGATGGTGAGCAGGTTGCTGCCATCCGGAACCTTCAAGCCTGCCACGTTCAGACCGGCCTAGGCATCAAACGTCGTTTCTGCATAACGCGGCGTGCCAGCCACCGTCAATTCCATGCGGTAGCGCACACGGCTGAAGGTGGCGCCAGCCAGGGCGGCGGCATTGTTGACGGAATAGACAATATTGCTGCCCGAACGCGTCGGATTCACGGTCTCGTAGGCGAGTTGGACAGAGTCGCCTGCAATGCTCGGCGCTTCATTCACATCCGTGACGGTCACACTCAGAGCCTGGGTGTCGGTCAGCAAACCGGTGCCGTCGTCCGTGACCGTGACCGTAACGTCATAGACGTTGTTGGCACCTGCATCGGCAGGCGCTTCAAAGTTCGGCGCGGTGGTGAAGGAGAGCGCGCCGCTGCTGGAGTTGAGGGTGAAAAGAGCCGCGTCAGCGCCGCTCTTGGTGAAGGTCAGGCTCTGCGTCGCTGGCACTTCGGAGTCGGTAGCAGTGACAGTGGTCACAGCCGTGGTGTTCTCGGCCACGTTGATGCCCGCCGTGCCGCCACCGCCATTGCTGGTGATCACGGGAGCGGTGTTGCCGAAGGTGTAAAGCGTGTTCGCCGCGTTGCTGCCGCCCGCTGTGGTCACCACCACGCTGCTGCTGCCTGCGCTGCCCGCTGCCGTGACGGCCGTGATCGTGGTGTCATTGACCACCATGAAGCTGGCCACTGCCACGCCGCCAAAGGTCACGCCCGTGGCTCCGGTGAAGGCGGTGCCGGTGAGGGTCACGCTGGTGCCGCCCGCCGTGCTGCCGCTGGTGATGTCGAGACTGGTAACCGTGGGGGCTGGGGGGGGACCGAGGCCATCGTTCTGGGAACCGAGCCGGACTTTCCCGCCCCCCTCAGTGAGGAACACAGCAAAAAAAGTGCCGTTGACATCGTCCGGATTGGCGAGTTGCAGGCCGGCGCTGGCCAACTGGCCCAACACGCTGTTGCTGCTGCTCACCGCACCACTCACCCCCGTCGTGCCACTGCCCCAGGTCGCCGCGCCGACATTGGCAGCAGCTCCGTTGTCCCAAAATGAGCTATACACCACGTAGTTGCCATTGCTCAGCGCCGTCACGCTGCCGCCTACTTGGTCACTGGCCGTGGAGCCGACGAGGCTGTTGCTGGAACTCACCGCGCCGCTCACCCCGGTGGTGCCACTGCCCCAAGTCAGCGCTCCGACGGCATTGGCGGCACCGCTGTTCCAAAAACCGCTGCGCACCACATAGTTGCCATTGCTCAGCGCCGTCACGCTGCCGCCTACTTGGTCATTGCCGGCGGAGCCAACGAGGCTATTGCTGGAACTCACCACGCCGCTCACCCCGGACGCGCCACTGCCCCAGGTCGACGCTCCGGCATTAAAGACGGCTCCGTTGTCCCAGTTGGGGCTGCCCACCACATAGTTGCCATTGCTCAGTGCCGTCACAGGGCTGCTGCCCACAGTGTCACCGGTCGTGGAGCCGACGAGGCTGTTGCTGGAACTCACCGCGCCGCTCACCCCAGTCGTGCCGCTGCCCCAGGTCGCCGCTCCGGCATTAATGGCGGCTCCGTTGTCCCAGTTCTGGCTGCGCACCACATAGTTGCCATTGCTTAGTGCCGTCACGCCGCCGCCGCCCACATTGTCACTCGCCGTGGAGCCGACGAGGCTGTTGCTGGAACTCACCACGCCGCTCACCCCAGTCGTGCCGCTGCCCCAGGTCGCCGCTCCGGCATTAGAGACGGCTCCGTTGTCCCAAATTGAGCTATGCACCACGTAGCTGCCATTGGTCAAGGGGACCAAGACGTTGCCCACATTGTCATTGGCGGTGGAGCCGACGAGGCTGTTGATCGAGCTCACCACACCGGTCACCCCCGCAGTGCCGCTGCCCCAGGTCGCCGCTCCGGCATTGATGGCGGCTCCGTTGTCCCAATTAGTGCTGCGCACCACATAGTTGCCATTGCTCAACGTATACACGCCGCCCCCCCCCACATTGTCATTGGCTGTGGAGCCGACGAGGCTGTTGATCGAGCTCACCGCGCCGCTCACCCCAGACGTACCGCTACCCCAAGTCGCCGCTCCAGCATCAACGACAGCTCCGTTGTCCCATTGATAGCTTGCCACCACATAGTTGCCATTGGTCAACGGGGTCACGCCGCTGCGGCCCACTTGGTCACTGGCCGTGGAGCCGACGAGGCTGTTGCTGCTGCTCACCGCACCGACCATCCCAGACGTGCCGTTGACCCAGGTCACCGCTCCAGCATCAGCGACGGCTCCTTTGTCCCAGTAGGGGCTGTTCACCACATAGTTGCCATTGCTCAGCGCCATCGTGCTGGAGTAGCCCACTTGGTCACTGGCCGTGGAGCCGACGAGGCTGTTGCTGCTGCTCACCGCACCGACCACCCCTGTCGTGCCGCTGCCCCAGGTCACCGCGCCGGCATCAACGACGGCTCCGTTGTCCCAGTTGGAGCTGTTCACCACATAGTTGCCATTGCTCAGTGCCCTCACGCCGATGCCCACATAGTCATTGGCGGTGGAGCCGATGAGGCTGTTGCTGGCACTCACCGCGCCGCTCACTCCCGCCGTGCCGCTGCCCCAGGTCGCCGCTCCAGCATCAACGACGGCTCCGTTGTCCCATTGATAGCTTGCCACCACATAGTTGCCATTCCTCAGAATCGTCACCCCAGCGTTGCCCAGGCTGTCATTGGCCGTGGAACCGACGAGGCTGTTGGCGGCACTGACCGCGCCGCTCACCCCCGCCGTGCCGCTGCCCCACGTCACCGCGCCGGCATTGGTTGCAGCTCCGTTGTTCCAATTTCCGCTGTGCACCAAATAGTTGCCGTTACCCAGCACCCTCACACCCCCGCCACCCACACGATCATTGGCCGTGGAACCCGTCAGCGTGCTGATGAGCGCTCCGGTGGCGCCGTTGAAGAGGTAAACGGCCCCGGCGTCCGTCCCGCCCGCGTCGTCGTAAGGTGCGGTGACCACCACGTTCCCCGTGTTTAGCGCCACCACCGTGGCTCCAAACTGATTCCCCGCTGCCGGATTGGGATCGACAAATTCTGCGAAGGGCGGTCCAATTTGCACCGTGGGTGCAAAATAAGTGTAAAGCGTGTTCGCCGCACTCGTGCCACTGGGATTGGTGACATCCACACTGACAGTGCCGGCAGCATGTGCCGGGGTGGTAGCAGTGATGATATGATTGCTCTCCACCGTGAAACTGGCCACGGCCACACCGCCGAAGGTCACGGCCGTGGATAAGTCGAAGGCCGTGCCAAGGATCGTCACAGTGGTTCCGCCTGCGGTCGTGCCACTGGTTGGCAGAATGCTAAAGACGACGGGCGGGACTGCGTGCAGCACTGCGGTGAAACACAGAAGGAAGAGCGTGAGGAAGCTTTTCATGGCAAAGAAGGCGGGACGGGAGGCTGGGAACAACGTCAGACGAAGAGTGAAAACAGAACGGTGGGGAAACGGGAAGGACTGACGCGGAAGCCATGCTTCACCAGCGGGAGGACAGGGGAGGTGTCAGTGACGGATGAGCAAGACGGATAAGGGAAAACCTGGGATATAGCGTCTTGGCCAAAAGGAGGCGTCACATCCAAGCTGGACGCACCCGCTCTGCCCTCCACCGCGCTAAAGTCCACCCCCGTGGTGCCGGTAAAGCCATTGAATGAGGTGGTCTTCTTCGTGCCGCCGACGATGCTTCCAGTGCCCGGCGAGGTGCCTGTGACGGTGTTCGGTGCCCCCAGTTGTTGAGCAAGAAAGACCAGCAGCGTACAGGTGAAGAATCTTGCGAATGTCATTATTGAGGAAGGCGTTATGTGTCTGGAATAAAAAAGATCTCCACAAGCGCTTCGTAGCACAGCAGAGACTTCACTCAACTTCATGATGGAATGCAAAGGTTCAGGACGAATGCATCACAAAAACTGGCCTGTGAGCATACATCCTAGCCTATCTAAACGATGATTCATTTGGCTCATGTCTTGTGCCATTTCAAGTGTCATTTCTTACATAAAACATGTTCATGCAGTGTAAACGTACCCATTACCCCCCCCCGCGGGGGAAAAAACCGCAATATCAACTCATCGCGCCATCAAACCCACCCACGCCAGCGATAGACCCAGTAGCCGACGATCTCGTGCAGCCAGCCATTGAAGCTCTCGAATCCTTGCACATGGGGCAGATGCAGCCAGTACCGCCCTCCCACGCGGTTCAGACTGCTGGTGTAGTTGCACGGCACCGGAATGGCGTTGATGCCTGCTTTGCGAAATACCGCCAGGGAGCGCGGCATATGGCTGGCGCTGGTCACGAGCAGCAGCTGCGTGAGACCCCGCTTCTGCATCAAATCGGCCACTTTGACGGCTTCATCATGGGTGTCACTGCAGATTCCCAGGCTGTGGATGTCGGTTTTCAGGCCAACATGCGCGCGCAGAAAATCGCCCGCCGCATCGGCCTCGGAATGCAGGCGGCAGCCCTGCGGCATGCCACCCGGCTGCTGGCCGTGGCCTGCGTGCTGGCGCCAACGCTGGTCTGGCTGACCGCTCGCATCCGCTCTGGACCATCGAGCCCGCCCAAGCTGGCCCGGGTCCTGATGCTCTGCTTCTGGCACGAGACGCCGGCCATCCTTCCAGCATTCACCTGGACACCCTGGATCGTGACTGGAGCGCCTTCGCCGGTTTGGAAATAGCCGGCACGTTGCAGGCAGCGTCAGCCGTCGAAGTCGGTGTCAGGCTGGATCTGGGCGCATATGGAGCCAACCGCCTGCGGGATGGCGGTTGGATGCAGCCGGGAACCAGTCAAATTCAAATTTACTGGAACAAGGACGCCCCAACACCGCGTGTACATCAATTGGCGGTCTTCCTGGCGGCCAATCCTGCGGCGGCCCGGCTGCAGATCCATCGCCTGCGCCTGCTCCCACGCCAGAACAAGCCCCCCTTGCTGCTGCAGTCAGCGCGCCTGGCGGGCCGCCCGGCACAAAAAAAATAC
The DNA here is from genome assembly GCA_021733925.1 of Prosthecobacter sp. Lineage (GTDB taxonomy): Bacteria > Verrucomicrobiota > Verrucomicrobiia > Verrucomicrobiales > Verrucomicrobiaceae > Prosthecobacter. The sequence goes on along the minus strand of JAIPJY010000023.1, from coordinate 46,901 downwards.
CGTCTGCTGGTTTACAAGAGTCGGGGATCGCCCAATAAGCAGGATTCTCCATTTACCGCTTTTCTCCGCCGTCGCATAACATATGAACATTTCTGTCTTTGGTCTTGGTTACGTTGGTGCTGTCACCGCCGCCTGTCTGGCGCAGAAAGGGCATCTCATCATCGGCGTGGACCTGCATGCCGCAAAAGTGGCTGCCTTCAACCAAGGCATCTCCCCCATTGTGGAGCCGGACTTGGACGCGCTGCTGAAATCTGGCAGCGAAAGCGGGCAGATCACCGCCACCCAGGATGCAGCGGAGGCTGTGGCGCAGTCTGATGCCAGCATCATCTGCGTGGGCACCCCATCCCTTCCCTCCGGCAAGCTGAATCTCGACTTCGTCCACAAGGTCACCGCACAGATCGTTGAGGCTATCAAGGAATCGAAGAAGACACACATCCTGCTCTATCGCAGCACGATGCTGCCCGGCAGCACCCGCGCGATAGTGACTGACATGCTGGCAGACTTGGTGGCGTCCGGCCAGGTGCGCGTCTACTACTGCCCCGAATTTCTACGGGAAGGCACCGCCGTCCGGGATTTCCACGAGCCCTCCCTGGTGGTCATCGGCACCCACGATGGCACCGCCCCCGTGGATGCTGCAGTGTGCGAAATCATGGGCGGTCAGCCGTCCATATTGGCGTGGGAGGGCGCGGAAATGATCAAGTACTCCTGCAACTACTTCCATGCTCTGAAGGTGGGCTTTGCCAATGAGATCGGTCGCCTTTGCAAGCACCTGGGTGAGGACGGCACCCGCGTCATGGACGTGCTGTGTGCCGACACGCGGCTGAACATCTCCCGCTATTACATGAAGCCCGGCAATCCCTTCGGCGGCTCCTGCCTGCCCAAGGACGTCTCCGCGCTGAAATCTTTCGCTCGTCAGGAAAACCTCAGCCTGCCCCTTCTTGAAAACACCGCAGCCACCAATGCCGCTCATCAGGATCTCTTCGTGAGCCTGATTGAGGGCAAGGCGAAGCGCCGCATCGGCTTCCTCGGCCTCGCCTTCAAAGCAAACACGGACGACCTGCGCGGCAGTCCGATGGTGGCGGCAGCTGAGACGCTGATCGGGCGCGGCCACGAACTCAGCATCTACGATCCGCACATCAACCTTTCCCGCCTCATCGGTGCCAATGAACAACAAATTCAAGCACGCATGCCGCACCTCGCGCAGCTTTTGAAGCAGGATGCCAGGGACGTGATCCAATCAAGTGAGGTGATCGTGGTTTCCCAGAAATGCGTCCCCTTCGAAACTCTGAAGGAGTTGGCGCGTCCGGATCAGGTCGTGATCGATGTTCAAGGCTGGCGGGAATTATCGACCCTTTCCTGGCAGTATGAGGGGATCTGCTGGTGAGCTTTTATGCTTGGAGTCCTCTCACGAACTGACAGGAGTCCACGACCTTGGCCCGCCACTTTTCGGACTCAATGAAGCACTGAGTTCCTGGCATTTCGAATGAGGGTTTCCCTTCCGTGGCTGCACGCTGCGTGCGAGTACAGTCAGCACAAAAGGAATGATGTAGAGATTTGAGGCATGCTCAAATCCACCCTCGCAAGAGATACACATAATGGCCAATAACCTCGTGAATCCAGAAGGCGAAAATCTCAAACCCATGATGGCTGGGCCAATGAAACCAGTGAAGATCACCCACGTGATTGAGGCTGCTGGAATAGTTGCAGGGAACCGGTATCACCTGGACGTCGGTCTTGCGGAAGACGGCCGCGGCACGTGGCATGTGGCTCGCGCTGGTGACGAGCAGAAGTCGCTTTAATCCGCGCTGCTTCATCAGCGCCGCAACCTTGAGAGTTTCATCATGCGTGTCACTGCATACCCCAATGCTGTGCAATTGGATGTTGAGATGGACGTGATCTGCGAGGTAGTCACGAACCGCGTCCGCCTCAGAAAACGTCAGTCCCTCATGTGGATACCCACCGCCGCCCAGGATCAGCAGTGGAGCCTTACCAGCTGCCGCAAGCGTAAGAGCGGTGCTCAGTCGGTCCGCTCCAACTTTCAGATGAAATCCCGTGGGCTCTGACAAGGATGGTTCAGCGCCGCCGCCGAGGCATAGAATCGCATCCGCAGCAGGGAGTTGGTTCATCTGGACCTTGGGAACCTGGTTCTCAAGGTCTGCCAGAAGTACAGAGGCTATTGGCGTGCATGAGATAACCGTGAGCAGCACCCAAGACGTGGCAGGCATCCACAAGCTGACACTTCGGCGATTCCAAAGCATCCTCAGCAGCCAAATTCCCAGAAGTAGCCAGATCAAAAACAACGGCTGAGTGAATTGCAGGACAGTTTTTAAAAGCGTGATCACTTGGAAGAGTAGGATCACAATAGGTTGTTCTGCAACCGCAGCGGCAAAAATGTTCATCCCAGGCTTCGCCTAGGATACAGTTGTTCAAAGCCATTCATCACCTCGGCATCATGGCAATTGCCAGGTATTCACTTCGCGTTTATCTCAGAAACACTCCTCTTTATAAATCCCCAGCTTGAAGCGACTATCTTTGCGTTCTTTGATTCTGTCTTCCCTGCTTGTTGGGATTGGCGTCGCCATGCTGCTGCCGCTGCCTGAGGGGTGGTCTGCAGGCTGGCGAGGAGAGCTCATCAACCACATGCATGTCCCCATGATGGGAATCTGCTGTGTGGCGTTGGAGGGCTTGTTCCGCAACACAGCTGCCGTGAATAAGCGCAGCTTATTGTCGGCTGTTTTGTCAGCGATCCTGCTTGCCGCCTTGATTGAAATTGTTCAGCCCTGGTGTCACCGCACCGCAGACATAGGCGACTTCATGTGGGGAGTGGCAGGGATTGTCGCAGGCACTCTCTGGATTGTTACAGGCATGATTCATTCGATGGGGTTGCGTGTGATCGCACGACTTCTGGCCATGCTCATACTTCTATCGCCACCCTTGGTGCTAACAGCACAGGTGCTGATGGCAAAGCAGGCTGCAGACAGACAGTTCCCTGTATTGACTGATTTCACCGGAGAACTAGGCGGCTTTTTTTGGTCCTTGGAGCCAGAGGAGGATTCCTCAAGTGGGCAAATCAGTCGGCATGGCCATATGATCCTCGAACGCACCGCTCAAAGGGCGGCCAGCGCTCATCTGGATGCCCGTGGTCGTGACTGGACTTCCTTCGATAGCCTGGAGATAGATGGAACCCTGGAAGCTTCGGAGGCCGTCGAAGTGGGCTTGCGGCTCGACTTGAACAATGAAGTGGGTCCACGCCTCCGAGCTGGAGCGTGGATGATGCCGGGCCACCACCGAATTCAAATTCAATGGCCAAGCACTGATCCCCCCCGGCATGTCCACCAGTTGGTTGTCTTTCTGGCGGCTGGAAAACCTGCGGCCAGCCTGCACATCCACCAACTTCGATTGGTGCCACGTGAGGATGGGTCTCCTCCGTAGATTCAGAAGTGCGAGCCCATGAGATGTGGAGGCAGGGGACTATTCCCCCACATCTGCGGGGAATGACTGTCCGACGTGAACGGCGATGTTTGCAAAACACTTTTGCGCATTGCATGTACCGCCTTCTCATCCAAGCCATCGAAGATCTCCCCGCTCTCAGGAATGGCATTGATTTCTCCAAGACACGTGACATCGACAGCTCCGGCCTCGGTGAGTTGCTGACACTGAACAAAAACCTCCGCTCCCGAGGGGCCAGCCTGAAACTGATCAATCCTTCTTCCGCCGTCTGCCAGTTGATCGAACTGACAAGACTTCATCGCGTTTTCGAAATTATCCATAATTGATCGCTCATGTCGCTTCCGCAGCAGCAGTTCGATGTCTTTCGGCTCGATTTTCCAGTAACTCTGGAAGATGCCCGCGATGCCGTACGCTCTGCCATGCAATGGCTGCTGGATCGGCAGATCCGGGAGGACGAGTGCCAGCAGTGGGAGCTGGTGCTGGCAGAAGCAGCGAACAACGCGGTGCTCTATGCCACCCCCGAACAGGCCCGGCACACAGTTCGCATCGAAGCGGCGCTGACTGCGGACGTCATCGAAATCCGCATCACCGATCACACCAGTGGCTTTGCATGGCCTGACAATGTGGAACTTCCCGAAGACGACGAGCGCGAGCATGGGCGCGGGCTCTTCATCATCAGTTCACTCACCGATCACGTATCTTACTTGCACGGACAAGGGCACAATGTGCTCTGCCTGAAGACGCGGCGCAAATCTCCCCCACAAGCCAGTGAAGACACCGAGGCGACGCTCGAACTCATGACCGCATAGGTCGCCTCTTGTTAAGAAACCCTCGCCAACATCTTCCGGCTCATCGCCGATGCTGGCAATGATGTGGAGCCGGCCGCGATGGCTCGAAGAACTGCGTGAACTGTCCGGCGCAGATTTTCTATTGCTGCGCATGGCTGACACCGAAGCCGGCAGGCTCCCCATCGTAGGCGGTGTGCCCTCCACCATCGCCTGGGATTCGCTCTTGGACCTCCGCACCGCAGACGTCGTTGAAGTCCGTGCTGCAGTCACACGTCAGGATCAATGGTTTGATGGAAACACCGACTTTGCCGCCTCAGATCCGCTGCGAAAAGCCGGTGAGCACATATGCGGACTGGCGCATCCTCTCGAAAGCGGAGGCGATCTCGCGGGAGTGCTCTCTGGTTCTTCAACGAAGTGGCGCGTCAGAAGATCACCGCCCTCTTGCAGGGCGTTCTTGAAGGCCGCATCATGGAAAATGAAGAACTGCAGCGTTTCCTCGCTCACTTTACTCGCGGACGTTTTGGCGAACTCATTTTCCTCGTCAAAGAAGGCGTGTTGATCATTTCCAGCTACATGGGGGAACGACCCATGCGCGCCATGCATGGCTGTCATCCACATGATCCGCAGAGCTATGCGGCACTCTTCAGCAACTCGCCCAATGTCCCAGAAGACCTCACTCCCATTCCGCATATCCATCGCCTGGTGGAAAAAGCGCCGGAACGCCCTGAGATCAAAATCGCCGCACCTTCACCCAGGCGTTGGCAGCCTGAACTCAGCTTGCTCTCGTCTTTGATGAACAACCGCCCTTCGCGCGCGGAAGCCATGATACACCCTCCTCCCCGCAGCTGCGGGGATTGTTGAGCACTGGACTCGCCACGAGACTTTAGCTCTCGCGATGACCTGCGACTGCGTCAAACAACCTATCTTGAGCAGCGCACTCTCGAACTACCTGCGCACTTTTGTCGGCATTGTTGTCGGACTGGTGACTTTTCGGTTGTTATACCAGGCGCTGCCACGCGAGTCATTTGGCTTCTGGTCTCTGTTTTGGAGTGTTTTTGGATACGGCATCCTGTTGGATTTTGGTTTTGGCTTTGCCGCGCAAAAACGTGTCGCCGAACTGTCGTTCACCGGTGAATGGCACAAGCTCAGCCAGGTGCTGAGCTCGATTCTGTTCTTTTACCTCGGTGTGGCCGCACTCATGGCGGGCACAGTGGCACTCGGAGACGATGAAATCGTTCGTTCCCTTGGAGTTTCCTCTGCCAATCATGTGGAGATTCGCATCGTGCAGATCATATTCTTCGCCGCCATTGGCCTTGCTTTTCCACTGGCCATTATCCCGGATATCCTGCGAAGTCAGCAGCGCATCAGCACCATCAACAACATCATCACGATGGCCATGCTCATGCGACTCGCCGTCGTTGCCTGGGCCGTTTATGCGGGCTGGAGCCTGCTGGCCATAATGCTCACAGCATTGCTCTTTGCCCTGGCTCCGGACCTTGTCTCAGCCTTCTTCGCCCTGCGTCACATGCCGGAGGCGAAACTGCTACCAGGCATGTTTTCAAAGTCCATCATGCGTGCAACGATGAGCTTCTCCATCTTTGCTTTGGGCGCACCTCTGCTATTTCCAGATTTGCAGATCGAGAACACCTCGATCCGCATTTTCCTGATGGGAAGCGCAGGCGGCCTCACTTCGCTGCTTTGCCTGTGGTCTGGGGCGTTGACGGCGTCAGAGCGCCAGTGGCTCCGTTCACGCCTTCCCTCTCCCTTCAAGAAATTTTCACCCGTGCTTCAAGCTGCGTGATCTCTTATGCAAGCATCCCACATTCTCCGCAAATACGATCCAGCACAATGGGGTGGAACCGAGACTGCCGTGCAACGCCTTGTTCAAGGGCTGCAGATGCACGGCATTTCCTCAGCGGTGCATGCCCCACAAAATGCCAGCCTCGACAACATCGATCCTCTGCGCGATGCCAGCCCCAAAATTCAGCGCTATAGCGCCTTTGTTCCTGTGATTGGGATTTCGTCCGCACAACGTGAGGCGTTGCTTTCATGGGGTGGCAATCTGTTTTCATTTGATCTATTCTGGCAACTCCGCGACAGCGGTGCGGATGTGATGCACTCGCATGTGCTCAACCGGATTGCAGGCATCAGCCTGATGGCGGCAAGATCACGCGGCGTGCCACATGTAGTCACACTGCATGGCGGCGCTCACGACATGCCCGATGAAGTGAATGCCAGGCTTACGGCTCCACTGAAAGGTGGCTTGGAGTGGGGCAAGGCTCTTGATGCGCTTGTCCGTAGCCGCCATGTACTGCAAAACACGGATGCCATCTTCTCATGCAATCCGCGTGAAGCAGCCCTCCTGCAAAATATCTATCCCCGCCAGCGCATCATCGTTCAGCCACACTCCGTTCCGGCCGCTCAGTACGGTGCCGACTGCCGCGCTGCCGCACTCAAAGCCTACCCGCAAATCGCCGGCCGTGATCTCATCGTCACAGTCGCCCGGCTCGATCCCGCCAAAAACCTGCCATGGCTTGTGCGACAGCTGCCAGCAATCAAACGCCGACATCCGCGTGCCATGCTCGTGCTCATTGGAGCGGGGACCACACCATCAGTCGTCGAAGAGCTGCATCGTGAAATCGCCCGCCTGGGCCTGATCAACGATGTCCTGCTCACAGGAGGGCTGGAATCAGGTTGCGCTGAGATGATCGGCCTCGTACAGTCCTCGCGTCTCTTGGTCCTTTGTTCAACTGCCGAACCATTCGGCCTCGTCATCCTGGAAGCCTGGGCTGCAGGCACTCCAGTGCTTTCCTCGCGCACGTCCGGTCCTGCTTCGCTGATTGAACATGGCCGAACCGGCCTGCTCTACAAACTCGATCAAAGCGCCGATTTTCACTCCGCCATCGACACCCTCATGCTGAATAACAAGCTGCACCGCCACATCAGCATGGAAGCTCGTGAGCTTGTGCGAGCTGAATATGATGCGCCAACCGTCGCCGGTCGCGTGGCCCGTGTGTATGAGGAATTGGTCGAAGCGAAAAAGCACAAAGGCTCAAAAACTATACTCCACCGCCAGCCTGTTAAATTCGCCGCTAAACTGTCATGAGTGATCCTCTCACCGGCATCGTCATGCGATCCTTCAATGAAGCCTGGACGCTGAAGGAAACACTACCGGCTCTGGCAGCACAAAACAGGCAGAACCGAGAGCTGACTCTCATTGATAATGGTTCGACTGACGGCTCACAGGAGCTGCCCCGTGCCGCCAATCCTGCGCACTTCATACAAATCACACTTCAAGATTACCATCCTGGCCGCGTGAGCAGCAGCAGGTGGAATTGACTCCATGAAAATTCTTGTTCTTACCAATCTTTACCCACCTCACTACGTCGGTGCTTACGAACTTCGCTGCGCCGCCATCACCGAGGCGCTGCGGCTTCGCGGCCATGAAGTGCAAGTGCTCACTTCCAATCATGGCCTGCAAGACAACCAGCCCGTCTTGGAACCCAATATCGAGCGAAGCCTGCACCTTCACGGCTGTTACGGGCACCCCTGGCTGAAATTGCGTGCACTTAAGCATCTGGAACTGCACAACAATCAAACCCTGCGTGAGTCGCTCATGGTGCATCAGCCAGATGTCGTCCATGTCTGGTCCATGGACGGACTGTCAAAATCGCTCTGCCTCACGCTGCAACGGAGTGCTGTACCGACAGTCTATAATGTCAGCGACAACTGGATTTCGCGCAGTCTCACCGGTGACGTCTGGCTCAACTGGTGGAATCGCAGGCAGGGATCATTCGCATCACGCATTCATCGTGCGCTTTGGACGCTGTTAGGAATCCGTCGGCGCTGCGATGTGATCGCACCAACCAACCCCATCTCCGAAATCCACTTCAACCGGCTCTATTTCTCCAGCGCCCGCCTGCGCGAGCTCACGGCAGTGCAGGGCCACAAGGTGCAGCATGGCGGCGTCATTCACTGTCCGGTGGATACAAAGCACTTCCAGGGAACACCCGTGACCCGCCCCCCTAGAAACTGGCTCTGGGTGGGACGCCTGGCCGAAGACAAAGGCATTCTCACAGCACTACGTGCCTTGCTTCTCATCAAAAACTCCTTTGCAGGCGAACTGCATGTCTATGGCAAAGGTGATGATGCCTACGTGACCATGCTGAAAAACTTCGCTGCGGGAAACTCCCTCCCGGTCTCATGGCACAGCGCAACACCCGCAGAAATGCCTGACGTATATCGCGCACATGATGCCCTGCTCTTCACCTCCGAATGTGAGGAGCCCTTTGCCCTCACACCACTTGAAGCCATGGCCTGTGGGCTGCCGGTGATCGGCACCATGACAGGCGACAGACGCGAACTGTTCCGCCACGGTCAGAACGCAGTCACTTATGACGCCGGAGCCGCCACTCAGCTGGCAGAGCGCATCCTGCTGCTGCAAACCGAAGACCACCTGCGCACGAACATCGCCCAGACGGGCCACAAGGAAGCACATGAGCGTTTTGCCATGGCGCCAATCGTTGCCCAGGTTGAAGAATGCCTGCGTGAATCCCTTCCAGAATGAGTGCTCGCTTCACCATCGATGGCAGCAGCAGCCTGGAACAACACCTTGCAGAAGCCTGCACACACGTGCGCGCAGGCGTTGAGCGCATCACCCGGCCGGCAAACTCGAAGGTCTCGCCCTTGATGGCGGTTATGGACGCGGCGAAGGCGACGTGCCGCATGTAAACGGCCGGGACCTGTCCTAGAACGACATGGAGTTCTTCGTGTTCGTAGGCGGAAGCACATTGGTCAATGATCGTCTTTTCAAGGCCTCCCTGCACAAGCTCGGAGTCGCTTTCGCAACTGGTTGGTCTGGATGTGAACACCATGACGACGCCACCCGCATTCCCTTGCCTGAAGCCACGCAGCGGCTCCTCAATCGCTGCTCCGATTTGTTATTTGCCAAAGAAAGACTCGCTCAGGATAAATTCTGCGCCGCCGAAGCAGACTTCGTCGGACGCAATCTAGCCAAGGCGAAGCTGGCGCTGGATGACGTGGTTCTGGCCATGGCTGGACGCTTTGCCTTGAACGCCGCCGCAGGCTTCAGGAACTTGCCGGAGTCGATCCATCGCTTCTTTCTCGTCACGCTGCTGGAGTCGAGTTTAAACTCCATCCGCAACGCTCCAACAAGACGCTTGACGCATTGCGCCTAGAACATTCAGCGCTCATACAGATCGCGCAGAACATCTTCCTCCAGCTTGAGAGCCGTCACTTGGAAGTCAAGTCGTCAACACCTGTTGATTACCCGGAAAACAAGACCAACCGGCACCCTGAAGCACCACTTTGGAAAAACGTGTTCATCCATCTCCGCAAACGAGGTATTCCGTCAGGTATCACCCGTTATCCGCCTGCGCATCTTCTCCATAAACCGGTGACCAAGCTTTGGAACGAAAGCCAGGCAACTGCGTCATCCATCCAGATGTACACCGCGCTGTGGAACCGCTTGAATCAGGACTCATTCCCCCCCCAGTTGCGGGCGATGCATTTGGTCGTGAGTTCCGCTTTGGTACAGAAAGTCCACCCTGCTTATGCACATCCTGGTTGTTTACCCTTACATCCCCTACCCGATTGATCGCGGCACGTATCAGCAGGTGTTTCATCTTCTGCGTGAGCTTGCCAGAGATCACACGATCGATTTGATCGCGCTCTCGGAAAAGGGCGGGCATGCGGAGCACCCCGGCATCTTTGAAAGCTCTTGCCGCAAGGTGGTCTTCGTGCCCTTCGAGCATCCACCGTGGCCCAGTTTGTTTCCCAACCGTCTCCTGAACTCCATGCCAACGACGATCCGTCACTGGTGGCTGCCTCAGCTGGCCGACACCATCGGTGAGATGCTCCACCAGAATAAATATGACATGGTTCATGTATGCGACATTGTAATGGCGCAGAACTTCCTCAAAGATCATCAGCATATTCCACTGAGCGTGGACCGCAGCCGGGTGGATCTGCAGGTGTTGATTGTTGGCAAATCACCCACCGAAGAAGTCAAAGCCTACGGCGAGCTTCCAGACGTCACCGTGACTGGTGGCATGCCAGATGTGCAACCATGGTACCGACGTGCTTGGGCACAAATCGTGCTGCTTCGCATCGGCGGCGGCACCAGGCTCAAAATTCCAGAGAGCATGGCGATGGGAACGCCAGTCATCAGCACCACTATCGGTGCGCAGGGCCTGAATCTGGCGCACGGATCGGACATCTTGCTGGCTGACACACCCGAAATGTTCTCGCACTACACAGAGCGCATGCTCCATGACGATGCACTGCGCCTGAAAATCGGGAAGCGCGGCATGCAGACCTGTCGCGGGCGCTTCGGCTGGCCAGGTCTGGGCCAGCAGCTCAGCAGCTACTACTCACAGCATTTCCAGCCGACAAAGAATTCCCATGAACACAACTGAAGCAGTCACCCCACGAAGCGGGCCTTCGTTGTCCATCCTTGGCGTGCCATTCGACAATGTGACGACCAGCCAGACCCTGGAGACCATCTCTGGCATGATTGCCTCACGCGAACCCCATTTCATCGCCACAGCGAACGTCGATTTCACCGCTCTCGCCATGTATGACCAGGATCTGCGCCGCATTTTGATCGATGCACATCTCGTAGTCTGTGATGGCTTGCCGCTCGTCTGGGCCTCGCGATGGCTCGGCAATGCGCTGCCAGAGCGCATCGCCGGTTCCGATCTCGTGCCTAAGCTCTTGGCAATCGCTGAAGAAAAAAACTGGAGCGTCTATTTTCTAGGTGGTCAGAAAGACGTGGCGGCAAAGGCGGTCCATATGGTGCAGGAGCGTCATCCCAAGCTCAAAATCGCCGGCGTCATGTCTCCGCCCTTTACACCAATGCATGAAATGGATCATGCAACGATCTGTGCTGACATTCACACCGCCAATCCAGATCTTCTGTTTGTGTCATTCGGCGGCCCGAAGCAGGAAAAGTGGATCGCCATGAACTATCAGCGCGCGGGTGCACCAGTGACGATTGGCTTCGGCGCCACCATCGACTTTCTCACGGGCCACATGCAACGCGAACCTCTCTGGATGCAAAAGATCGGACTCGAATGGCTGTACCGGCTGCTGCAGGAGCCACGGCGTTTGTTTAAACGCCACGCTACGGATTTCGTGATTTTCGGACTGACGATTGTGAAACAGTGGTGGCTGACACATGGCGGAAGGCGGACCACCCCGGCCACACCACGCATTCCAGCGCCTGTCAAAGCCCCTGACATTCAGCTTTCGAGCGTTGCAGAACATTTCTGTCCGGAGCGGCTGGATGCAGCGGAGGTCCGCCTCATTGAGCAGGGGTGGATGAACAGCCTCGAAGGACCGGAAGAAGGCATCATCCTCGACTGCGGTGGCGCTCAATTCATCGACAGCACCGGACTCGGCCTGTTGATGCGCATGCAAAAGCGATGCCGCCAGTCTGGCAAGCATCTGGTCCTTTCCACCATCTCACCAGCATTGCTCAAACTGCTGCAGATGACACGTCTGAACTCCATCTTTACTCAAGCCGCCAGCCGTGAAGAGGCGCTGAACAAAATCTTGAATGCCAGCGCACCTGTTTCTCCAGCCAACAGCAAGACCGAGCCACTGAACCTCGACTGGAGCGGCGCTGTCACCACCAGCAGTGTGGATGGCCTCTGGCGTGGCGCACTGGGAGTCATCCAAAACGCCGCTGATGCACGCAATCCAGTCGTCATTGATCTCAAGGGCGTTCGGCTGATGGACAGCGGCGGCCTGGGAATGATGGCCCGCTTGAAAGACCATGCCACCAGCCAGCACATTCACCTGCGCTTCACCAATGCCAGCCCGGTCGTTCACGAATCCCTGCATCACGAACAATTGGAACACCTTCTTGCATCATGAACATCGCGATCTCCACCAGCGTCATCCAGCGCGGCAAAACCGGCGTGGCGCAATACGTCCTCGCCCTGACCAAGGCGCTCATGCCTTATGCGGATGTGGTCAAATTCCACATTCTCACCCTGGCACAGGATTTGCCACTCTTTGAGTTTGCGCGCGGAAGAATGGAAATTGTACCTGTCGATGAGCAGTGGCGTCCTGCAGTACGAAACATCTGGTGGCATCAGCAGATGCTGCCGCGCTGGCTGGACAAGAATCAGATCGATGTGCTGCATGTACCCAGCTACCACCGCATGGTGCACACCGCACACTGTCATCTTGTCTCGACGATCCACGACCTTGCCCCGTTTCATGTGAAGAAGAAGTATGACCTCGCCCGCATGATCTACGGTCGCGTCGTCGTGAAGCATCTTGCCCGCCGGCAAAATGGCATCATTGCAGTGAGCACAAGCACGGCGCGGGACATAGAGCATTACTTCGGCGTGCCGGTGCGGAAGCAGAACATTATCCTTAACGGCATTGACCATGCACGCTTCAATCCAGGCGACCATGCTTCTGCCCGATCCATGGTGGCGCAACGCTGGCAATTGAATGAACCCTTCTTTCTTTATGTGTCGCGGCTCGAGCATCCGGCCAAAAATCACGCGCGCTTGATCGAGGCCTTCAATCAGTTCAAATCCAAAAGCGGCTCCCCCTGGCAGCTTGTGTTGGCAGGCAGCGACTGGCATGGCGCGGAGCACATTCACGCAGCGGCAAGGAATTCGCCCCACTCCAAGGACATTCGTTTCCTCGGCTTTGTAGAGGACGCTGTCCTTCCTGACTTGTACCGTGCGGCATCCACCATGGTTTACCCTTCCTTGTTTGAAGGCTTCGGCCTGCCACCGATCGAGGCCATGGCTTGCGGCTGCCCCGTCATCAGTTCGAAATGCGGCTCGCTGGGTGAAGTCGTCGGCACTGCGGCCCGCTTTATCAACCCCGAGGATGTCGGCGACATGGCGCAGGCTCTGCTGGATGTCGCCACGCATCGTGAACAACGGGATGCGCTGATTCCGGCCGGCCTTGAAAATGCCAGACGCTTTAACTGGAACGACAACGCCAAACGCGTCATGGAAGTTTACGAAAAACCTTTCACGGGTTCCCGTAGTTGGGGGGGATGAGCGAGGGGAGGTTTCTGCACGAAACAGCCCTGCAATTTTCCAGCACCCGCAACGCAGTTTCACACAATGATATCCTCTCCTCGTCGCATCCGCCCTCTCATCATCGCCGAATCGGCCAATCCGACACTCACCAGCGCGGCACTGGTTGGCTGGTCCTGCGCGAAGGCAATCGCCGCACAGACCGATGCCCACATCGTCACCGAGTGGCGCAATCGAGATGACTTCATTCGCGCCGGCATGGTGGAGGGGACTGACTTCACCGCCATCAACAACCGCCGTCTGCAGCACCTCTCCTGGAGTCTGGCCACGAAATTCAGCCGCAAAGGCGGTTTCAACTGGAGCCTCTATGCCTTGTTCTCCAATCTCGTTTATCCTTTCTTCGAGCGCAAACTCTGGCAGGCCTTCGGCCCAAGGCTGCGCGCGGGTGAGTTTGATCTCGTGCACCGCCTGCTGCCGCTTTCTCCCACCACATCAAGCTGGATCGCGCCTCGGTTGAAAAAGATTGGCGTGCCCTTCGTCCTAGGGCCTTTGAATGGTGGCGTTCCATGGCCGCAGGGCTTCAATGATTTGCGCCAGCAGGAGCGCGATGGTGCAGGACGGCTGCGTGCGTTTTATCGTTTCTCCCCGGAATTGAAGCAAACACGTGAATCCGCGCACGCCATTCTCACCGCTTCTCGAACGACCCTGCATGAAATACCCGCGCATCTTCGCAGCCGTTGCATCTTCATACCCGAGAACGCAGTCGATCTGGAAAAAATCCCGCTGACCCCCAGGACGACAACCTCCGCAGATTCAGCCAAGCCACTCCGTGTTTCCTTCGTCGGCCGCCTCGTGGCGCTGAAGGGCGTGGACATGCTCATTGAGGCAGCGGCGCCACTGGTTCGCAGCGACGCGGTTCATCTCGACATCATTGGCGAAGGACCGGAGCGCGAGCGTCTGCAGGTCCTGGTGCAAAAAAAGGGCATCACTGGCGGAGTGCGCATGGATGGCTTTGTCCCACATGCCCAGCTCGGCGCTCGCCTGCGCGAGAGTGATCTGTTTGTCTTCCCCAGCATTCGTGAGTTCGGCGGCGGCGCTGTGCTCGAAGCCATGGCGCTGGGAATCCCATCCATAGTTCTGGATCACGGGAGCCCGCCCGAACTGGTGCCTTCGGGAGCCGGCTACGTGCTGCCCATGACCACGCGTGAGGACATCGTCACACGGCTCCGTCAACTGCTGACGGAACTGCGGGAGGATCCTGCCCAACTGCACAGCGCTGGAGAGCTCGCTCAGGCACACGTGCGAAAGTTTTACTCCTGGGAGGCCAAGGCGGTGCAGATACACGAGGTCTATCGCTGGGTGCTGGGCCATCGTGCGTCCAAACCCGACTGGGGCACACCCATGGGATTCGCCAGCCAGACAGATGACTCTGACATGTCGATGCAACCCCAGCATCAACCCATGCTCATCCCCAGTCATGGATTCTAAAGCATTCCGTCAGGGAGTGTTTCACATCGCCTCACTGGATGGCATGCGAACGGGCGCCATCTTGATCGTGTTTCTCAGTCATGCCGGAAGAGGACCTCAATTTGCCCTGCTGATGACGCTCTGTGCCACAGTACTCGCATGGCGCATGCTGCTGGTGCATCAGCTGTCCGCCATTGAACTGCAGTCGGGCTCAGCGTGCCATTTCGCGAAACATGGCGTTACACCCTGCAGGACCTCGCCCTAATGCCCATGTTCATCATCATCCGATATGCCGACGCCCAGCCTCTGCGTTTCCTGAACTGGCGCTGGGTCAGTCAGCTCGGCAGCAATATGCAACCAGTCCAGCATAAGCAATCGGCAGCATTCGTGCTGAATCATGTTCAGCAAAGCCTAAACCTCGATTCATTCTTGCTTCAAAAGACTGATTTGAGACGACCCGGCTTGCGGTCTGCATGTTTCGTTCGGAGCGTACCATTGTAACACACTTTCAGTGTTCCTTTTTGAGCTTCCAAAATCATGAACACCCCGCCCTCCATCCGTGTCGCCTGTGTCGAGGATGATCCGCATTTTCAGGCGCTTCTGAGAAAACTTCTTGTGCCAGAGCGTGGCTTTGAACTTCTGGATATTTTCAACAACGCCGAGCAGGCCGTGGCATCCATTTTGGACTCTCGGCCGAATGTCGTGCTGCTAGACATGAAACTGCCAGGAAAGACCGGCATTGACTGCCTCGGCATGCTCGCATCCCACTTGCCTGCCACAGCATTCGTCATGCTCACCGGAGATGACACTCCTCAGCAGGTCTTCGCAGCGCTGAAGGCCGGTGCTTGTGGCTACGTGCTGAAGACTGCACCGACTGAACATCTAATCGAAGCCGTGCGCGCAGCCGCGATTGGCGGAGGTCCTCTGAGCCCTGCCATTTCACGCGTGGTGATCTCAGCGTTTCAAACCAAGTCGGCCAAAGTACAGCCTCGCATTCCCGGCATTACGCACCGTGAAAATGAACTGCTGGGTCTGTTTGTGAGAGGTATGAGCGCCAAAGAGGCCGCTTTTGAAATGGGCATCAGCTATGAAACCGTGCGGGACTATTTGAAAACGATCTATCAGAAGCCCAAGGTCAGATCACGCACCGAAGCCGTCCTGAAATATGTCCGAAACCAGCAGGGACCGGCACTGGCGTTCTGATCAGCGCACACACAGCTGCTTCTTGCGGCTCATCTCCATCCCGGCGAGCATGAGCCAGTGAGACAGATACTTTGTCTGCGTGAGACTGCGCTTGGGCCATTGAGCAATTGCAGCGCGGTCACATTTGCAAACGCCTGTCTCTGCGCTTCGGCTACGAACGCAGCGGCCATGACCGCACCTTCGACTTTGCCAGGCTCGTGTTTCAATTCTCCCGCCGCTACAAGCTCCGCGTCACCTGGCTCGGCGTACTACCCAGCATGCAGCAGATGCTCACGGCGCTCTTCACGCACCGACCAGACATGACACCGCCCGCATTACATTACATTACGAGCGACTCAAAGCCTGGGCGATAATTCGTCTTACCGTCTCCGCTTCTTTTTCCGGCCGGTGAGGATGGCGCGAGCGCGGTCTTCGTCGTCGAGAGCGGTGGTGTATTTGTAACTGAAGCCTTCAAGCTTCCGACGCTCGATCTTCTGACTGATGAGACGCTCGATGGAAGCCACGTTCATGAGCTCATCGGCAGCAAAGAGAGTGAAGGCATCGCCTTCCTTCTGCGCACGACCGGTGCGGCCAATACGATGCACGTAGTCTTCCGAATGCTCGGGGACCATGTAGTTGATGACGTGCGTCACGCCGCTGACATCCAGACCACGTGCGGCAAGGTCGGTGGCGACGATGATTTCGAATTCACCGTTGCGGAAGCCCTGCAGCGCGCGTTCGCGATCGCGCTGGCCGATGTCAGAGTGCATGACGGCGACCTTGTATTCGTTGAGCTGGTTGAGTGCGGAGTAGATCTGGTCGGCCTGCACCTTGGTGCGTGTGAAAATCATGACGCTCTCGAAATGCGTCTGCTTCAGGATCGCCAGCAGGAGTTCCATGCGCTGATCGCTGGCGATCGGATACATGTAGTGGCTGACAGTCTCCGCAGCGGAGAAGCGGATGCCCACTTCGACGCTTTCAGGATCTTTGAGAGCGAAATCCGCGAGGCTCTTGATCTGCGGCGGCATGGTGGCGGAGAAAAACAGCGTCTGGCGCGCAGACGGGGTTTTTTCAATGATGCGGCGCACGTCGGGAAGGAATCCCATGTCCAGCATGCGATCGACTTCATCCAAGATCAGCACTTCGATACCGCGAAGGTCGGCAATGCCCTCCTGCATGAAATCAAGAAGTCGTCCGGGGGTGGCGACGACAATATCAACACCCTCCTGCAGGCCTTTGCGCTGCTTGTCGTAGCCAACACCACCGTGGACGAGGAGAACTCGCAGCCCGGTGTGCTTGCCATATTTTTCAAACTGTTCGACCACCTGCGCCGCCAGTTCGCGGACGGGTTCGAGAACGAGAACACGGAATTTCCCAGGAGCCCCCATCCGAGTGAGTGTGGGCAGGGCGAAGGCAGCGGTCTTGCCAGTGCCGGTCTGCGAAGCACCGATGACATCCCTGCCCGTGAGAATGATGGGGATGGACTTTTCCTGAATGGTCGTGGGCTTTTCGTAGCCGGATTCACGAATGGCGGCCAGCACGGCTGGCGAAAGACCGAGCACTTCAAAGGCTTCAGGAAAGGGGCCTTCAGGAACGGGTGGCGGCGGGGGCGGTGCCACCGGGGCGTGATTTTCGCGCACCGGCTTGTCCTCACGGGGGCCACGCGGTGGACGCTTGTCATCGCGCTCACGGCCACGCGGCGGGCCGCGGCGGCCATCACGCTCTGGGCGCTCCGGACGGTCACCACGCTCACGCGGCGGGCGGCCATCACGCTCTGGACGGTCACCACGTTCACGCGGCGGACGGCCTTCGCCCGGTTGACGGGGGGCGAGCTCACGCGGCTTGTCCTCATGAGGACGCTTGTGGGCGTGAATAGTGGCGGGATGGTGCTCCTTTGAATGGCCAGGATCTTTGGCAGGCACATGGGCCGACACCTTCTTCTTGTCTCCGCCAATGACGCGTTTCAGGCCGTCTTTGAGGCGGCTGAAAAGGGAGGGTTTCTTCGGGGCGTGTTCGGGTCTGCGTGGGGTGGTCACAAGCGTTTTCTAGAGTAGGAGGCGGGGTTTATCGGCCAGTTTGGGGGACAATGCAAACCCGCAGACATCCGACGGACGGGGTCAGAGCTTCATCGCATAGTGCACCTGGCGGGCAACTTCCTCAAAACCACAGCTCGGATACAGGTGCTGGCCGATGGCATTTGAGGCCATGGTTTCGATCTGCGCGAGCTTCATGCCCTCATCTCGCATGTAATCGAGCGCATGCTGGATCAGACGGCGCCCAAGCCCCAATCCCCGGGCGCTTTCTACCACGGCGATGTTGGGAATGCGGCCCCGCTCATTCACACGGTCCAGCCGGGTGGTGATGTAGCCAAGAACCTCGGCGCCACGCTCGGCCACGAAACACCCCTCCGGACACTGCGTCACGTCATCATCGATGTGGTTGGCCTTGCGCACCTTCCAGTCGCGCTCATTCCAGAGCCCAAATTTATGCTCAAGCATCTGCTCCAGGGCGACGCTGCCAAAGGATGCCACCGTGATCTGGCGCAATTGCGACAGGTCCTTGTCCTGATAGGGGCGGATAATGAGAAGCGGTTCGTCCATGTTTGCGGGGGTTGTATAACGGGGGAAAGAATGGCATACTACCCCGTCGGACAAGTATCTATCGCTCAAATGGCACGGGTCTTGCGAAATAGATGCTTGGTTCCCGACGTTGACCACGGTAATAATAATTCAGGGTTGCGAAATTCTTAGCTTATATCATTCTTCTAGCTCATGCTGCTTTTTGGCCGGACTTCTAAAAAATCCCGTATCGATGACTGCCTCTTGAAGGTCGTTGGGGGGGTTCTGCTGGCTGGAACGCTCAGTCAATGTACCTCACCACCTAAAGGAGATGTGGTGGTCAGCGTTAAAGATCAGAAACTCGGCATCTACAGCGAAGGCAAGCTCACCAAGGAGTATGTCATCTCGACTTCGAAGTTCGGGCTCGGTGACCAGAAGGGCAGCAACCGCACCCCCTTGGGTCAGCATGAAGTCATCGCCAAAATCGGCCAAGGCCTGCCTGCGGGAGCAGTTTTGAAAAGCCGCCGCTGGAACGGCGAAGTGCTCAAACCCAACGCTCCAGGCCGTGATCCCATCGTCTCGCGCATCCTCTGGCTGCGTGGCATGGAAACTTCCAACAAAAACGCTTTCAACCGTTTCATTTACATCCACGGCACCCCGGAAGAAAACCGGCTGGGCAAGCCTGCCAGCTATGGCTGCGTGCGCATGGGCATGAAGGATGTGGTCGACCTGTTCAACACCGTGAATGTCGGTGCCAAAGTGGTCATCACCAAAGGCTCCCTGCCGCCTAGCGAGAAAGAAAAATCTGCCTCAGCTGTAGCAGAGGTGGACGGTTCTCCTGCACTCAATGCCCCTGCCACGACTTCAGCACTGCCAATCGAAGTGGCTCGCATCGTGCCCACCGAGGGTGAAAAGAAGCGGGCCGAAGAAAACGAAGCCCGATCGAAAACCAAATCTGGACCTGAAACTGAAAAACCGGTCCACAAGCAGAAATCGAGCAGGTCCAAATCCGACACCAAGGTCGCGGGCCATGCCGCCTCCAAGTCCAAGGCCAAGGCTTGAGCCGTGGCTGGGATCAGTCCTGCACCAGTTCGAAAGCTGGCATTTTTTTCAAGAGCGATGGATTCGTCTCCAGTGGCATCCTGCGCATGACCTGCAGGAGCTTGGGATCGAAGATCAGCCGCTGCTTGTGGCTGCCGCTCTCGTAGATCTCACTCTCATTCCACCGTGGATCATCGCGGAACGCCGCCTGTGAAGGAAAATAAACCGCCGTGCGGCCCACATTTTCATCGATCAACCCCGCTTCAGCCTTGCCCGTCAGGTGGCACACGCCGACGATGCAGCCCAGTTCCACAGCACGTGCTGAGGCGCAGCGATCCACTCGCTCGACGCCCAAAACCGTCTCCGTGGCGCTCGGCACCAGCAACACATCCACCCCCGCCCCGCGCAGCCGCGTGCTGATTTCTGGAATTTCGATGTCGAGGCAGATCACCACCGCAAAGCGCAGCCCGGCAAACTCCCAGAGGCGCAGTTCCGTGCCCGGCGAAAAATCCGACTCCCACGGCGTCAGGTGCAGCTTGTCCTGGTACAGGATTCGGTCCTCCACCAGGATCGGTGCCCGATTGCGCAGTTCCTGCCGTTCCGCATCCCAAAACGGCACTGTGCCAAGCACAACCGCCTTGCCGGGGCGGATCAGCAGTGATTTCAGCGCCGGCAGCAGTTCCCCCCAAAACACCTCGGACACCCGTTGAAGCGTTTTCGGCTCCACCAGCGACTCCATCCCCAGCCAGGTAAATTCAGGCAGCAGCACAATGTCTGCCCCATTGTCCCAGGAAGCCTCCACACAATCCACCACCGCCGCAGCAAACCCTGCTGGCGTCTTGGCGGCAACACCGGGATCGAACGTGCAGAGGTCAATCGCTATCATGGCGCATTGTGCGCCTCATTTCCCACAGCCGCAACTGCCACCGCAGCCCGGTTTCTTCCGGCGTTTGGCGGAGCGGACAATGAAAAGTGTGATCGTGACGAGCACGACCGCGATTGCTGCGATGGATTGCCAGTCTGCGTTCATAGGATAAGGAGGTTAGTAGCCCAGCGCACTGCCGACTTGGAAAATCAGCAGGCTTAGTACATACGCCGTTCCTGTCATGTATCCGAGCTGAAACATCGCCCATTTCCAGCTGCCCGTCTCACGCTTCACGATGGCGATGGTGCTGACGCACTGCATGGCAAAGACGTAAAAAACCAGCAGGCTGATGCAAACGAGCGGCGTGTACACCGCACGACCATCAGGACGGCGTTCGGAGGCCAGTTTGTCCCGCAGTGGCGTCAGATTGCTGTCATCTTCGCTTTCCACCGCATACACGACGCCCATCGTGGAATTGAACACCTCACGGGCGGCAAAGCTGCCAATAAGCCCGATGCCGATCTTCCAGTCATAGCCGAGCGGAGCGATAGCGGGCTCGATCAGCTTGCCGGCACGCCCCGCAAAACTGTTTTCAAGCTGGAGCGACTTGTCCTCCGTGTCGCTCTTCGGGTAGGTGGAGGCGGCCCAGATCAGAATGGAAATGCCCATGATGATCGTTCCGGCACGAACCAAAAACATGCGCGCACGCTGCCACACATGCAGAAGGATGCTTTTGATCGCAGGCATCTTGTAAGACGGCATTTCCAGAATCATCGGGCTCGCCGAGCCCTTCATGACACACTTGTTAAACACCCAGGCGAAGAAGAACGCACCAAACGTGCCCAGCGCATACAGCCCCAGCATGATGCCCGCCTGTGTCAGCGCTCCGACTTCCCCCACAGGAAACAACACGCCAATAAGCAGGGAATACACCGGCAAACGCGCCGAGCAGGAGGCCAGAGGCGCGATCAAAATGGTGATCAGCCGGTCCTTGGGACTGTCGATCGTCCGCGCCGCCATCACACCGGGAATGGCACAGGCATACGAACTCAGGAATGGCAGGAACGATTTGCCATTGAGTCCCACCTTGCTCATCGCCCAGTCCATGATGAAGGCAAGACGCGACATGTAACCCGTGTCCTCCATGATGCCGATGAAGAAGAACAGGATGAGAATCTGCGGCAGGAAGATGACCACGCCGCCAACTCCGGGCACAACGCCATTCACGATGAGATCGCGAAAATCCCCGGCAGACATCAGCCCCTCCACCCACGTGCCCAATTGACCGAACCCGTCCTCAATCCAGCCCATCGGCCCTTCAGCCACCTTGAAAATAAGAAAGAACAGCAGCCCGAGCACCAGCAGCAGGTTCACGAATCCCAGCACCGGGTGCAGCAGGATGCGGTCAATTTTCGTGGTGATGGTTTCGATCTCCTGATCAGGCCGTTTCAAAACCTGCTCGCACAGTTTCTCGATGCCTCGGTAGCGCTCCGCGACGAGTTCATCCTCCCAGCCCGGAAAGCTCGCTTCCATGCGGCTGCGCAGCTCCTGAATGCGCCCGATCTGCGTGTCCGCGATGCCATCGTGCGTCGGATTGTGGTCAGACAGCAAATACAAGGGCTCCAGCAGCGAAGCCCTGCTGTGAATGGCTCCCGTCTCGCACAAGGGGCCGCGACTTTGTTCCAGTGCGGCCTTCACCCCTTCAGGCAGCTTCGCACTCTGCCACTTCGGCGGCGTGAGGTCCTCACGACTAAGCGCGAGCTTGAGTTCAATCAATCCCTGACCGCTCACCGCCTGCGTTTGAATCACCACGACGCCGAGCAGTTCGGACAATTTGGCCGCGTCAATGCGCCACTCGCGCTGCACCGCCACGTCCATCATGTTCAGCACCAAAATTGTCGGCAGGCCGAGCTCAAGCACCTGGCTGACCATGTAAAGATTGCGCTCCAGATTGGCCGAATCCACCACACACACCACCCGGTCTGGGCGCGGCGTTTCAGGCCTGCGCCCCAGCAATACATCGCGCAGCACCGCTTCATCCGGCGAGCGCGCGTTCAGGCTGTAGGCACCGGGCAGGTCGATCAGCCGCAGTTTTTTCCCATGCTGGCTGTAGCACTCGCCGATTTTCTTTTCGACGGTCACCCCAGGGTAGTTGGCCACTTTTTGCTTCAGCCCGGTAAGCAGGTTGAAGAGCGTGGTTTTCCCGGAGTTCGGGTTTCCCACAATGGCGATGAGTGGCGGTTCAGACGTGGCCTGGCTCATGCGGCGGCGGGGGAGATGGCGATGAATGCCGCCTCATGGTTGCGCATGGAAAGATGCGAGCCGCGTACGCAGATTTCGATGGGTTCCCCCAGCGGCGCGCGGCGCGTCACGCGGACGCGTGTGCCCGGGACGATGCCCATTTCACGCAGCCGGGTGAGACCGGAACGCCCGGTGGGCATGGTCTGTACGATGGCTTCGGCGCCAACGGGGAGTTCAGCAAGGGTGACGGCGGACATGGTAGGAAAACGGTTCTGCAATTGAGACTCTGTCGCAAACTTTAGACGAGATTAACAAGAACTGCAATTCTGGCAAATGCGTACTTTAACCAGATTTTGCGCATTGGCCCTCCATCCAGCCTCTTTTCACCAGCCTGCCACAGGGGTTGCACCGGTTCTGAAAGCCGCTAATCTGCGCGCCCTCTAAATCTATGTGGAAAGGCCGTTTTGCTCAGGAAACCAGTGCTCTCGTTCAGCGCTATGGAGAATCCGTGTCATTTGACTGGAGGCTCTACCCCCACGACATCGCCGGCTCCATCGCGCATTCCAAAGGCCTGCTCAAAGCCGGCATTCTGACTGCCGAGGAACAGCAGCAGATCGAAACCGGCCTGCTCGCCATCCGCGAAGAGATCGAATCGGGGAACTTTGAGTTCAAGGAGTCGCTGGAAGACGTCCACATGAACATCGAGTCAGAGCTGACCAAGCGCATCGGCCCCGCCGGTGCCAAGCTCCACACCGCCCGCAGTCGGAATGACCAGGTGGCCACGGACGTGCGTCTTTACTGCCGGGCGGAAATCACCCGCATCCTCGATCTCATCTCCTCCATGCAGGCGGCTCTTGTCGAATGTGCCGAGCGCGGCGGCGACACCGCCATGCCCGGCTACACTCACCTGCAGCGCGGCCAGCCTGTCCTCTTCGCCCATCATCTGCTGGCCTATGTCGAGATGCTGGCGCGTGATTTTGACCGCCTGACCGATTGCCGCAAACGCCTCAATGTCATGCCCCTCGGCTCCGGTGCCCTGGCCGGCAGCACCATCATCATTGACCGCGAATTCGTCTCCCAGCAGCTTGGCTTCGCCTCGGTGACACAGAACTCCATGGATGCAGTCAGCGACCGTGATTTCGTCGCCGAACTGCTCTTCGCCATCTCACTCCTCGGCGTCCACCTTTCCCGCCTGAGCGAAGACGTGATCCTCTGGGCCAGCGCCGAGTTTGGCTTCGTCACCCTCAGCGATGCTCACACCACCGGCTCGTCCTTGATGCCGCAGAAAAAGAACCCCGATGTCGCCGAACTCACCCGTGGCAAGTCCGCGCGCCTGATCGGCAACCTCATGAGCATCCTCACCCTGCTCAAGGGCCTGCCCATGACCTACAATCGAGATATGCAGGAGGACAAGGAACCCCTCTTCGACTCCATCGATACCATTCACATCGCCCTGCAGGTGTTCACCGAAATGATCAACGGCATGGATGTGAACCCGGCCAAAACGACCGCTGCCGCAGGCGATCCCATGCTGCTGGCCACCGATCTGGCCGACTACCTCGTCAATCACGGCGTCCCATTTCGGCAGGCCCACGAAGTCATCGGCAAACTCGTCGCCTGCTCCATCGAGCAGCAGCGTAGTTTTGGCGACATGACCCTGGAAGAGTTCCAGCGCTTCTCACCCGCTTTCGAAGCTGATGTAACCGCCTGCCTGAACCTGGAAACCGCCATGGCCGCGCGCAAGGGCATCGGTGCCCCTTCCCCCCAGAATGTGAAAGCGCAGCTGGCCCGCTGGCGCAAAGCTTTGACCCCAGAGTGACCGGCATGCAGATCCCGGAATTTGAACTCTATACCCCTGGGGCCGAAGAAGGCTGGCAGAAAACCCGCAGCGAGGTGCTGTTCGCCAATCCGCACGTGGGTGTCGAGAAGGCCTATTTTACAACGCCTAACCGCAAGTCCGAAGTGCCGTGGATGGTGGTGAAGCGCAAGGCTGCCGTGGCAATCGCACCCGTGCTGGAGGACGGTCGTTTCGTCCTGGTTCATCAGGAGCGCCTGCCAGTGATGCAAACTTTGTGGGAATTTCCCGCCGGTCAGATCGACTCCGCAGTGACCCGTGAGTCCATCATCCACACCATTCAGAATGAACTGCGTGAGGAATGCGGCTGCGCCCTCCATCCAGATCTGGGCACGCTCCAGCCCCTGGGCTGGTATTTTCCTTCGCAAGGTTTTACCGACGAGATCGTTTATCTGTTTACGGCGAAGCCCGTGTGTGTCGTCAGCCGTCCTGAACCGGACGGAAGCGAACACATCAGCGACGTGCGGTTTGTCAGCGCGGGAGAACTGCGGGGGATGATTGCTGCCAATGCGATCACCAACGCCCTGACGCTGGCTCTCTACGCGCGGATCGCGGCCCAAGGACTGCCGTAGTCCTACGCACCCGCAACTCCCTTCCCCCCTCTCATCCCATGTGGTCCGGCATCCTTCAAAAAGTCTTTAAAGTTCGCGAAAAAGTCGCGATGAACCTCAGCGGCAAAGGCGATGAGGAAAAACCGTTCCTCGAGCATCTCGAGGATCTGCGCACCATGATTGTGCGCATCGTCACGACGCTGATCGTCTCCACGATCGGCACGTTTGTCTTCTACCAGGAGCTTTTCATCGCCATTCTGTACCCGCTGGTCTTGGCCGGCTTTGCCAAAAATGTCGAGGAAGCGCGTTCGATTTTGATCAACATCGACGTCGCCGGCCCCTTCATGATGGCGGTGAACGTGTCCCTCATTGCGGCGGTCATCATCTCCTTCCCGCTTCTCCTCATCTTCCTGCTCCAGTTCATCCTGCCGGGCCTGAAACCGAATGAGAAAAAAATGATCTTCCCTGCCATCGCCATTGGCACGGGCCTGTTTCTATCGGGAGCCACCTTTGCCTACTGGGTCGTCCTGCCAAAAGCCCTGCAATTCTTTGCCGAGTTTGCCGCCTCCGTCGGGGCCAAGCAGATGTGGGCGCTGAACGAATACATCACCTTCACCACCCGCTTCATTCTGGTCTTCGGCATCTCCTTCGAGCTCCCGGTGATCGTCATGGCCTTGGTCAAGCTCGACATCCTGAACTACAAGATCATGAAGTCCACCTGGCGTCACGCCCTCGTGGCCATCACGCTGTTCGCCGCCATCATCACTCCCACACCGGATGTGTTCACCCTGATGCTCATGTCGGGCCCGCTCTACGTTCTCTACGCCATCTGTGTGTGGCTGGCCTACACCATGGAAAAGAAGGACCGTGCCGCCTACCCTGAGTACTACTCCGACATCGACAAGGACGCGAAAGAACTGGAGAACTCCGTCGGTGATGACTGGGACAACGAGAACTACAATCCGTGGTCGGCCGGCGACGATGACGAAGATGAAAAGGACGACTACCAGGCCCCTGCCGCCAAACCGTCCGCCCCGCCACCTGACGTCGAAAACTCCGACATCGAAGACCATGGCGAGGACCAAAGCTCGCAGATGCCTGAGGAAGATCCGTCAGAGCTGCCGACCCGCGAAATGACTCTGGAAGAACTCGCCCGCGAGGATGAGAAAAACTCCAACGAACCGCCCAAGGATTCCTAACACCGGGCGGACTCAGTAAATCAACATGCGGAGGCACAGGTTCACAGCCTGTGCCTCTTCAGCGTTCAGGAGCGCCTTCACAATCGATCACCAGCAGACAAGGCGCCTCAGACTGAATGTCGAGCCTTCGCACAAGCAGGCGTGCGAGATACGACTTCCCCCATTCGCTTTCACGATCCAAGAAGCGCCCCAGCGGCGTTTCACGTTCGACACACGCCACGAAATGCGGATCGCTGCCAGCCGCCACCTGCACGTCAAAGGTGATGTATTTGGGCCGCAGTTCTGCTGTAATATCCAGACCATGGCTGGGCCGCAGACCCACGTGAAACCACGCTGCGTCTCCCGCCGGTTGTTTCAAGAACGCAGCCAGCGCCGCCGAATGGGTTTCAAACAGCAGCGGCCAGCTGATGCGGCGCTTGCCGTCGGCCCCCGTCTCAAGACGAATCAGCGCGCCATTGGCACACGCCGAAGTCACCAGCTTGAAAAGCGGCACCGGCTGACCGCCCGGCAGCGTCTGCGGCATGCCTGGAATGCGTGAAAGCAGTCGCAGTTCGGTTTTTTTGTCACCAATGGCACCAAACTGCGCTTCAATTTCGGCACCGTATTTTACCGCCTCGTGGATGCATGCGGCCCGGCGTTCAGCCGTGTCAGAGGCAAACAATTCCGTAACCAAAGCTTTCGCGTCCGCAGTCACAGCACCCACATCCGGAGCCGGAATTAAAGCACGTGCGATTTGCGTTTGGGGAACAATCGGATCTTTCTTTACCTCCACCTTGGCGGGGGGAAGTGCTGCAACCACACCCGGCTTAACCACCGGCGCATGGACGCTGTCCCACCACAGCCAGAGAGCGCCACCGCACACAACAGTAAATCCCAGCATGATGAAGACACCGCGCCAAGGCGAGGTGCGCAGATGCGGCGGTGTCTTGAATTCTTCCGGTGGCGGTGGCGCACCCGTGGGCATCAGCGCCTGTGAAGGCTGCAACGTCTGACGTGCCGTGAAGTTCGCAGGGGCCTGAACCGGCTGCTGCTGCCCCCCCCATGCTGCAGGCTGAGAAACGACGTGAATATCCTGCTGCGGCGCGGGTGCCGGCATGCTTTGCAACGGCTGCGTCTGGGAAACACGCCGCCGCACCTGCGCCACGCCTGCCACCTGGGCATGCGTGCCGAAGTAGCTGCGCAGCGCATTGTGCGCGCAGTGCGGGCACTGCACCATCCCCTCCATGCTTTGCTGCATGGAGAGAAATGCCTGGCCGCAGGCCGGGCAGATCAGACTGGCGGTGGTTCCGGGATTCATCGTGCGCAAAAAAACTTAACTCATGTGCAGCTTCTTGCGCGAGCTGATTGCAGCAATCCGCCTCAAGAGCGGTACGCACGCAGAACTTTCTGGCGCACAGAGCGGCATGCAGTAGATTTTCCCTTCGCATGAGTCGCCCCAACGATGATTTGAAACCCATCCCCCGCCATATCGCCATGATCATGGACGGCAACGGTCGTTGGGCCAAAGAACGCGGTCTGCCACGTACTGAAGGGCATCGAGCCGGCGCGGAAACCGTACGCCGTGTGGTGGAAGGCTGTGGCGAGATCGGAATCGAATTCCTCACGCTCTACGCCTTTTCTTCAGAAAACTGGAAGCGCCCCAAACGCGAAGTCGAAGCGCTGATGAAGCTGCTCGAGATCTTTTTGCGCGGTGAACTGCCGCAGATGATCAAACAAAATGTCCGCTTGCAGGCCATCGGCCGCCTGCATGACCTGCCACAATCCTGCCAGAACGAGCTCCACCGCTGCATCGAAGCGACCGCCCAAAACACCGGGCTCACCCTGATTCTCGCGCTCAGCTACGGCGGACGTGAGGAGATCATCGACGGCGTGAAAAGCCTCCTGCAGAGCGTGGAGCGCGGCCACCTCGACAAGGCCATGATTGATGTCGAAATGTTCGGCAAACATCTCTACACGCGCTACTATCCAGATCCTGACCTCCTGATCCGCACATCCGGCGAAATGCGGCTGTCGAACTTCCTGCTCTGGCAGGTCAGCTACACTGAATTTTACATCACTGAAAAGCTCTGGCCGGACTTCTCCAAGGAAGACCTGAAAATCGCCATCCGTGCCTTCCACCAGCGCCACCGCCGCTTCGGAGGCGTATGACGAATGTTGACCTCTCCACCAATTGCTGCGATAACGCAGTTCCAACCCAAAAAACGCTCAAATGCCAGAAAACCCGGACACCCACCTTATTATCGTGGATCCAGATGCCGACTTCCTCGCATGGGCTGCCGCCCACCTGAAAGCCCCGGGCGTTTCCATCAGTACTTTTGAGCGGGCCGAAGACGCCTTGGCCTCATACATCAAGAAGCGGGCCGACCTGCTGCTCTCAGAGGTCCGTCTCAACGGCACCACTGGCATCGAACTCCTCAAGCGCCTGCGCCAGACCGATCCGCAATCGATGGTCATCCTCTTCAGCGGCACGGCCACGACCAGCCACGTCATCGAGGCCATGCGTCTCGGTGCTTACGATGTGCTCGGCAAGGAACGCCTGCCCTACGAACTGCGCACCGTCGTCGAAAGCGCCCTTACCTCCATCGAGGCACGCAAAGCCACCCGCGCCCAAACCGCTGAGGTGCCCACAGAATCGATTCAGGAGACCATCATCGGCCGTTCCGCGCCCATGCAGGAAGTGTTCAAGCTCATCGGCCGTGTCTCCCGCTCAGATGCCCCCGTCATGATCACTGGAGAAAGCGGCTGCGGCAAGGAACTCGTCGCCGGTGCCATCCACAAGTTCAGCCCACGTGCGCAGAAGGAATTCGTTGCCATCAACGTCACCGCCATTCCTGACAACCTGCTGGAAAGCGAAATCTTCGGCCATGAAAAAGGCTCCTTCACCGGTGCGGTGAACCAGCGTGTCGGACGTTTTGAGCAGTGCGACGGCGGCACGCTCTTCCTCGACGAAATCGGCGACATGCCGCTCGCTGTGCAGAGCAAACTGCTGCGCGTGCTGCAGGAAGGCCAGTACTCTCGGGTCGGCAGCAACCAGACGCTCAAGACCGACGTCCGTGTTCTCGCCGCCACCAACAAAAATCTCGAAGACGAAGTCGCCAAGGGCAATTTCCGCGAGGACTTGTTCTACCGCCTCAACGTCGTGCGCATTCACATTCCGCCGCTCCGCGAGCGCCGCGAAGACGTCCGCCTGCTGGCCGAATTCTTCCTTCACCGCCTCTCGACACGCCGCCGCGGACCGCAGATGCGCTTCACCGATGATGCGCTCGACATGCTCGACGCCTACGACTGGCCCGGCAACGTGCGCGAACTGGAAAACACCATTCAGCGCGCCTGCGCCCTCTGCAATTCCGACGTGCTGCTGCCCTCCGACATCCCGCTCGGCAGCAAAGGCGCCCGCCACATGGACCCTTCGAGCACTGTCACCCGCATGCGTGATGCCTTGAGCATGCTCGTCAGCGTCGCGGAAAAGAGCCCCGACATTGAGCTCCTGCCCTGGGTTGAGCGCGAACTTTCCCGCCTCGCCTATCGTCATTTCAGCGAAGACGCCGACCGCACCGCCAAATTCCTCGGTGTCACCAACGCATCACTTGAAAGTCACCTCAGTGCTCCCGCCGTCAAAAAGGCCGCGATTGAAACCCCGCTCAGCACCCCTTCCGCCGTGAAAAAGGCCAAGAAAGCCAGCTGAACTCTCATTGGCTTTTCTGCGGCCGAGATCAGCACACCCTGGTCTTTCATGTTCACTCGTTAGACACGCCCCTGTCGTCACGTTAAACCGATCCCTCTATGCTCAAACAACTCACACTCACCGCCCTCGCGGCGCTCGCAATCACCTCCGTCCAGGCCGCCGATGACGGCTGGACCTCCCTCTTCAATGGCAAGGACCTCTCCGGCTGGAAGTCCAACGAAGAAGTCCCCGGCGTTTTCACCGTCGAAAATGGCGAACTCAAGGTCAGCGGCGGCCGCGCCCACCTCTTCTACGTCGGCGAAAAGGGTGAAGCCAAGTTCCAGAGCTTCGAACTGAAAATGAAAGTCAAGACCACCCCCGGCTCCAACAGCGGCGTGTACGTCCACACAAAGTATCAGGACAAAGGCTGGCCAGATGCCGGCTACGAGTGCCAGGTCAACAGCACCCACACCGACCCCAAGAAAACCGGCAGCCTCTACGGCGTCATCAACATCCTCGCCCTCCTCGAAGGTCAGCAAGAACCCCAGGGTGGCAAGCACATCAAAGTGCCCCTCGCTCCCAGCACCGATGGCGAATGGTTTGACTACGACATCAAGGTCGAAGGCAAGCACATCACCCTCTCCGTCAACGGCAAGGTCACCGTCGACTTCATCGAGCCCGAAGGCTGGGATCCCGTCAAGGAGCTCAAAGGCATGCCCGGCCGCAAGCTCAGCGAAGGCACCATCGCCATCCAGGGCCACGACCCCAAGAGCACCATCTACTACAAGGACATCGCCATCAAGGTGCTCCCTTGATCTGATCCTGGCCAATCATTGCAGCACAGCGGGCGTCTTCACCAGACGCCCGTTTTTTTTTGCAATTCACCTTTCTCTTCATCCAAGTGGACGGAGACGCAGCCTGCGCAAGGCATAAAACGGTGCATCGGATTCCGCGATCCGCCTCGCCCCGTCCGTGCGCTTCGGACTGAACCGCTCCCGCTGCGCTGAGAAGATGCCCTCCACGAATTCCTTGCTGCCCAGGACCACCCCATCGGTGAAGTAGCGTACACGCAGCCGCACCAGTTCAGCAGGGCTCAGCTTCCCATGCGCCGCCAGCACCGCCCGTGCCGACTCCGCAGTCAAGCCCCGCACCACCACCTTCTCATTCTGCGCATCCTTCACCTCCCTGCCCTCCGCATGCAGCAGGCAGCGATACGCCTCCCCCGCCCCGGCATTAAGCCAGCCGTCCACCGGTTTGCCTAGCGCCTTGCACAGACCACGCTGCGCTCTGCGGCTGCCGCCCAGCGCCTCCGCATACCCGCACCAGCGGTAGTCTTTCGGATCCTTCACCAGCCCCGCACGCACCGGATTCAGATCAATGTAGGCCGCCATCGTGCGCAAAGCCTCCCCCTTGCCCTCCACCAGCACGCTTTTGAAGCGATCCATCCACAGCGTGCCCCGGCGTCCGCGCCGTTTATTTAGCCAGCGGCTGAAACGCTCCTTCAATTCCTTCATAAACACAGACAGGTCGCAGAAACGCTTCTTGATCATCGCCAGCTTTTGCTCCGCCAGCACAGCCATGCCACGCGTCCGCAGATCGCACAGTTCATCGCGCAGCAGACCCACATACGCCTTGCTGTAAAGCACCCCCAAGTGCTCCAGCAGCTTCACCTCTCCCGTCGCCCCCGCAAAGCGCTGCAACCACGTCTCCCGATGCGGCACCTCCGCCAGCAAATGGAAGTGATTCCCCATCACGCAGTAAGTCACCACCTTGATCCCCGAAAACTCCGCCATCCTCCAGATCACGCGCCTCAGCGCCTCCTTCTCCACCTCGTCCAGAAAGACCTCCCCACCACAAGTCCGCGACATCACGTGATAGCAGTAAGACTCCAGCGCCCCCCTCCCCAAAATCCGGTGCCTCCCCCCCGACCACGACCGCGCGCCAGGATAAAGCCCCGTTTTCGCATTCACTCCCACAAGCTGTTCTTCCAGCGGCACATCCTGTAAATCAGTGTTTTGATCGAGTTTCATCATAGCAAACCCAAAGCACAACGCGCCGCGATTTCAACTAAATGCCTGGCATTATTTTTCAACTACCCCGATGATTCATTTGACGGCAGGCTCAGCGCTCAGCACCTAGCAGCATGCTCCTCAACCACGGCATCCATCTCGGCTACTGCACCAACATCCATCGCGGCGAAACCTGGGAGGAAACCTGGAACGGCCTCAAAAACTACACCCTGCGCGTCAAGGATCGCGTCAGCGGCGGCAGGCCCTACGGCATCGGCCTCCGTCTCAGCCAGCAGGCAGCAGTCGAACTCAGCGCCCCGGGGAAAATCGCTGAATTCAAGGCCTGGCTCGACGCCAACAACTGCTACGTCTTCACCATCAACGGCTTCCCCTACGGCTCCTTCCACGGCACCCGCGTCAAAGAACAGGTCTTCAAGCCGGACTGGAGCACCACGGAGCGCCTGACCTACACCAACCTCCTCTTCGACATCCTCGCTCAGTTGCTTCCACCCGGCGTCAGCGGCAGCGTGAGCACCCTGCCCGGCTCCCACAAAACCTTCGGCGTCGGCGCGGATGAACTGCAGGCCATTTTCACCAATCTGCGCCTCTGCCGTGAGCACATCGAAAAAGTCGCCACGAAAAGCGGACACGACCTGCACCTCGGCCTGGAACCCGAACCCCTTGGCCTGTTTGAAACCAGTGGCGAAACCCTCAAGTTTTTCGGCCTCTACCTCGATCGCAACCCGCGTGACCTGGACTTTTTCAAATTCGTCGGCCTCAATTACGACACCTGCCACCTCGCCATCGAATTCGAAGACGCCGGAAAAGCACTGACACGCATCACCGGCGCCGGCATCCGCCTCAGCAAACTGCACTTCAGCTCCGCCCTCAAACTCATTCCGACGCCGGAAAATATCGCGAAACTCCCCGCCTTCGACGAACCCGTGTATTTCCATCAGGTCATCGCCAGCTACGGCAAGGACGAGCCCCTCCGCCGCTTCAAGGACCTGCCCGATGCCCTGCAGTTCGCCCAGGCCAATCCCTCCAGTCTCGGCGAAGAATGGCGCATCCACTTCCACATCCCCATCCATGCCCAGCCCGGCGGCGGCTTTGACAGCACCAGCGATCACCTGATCGGCGCGATGGACTGGCTGGCCAAAAATCCCACAAAATGCCAGCACATCGAGATGGAGACCTACACTTGGGAAGTCCTGCCGCAGGAGATGCGCAGCGGAGACGTGGTGGATCAGCTCGTGCGGGAATATGAATGGACGCTGGGTGAGATGAGAAGCCGTGAGCTCGCCCCCGTTTGAGAGGGAAAATCCCCTTGCACAGGGTCGCATCCATCGGAAGTCTGGCGTTCCCCATTTCCCAACATGCAATCCCTCTGGAACGACCAAGAAGCCGCCACTTTCGGCACCGATCTGCTCGGACAACGCGTTTACACCTCCCGTCTGCTCGGCCGCAATCCCTCCCTCGTCCTCCACGGCGGCGGCAACACCTCGGTAAAGGTCACTGAACAGGACTTTTTCGGCGACTCCGTCGACCTCTGCTACGTCAAAGGCAGCGGCTGGGATCTGGCCACCATCGAGCCCGCCGGATTCTCCCCCGTCCGCATGGAGGCTCTGATCAAGATGTCCAAACTCGCCACGATGAGTGATGAGGACATGGTCCTCCAGCAGCGTGCCGCCATGACCAACCCCAATGCGCCGGCCGCCAGCATTGAGGCGATCCTGCACGCCATCCTGCCCTTCAAATTCGTCGATCACAGCCACGCCAACGCCATTTCCGCCCTCACCTGCAACGCCGACGGCGAAGCCCGCGTGAAGGAGATCTACGGCAACCGCGTCATCATCGTCCCCTACGTGATGCCCGGCTTCATTCTCGCCAAGACCATCGCCGACCTCATCGCAGGCCGCGATCTCCGCAAAGATGGCATTCAGGGCATGGTCCTGCTCAAGCACGGCCTCTTCACCTTCGACGACGACGCCCGCAAAAGCTACGAGCTCCACATCGAGATGGTCACCATGGCCGAGGACTACCTCGCCAAGCGTAGCGCAACCGTCCCGGTTGCAGGTCAGAGTCCGGCAAGCGAGACACCGGACCTCATGGCCCTCGCAAAACTGCGCCAGGCCGTCTCCAAACGCCGTGGCTTCCCGCAAATCGCCCGTCTCAATGCCTCCCCCGAAGCCGTCGGTTACGCAAATCTTGCCAACGTCGCCACCTTCGGCACTCGCGGTCCCCTCACCCCCGATCACAGCATCCGCACCAAGCGCGCCCCCGCCTTCATCGGCGAGGACCTCGACGCCAGCGTTCAGCAGTACGCAGACGACTACGCCGCTTACTTCCAGCGCCACGCCAGCGGCCAGACCATGCTCGATCCCGCCCCACGCTTTGCGATCTGGCCAAACCAGGGCGTCGTGTGCTTTGGCGACACCCTCAAGGACGCCAAGATCGTCGCCGACATCTCTGAATCGACCGCCGCCACCGTTCAACTCGGCGAATCCGTCGGCGGCTGGGAGCCTCTGCCGGAAAAAGACATCTTCGAAATCGAATACTGGGACCTCGAGCAGGCCAAGCTCCGCAAAGGCCCCGCACGCAAGGTGCATCAGGGCAAAGTCGCCCTCGTCACCGGCTGCGCCGCCGGCATCGGCTTCGCCATCGCTGAATCCCTCGCCGAGCAGGGCGCTCAGGTTGTCGGCCTCGACATCGACAAGGACATCCCCGACATCATGAAGAAGATCGGCGGCATCGGCATTGTGGTGAACCTCACCGAAGACAAACCCGTGCAGGACGCCATCGATTTCACCGTGCGTGAGTTCGGCGGCATCGACATCGTCGTCAGCAACGCAGGCATCTTCCCCAAGAACGACCACCTCGACGCCATGGCACAGGGCGACTGGGACCGCACCATCATGATCAACCTCACCAGCCATCAGAAGCTGATGAACAAAGTCATCCCCTTCGTGAAGCAGGGCATCGATGCCAGCATCATCTTCGTTGGCAGCCGCAACTTCAAGGCCCCCGGCCCTGGCGCATCGGCTTACTCCTGCTCCAAGGCCGCCCTCACCCAGCTCTGCCGCGTCGCCGCCCTCGAACTCGCCCCCAACAAAATCCGCGTCAACATCGTCCACCCCGACGCCGTCTTCGACACCAAGCTCTGGACCCCCGAAGCCCTGCAAAAGAGCGCCACCCGCTACGGCATGACCATCGAGGAGTACAAGACCAAGAACCTCATGAAGGTGGAGATCAAATCCAAGGACATCGGCAACATGGTCAGCGCCATGGCCAGCCCACTCTTCGCCAAAGTCACCGGCGCTCAAATCCCCGTGGACGGCGGAAACGACCGGGTGATTTAAAAAAGTAAAATTATCCTGTTGCAATGCTACTAAGTGGTTCCCATTACATCAGGCATGAATGCTCCGCATCGTGCAAGCTCTACAACTGTCGCCCACAAAGCGGCATGCAAAAACATACGTGAGTGGATCAAGCTCGGCCTCGCAACGGCTGCAGGCATTGTGTTTCTTTGCTGCTGTCTTGATCCCAAGCCGAACGGAATGGCTTCCGTAATGAGTCTGTGTTTTTGTTTAATTTTGCTGGGAGAAAAAACTTTGCCTGAACGGCTGATCTCAATGGCTCGAAACTTCTGTCGGAAAGACGACAGCTGAGACTCGCATTATACGGTGATCTCCGGGATGAACGGGCTCCCGGAGGGAGCAGAGAGATTAGCCGGTGGTGGAGCGAAACCGCGAAGCGGTGCAGCGGGAACCACCGGACCGCCCAGACGCCATTCCCATGCTCAGGGCCGCATGCCGGAGGTATGCGAGAAACCTTCAAACGCCCAGCGTTCACGACGAGTACGCATGGCTCTCGCATACCTCCTGCATGCAGCCTTGATCTTGACTACACGGGCTCCGCCTTGCCGAGCCACCTCCCTTCGACGATCAATCTCCATGACATTGCCAGATCTCCCCCTCTCCACCCCGTCCCTCCTCTTCCCGGCCATATCCCTGCTGATGCTGGCCTACACCAATCGCTTCCTCGGCCTTGCCGCCGTGGTGCGCGGCCTGCATGCCAACTGGCAGACCACGCAGGAGCCAATGCTGCTGGCGCAGATTCAAAGCCTGCGAAAACGCATTCAAATCATCAAGCACATGCAGACGGCAGGCGTGCTGAGCCTGATGTTTTGCGTGGCAAGCACCACGCTCCTGTTCTTTGGCAGGCAGACAGATGGACAGATCACCTTCGGCGTGAGCCTGATCCTGATGCTGACATCTTTGGCCCTATCACTGGTGGAAATCCAGATGTCCGGCGCGGCACTGGACCTGCAACTGCGAGACGTGAAGTGCAGGGAGAAGTAGGCGGTCTCAATCAGCCTTCTAACATTCCAAAACTCGCGTGGCGGTTCAAACCTGCGCAGTTCCAATCACACTGTCAGCTCTGTGATGCGGTGCATCACTTCATCCGCCAGTTTCTGATACAGCTCTTTGCCAGATTCAGCATAACTTTTCAAATCAGGCTGCCAGAGGTCGCCAACAACGAGTGAAATCTTGGCAGGACGCAGCGACTTGGCACCTCGCGGATAAGCCTCATGGGTGCCAAAGAGACGAACCGGCAGCACCGGAGCCTTGCTTTTGGCAATGAAGAGCCCCACACCGGCTTCCGCCGTTTGCGGCACCCCGTCGTAGCTGCGCGTGCCTTCAGGAAACATGATCACCTTGTTGCCATCACGCAGCAAACGAATGATGGCCTTGAGTGAAGCCGCATCGGGTTTGTCACGATCCACGGGCAGCACCTGCCAGCTGCGTAAAATCTTAGCAGCAAGCGGATGATCGAAGAGCGTCTTGCGCGCAAAGGAATAGACCATTTCATCAAAGGCAATCCCCACCAGCGGAGGATCGAGAAAGCTGACGTGGTTGCAGGCGATGATCGCAGGACCGGAGAACTGGAGCTTTTCCACACCGATCACGCGGTAATCAAACAATCCAAGGGCGAGTTCGCGAAAGACGCGATGACCGAACCAGTAGGAGAAGTTCATTTTCCGTTCGCAGTTAAGACAGCTGGAGAGCCGCGATCACCTGATCAACGGCCTGGTCGAGGGTGATGTGGGAATTATCGATGACGATGGCACCAGCAGGAATCACAAGCGGGCTGTGTTTGCGCTGTTTGTCAATGCGATCCCGTTCGGCAATCTGATCGGTAAGCCCCTGGGCACCACGCCGGCTGGCCCGAACCTCCTCACTAGCATCAATGTAGATTTTATGCGGGCTGTCGGGAAAAACCACCGAGCCAATGTCGCGCCCCTCCATGACCAGCGGACCATGGGTGGCGAGTTCACGCTGATAGGCCACAAGGCGGTCGCGCACTTCATCGACGCTGGCGATGAATGACACCGCACGATTGACGGGATCACTGTTGAGTTCGGCATCCGTGGCCGTCCGCCCGGAAATACAGACCTGAGTTTTCCCCTCAACAACGGGTGATTCGATGACAATGCCAGCCGCAGCAGCACGAACGGCATCAGCATCTCTCGGGTCCACCCCGGCCTGCAGCACCGCCCAGGTCATGGCCCGGTACATGTTGCCCGTGTTGACGTACGTGCGACCCAGGCGCTGCGCGACAAGACGCGCGATGCTGCTTTTGCCGGAAGCGGCAGGACCATCAATCGTGATCACAGAATGCGCCACGCTCATGGTTTGGCACGATTCATTTTGTCCACGAGCGGCTGAGGGACGGTGGACATGACAGGAATCGGGCGTGCACCAGTGTCGCCGAGAAGGAAGAGGTCCAAATGACGTTCAAAGCCCGGGTAGGAGGTAGAGATGCACTCACTGCCCTCAATCGTGGTGACACCTTCGGCAAACATGCCTGCAACAAGGAAAGCCATCGCGATGCGGTGGTCCCCATAGCATGGCAGCGTGGCCCCCTGCAGTTTGGCTCCGCCTTCGATTTCCATGCCATCCGGATGCTCGGTGACGGTGACACC
The DNA here is from genome assembly GCA_021733925.1 of Prosthecobacter sp. Classification (GTDB taxonomy): domain Bacteria; phylum Verrucomicrobiota; class Verrucomicrobiia; order Verrucomicrobiales; family Verrucomicrobiaceae; genus Prosthecobacter. Next base: position 9,013 of record JAIPJY010000023.1, on the reverse strand, counting down.
CATCAGGCGCAAATTGGAAGCGACGGCCGCGATGCGGTCTGTTTCCTTCACCCGCAGTTCGGAGGCGTCACGGATCAGTGTCTTTCCACGGGCCAGCGCAGCGGCAACCGCCAGAATGGGCAGTTCGTCGATGACATTGGGAATCTCAGCCCCACCGATCACCGTAGCGTTCAAATCGCCACCGCGGACAGTGATATTGCCACGAGGTTCACCTTCGGAGTGCGTTTCGGAATGGGTGACCAGGGCCCCCATGCGCAGCAGCACGGTGATGATCCCCGTGCGTGTTGGATTGAGGCCGACATTTTTGATGGTGATCTGCGCTCCAGGCGAGGCTGCGGCGGCCACCATCCAGAAGGCAGCGCTGGAAATGTCTCCGGGCACCACGATGTCGTTGGCCCGTGGTTCCTGACCACCATAGACACTGACACAGTTGTCCTCTCGCAGCCATTTGATCCCGAAGTGCGTGAACAGACGCTCCGTGTGGTTGCGAGTGGCCACCGGCTCCACCACCGTCGTCTTGCCCGTGGCATAGAGCCCCGCCAGCAGGATGGCGCTTTTCACCTGCGCACTGGCCACAGGCAGCTTGTAGTAAATGGATTTCAATGGAGCGCCACTGATCGTGAGCGGAGCACAGATTTTCTCCCCCTGCCCGCTGATCATTGCTCCCATCTGGCCAAGCGGATCAGCGACACGTTTCATCGGCCGCTTCGAAAGCGAGGCATCGCCAAAAAGCTCCGTTGTGAAATCCTGCCCCGCAAGGATCCCGGAAAGCAGGCGAATAGTAGTGCCGGAGTTGCCACAATCGACGGGCTTGTCCGGCGCCTTCAACTTCATGCCGTTGCCGGTGATGGCCAGTTTGACGAGACCCACGCCTTCCACTTCCTCCAGGGGCTCCATGGTGGCTCCGAGGGCCTGCATGGCATGCACGGTGCAAAGACAGTCCTCGCTGGGCAGAAAGCCATCAATGATGGTCGTGCCCTTCGCGAGTCCGGCAAACATCGCGGAACGGTGGGAAATGCTTTTGTCACCGGGGACAGTGATTTCGGCGGGAATGCTTTTGAGTTTCTTCGACTTGAGGCTGGCCATGATCTTCAGACCGCCGGAAGGAGGTCGCGCAGGGCTTTGGCCTGGGCGAGAAAACGGCGGAGGGCTTCTTCGTCCATGCTCTGGAGCATTTCAAGAAGCTCTCGCATCACAGAAGAGGCATCTTGCAGGGCGGCCATGACCTCCGTGCGGTTTTGCATGAGAATCCCCGCCCACATGTCGGGATCCCCCCCGGCGACACGGGTGGTGTCACGGAAGCCCCCCGCGGAGCTGTCCAGCACCCCGGTGTCCTTGCTGAGGGCGGCCAGAGTCGTCAGCACCGCCATGGTATGCGGCAGGTGCGAGATGCGCGCCACACAGTGATCATGCTTCTGCGGCGTCATCTCCTGGATCCGGCAGCCGAGTTTGACCCAAAAAATGCGCAATCGGCTCAGATTCTCAGGCTTGGTATGCGCTGTCGGCGTCAAAATACACGCAGCCTGATGAAACAAATCCCCCCGTGCGTTCGCCAGGCCCGTGCGCTGGGAGCCCGCCATGGGATGGCTGCCCAGAAAGGCCGCCTGGGTCGGCATGAAAATAGCCTCCAGTTCCCCCACCACTCCGCCTTTCACGCTGCCGACGTCCGTGACGATCAAGTCATCCGACAATTCGCAGGCTGCCATCTGCCGCGCAATGCCCGGCATATGCTGGATCGGCATGCACAATACGGCAAGAGAAGCGCCCCGAATGACCTCCTGAATGTCCTTGCTCGCGATGACCCCGGGAAGCACTTGCCGGACCTCATCCACCGCCTCATCACGTCGGGCCCAGACACGCACCTCCAGGCCTGGCATGCGCTGCTGGATCGTTTTGGCCAGTGATCCGCCAAGCAGGCCGGGACTGAAGATGGCTATGGAACGTTCGACGGACACGAATGGAATAGAAACGGACAAATCCGAATAGACGCAAATTCGGCTCAGGAAACCCCAGGCAGACTCACACTAGGCTCGATCCGACAGCAGCTCAGGGCACGCGGAAAATTTTGCCCGTGTAGGGGCAGCGCGCCTTTTGGCCGGACTGGAAGTCACGCACATCAATGGCCTGGCCATTCGGATCAAACGGGCTTTTCACAAAGCCCGGCTTGCCGGTGATGCGAGTAGCGTAGGGGATCTCGGCAGGTGCCGGGGCCACAGGCGGCGGTGTGCTGCCGGGAGGAGTCAGAGACACAGGTGGCGGTGCCGTCGTATTGTCAGAAGTCGTTGGCGCTGTGACATTATCACCCGTCAGCGGAGCGTTGGGATCGGGGGGCTGAACCGCCGCAGCATTTGCATTAGGGTTGGCCAGATTGACCCCGTCAAAATACTGCGTCTGCTCCTGAGGCACTCCATAGCGTGGGGGGACATCCAACGAACGCCCACGTCCGCGTGGGCCACGAGAAGGCGGCGGCGGATACGGGCCAAAGCATGCTGTGAAGCTAGTGGCGGTCACGATCAGCAAAAATACCTGCAGGAGTCGTTTCATGGCGTGTTTGATTAAAAGAAGGACTGGATCAGGCGTTCACGCGCATGGGCATCAGCACATACAGGAAATTCGTGCCGCTGCGCAGCACCCCGGGGCTGATTTCATCAATGAGGTGCAGATGCACTTCATCGGCGCTCAGATTGCGCAGCGGTGCCATCGCAAATTCAGGATTGAACGCGATCGTGATGGACGCACCCTTGTAATTGATGGCCACCGTTTCACGCGCTTCCCCGACATCCGGAGATGTGGCCACGATTTCCACGCTGCCCGGCGTGAAGATGAATTTGATCGAGTTCGATTTCTCGGTGACCAGCAGGGACACACGGGAGATCGCCCGGAGAAAGGCTTCCCGCTCCAGCGGAATGCGTTCTTTCGATTCACCAGGAATGACCTGTCGGTAGTTCGGGTAGTTCCCGTCGATGAGTTTGCTGACCAGCAGGCTCTCGCCCAGATCAAAGCCAACCTGTGAACCCGTCACGCGAATGGCGACCTCGCCAGAATCACCCAGCAACCGTGAAAGCTCGTTCACCGCCTTGGTAGGCACAATGATGTCGATCTCCTGGCTTTGGGGAAACTCCAGTTCCTGCTCCACCATGGCCAGGCGGCGTCCATCGGTGGCCACCATGGTCAGGGCGTTGTCCTTGAAGGCGAAAAGGATGCCATTGAGCACGTAGCGCGTTTCGTCCGTGGAAATCGCGTAGCTCGTCTTGCGCAGGCAGTCGCGCAGCACCTGCTGCTCGATGCGGAATTCGCGCGCGTCATCAAAACGAGGCAGCGCCGGAAACTCCTCACTGGTAAGTCCCAGCACTTTGAAATAACTGGGACCGCTGCGGATGGAGGCGACGTTTTTCTCGTCGACCTTGACTTCGATTTCCTCCGAAGGCAGCTCCCGAACGATGGTGGCAAGACGACGCGCCGGGAGCGTGGTGGCACCGGGCTCATCCACCTCGGCAGGAACCGAGCAGGTCACGCCGACATCAAGATCGGTGGTGGTGAGTTCTAGCCTTCCATCCTTCGCCTTGAGCAGCACATTGGAGAGAATGGCGAGCGTGGTACGCGAACTGACCACATGCTGAACCTGGTTGATGGCGTCCAGGAAGGATTCTTTGCTGATGGTGAACTTCATATAAAATGCCTGCTGTGGGTCGATTTGTTAACAAACCCCGATGAAACGGCAAGGATATTGAGCGGAAAAATCCGGGTGTCTAACTGCAATCTGAGTTCCTTCACTTTCGTGGCTTGTTTCATTTTCTGGCTGAATAGGCAAATCGGACCGGCTTGACCACACCAAACTTCTAGGGTCAGTACCGTCTGAAGTGGAACACGGGAGTTACGAGCTGATTGAGAAGGTCGTCAATCCTCTGTTTTGATTGCAGGTGTTTCAGCCGGCCTCATTCTTCAGATTTGCCCGAAAATAGCCAAATAACACCACCAAAGATTGCGCACGGGGTTTGGTGGAGCATAGCGGGTTCGAACCGCTGACCTCCTGCATGCCATGCAGGCGCTCTACCAACTGAGCTAATGCCCCGGAAATAAAAAAAACCGGCTCCCCAAAATTTGGGGAGCCGGAGACTAGCAAAGAGCTCTATTTTGACAAGTGCTATTTATTTCTTCTTCTTGGCAGGGATGGGGTCCTGCACCGTCGCTGCGGCCGGAGCTGCTGCGGCAGAAGGCTTCGGCAGCTTCTCAAAGATCTTTTTCGCTTCGGTGATTTCTTCGGGCTTCATCTTGCCTTCGAGCTGCTTGATCACATTGGTGGTGACATCCATGTCAGCCTTGTTGCCGCTCTTCTTGGCGACTTCATCAGCCTGCATGGCGTAAGCCCAGGCACGGGGAAGTTCTGGAGTGCCGGGAACCACACCCACGGCATAGAGGTTGGCGAGGCGAAGCATGGCCAGGGCCACGCCCTGCTGTGCTGCTTCGGCATAGAGACCTGCGGCCACCATGCGGCTCTGACGCACGCCTGCACCCTGTTCATAAAGAATACCAAGCGCAATCTGCGCAGGGGCAAAATTCATGTCTGCTGCACGCTGATACCAGCCTGCGGCTGCCACCACGTCCTGAGCGACTCCGGTCCCGTTGGCATAAAGGCCAGCAAGGCGGTTCATGGCCTGGGCAATGCCAGCCGTGGAAGCCTTCATCAGGAAGGTGAATGCCTTGGCAGGATCTTTGTCCACCACCGTGCCGGTTTCATAATACACGCCGACGTTGTAGAAAGCTTCGGCAAGGTTGTTCTGCGCGGCAAGACGATAGAGGTCGAGGGCGCTCTTTGGATTTGGCTGGATCAGGATGTTGTCCTTGTCGTCACGCTTGCCTTTAGGGTCCTTGATGATGCCGGTTTCGAAGGCATTGCCGAGGCGGAAAAGAGCCTGGGGGTCATTGCCATTGGCGGCCTTGGTGTAGTACTCGAAAGCCTTGGTCACGTCCTGCTTCACGTCAGCGCCATCTGGGCCGACTCCGTTTTCATAGATCTGGCCAAGAATGCGGTTGGCAGCAGCAAGACCTTTTTCGGCAGCTTCATTGAACATCTTCAATGCGGCAGTCACATCCTTCTTCACCAGCTTCGGGCTCTCCGGGGTTTCAGGATCACCATTCAGAAGGCGGGCTCCATAGGTGCTCAGGGCAACTGCGCTGCCCTGCTGGCCGGCTTCGATAAGGTATTCGAGTGCCTTCTTCTGATCCTGGGGGATGCCTTCCACTCCGGCGGAGTAAATCTGCGCCAGACCAAGGGTGGCCTCGCCGTCCTTTGCCTTCTCGCCTTTTTCCAGAAGCTCCTTGGCTTTCATCGGGCTCTTCTCCACCACCACAGCGCCATTCTGGCCTTCGGTCACACCTTGCAGGTGCAGCTGGGCCAGCATGCGACGGGAAACTTTGTTGTCGGCGGCTTCAGCTTCCTTGATCAGCTTGATGGCTTCCTTCACTGCATCCGGGTTTTGCGCACCAGCCTGCATCAGCACCTGGGCGAGCTCGGATTTGGCGAGGATCTGGCCTTTGTCGGCGGCCTTGCGGAACAGGGCGGCGACTTCATTGATGTTCGCTCCGCTGAGCACTCCCCAATGGGCAAGTGCGTAAATGGCGTCCTTGTCGTCCTTCTGGGCCAGTTCGCGCACTTTCGCGACGGCATCATTGAAAGCCTTGTTCACATCGGGACTCCCGGTTCCTGGGGCTTCCTTGACCTTGTCCTGATCAGTCTTGAGGGCTGTGAGAATGTCAGTGAACTCTTTGGAGGCTCCTGGCATTTCGGCAGTATCGATGCCAGCGACCGCGACAAGTGCCGCGAGTTTAAGTTTGAGGGCTGTAAGTAACATATGGGTTGGTATTAAGAGGGGCGTTTGACCCGGTCGTTCCGGAGATGTTCAGTTTTCGACACGTCCCCAGACACATCAAGCTTTTGATGAAAGTATATTTTCGGTCATCACAAAAACTCACACACAAAATTCTGAGAGGGTGCCGTTGACGCGATTTTTTCAAAACCTCAGAAACCACCCAAAAAGACGCAGAATCCGACCACATCCAGATTGAGCGCGTCATTGACGCAAATCCTCAGCCCTCCATCCTGATCGTCCTCCATGGCCGAAAATTCCACTCCCATCACGACAGCAGACACACCGCCAAACGGTGGCGCCGAGCCTGCAAAAAAGCGGGAGAATTTCAAGAAGCGGAACGAAATCCCCACCGCAGAAGAACTGCTCGCCTCCTTCAATCGCGCCCTTCCCTTCAGCGACGAGGCCGAAAAAGGCGTCCTCTCCTGCCTGCTTCAAGATCCCCTCGAACGTCTCAGCGAATGCCGCGTCAATCTCCCTGCCCTGGCCTTTTATCACGACGCCAATCGCACCATCTACGAAAAGCTGCTGGAGTTTTACGACAAAAACCTCCCCATCGATCCCGTCACTGTCACCCACGCCCTGCGTGAGCAGAACATGCTCGACAAAGTCGGCGGTGCCGCCGCCATCTCGGAACTCTTCGCCTTCGTTCCGATCCCCTCCCACTTCCCCTATTATAAGAAGATCGTTCTGGATAAGCACATCCTGCGGGAGCTCATCCATGCCAGTTCGCTCAACATCCATCACGCCTATGAGCATGGCAAAGAGCAGATGGATGAGAACATCGACACCCTCATCGACCACGCGGAACAACGCGTCCTCGCCGTGCGTGAATCCACCGGCTCCAAGGAAGGCATCAAGACCCTCGCCACCCATGTCATGGATGCCATCGACAGCATCCAGTACATGCTCGAGCATCCCGGCCAGCTGCGCGGTCTCTCCACCGGCTACACCAAGCTCGATGAGATGAGCTCCGGCCTGCAAGGCGGTGAAATGTTCGTCATCGCCGCCCGTCCCTCGATGGGTAAAACCTCCCTCGCGATGAACATCGTCGAACACATCGCCGTGGACTGCAACACCCCCTGCGTCGTCTTCAGCTTGGAAATGAGCGCCACCATGCTCGTTCGTCGTCTCCTCGTCTCCCGCGCACGCCTCAGCATGCAGGACCTCTCCCGCGGCCTCCTCTCCCGCGCTCAGCAAGACGCCCTCGCCAAAGCCACGCGAGATCTGCAGAAGGCCCAGATCTTCATCGATGAAACACCCGGCCTCGACATCATGGAGATGCGCGCCAAGTCACGCCGCCTTAAAAAGCAGCACGGCATCCAGATGATCATGATCGATTATCTTCAGCTCGTCACCTCCCAGAGCCGCCGCGCCAAGGACAACCGCCAGATCGAAATCGCCGAAATCTCCGCCGGCATCAAAGGCCTCGCCAAAGAGCTCAACGTCCCCATCATCGTCCTCGCCCAGCTCAACCGCGCCGTCGAATCCCGCAAAGGCCAGCGCCCCGTCCTCTCCGACTTGCGCGAATCCGGCTCCATCGAACAGGACGCCGACATGGTCGGCCTCCTTACCCGCTCCGACTACGCCGGAGCCAAGATGGAAGTCGAAGACGAAGAAGCCGAAGAAAAGAAAAAAGGCGAAGCCATGCTCATCCTCGCCAAAAACCGCAACGGCCCCACCGACGACGTCCTCCTCCGCTTCATCGACCACGCCATGCGCTTCGTCGAACGCTCCGAAGAAGCCGAGTCTCCGTAGCCGCAAGTGTGCAAGCGCAGGCTGCCGAGGCTCCATGGCGCTGCTTGAACATTGGAGAGTTCAGAAACCAATAAGCCACTATGCGTCAAATGAGCGCAGCCGTTGTCACAGTGCTGTTCTCATTATCTTGACCCGATCTGGAATTTGCCAGATGAGCCATCCTCAAGCCGCGAGTTCCGCAAAGGTCTCCGGCCATTTCCAGCCTGAGAGCCGCTGCAACACTTCATATTTCAGCCGATGGATCGGGTAGATGATCCTCTGTCTGGATAAATCTGCGCACGTGGCTGAAAATCTCCGCCGGCTCAAAATCAATTGGATGAAACGACTGTTCTGCCTCTTCACCTTGGCTCCCTTGCTGGGAATCGCAGTCTTTTACTTTTCCACGCCTCCGACCTCCCCCACCGCAGCGCCGAAGATAAACCCCGGCATTCCGAAAAAACCTGCGGCTGCTGTGCAGACGAAGGATCAGGAGGCGGAGATGCTGCGCCGCCTAGAGGAGCGTAATCAAAAGCTGGAGGAAAGCATGGCGCGGATGGCCAAAAGAATGACTCCAGAACGCCAGGGACAGCTGATCGACCAGCTGATGAAGGACCGGGCGCCGCGCTACGGCGCCTTGTTTGAATCCTGGAACCTGGAATCCAGCAGGGCCGATGAAACCCTCAAAATCGTGCGCGAGCGCGAGGCCCAGAAGTATGAAGCGCTGCGGATGCTGAATGAAACCGGCTATGCCGGCGGCGCGGCTTTCAACGAGAGCCTGGATTTTGAAAAGGAGTTTTCCAGCGCGCAGCTAAGCCTCCTGCTGGGTGAGGAGCGCTCCAAGGAGTTTGCCCGCCTGGAATCCCAGATGGAAAGAGAGATGCAGGCCACGGCCATGAAGGCGGTGTCTGCAGCGGCAGATTAACACGGAGTACGGACCTCTGCCTGACGAAGAGATTGCGGCTCTGGCTTCTGCTGCTCCCGTACTAAATGCCTGGCTTGAATGGCACTCGGTTAAGGCGGGCTGTCGTTTGTTCCATGATGCCAGCATTCTGCGTTTTCCGAAGAGGACACCTCTCTCTTTCGTTACCGCACTCTGCGTCGGCACCAGCCCTGAAAGGGCTGCGTAATACAGCCCTGGGATGCCGAGCTTTAGCGAGCGCTTCCATGGGTATCGCGGCACCTCATCGGAAAGCAAACCCAACAACCCGCCACACCCCAAGCCCACCAGCAGTGTCTGCAAAGAGCACCGCTTCACGTCTGCGCCGCGCTCATACCACGATCAATTGAAAACAGGTCTGTATCTCAGCAATGAATCCACCACAGAGGCACGATGAGCGCAGAGATCTGAAGCCGGTCTTGATTGCAAACCTCTGTGTCCATCGTGCCTCTGTGGTTAAAATTAGGCCCCC